>NZ_JBIEIL010000001.1:0-737207 GCF_043496865.1 Pseudomonas retamae
ATAACGATTTCGCTCATGCGCTCGCCGGAAGTCAGTGCTGCTTGCAGCAGTGGCGAAGCCTTGTCGTAGACCTTGGTGATCACAACTGGCTTGTGCACGCGCTGACCGGTTGGCTGACCGGATTGCGGGTCACGCGGAATGATCACGTCGTGGGTGAAAGCCTGAACCATGACCTGGTCTTCGTGGCCTTCCTGGTAGGTGTTGCCTACGGAGTCAGCGGTGAATGCGCCTGCAGTGATCAGGCCTTGTTTTTCGCCGGTAACCGACATGTACGCTGGTGTTGCCATGGGGTGCTCTCCTTGCGGATAAATTTAAGGTGCCCGGGAGGCGAAATCGCCCGGTGGGTGCCTGACTGTTGTCAAGGAGCGTGCCAGGTTTGCTGAAGTGCCCGGGGGGGCGGGAGCGCAGCGGTGGTTGGCGAGCTCTTGGTGCGATTTTCAGCGTGGAAATCAGAAGAAAGTGCGCAAGAAGTTGCGCAGTACTGCGCAACTTCTTGCGCACTTGGCTGCAGGCCTTGCCCGGTTTGATCTGCAGAGGATTTACCCCCTGAAATATTACGACCGACTGCGCAACTTCTTGCGCATGATGGCGTTGCGATATCGGTGAGCGCTCTACAAAGCGATTTCAGGCGTTTGCCGTCGAAAGGCAGGTTTGAGACGCCTGGCTAGGCGCTACTTCGTATGACGAAAAGATGAGTCCAGCAGATTTCTTTTAGTACTGGTCCGTAGGCTGACCTGTAAGGTCGATGGCGAACGCCAATTGTGATAGGTGATGAGTCCCGCCCACATTTAATAGAGGCTGTCGCGCGGTCGACCAAGCCGATAAGCTCATGATTTTGCCTGAGTCGCGAGGCGTATCATGAGCATCAGCCAGCTCCACACTGATCTAGAAGACCACTTTCAGCTTTTTGAGCGAGTTCCCTTCAAGGCTGCTTGGCGCAGACGAGACACACGCAGTTGCCTGGTCTGGATTGCTGCCTGTCTCATAGCACTTTTATGGGCACTAATAGCATTACCCGGAATCACGCTCTCCCACTACATACCTATTTTATTTCCCATAATGCTAATCACCATGATCTGCGCGGCACGTATGGCGGAGGTGTATTCTCAGATCCGTGCGGAAAGATTGGGGGCTGGCCCAAACACTTCCCGCACCGAGCGTTTAAGGCTCCAGCAAGAGTGGCTATGCAAGCGTTATGAATGTAGTCCAAATCAGCTTTTAGACAGGGCAAGAAACTTGAGGCATGAGTGGGAGGAGCGTCAGGAAATACGGCGGTTAGCTAGCAACGACACCATGGGGCCACGCTTTGCCGCGTTCTTCCGGCTACCTGATCCTGCGCGATTCATAGGACAATTAGCACCGCAGCTCGCTGCGATGTCCGATCCGTGGGAGGTGGAGAGGCAGCTAACGGCTGCGCTGCGCCAACGACTTAACGAAGCGGCTCAAGTGTCCAGCGATGACTCTGGATTTGCGTTGAGCGAGTGCTAAGGATATCCGCTGATAGGCATTTTTCTGCTCGCATCGGAATTGATTGGCGCATGCTTCCAGTCAGTATTAGCCGTCGGCGTAAAGTGTTCTCACGCGCCTACCGATGCAGCAGGCGTGTGTTATTTTGAATCTACCACCGCATGCGTAGTCACCCATTTTAAGATCTGGATATGCAGGTGCTTGTCAGAAGGTTATCGCTCTACTGCGACGCACTTGATCTCCACGAGAAGGCCAGGTCGAGCCAATTCACTGACACCAATGCAGGTCCATGCACAAGTGCTTCTCGGAAAGACTTTATCCTTTACGCGTCTGAAAATTGGCATGTGACGGTGCATGTCGACGTGGTAAGTTGTCATTTCTACGACATCTTCAAATTTACAGCCACCTGCCTCCAAGACGACCCGGAGATTGTCCCATGCTGCTAAAAACTGCTGCTCAGGTTCCGGATAATTCCGGCGTCCTGCCTACCTGACCCGCGCAGTAGAGAGTTTTTCCTACCTTTACTGCTGGTGCATAACCAGCACGCTCGTAGATCAATCTCATGCCATCTGGAACAATTATCAGACGATCAGTCATGATTGCGCAGCCCCAAGTTAGAACGGTTACGAAAGCTAACTCAGGGGCCAGAGCGGCGTCCACTAAGTTCACTTGTCATCTATCAATCAACACGACAGATGCTTTAAGCCGCTACTGAGTCTTTTTGAACTCATTACCTAATGTGGCTACCTTGATCGATGCAAAAGGCGTATCTGTAAAAGTTACTGATCAGAAGCATTTCGATGGTTGGTCCTTTATCAGGCTGGCTCGTCAGTTCGTGTCGTCATCACCTTGAAATATGTCTTCGTAAAGTCGCGCTACTGTAGGGGTAAGATTCTGAACGGAAGGAATGAGAAAGTCGGCGTGTGGTGCGAGCCGTTTTACATAGATGACTTCGTAAATCCTGCGCACGACTCCAGGTGCTGTTTCTTCCCGGTCGAGACCTGGCATTATTCCTACCGCTTTGTAACCGGCTTGCTCCAGCGCTTGTTGCATATACGGCGTGCGGGTTGTTGCCATGCCATAGATCAGCCCCGCGCCCATGAACATGCCGATTTTTTCTCCCAGGTCCTGGGCCGCGACGGCCAGTCTGGCTTTTCTATGCGGTTTGGCTACCGCGCCCACCCGCCCGAAAATAGCTTCAGCACCGTCAATTTTTTCCCACGTGGCGATAGCGACAATCTCATCGTTCTGGCGGACGACGGTAGCGAATATCCCTCGCTCCGGATCGTCTTCGAGCACCACGTTGTCTGCGTAGAACTGCTGGTCCAGAAACGGGCTTGCCAACCCCACCGAAATGGAGGGAAACCATGTCCGGAAAAAATCTGTCGCGACATTGATCTCCTCACGTTTCAGGTAATCCCAACTGTAGCCAGAGGGTAAATCGGTAAAGCTGCGAATTTGCTCGATCGTTGGCCATTTCATGCGGTTCTGCTCGTTTGTCTGATTGCTTCGATAAGTGGCGCCGGGGTCAGGCCCGAGGGGTAAGGTTATTGGCGGGTGTCGGGGCATGCCTGGCGGCGATCTGCCTGTGGCGCTCGACCACTTCGCCAATGACCAACTGCATCAGCCTCTGCACGATGGCCGTATCCAGCTCAGCCTCCTGAGCAAGTGCTGCCAGACGCTGGTATTGCTGCTGCTCTCTGGCCTCGTCTACCGCAGGCAACTGATATCGGGCTTTGAGCAATCCGACCTCATCGGTACAGCGAAACCGTTCCGCGAGCAGGTGGATGAGCGCGGCGTCGATATTGTCGATGGTTTTCCTGAATGTTGAGAGTTGACGCGCGATGTCGGAGTTTTCCATGAATGACCTCGTGGCAGGTGTTCGAAAGAGCTTCTCAATGATTCGTCTGCTGAGCGAAAACCGACCAGTCCTTGTCGCCATCGCCCCTGGCTACCGCCGACGTCATTTTCAATCGCACGGCGTCCGCCGCTGGCAATTCCAGCCCCTTGATACGACCCGCATCGATCGCAAGATTCATATCCTTGAGACCAAGAGACAGTTTGAAACCCGGTTCAAAATTGCTGCTGACGATGTTCTGTCCATAACGCTGATAACTGGGGCAGGCGAACAGGGTCTGGGTCATGAGCTTGATGAAAATCGAAGGGCTCAGTCCGTGGCGTTGAACGAGTCCGCTGGCTTCGCCCAGCGACTGGATGGCTTGGGTGATCATCATGTTGCCGGCGATTTTCGCGATACAGCCCCGTTCAGGTTGGTCGCCCAGATACCAGGTTTTTTTCCCGAGCAGGTCGAACAGCGGTTGGACGGTCGAGACAGCAGCCTGCGATCCGGCCACCAGGATATTCAACTCGCCCTTGGCCGCCACGGCGGGCACGCCGAAGACCGGCGCCGCGATCAATGGCATGCCGACGGCTTCATGTTCGCGCTGCAACTCCAACATCAGCGAAGGCGACAAGGTCGACATCACGACATGCACGCAAGCTTTGTCTGCAGTTTCCAGAACAGCGCTGGAGAGCAGCACTTGCCTGACGGCGGCATCATCGGCCAGAAGAGTGATGACTACCTCTTGCTGGAACGCCGAGGCCGGCGTTTCGATAACGCTGATGCCTTCGAGATCCTTGAACGCCGCGTGACTGCGGTTCCATGCCGAGACGTGATGGCCAGCGCGGACGAGCAGTGGAATGATCGCTCTGCCCATGCTTCCCACTCCGATAAAACCAATCTTCATTTGCAGTCTCCGGTTGGTATTCGACGACGGTGAATGCAGACAAGTATGTCGGGCACGGGATTGCTACGGCACTGCCATTGCTGCACTCTCACTGTTCATTTTTGTACGGGGGCAGAGCATGGACTGGAGTGATGTGCGGGTCTTTCTCGCGATTGCCCGCAGCGGGTCATTGGGGGCTGCCGCCAAACTGTTGGGGGTCAGCCATCCGACCGTGGGGCGGCGCTTGCAGGTGCTGGAACAGTTCAGTGGCCAACCCGTTTTCCTGCGTACCAACCAAGGTCTCGTGTTGACCGACAGCGGGGAGAAGCTCCTCAGCCTCGCGCAGGAAATGGAGCAAAGTGCGTTGGCCATCGAAAGGCGCCTCGCGGGGGACAGCGCCCAGCCCGAAGGTGTGCTGCGCATTTCCTGCGCTGACTGGTTCGCCTGTTATGTCCTGGCCCCGGTGCTGAGAGAACTGCGCCTTCGTTATCCATTAATCGTGCCCGAGGTCATTGCCGGGCACCGATTGTTTGATCTGGCTCGCCGCGACGCCGACATCGCGTTTCGAATCGTTCCGTTCACCGAACCCGATATCGTGCACCGCAAGCTGATCTCCCTGACTTACGGGTTATACGCAGCCGTTGGATCTGCTGACCCTGAGCCACAGGGCGCCGGGCTGGGTCTGATCACCATGAGTGTTGCCCAGTCTCATTATCCCGATGTGCAGTGGCTGCAGCAGCGTTACCCTCTGGCGCGTACCGTGTTTACCAGTAGCAGCCGCACAGTCCAGGCGCAAATGTGTGCGCAGGGGCAGGGCGTCGCGGTATTGCCCCGCGCTTTGGGCGACCAGTTGACGGCGCTGCGTCTGATCGATTCAGATGAACCGCCACCAGGCCGCGACATTTGGATGGGCTACCACCAGGACATGCGCCAGATGGACAGTCTGCGCGCGCTTGCCGACCTGGCCTCCGTCATGATTGGCACTCGGGCAGGCGGTTGATTCACTCTGCCGGGTGCATGGCCGCCGTTTGCAGCTCTGCAGCAGGTTGGCGCGCCAGACTCAGGCTCAGTCCTGCGCCTACGGCCAGACAGGCAGCGATGCACAGTATGGCGACGGTGAAGGCGTGGGTGATGGCCGCCGCGTCCGTGTCCTTGCCCAGAAGCGTGTAAAAAATGCCACCGATGATCGCCACGCTCAGTGCCGTGCTGATTTGCAGGGTGGAACTGGTGATGCCCGCAATCATGCCGGAATACGCCGGTGCCACGCGTCCTGTGATCATGCGCATCAATGTCGGAAGGGCCAGTCCTTGTCCGAAGCCGATCAGAAAGAGAATCACGGCAAGGGACAGCGCAGAGGGCGTGACGGCCGTCGGTGTGTGCGCCACGAGCCAGGCGAATAGCACGAACCCCAGCACTTCGAGTGACATTCCGAAGGGATTCACATAAGACCCCAGCAAACGCCGGAACAGATGGGTGGTGAGCGGCCCGAGCAAAAAACCTGCGCCGAATGGAAGGAAGACCAGACCTGCACTGAGTGGGCTCGTATGCAGCGCGCCCTGTAAATAGATGGAAAACAGCAGGAAGAACACACCGATTGCGTAGAAGGTCAGTGCGACGAACAATGCCCGGCCCAGCCCGGGCGCACGCAGTGCAGCAGGGTTCAGCAACGGCGCGCCTTGCGCTTGATACAAACGGGCTTCGTAGCGCCAGAACAGCCAGGCAAGCAGTGGCGTCGCCGCCAGCGACAGCCAGGCCCACAACGGCCAGCCCGCTTCACGTCCCTCGATCAGCGGAACGATCAGCGCCGCAAGCGTCACCATCGACAACAGCGTTCCACCCAGATCCAGCTTGCTGGTCTGGGGTGCTCGGGTTTCCTTGACCACGGGGATGGCGATCAGAATGACCAGCAACGCAATCGGTAAATTCACCAGAAATATCGTCCGCCAGCCCAGGTTCATCAGGTTGAGCGAGATCAGAATCCCGCCAAGTGCCTGGCCGACTACCGACGCCAAACCAAACACCGCACCGTACAGGCTCAACGCCAAGGGTTTTTCCGACTCAGGGAATATCGCCTGCACTGAAGCGAGTGCCTGCGGCGCCATGACAGCGGCCGTCACGCCTTGCAGCGAGCGTCCGGCGATCAACACCCAGGGTGACTCGGCGACACCGCAGATCAGTGAGGCGGCGGCAAAGCCAATCAGGCCAACGAAGAACATTCTCATGCGGCCAAAGATGTCACCAAGCCGTCCGCCGGTGATCAGTGTCACGGCATACAGCGCCGCGTAAGAAGAGATGATCAACTGTTCAGCAGAGGAGGCCGTGCCTAGCGATTGCTGAATCGAAGGCAGCGCTACGTTCACGATGAAGAAATCCAGCGGCGGCAAGAATGCACCGACCAACAGGATGGCGAACATCAGCCAGCGCCGCTGTTCCGGAAGGGCTAATATTTTCTCAGGCATAAGGTCTCCTTTCTGAAACCCTTCGGCTCCAGAATATTTTCGATTGCGGGTCATGCTTTGAATCAGCTGACTTCAATCTAAACGATCAAACCCTGGCTGACGCCTCACATAAATGAACGGCCAATGTTCATTTATGGCAGTGCCGCTGCGCCCCTGCCTCCTCGCACAATGGCCGCACTGTGGTTCCAGTCGAGCCACACAACCGAAATCGAGGAGTCAGTTATGTCAGGTAAATTCGCTGATCAGGTCGCAGTCGTCACCGGCGCGTCCACCGGGATCGGATTTGCGATTGCACAGGGTTTGATTGCCGAGGGCGCCAGGCGCGTTTACATCACCGGGCGTTCTGCAGCCACGCTGGAGGCTGCGGTGGCCAAGCTTGGCGACAGGGCGGTCGCGGTCATTTCCGATGTCGCGCGCCAGGTTGATCTGGACGAGCTCAAGGCGACGATTGAGGCGCACGACGATCAACTGGACTCAGTGTTTGCCAATGCGGGTATTTGTGAAAAGAACCCGCTGGGCGAGACCACCGAGGCCGCCTATTTCAACATGTTCGACATCAACGTAAAGGGAGTCTTTTTTACTGTACAGACGTTGATGCCATTGTTGAAAAATGGCGCTTCGATCGTACTGACGGCCTCTATCTGTTCCAGCAATGGCATGGAAGGACTGAGCCTCTACAACGCGTCCAAAGCCGCGGTACGTTCCTTTGCCAGGACGTGGGCCAACGAACTCAAAGGTCGCAAGATTAGAGCGAATGTCCTGAGCCCTGGCTTCACCCGCACACCGCTGATGGATAACGGCTTGAAGATGAGCGAAAGCGACGTCGCCGCGCTGCGTCAGCACGTCGCGCAGATCACGCCATTGGGGTACATGGCCGAGCCTGAGGAAATCGCCTCGTCGGCGCTGTTTCTTGCGTCTGCCGATGCGAAATATGTCAACGGTGTGGAGCTGATGGTCGACGGTGGTCTGTCGCAGATCTGACCACGTGCTCAACCGTAGCGCAGCCCTCGCGCAGGGCTGCCTTCCTCGCTTATGCGCAGCCCCTGCAGGAAACCTCATCATGAACAATGAACAACTGACAGCCCGACTGGACGCCCTGGAAAGTCGCGCCGCCATCGAGTCGCTGATCAGCGCCTACGCCAATGCTTTCGACCGCATCGACGCCTCGCTTCTTAGCTCAATCTGGCACGAAGAGTCGACACTGGATCTACCGGGTTTTGGCCAGGCTGGAAACCGTGACGAAATCCTGGCGATGGCGCAAAACAGCTGGCGCCAGATGCCCCATATGCACCACTGGATGGCCAACCCGCTTATTGAAATCGAGGGTGACAGCGCAGTGGGCACGGTAGCTGCGGATTGCCTGTTTCATGACATTGAAAAAGGCCCGGTGCAAGTCAGCGGTCTTTACCACGACAGGTTTGAACGTCGGGACGGAAAGTGGTCGTTCCTGTCACGTCGTTTTGAAATGCATTTCCTGACGCCGTTAAAAGATTGGGTACCCGCAGCGGGCGAAGAACAGTTTGCACCGTTCGAGCAGCTCAAGGGAACGACAGCGAAAAACGAATAGTCCCGGCCCTTGGCTGTTCGACACCCACGTGGCCGCCATGCAGTTGCATGATGGCCACGACAATGGCGAGGCCAAGCCCGTAGGAGTCGGAATTCTGGTGCCGAGACGCATCGCCACGGTAAAAGCGGTCGAAGAGTTTGCCCAGGGTTTCGTCGCCCAGCACCGGCCCTTGGTTCTCCACTTCAATCCGGGCACCTCCGTGGGTTTCCAATACCCGTATCAGAATCTCGGTGCCCTCGTAAGCGTAGCGAACAGCGTTCGCCACCAGGTTGCTCAACGCCCTGCGCAGCAGCAAGGGGTCAGCGAGCACGATGCTATCGCCCGTTATTTGGAAGCTCATTCGCCGTTCTTCAGCCAAGCCCTCAAAATACTCAGCGATGCGCTGTGATTCGTCATGCAGCGACAGTTGCTGGCGCTCCACTACGGCTTGCGCTTCATCGGCGCGCGCCAGAAACAGAATGCTTTCGACGATGCGCGAGATCCGTTCGAGTTCTTCAAGGTTCGAAGCGATCAGCGCCTGATATTCGTCCTCGCTACGGCGTTGGCGAAGGGCAACCTGACAATGTCCCATCAACGACCCGACCGGCGTGCGGATTTCATGGGCAAGGTCGGCGGAAAATTGCGTCAGTCGCTGATAACCCTGAGCAAGACGATCAAGCATCGCGTTATAGGCGTCACTCAGCTGTTGCAATTCAACCGGCGTATCGGCGCTGTCCATGCGGCTGTGCAGACGCTCAGGCGTTATGGCTGCGGCATGGGCGGCCATTTTGCGCAGCGGACGCAGCCCGCGACGCAATGACAGATAACCCAGCAACGCGGTTGCCAGAAAGGCAAGG
Source organism: Pseudomonas retamae (assembly GCF_043496865.1). Classification (NCBI taxonomy): domain Bacteria; kingdom Pseudomonadati; phylum Pseudomonadota; class Gammaproteobacteria; order Pseudomonadales; family Pseudomonadaceae; genus Pseudomonas; species Pseudomonas retamae. Next base: position 9,056 of record NZ_JBIEIL010000001.1, read on the forward strand.
GCCACGGCCAGGTAGATGCGCTCGCGATACGCTGCAAGCATCGCCATTTCCTTGCCCATAAGGTGTGCGGCCGTCAGTCGGACTACACGGCCACCCGACGTCGTGACTACGGAGGCGGCGCGCAGCCTTGTTCCCGAGTCGGTCACGCCGCTGCGCAGATCACTGACGCTCAGCTTTGTGTCCTGGCCGATCACCGGCAGTTCAGGCAACGTGACGTTGAGTGGATTGACCTGGATGACCGGTGGCTGCCCCGGCTCTTCAATGATGAAGATGTCGTCTTCGCTGTCGAGCATGTTCTTGAAAATCTGCGGGCTGTCGCGCAGCTTTTCGATGGCGAGTTCGTAATGCAGGAGCTTGCGAAAATGCTCCAGACGGCCCATCACCGCGTGATCGCTGTAGATCAATACCGAGGCTTTCATCGTCTGATACAGATAGAAGCCCGCGCCGGCCACGGCCAGCATCGCGACCATGGCAAACGCCACGGTCGATCGCAGCGTCAGCGAGGGTTGGCGTCGGGACCGCATGGCCTCACCTCGCAGACATAGCCGATACCGCGAATGGTATGGATCAGCTTGATCGGGTAGGGCTGGTCGACCTTGTTGCGCAGGCGCTTGACAGCGACGTCCACCACGTTGGTATCGCTGTCGAAATTCATGTCCCAGACTTCCGAAGCGATTTGTGTCCTGGACAACACATCGCCGGCTCGACGCAGAAACAGATGGAGCAGGGCGAACTCCTTGTTGGTCAGCACGATCACCTGTTGTTGGCGGGTCACGCGGCGCCGGACCAGATCCAGTTCGAGATCGGCAAGGTGGAAATGGTCGGCTTCGCGCACGACACCGCGGCGCAGAATAGTGCGGATGCGCAACAGCAGTTCGGTAAACGAAAAAGGTTTGATCAGGTAATCATCGGCGCCCAGTTCCAGACCGCGAATGCGGTCTTGCAACTGGTCGCGCGCGGTAAGGAACAGCACGGGTACGTCTTGTCTGGCGCGCAACAGCTCGATGATCTGAAACCCGTCAATCCCGGGCAACATCACGTCCAGCACGATCAGGTCATAGGTCGTATGCAAGGCCATGTGCAGGCCGTCGGCGCCATGCTGGGTCCAGTCGACGTTGTAACCGGACTCACCGAGCCCCTTTTTCAGGTACTCACCTGTTTTGGTGTCATCTTCGATCAGCAGGATATGCATCGTCAGGCGCGCTCGGGTTTCTTCATGACGGGATTCAGTCCGCGACATCGGTATCTCGGCTGTGCAGTGTAACGGGATGAGCGGGCGCAGTCGGTTACATTTCTGTCATTCATGGTCAGGGTTGGCGAATGACAAAAATGTCATTCGACGGTCATCGTGACGTCCCAGTCTGCGGTTGAGGATGGCGACACATCAACCCATGAGGAATCGTCGCCATGCAACTCAAAAACGCCCTGTCTACCACGTTCGGTTTGGTGATGCTCAGCGCTGCCGTCATTGCCACCGCCGCCGACATGCCGGTCATCAAACCACTGCGCGGTACGGTGGAAAGCGTCAGCAACAACACGCTGACCTTCACTGTCCGCTCTGGCGCCCAGCAGACGATCGGACTGACTGACAAGACCGGTATCAGCCGGGTATCGAAGGCCAATATCGACTCGATCAAATCCGACAGCTTCATCGGCTCGGCGGCCATCCCGCAGGCCAACGGAACCTTGAAGGCGCTTGAGGTCACGGTATTCGACGCCAGGCTCAAGGGCAGCGGCGAAGGTCATTACGGTTGGCAGAACGCAGACGGTAGCACTGGCACCATGACCAACGGCACCGTGGGCAAACTGTCCAAAACCGACGGCCGCACGTTGACCGTCAACTACCAGGGCGGCGAGAAACAAATCGTCGTGCCGGATGACGTGCCTATCGCCTACGTCGAGCCAGGCAAAGCCGATGAGCTGGTTAAAGGAACGAAAATCGTCTTGTTCCCCGCTGCAGATGGCACCGCACGCGGCATTGCAGTCGGCAAGGATGGCTTCCAGCCACCGATGTAATCATCTGAGAAAGCTTGAGCGTTGCCGTCTGGCAACGCTCCGCTAAACGGAAGGCTTGCAAGGGGAAACACGTGAGACAGAAAAAGCTGCATCCCTGGCCGGTTCGCCTCACCCACTGGCTCAACGCTGCCTGCATGGTCTGCATGTTCATGAGCGGCTGGGCCATTTACAACGCCTCGCCACTGTTCGGCTTCAGATTTGCGGCGGCGCTGACCGTGGGCGGATGGCTGGGCGGGGCGCTGGCCTGGCACTTCGCATTCATGTGGCTGCTGCTGATCAACGGCGCAATCTATGTGCTGTACGGGTTGGCCAGTCGCCATTTCAAACGTGAGCTGCTGCCCATCGGCATTGCCGCATTGAAGCATGATCTGACCGATGCCTTGCGCTTTCGGCTGGTGCATGAAAAGGGTGTCTATAACGCAGTACAGCGCCTGATGTACTGGATCGTGCTGGCGGCAGGTGTACTGATCGTGATCTCGGGTGTAGCGATCTGGAAACCGGTTCAACTTCAAGAGCTGGTCGAGTTACTGGGCGGCTATGACGTTGCTCGTTACGTACATTTTGCGGCCATGGCGATGATTGCAGCGTTTGTGGTGATTCACCTGGTCTTGGTGATTCTGGTACCAAAAACCCTGTTGCCAATGATCACGGGTGGAGTGCGGACGCCTGATAACGAGAAAAATGGGTCATGACTGAATTTACAAAAATAATGCGTCAGCGCGTCAGGATTGAACCTGCGCAACAGCTTGAACTGGAAAACATTCAGCGCCGGAATTTTCTTCGGGCCGGCCTCACGGTGGGCGCGATGTCGATGCTGACCGGTTGCAACCTGCAGGACGGCGATCAGGTCGACAAAGTGCTTTGGGCCATGTCGCGTTGGAACGACCGGGTCCAGGCGTGGCTGTTCAGTGGACGGAAACTGGCGCCGACCTTCGCCCGCGCGCAGATCACAAAGCCGTTTCCGTTCAACGCTTTCTATGGTCAGGACGATATCCCTGAAGTAGACCTGACCAGTTACTCGCTCGCCGTCTCCGGCCGGATCAGGGACAAGGCGCCGTGGACACTCGAAAGCTTGCGCAAGCTACCGCAACGCAGCGATATCACTCGGCTGATCTGTGTTGAGGGCTGGAGCGCGATCGGGCAATGGGGAGGTGTACCGCTGAAAACCTTCCTGGAACACATCGGCGCCGACACCACAGCGAAATTTGTCGGTTTCAAATGTGCCGATCGTTACTACTCCAGTCTGGACATGCCGACTGCCTTGCACCCGCAGACGCTGTTGGCACTGGATTACGCTGACGTGGCGCTGCCGCCCGAGTACGGCTATCCGCTGAGGGTTCGGGTCCCCACCAAACTGGGCTTCAAAAACCCCAAGCATGTTGTCGAGATTTTCGTCAGCAACGACAACCCGGGCGGGTATTGGGAAGACCAGGGCTACAACTGGTTCAGCGGGATCTGATGAAGCAAAGAACGGAACTGTCAAGCCAGGAACACTGGCGAGATTCATGACACCAAGCGTGATATGAGGCATGCCGATGACCGGTATTTCTGCAGTACCGCCAGCACCATTCGACTGGCCAACATCAGAACCCAGGATGCGGGCAACGAGTGATGGAGCAGATTTCCAATCTCTCTTGCAGGCTCAGTCCAGGCAACCTTTACAACAGTCGGATAAAGCTCGCACTCGGATGCTCTTTGATAATCTTGCCGCATGTACCTTCAATGGCGAAAAAAGAGCTATCTGCTCTGATGTTATCGGCACAGGGGGACTGAATGCGTTCGCCATCGCAGTGGCTCTCTCACCGCTAACCGTCACCTGGGTACCGACCGAAATTGTTCGAGCGCCACTGCGTTCGCCTGGAATACGGACTTTTCGCCGTCGCAATCCCTCTTCAGCCGAGAGCTCCTTCCTCAACCGGTCAAATTCGGAGGATAGGGGTTACGATTAGACGGGTCTCGAAAGCTTGCTCGCCGTAGGCCAGTATTATTAAGGGAGAAGCAGATACCGCCAATTCTCACCTGTGGCGTTGAATGGTCTTTCGTTAGCCTGAAGTAGAAAGCCCGACGGCTTCTCTATCGTGGGTGGTGTTATGAGGCAGCGTCGACTTACAGCCTATTTTTCCACCCCGCTGTCATCCCCCGTTTATTCTGAGCATCAGAGAGTTATAGCCCGCCATCAGGGCTACTTTTGGCCGAAGGTAGTCGTTCGTGAACGGCTGCTTTCGGCCAGAAGCGGACATTGTCTAAAGGAAGCCTTCGGACTAAAAGAAAGGACTTTGTCTTAAAAAACCGATAGTCTCATGTACTTGTTATCAGTAAAAATCCAGGCGAAGGGACATGGCACTGTCTAAAGGCGATCTCATAAAACTAATCAGCGCTGACCAAGCAAAAATAGTTTTAACTGATTGGATTAACTCTCGCGAGGCAGCGCCAGGAGATATCGCTTTGGTTGAAGAAGTCTATATCGGAGAGGATGGGCAGATCGTTCGTCTTCTGTGCGAATACCGTCCGGGGTTTCTAGAGTGGCGAACGGTGTTTTATGAGGCAAGGTTGACTTATGAGATTCTTCCTTCCCCCGCTGATGTCACCACTTGAATTTTTGCCTCCGACAATTGCTGCTTCCCCCCCAAGAGCTGCTTATGGAACCTAGTTCACCCGAAAGCAAATCAAAAAGAATAGTTCTGACAGTGGTAGTGTTTTTGCTTTTTGGCGCATCGCTTTATTATGTAGGTTGGGCTTCTAAAATTTCAGCAAGAACAGCATTGATGCCTGAGATCCCCGAATGGAGTACATACCTGCTGATCAGCTCCATTACTGGGCTTACCGCTGCAATTCGAACATTCTACAAGCGGCCTGGGCGCAAGACAGCAATACAGGCTCTAAACTCTTTCACTGGATGGTTCTGCTTAGGATTTATTCTATCTCTGAATGGTTATGCCACCGCGGCCTATCTTTTGCCTGGCGAGATTGTTAGTTATAAATCTTCATATGAGCTGAGATACCCCGGACCGTCCAGGGGGAAATTTGGTCGTTGCGAGGCAGGTCTATGGATCGAAGATCAAAGTACGAACCGCTGGATTGAGCTTTGCACGAACAAAATGGATTTGGATAAAAATATACATCAGGGAATGCAGCTCGTATGGGTGAGTGCCCGCACGAATAAAATAGGCAGCTATATTATGAACTATACTTTCATCTACAATTAAACACAATAGAATAAAATCTTTCTTTCGTGAGCAATATATAAGCGGAAGTTATTCTTTGGCACCAAGAACAGCAAGATCTTGATACTCGATGGCGTACTCGGGGCACTCTGCTAGGGCGCTGCGCGGAGAGATATTCCAGAACGTTTCGGCCATCTTGTGGCCGTTTTCTGCCTTTCGTGAAGGGCGAGAAGTTACTCGATGGGGTTTCCAAATCAATAAAACGGTCGAACCGAATATAGCCTTCCATGTTGTGCCAATCCTTCATGGTGCGTAATGGCGGCCCCCCTAAGACTGCCGTAGTCGGGTAATTGCTTCAGTGATCGCTTTGGCATTTGTGTCGAGGGTTTCGATGGCCACGAGCGCGTTATCGGTAACATCCTCTACACCATTTTCTGAAAGCCATTTGGTGACCTCCTCGATCGCCCCCGCTAGGGCATGCTGGTTATGTAGAAGCAATGTCAGAGCATCTGCTGCGGCAATGTTGGAATCAGATGGCAAGGAAGTCGTCCTTGAAGTGCGGTTCGCAAAAGCCTAGCTCATCGTATCGCTGGCGAAGGTGAGCCACCATTCAGCGACCGCCACTTGCGCACCAAAATAGCGCACCAGTCCCATCTCAGTCCCATATGGCCTTTTTTCAGACGCCAAAAACCACAATCCCCGGAATTTCTCTATTAAAATCAGGGGGTTGTGTTTACTGAATGTGGCGATGAAGGAGAGATTCGAACTCCAGAACTCCTGCAACCGTAATTCATCACGATAACTTACCACTGGCAGCTTTCGGCCATAAGCGGACCTTTAAGACTTGTGGCTTCTGGGCGAAGCCAGTCATTCGCATTCGCCAGAAATTGGTCGATTACACCCCGTCCCAGTTGCTTGCTATCTAAGTCTTGAAGGAGGCCAAATTCCTGCGCCTGTTAGATTCTGGAACCTTCGTTTTTCCGAGAATTCTTCCTGCATCCTTCGCAGGTGAAAGCCCAAATACCTTCGTATAGTCTCGACTAAACTGCGTTGGGCTTTCGTAGCCCACCTCGAAAGCTGCCGCCATGACGCTCTTGCCGCTGGCTACCATGAGCATCCGCGCCTTAAGTAAGCGCACTCGTTTTTGATACTGCAATGGACTCAACGTCGTCACCGCTTTGAAGTGGCGATGGAAGGCCGAGACGCTCATTGCCGCTTTCTGAGCCAAGCTTTCCACCCTGATCGGCTCCGCAAAATCTCGACGGATCCATTGAATGGCTGTGTTCACTCTGGCCATGGCGGTATCGGGCGCTGCGATCTCTCGCAGCATCCAGCCGTGGGGGCCTTGCAGCACGCGAAACAGTATCTCGCGTTCATAAGCAGGCGCCAGGGCTGCGATAGCTTCCGAGTTGCCCATCAATCGCAACATGCGCACCCATGCGTCCATTAATTCGGTCGTAACGGCCGCCACCGAAAAGCCCGGGTCGCTTTCATGGCGGCCGACAGGTTTGGGCAGGTCAGCCAGCAAGGTTGATAACACGGTGGGATCAAGCGTGAGGCTTACGGCCAGATAGGGTTCGCCCGATGCCGCAGGGTGCACCGCGCCCACAGCAGGCAACTGAATCGACATGACGAAATAGGTCGCAGGGTCGTATCGCAGCGTGCGGTCGCCCACGGTCATGGTTTTGCTGCCCTGCAGAATCAAGTTGATCATCGGGTCATAGACTGCCGCCAACATATGCTCGGGGATTTTGCCTTGGACCATAGCGACGCGGGGAATGCCCGTCTCTGTGCGGCGGTTTTCGGCCTTGGCGGCGAGGATGCGGAGTTCGTTAAGTTGTTCGTTCATGCTGGCCATGCTGAATGTCACAGCAGGAGCAACGCAACCAAAAAGTAGAAACAGGCAGATTTCGAGTAGGAACGGCTGCGTCCGCAGTGACCAGCGCCCTTAATGTGGAGGCTCATTCAATCAGTCAAGGAGTACGTCATGGGCGTTATCGTCATTACCGGAGGCAGTCGAGGGATCGGTGCGAGTGCAGCAGAACACGCCGCCCGGTGCGGTATGGGTGTCATTCTTACGTACAACCAGCATCCGGAAGATGCGGATGATGTGGTGCGACGCATTGAACGAGCGGGCGGCAAGGGCGTTGCGCTTAATCTCGACGTGGCGGATGTGGAAAGTTTCAAAGGGTTCCGCGATGCCATCCTGTTAGTGCTCCGGGAGACATGGGGCACAAGCACTCTCTCAGGTTTGGTTAATAACGCCGGCTACGGCCTGTTCAACCCGCTGGCGTCGGTCAGCGAGGCTCAGTTTGATGGTCTTTTCAAAGTCCATCTGAAAGGCCCTTTCTTCCTGACGCAGACCTTGCTGCCATTACTGGAGGAGAACGCCAGCATCGTCAATCTGACCAGCGCTACCACACGCGTGGCCACCGCCGGGGTGGCGCCGTATGCGGCGTTCAAAGGTGGACTGGAAGTGCTCACGCGCTACATGGCCAAAGAGTTCGGTGATCGGCGCATACGTGTCAATGCGGTTTCACCTGGGGCGATTCGAACCGAGTTAGGTGGCGGGCTCAATGATGAGTTTGAGGCGATGCTGGCTGAGCAAACGGCGCTAGGCAGAGTCGGTGAGCCCGAAGATGTGGCCCGCGTCATTGCCATGTTGCTGTCCCAAGACGGGGCCTGGATCAATGCCCAGACCATCGAAGTCGCGGGCGGCTACATCATCTGAACGATCGGGAGACGTTGCCATGCTGGATCATATTTTTCTGTCTGTGAGTGACATTGAGCGCTCTATCCGTTTCTACGAAGCTACGTTGGCGCCGCTGGGTATCACCGCGCGCTTGGACTACGATGGCAAGGACGGTCCGCCTGGGCATCCGGACCTGAAAGGTTTCGGCGCCAAGGGCCGGATGTTTTTCTGGCTGCGTCAGGGTGAAGTCGAAGGCCGAGCGGTACATGTCGGTTTCGTCGCAGACAGTAAAGCTCAGGTTGCGGCGGCCTATGCGGCAGCGTTGGCTCAGGGCGCCGTTGATCAAGGCGCACCGGGGGCGCGTCTGCACTACGACCCCAACTACTACGCGGCCAATGTTCTGGATCCTGACGGATACAGCCTGGAATTCGTTTACAAGAACTGGCAGCACGCACAATGAAGAAATTGATGATTTATGGCGCAACCGGCTATGTCGGGCGCATGGCGACAGACTATGCAGTGGCGCAGGGACTGGACGTTGTCATCGCCGGGCGCAGCCACGACAAGCTGCGCGCTCTGGCTGCACAGTTGGACGTTCCTTATCGTGTGTTTTCCCCTCATGCCCCGACGACACAATGCCTGGAAGGCATTGGCGTGCTGGTGAACTTTGCCGGCCCCTTCGCGCGGACAGCTGACGCCTTGATGTGGCTCTGTATCAAGGCTGGAGTCGATTATCTGGATATCACGGCCGAGATCAACGTATATCGGTTGGCCGAGCAATTGGGCGATGAGGCGGTAGGGGCAAGGGTCATGCTCCTACCTGGCGTCGGTTGGGATGTAGTGCCGACCGACTGCCTGGCGGTGCATGTCGCTCGTCGGGTGAAATATCCGCAGTCGTTGAACATTGCACTACAGGTCGCGGGTTCCATGTCACGTGGGTCAGCACTGAGTGTTAGCGAAATTGTTGGAGCGGGGCTGCTGGCCCGGATTGATGGAGCGCTTCTTTCAACTCCCGATGCGCAACCGCGACACTTCGATTTTGGCGACGGCCAGGAGCTGTGCGTACCTTTGTCGTTCGGTGATCTGGTCACCGGCTGGCACTCCACCGGCATTCCCAATATTGCAATGTTTGTACATTTTTCCGGTGATCCATTACCTGACGGAGATCTTTCAAAAATTCCCGAGGGGCCGAACGCGCAACAGCGCGAAGCTCATCGCGCTCGGGCAGTGGCCGAGGTGACTGGCGCTGACGGCACTGTGGCACGTTCAGTGATCGAAACCGTCAACGGTTACACCTATACGCCGATTGCTGCCATGGAGGCGGCACGCCAAGTATTGAACGGCGTGCGACGACCGGGTTTTGAGACACCGGCAAAGCTGCTGGGGGGCTCATTCGCCGAGAGCATCGGCGGTACGACCATCACTGATTACTGATTGATCGGACGATAATACAGATGTTGTTTACTCAGGATTCCACTGCGCTGTCGTCTGCCTCGAACTCATGGGCAAGCAACCTGCCGGCAATCCGTGCGACGTTCACCAAGCGCTCGCTGGACATCCCACTGCATGCCGCTGCAGACAGCCCCCGCAGGGTGACCAGGATGTAGTCAGCCCGGGTCTGCGCAGCGTCCGGGCAGACTTGGTCCAGATACCGGCGGATCGCCTGGATTCCAGCGTCACCGAATTTCTCCGCCATGTTTCGAGCGACCGGATCGTTCGCACGCAGGCCTTCGGTGATCAGGCAACCACGCAAAGCGCTATCTCGCCCGTACTGCTGCGCAGCGGCAATCAGCAGCGAGGTTAGCGCTTCGGCGGGAGGTCGATCCGGTGCCAGCAGTCTGTCCATTGGCAGCGCGTTTTCCGCGGCATAGCGATGCATTGCTCGTTCGAACAGTTCGGCCTTGCTTCCATAGGCGGCGTAAAAGCTCGGCGGCTTGATATTCATTGCCTCGGTCAGGTCGGTCAGGCTGACAGCGTCGTATCCACGCTGGTGAAACAGTGCTTGTGCGATGGCTATCCCTTGCTCCCGGTCAAAGGCGGAACGGCGCTGTCTGGGTTTTTCGTTCATAGCTATTTCTCTAGGTGATACGCCACTGTAGTGATCGCTACATGCAAGTTCAACCGCTTCGGTTGTGCCTTCTATTTAGTAGTCACTAAATAACTTGCAGAGGACACCCTCTTTATGTAGTGTTCACTACATATTCGACAATTGAGGTTCATCCCATGCAATTCCAAAGCAAGGTTGTGCTGGTTACTGGCGGTTCTTCGGGCCTCGGCTTCGCAATCGCCGAAGCATTCGTCAGCCAGGGTGCGGATCTGATCATCACCGGGCGCCGCCAGCCTCAGCTAGACGAAGCAGCAAGTCGCCTCGGTGGGAATGTTTCTGCGGTGCGGACTGATATCTCGGACCCAGCCTCCCTAGGGGAACTGTTCAAGCATATCGGTGCGGTCCACGGTCGTATCGATGTATTGATCGCTAACGCCGGGATGGGTGAAATCGAGCCTCTAGGTGCAATCACCGAAGCGGGCTTCGATCGGGTGTTCGCGACCAATGTCAAAGGCACCACCTTTACGGTTCAGAGGGCGTTACCGCTGATGAGCGAGGGGAGCAGCGTTGTCATTATCGGCTCGACTTCTTCGATCAACCCTGGACCTGGTATGAGCGTGTACGGAGCAACCAAGGCCGCACTACGCGCGTTGGTGAAGAGCTGGATTCTCGACATCAAAGGATCGGGTGTACGCATTAACTTACTCAGCCCCGGGCCGGTGGACACCCCGTCCCTACGGGCCGTGCTTGGTGAAAACGCGCCACAGGTAATCGACTTGCTAAATGAGAAGAGCACCCTCGGCCGGATCGGCCAGGCACACGAGATCGGCCAAGCTGCGCTCTTTCTGGCGAGCGAGGCGTCGAGCTATGTCAACGGTGCCGAGCTGTTCGCCGACGGTGGAGCTTCTCAGGTTTGAACGTACATGGATCGGTCGACTCGCCAAATGCTGACCTTCCGCTGAACGACGACAATGCCTTAACTGGCAATCCGCAACGGGAAATATCATTCGCTTATATCTGACGAGCGCAACCATCCTGCCGAGTGAATCGGGGATGCAAGGAGTTACCAAATGAGTAAGTTTGCTGGATCACTAATCGATCATGTGGGCATTGGTGTCTCGGACATTTTGCACGCTCGCGCCTTTTACGAGCGGTCGCTCGAGCCGTTAGGGATCACATTGCTAATGAGCATCGAAACGGACCATCCGCATTCGACGCCTCGCAGACTGGGGTTCGGCTCCGCAGGCAAGCCATTCCTGTGGCTGCACGATGCACCAGTTCCCAGCTACGGGACTCATATCGCGCTGCTGGCGCAGAGTCATGGGGCCGTCGACGCATTCCATGCGGCTGCCATCGCCGTTGGCGGACAGGACAATGGCGCACCAGGGATCAGGCCTCAGTACCACTCCGATTATTACGCGGCCTATGTACTGGGCCCTGATGGAGTGAATCTGGAGTGTGTTTGCCAACTGACGCCTTAGGTGCCAGGACGCTCATTATGTACCTGTCGGGTGGCATTCTTCCTCAGATTTTCAACCGCATCGAGCTGTCAGCCAATGGAAGTTTTTCCAGAATTGAATGTGTTCCTCTTTAGCCATGGCGCAGTTCTGATAACAGATAGCAGCGCCAACTCAAGATGTCTCGTGGCACGGCTGTAATCCTGAGGCTCCTTTTCTGGCCTGGTGCTAAATGGCTGCTCCTGGCCGAAGGCAGCCTTTCGCGAATGGCAGCTATTGGCCGAAAGCAGGTGTTCGTGAGCGGCAGCTAATGGACGAAAGCGGTCTACTGAGCATTCAATGCTACCGTCGCGCTGTGCTTAGTTTTGTTGAGCACTTAACGGTGTCAGAAGGGTAGGGTTGCGGAAATGCCCGAAAAGATGCGGAAACGATCCAAAGAGAGAGGTGCCAATTTCCTGAATGCCAGAAACGACAAAACCCTGAATAATCAGGGCTTTGTCGTACATAAGATGGCGGAGGCGATGGGATTCGAACTCATGGACCTGTTACAGTCGACGGTTTTCAAGACCGTTGCCTTAAACCACTCGGCCACACCTCCGTTGCGTTGCGGGCGCCATAATACCTGAATGAAACACACTGTCAAACTCTCTGCATGGCTTGTTACAGAGCGTCTGTTATGATCTTTGCGACTGAACGTTTCAAACCAACAGGAGTGTCGCCATGCGCGAACAGGATTACGCAGTTAATAACAGCGTGCAGGCTGAGCAGCTAGAGGTTAGCCGCGTCCTGCGCAACACTTACGGCCTACTGGCGCTCACCCTCGCATTCAGCGGCGTGATGGCTTTCGTCGCGCAGCAGATGCGAGTCGGCTACCCGAATATCTTCGTGGTGCTGATCGGCTTTTACGGGCTGTTCTTCCTCACCAACAAACTCCGTGACTCCGCGTGGGGCCTGGTATCTGCCTTCGCATTGACCGGTTTCATGGGTTTCCTGCTCGGCCCGATTCTCAACCGTTACCTGGGCATGCAGGGCGGCGCTGAAGTGGTCAGCTCGGCGTTCGCGATGACCGCACTGGTGTTCGGTGGTCTGTCGGCCTACGTGCTGATCACTCGCAAGGACATGAGCTTCCTCGGTGGTTTCATCACCGCCGGTTTCTTCGTGTTGCTGGGTGCCACGCTGGCGAGCTTCTTCTTCCAGATCAGCGGTCTGCAACTGGCGATCAGCGCAGGTTTCGTGCTGTTCTCGTCGGTGTGCATCCTGTTCCAGACCAGCGCGATCATCCACGGCGGCGAGCGCAACTACATCATGGCGACCATCAGCCTGTATGTATCGATCTACAACCTGTTCGTCAGCCTGCTGCAGATCTTCGGCATCATGAGCCGCGACGACTGATCGTAATGGCTGCAATAAAAAACCCGCTTCGGCGGGTTTTTTATTGTCTGCAGGAAAGTGCCGGCTCAGTTGATGACGATGCTGCCATCCACTTGCTGGCGGTAAATCGTGTAGGGCAGCAGCAGGGTATCGAGCGCGCCGGAGACCACGGCGTCCACCAGTACCACCGGGATGGCCGCGTTGCGATGCTCATCAGGGTCAATGCCCGAAGCCAAGGGAGCGTTGAGCGTGCAGAAGTCATAGGCGAGGCCGCTGTAGATTCTCGGCACCGCGCCGCAATAACTTTTTTGTTCCTTAAGCCCGTCTACGGCAGCCTGATCGTTACGTGCCACCGTCTGAATCGTGCCACAACCGCCGAGCAGCATGGTTGCCAGCAGCATTGCCTGAATTTTCATAGCGCCAGTCCTTAGCAGGGAAACACACCAATCTACGCCGAATATTGGCAAAAAACATCTAGGCCATCGGCGGCAAGCGGCGCTTGACCGGAGTTTTCTTGACGATCGCGGTGTTGGTTTCCGCCAAGGTATTGAGCCGATCGAGCAGGGTATCCAGCTGTTCCATCGAGCGCACATGCAGGCGCGCGATAAAGCAGTCTTCGCCGGTCACCTTGTCGCACTCGGTGAATTCAGGGATCGACAGAATCTGTCGCTCCACCTCCTGCAACTGCCCCGGCAGAGGCCGCACCCGGACGATCGCCTGCAACTGGTAGCCAAAGTGTTTCGGGTCGATGTCCACGGTATAGCCTTTGAGCACACCGCGTTCTTCGAGGCGGCGCAAGCGCTCGGCGACGCTGGGCGAGGACAATCCGCTGATTTGCGCCAATGCCTTGAGCGAGCGGCGCGAGTCTTCCATCAAGGCGCTGATAAGGATCTGATCGATATCGTCAGTCATAGGCCAACTCCGCTATTAGGCCATTTCAATGAATGACCCTTGATAAAAAGGCAGATTCGCAGTTTAGCCTGTCTTTTGCGCTGGAGCAGCGCCCGGCGTGCTTGGCATACTTTTGCCTTGCTTTCGCCAACCCTTCGGGAGAATGAACATGGACAAAACCCTGCGTCGCGGCTCGCTGGAAATGACCGCCGCCATGCTGATATCCGGGACCATCGGCTGGTTTGTATTGGTCTCCGGGCAACCGGTGCTCGACGTGGTGTTCTGGCGTTGCGTGTTCGGCGCCGGCACCTTGCTGTTGATCTGCGCAGCGTTCGGTTTTCTGCGTCCGGGTATTCTGACCCGCGCTACGTTTTTGCTTGCCGTGCTCAGTGGCATGGCGATCGTCGGCAACTGGGTGCTGTTGTTTGCCTCCTATTCTCGCGCGTCGATTGCCATTGGCACTGCAGTTTATAACGTGCAGCCGTTCATGCTCGTGGGCCTGGCGGCGTTGTTTCTCGGCGAAAAGATCACCGTGCAAAAGCTGTTCTGGCTGGCGATTGCGTTCATGGGCATGCTGGCCATCGTCAGTGCCCACGGCACGCAAGGCGAGAGTGGCAATGACTATCTGCTGGGCATCGCATTGGCCTTGGGCGCGGCGTTTCTGTATGCGATTGCTGCGCTGATCATCAAGCGTCTGACTGGCACGCCGCCGCATCTGATCGCGCTGATTCAGGTCTGCACCGGGGTTCTGCTGCTGGCGCCGTTCGCGCATTTCAGCGCATTGCCGCAAGCGCCCAGCGCCTGGGCCAGTCTGGTGACGCTGGGCATCGTCCATACCGGTTTGATGTATGTGCTGTTGTACGGTGCAATTCAGAAGTTGCCGACGGCATTGACTGGCGCACTGTCGTTTATCTACCCGATCGCGGCGATCTTCGTGGACTGGTTCGCCTTTGCCCATCGCCTGGAAATCCTGCAATGGGTGGGCGTCGCGGCGATTCTGCTGGCCGCCGCCGGCATGCAGCAAGGCTGGGGGTTCAAAGCGCGGCGACTGGCCGCGCAATAAAACTCAGATGTTCCAGCGCGGGGCGGATTTTGCCAGGCGCTGGCGCATCTCAGCGATGTTGGCCGCCAGTTGCCGGGTCAACAAGCGATAACCGTCCAGTGCGCTGTAGACCGGCGCCTCGAGGTTGGCCTCCGGCAACTCCAGCGGCCTGTCGAGGCGACTAGTCGCGCCGCTTTTCAAGGCGCGGGCCATACCGATCAGTTGAACGCGAATCTGCCGATGCTCGGCCTTCAGCGCCGATTGCAAATGCGCCATCGCCTCTGGATCGTTGGCATCCGGACGGGTATTGCCGAGGATTTCCAGGGTGCTGATGCACATGCGCAGGTTGCGCTGGATCGCATCGAGTTCGGTCATGGAAATCCTCACTTCCTTGGACACCGACGGCATCAGCGAGCGCAACTGCACCATCACCGCGCCGAGTCGGCTCATCAAACGCACATGCTCGTCGGCACTGACTGGCTGGCCGCTGATGATTCGTCCATACACGGTGGCGCAATCGCGCAGCGCATCGGCGAGGTTGTAGCGCCACGAATACACCGCGTACAGCGGCAGGGCGAATGAGAAAGCCAGGGCGAGGGCAATGCCAATGAGAATATCGACGCCGCGCCACAAACCATCGGTGATCGGGTTGTCGCCATGCCCGGCAACGATGAACACGGTGATCGCCGAGAGCAGTGCGGTGTAGCCGCCCTTGCCGATGGCGTGATAGGAGAAAAATCCGCAGACCACGGCCATCGCAAAATAGGTCAGCCACGGCATCCCCAGCCAAGCGTGCTGCGCCACCAGCGCCAGGCCGACCGCGGCGCCGATCAGCGTGCCGGTGGCGCGCTCGGCGGCTTTCTTGCCGATATTGCCGTGGTGCTGCAGCCCGCCGATGACCACCAGCATGGTCACCGAGGCCCATTCGCCGTGGGGCAGATTGATGCCGGTGGTCAGCAGGATCGTTGCCAGCAAACCGAGGGCTACGCGCACCGCGTGGATCAGGCGGGCGTGGCGGTAACGGCGATACGGATCCAGCAAGGGGCGCAAGACCCGGCGTAACAAGGGCGGAAGTCGATGGGTGCTGTAAGTACTCAGTGCAAGCCTCTCGTCATCTCGGTTCAGATCAGTGGAACGGGAAAATGTAATTCATCCATGCTGCCATACGCAGGAGGATTTTGCGCATTGCACCGATATGGTGGAAGTGCTGACTGTACACCGCGGCTTGCCCGTAAGCACCGCCCGGCATCTGTTTGCTGTACTGAGCGAAGGCCGGATCGGTGATTTCAATGATCACCGGCACCCGTCCAGCCGGCGGTGAACCGGTATAGCCGATCAAAGTGCCGGACGGTTGCACCTGACCTTCGGCAATCACGCCGATGACATTTTTCACCCTCCCGGCGAAAACCTTGCCGGGAATGCCGTCGAACGCCACTTCCGCCTCGTCGCCGACGGTCAGGCGCAGCAGACTGTTCTGGCGCATCCACGCGGCAAAATACTGGCCTTCCTCGGGAATGAACACCATCGACGGACGCAACGGCAACTTGCTCGCCATCATCCCCGGGCGTAACGAAACATGGGTGACAAAGCCTTTGCTCGGCGCGCGGACGGTGGTGTTGTCCAGTTCGAACTGCGCGTTATCCAGTTGCGCCTGCAAGTCATCGGTGCGAGCAATGGCGGCATCCAGTTCACGCTGGGTGCCGAAGTTGCGCCGGATCAATTCGGTGATGCGGTAGCGATCACCTTTGGCCGCGACCAACTGTGCTTTCAGCGATTTCACCCGGTTTGCAAACGGCGTGGGGTCGATGCGAAACAGCACATCGCCTTTTTCCAGCGGCTCGTTACCCTTCACCGGTACGTCGATCACCTGGCCGCTGACGACTGGAATCACCGGCACTGAAACGAAGTAAGTGCGCGCCACCTCCGAGTACGGGTGGTTGTAGTTCATGGTGAAGATCAATGCGCCGATCAGCAGGATGCCGCCCAGCACGGCCGTCGGCACGGTCCATTTGTTCAGCGGGATGCGAAAGATCTTGAACAGGGCGACGCAGAACGCGGCGTACGTGAGGATCAGCAGCAGGTCCATGAGGCTCAGCCCTCCCGGTTATGCGGGGCGGGCGGGGCAGTGGTCGTCAGCGCTTCGAGTCGTTCAAGGCGACTTTGCAGTTCGACCACCTCCTGCTCCAGGCGGATGACATGGTTTTGCACGGACTGGCCGTCACCAAAACCCCAGCCGCGATCTTCGCGATAGGCCATGGCCCAGATCCACAAAAACGGCCAGAGCGCATGCAGGGTGAACAGACTGACCCAGCCCGTGGCATGGATCGCATCCTGGTGCGGGTGGTTGCGGTGCACGGCGATTTCATAGGGGATGTCGTGCAAGACGATGATCCCGTAAAACAGCACGAGCCCAACGAACACCAACACGCCTAACGCGAAGTAATCGAGCATGGTCAAGCTCCCGGCATCCAGCACAGTGCTGGCATCAGTGTAGACACTGATGGGCCGGGCGCTTGACGACTTTGGCTCAGGCGCCGATGACGTGGATCAGAAGATGTAATCGGTGGTCAGGAAACTCGAATCACGCCCGCGAATGATCTCGCTGATCAGGTCCTTGTTGCTGTCCTGGAACTTGGTCGCCACCAGCGTACGGATCGAAAACACCCGCAACGCATCATGGACCGACAGGGTGCCTTCGGCAGAATTCTTGCGGCCGTTGAACGGGTAGGTGTCCGGGCCGCGCTGGCATTGGGCGTTGAGGTTGATCCGCCCGACCTGGTTGGCGAAGGTGTCCACTAGCCGACCGACCGCCACCGGGTTGGTGCCGAAGATGCTCAACTGCTGGCCGAAATCCGACTCCAGCACATAGTCGATTACGGTATCGAGGTGACGATACGGCACGATCGGCACCACGGGGCCGAACTGCTCTTCCTGATAGACGCGCATCTGCGGGTTTACCGGGTACAGCACGGCCGGGTAGAAGAACGACGCGCGGGCTTCACCGCCATTCGGGTTGACCACTTCGGCGCCCTTGCTGCGCGCATCGGCGACCAGCCCGTGCAGATAATCGACCTTGCCCGACTCCGGCAGCGGCGTCAGCGCCACGCCGCTGTCCCACGGCATGCCCGGTTTCAGGGTGGCCAGTTTTGCGTTGAACTTTTCGATGAAACTGTCGACCACGTCTTCGTGAACGAAGAGGATTTTCAGCGCGGTGCAGCGTTGGCCGTTGAACGACAGCGAGCCGGTGAGCGCTTCGCTGACGGCGTTATCCAGATCGACTTCCGGCAGGACGATCCCCGGGTTCTTCGCGTCCAGACCCAGCGCGGCACGCAAGCGGTGCGGTTTTGGGTGGAGTTTTTTCAGGTCGCTGGCGGCCTTGTTGGTGCCGATGAAAGCGAAGATGTCGATCTTGCCGCTGGCCATCAGCGCACTGACGGTTTCACGGCCGCTGCCGTAGATCACGTTGATCACGCCAGTGGGGAAACTGTCGCGGAACGCTTCGAGCAACGGGCGGATCAGCAGCACGCCGAGCTTGGCCGGTTTGAACACCACGGTGTTGCCCATGATCAGCGCCGGTATCAGCGTAGTGAACGTCTCGTTCAGTGGATAGTTGTAAGGGCCCATGCACAGTGCGACGCCAAGAGGTACGCGGCGGATCTGGCCGAGGGTGTCCTGTTCCAGTTCGAAACGGCTGGAACGGCGGTCGAGTTCCTTGAGCGCGTTGATGGTGTCGACGATGTAATCGCAGGTGCGGTCGAACTCTTTCTCAGAGTCCTTGAGGTTCTTGCCGATTTCCCACATCAGCAGTTTCACCACGGCTTCGCGTTGTTCGCGCATGCGCCGCAGGAACGCTTCGACATGCTGGATGCGCTCGGCCACGCGCATGGTTGGCCAAAGGCCCTGACCGCGGTCGTAGGCGCGAACGGCAGCATCGAGGGCGGTGAGGGCGGTTTCAGCGTCGAGCAGCGGTGTGCTGCCGAGAATCACTTGTTCGTCACCGTTGGCACCCTGCAGATAGACCGGGCTGCGCACTTGCGCGAGCGGGCCGTCCCAGCGGCGCAGTTCACCGTCGACGAGGTATTCGCGCTGCTCGACCTGAGCGTCGAGACGGTATTTTTCCGGGATGTCGCTGACAGAAGGGAACAGGTTGCCAAGGATGTTTGCTGTGGTCATGTCGCTACCCCGTGTTGATGTCTGCATGCAGATCTAAAAAGTCTGTATTGGTTATACGCCTGAATGCGGCGCAATTTAAACCCGCGAATGTCATGCAAATGTCACGTGCAGGCGCAGGGCAGAGGGGCCCGGCTCTGGCTGATGGACTCGGTTCCATTGTGGGAGCCAGCCTGCTGGCGATAGCTTTCTTTCAGGCGTTGAGTTTTTGGTCTGGGTACATATCCGTTGCTGCGGTAACGGCGGCTTATGGTTTCGCCTGACGGCGACTCACTTTTTTTCAAACGCCAAAAAAAGTAAGCAAAAAACGCTTGCTCCTACGTACGGCCCTCGCAGGCTCGGGTCCCTTCACTCCGGGACCGATCCGGGCGCAGCGGCTACGGTTTGCTTCGCTGCACCTTCTTCCGCTGTGTCTGGCTGCGCCAGACGGTCGCTGCGCTCCCACGCCCGGATCAATCCCTCCACTCAGCCTTCCGACGTCGCCGGTGACGCAAGATCAAGATCAAAAAGCACGCGAGCTAACGCTCATTGTTGAGTGGTGAAGAGCAGGGCGGTTGGCTCTGGATTTGTGGTGTGGCTGCCCCTCACCCCAGCCTCTCCCCCTGGAGAGGGAGCCGATTTGTGAGCCCACATTGGTTTTCATACACCTGAAATCCCCCGCCAACCCATCTCCCTTAATGAAGCTTTCATGACAAAAGTTCGGTAGCACATAGCCAGTCCGGTCATGCCTATGTAACGCGCTTGAGGGGCCCTTTGGGGTGCACTTTGCAAGCCGAGGCGGGACGCCGGGAGTGAGGCAATGGGGACTATGGAACGCTACTCGAAAGTGGGCATGCAGGAACTCGATCAGCGCTTGTCGAAGATCGTCGAGGCTGCGCGCAAGAAGCCGGTGTCGGTGTATCGCTACGGCGCGCCGTGGGTCTGGATCGTTTCGCAGGATGACTGGCAAGGCGCTTTGAAAGAGGTGTCGAGTTACATTCCGCCGGGGCATTCGCTGGTCTTGCTGCGCCCGCAGATCGACGATTTGCTCGATGCCCACCGCGAACTCCTGCACGACCTGAATGCCGAGCCGGGCATGTTGATTCCGGCGCAAACGGTGATGCACATCCTGCTTTTGCAACTGCTGTATTCGGTGCCCAGCGAACAGCAGCTCTACGAACAGCTTAATTACAACCTGCTGTTCCGCTGGTTCGTCGGCCTCGGCTTGAACCAAAAGGTCTGGAGCTTCAACGCCCTCAGTCGCGACATCGCCACGCTGCTCAACGAGCCGCGCGCGGTGCTGCTCATTCAGAAAATCATCGGCGAAGTGTTCTGCGGTGCCTTGCTGCAAATGCCCGAGTTCTCCTTGAACTTTGCGCTCTTGCACACCTGGCTGGGCAAACACGCCTGCGCCCCGCACGTCGGCAACTAACAGCGGCAACCCACCGGGAGCTGATGCGCCAACGGATCATCGCGAATTCAGGGGGTAGTGTGGAACCGATTTTCAAGTCACGGCTGGCGCTGTGCGGCTGGCTGCTGGTGACGGCGGGCGTGCAGCCGGTGCTGGCCGAAGAGGGCGCAGCCAACGCCGCAGCGCCGCGTCTGGTCGACGTCAACGAATACTTCGTGCGTGGCAACACCGTGCTTGATGCACGGGCGATTGAGGAAGCGGTGTATCCGTTTCTCGGCCCGCAAAAAGCCCTCAGCGATATTGAAGGCGCCCGCGACGCGTTGCAGAAGGCTTATCAGGAACGCGGTTATCAATCGGTGTTCGTCGAGCTGCCGGAGCAAGCCGTGGCTGACGGCATCGTCTATCTGCAGGTCAGCGAAACCAAGGTCGGCCGGGTGCGCGTGGTCGGCGCCAAGCACTATTCGCCGCTGGACATTCGCGACAACGTACCGGCGCTGAAGGAAGGCGAGGTGCCGGATTTCGCCAAGGTCCAGGGCGAACTGGCGCAGCTCAACAAAACGCCTGGGCGACAAGTGATGCCGCTGGTGCGCGAAGGTCAGCGCCCCGGCACCATGGACGTCGATCTGCAGGTCGAGGATCAGAACCCGTGGACCGCCAGCGTCGGCCTCAACAACGACTACAGCGCCGACACCGAAAAGCTGCGCACCGTCACCAGCCTCGGCTACAACAACCTATGGCAACTCGGCCACAGCGTCAACCTGACGTTCTTTACCGCGCCGCAGGAGACCGACAACGCCAAGGTCTGGTCGGGCTCCTACACCGCGCCGCTGACCGAGCGCTGGAGTGTGCAGTTTTCCGGTTACCAGTCCGACAGCAATGTCGCCACCATCGGTGGCAGCAACGTGCTAGGCAAGGGCCACAGCTACGGCGTCTCGGCGATTTATACGCTGCCGTCGAGCGGCAACTGGTCGAACTCGCTGTCGGCCGGTATCGACTTCAAGGACTTCGACGAGCGCCTGACCCTGTCCGGCGAGAGCGACAAAGTCCCGCTGCAATACGCCCCGTTCACCTTCGCCTACAACGGCTATCGCTACAGCGACAAAAGCCAGCTCGGCCTCGGTTTGAGTCTGGTCGCGGCCACGCGCAGCATTTTCGGCTACGGCAGTTCCGACGAAGATTTCGACTACAAACGCTACCGCGCCAAACCGAGTTTCGCCGTGCTCAAGGGCGATACCAACTACACCTGGACTTTCGACAGCGATTGGCAGAGCGCGACCAAAGCGGCGTTCCAACTGGCCTCGGGCCCACTGGTTTCCAACGAACAATTCTCCGCCGGCGGCGCGACTTCGGTGCGCGGCTATCTGGCTGCCGAACGCACCGCTGATGACGGTTACCTGCTCAGTCAGGAACTGCGCACGCCGTCGCTGGCGAAGTTCGCTGGCACCTGGATGCAGGACTGGCGCTTCTACGCCTTCGCCGAAGGCGCCCAACTCTATCTGCGCGATGAGCTGCCAGATCAGGACGCCAATTACGCCCTGGCCAGTGTCGGCCTCGGCACCCGCGCCAGCCTCAGTAAATGGCTGTCCGGCAGCCTCGACTGGGGCTACCCGCTACTCGAAGGGCCGAACACCTCGAAACAGGAATCGCGCCTGCACTTCAACCTTCAGGCCACTTTCTAACCAGGAGCACTTTTCATGCAGCGCCTCATTCTTTCCCTGTTGATCTGCCTGGGCTTCGTGCTCCCGGCCACGGCTCAGGCCTGGTGGCAGGACGACTGGCATTACCGCAAACAGATCGCCATCGACACCACGCCGCAGGGCGCGGCGATCAATCAGGCGCTCGGTCGCACGGCGCTGCTGGTGCGTTTGCACACCGGCAACTTCAGCTTCGACGGCGTGAAGGAGGACGGCTCGGACCTGCGCTTTGTCGCCGCCGACGACAAAACCGTGCTCAACCATCAGATCGAAAGCTTCGATGCGCTGATGGGCATGGCGCTGATCTGGGTCGACGTGCCGAATGTCGAGGGCGGGCAGCGTCAGGACATCTGGATGTACTACGGCAATCAGAAGGCGCCGGCGACCGGCAATGGCCAACTGACCTTCGACCCGAATTACACCGCGCTTTACCATTTCGACGGCGCCACCGGCACGCCGGCCAAGGACACTACTGCTTACGGCAACACCGCGCAGAGCGCGACCGGTGCGGCGATTGATGGTGTGGTCGGGCGTGCCTTGCAGTTCAGCGGGCAGCCGTTGCTGCTGCCGGGCAGTCCGTCGCTGCAGCACAACGCCGGCAGTGCGTTCACTTTCAGCGCCTGGCTGCGTGTGGATCAGGCCAGTGGCGAGCAACTGATTCTGGCTCGCCGCGAAGGCACGCAAAGCCTGCTGATTGGTATCAGCCAAGGCCTGCCGTTCGTGGAAATCGACGGCCAGCGCGCCGCTGCCACGCAAGCACTGACCCCGGCGCAATGGCAACACGTCGCGCTGACTGCCGAAGGTTCGAAAGTCACCCTGTACATCAATGGTCGCGAAAGCGCCGTGTTGGCCCAGGCGATGCCGGCGTTCAATTCGGTCATGGCTATCGGCGCGGATCTTCACGAAGGGCCGTTCCAGCCGTTCGTGGGCGCTATCGATGAGCTGCGCCTGTCGAAGGTCGCCCGTCCCGCCGCGCTGCTGTTGGCCGACGCCACTTCGCAGGGCGCCGAGTCGAAACTGGTGGCGTACGGCGTCGATGAAGAACAGTCCGGTTTCGGTTTCGGCAGCCTCGGTTTCCTGCTCAATGCGGTGCCGGTGGACGCCTGGGTGATCATCGCCGTGCTGGTGCTGATGATGTTCCAGTCGTGGATCATCATGCTGCGCAAGAACCGCACCCTTAGCCGCGTTACCGCAGCCAACGAAGACTTTCGCACGCATTTCGCCAAGGTCGGCACGCGCCTGGAAATGTTCGCCGACGACGCGCAACTCGCTCAGCGCCTGCAACATTCGTCGCTGTGGCGCCTGTATCTGGTGGCGGTCAAAGAAATCCGCACCCGCCGCGAGCAGGGCGCCGACACCTCGTCGGTGTCTGCCGCGACCATCGAAGCCATCCGCTGCTCGATGGACGGCGTGCGTACCCGCGAAAACCAGCAACTGAGTTCGAAACTCTCGACCCTGTCCAACGCCATCGCTGGCGGCCCGTACATCGGCCTGCTCGGCACCGTGCTGGGGATCATGGTGGTGTTCCTCGGCACGGCGATGGCCGGCGACGTCAACATCAATGCCATCGCACCGGGCATGGCTGCCGCGCTGTTGGCCACGGCCATGGGCCTGTTCGTCGCGATTCCGGCGCTGTTTGGCTACAACCGCCTGATCACCCGCAACAAGGAAGTCAGCGCCGACATGCGCGTGTTCGTCGACGAGTTCATCACCCGTCTGGCGGAGATGCACGGCGAGAGCCAGTTCAGTGAATCCACGCATGCGCGCGGCCATCACGCCAACCATTCCGTACCGGCCTGAGGAGCACTGACATGGCGTCCGTAAATGCCTCCCATGACGATGACGAAGATGCCGCAGTGGACAGCATCAACATCACGCCGCTGGTCGACGTGCTGATGGTGGTGTTGGTGATGTTCATCCTCACCGCCACCGCGCAGGTCTCCGGGATTCAGATCAACCTGCCCAAGGCCAGCGCCTCGGTGTCGCTGTCGGAGGCCAAGACCAAGGCGATTTCGGTGAATGATGGCGGTCAGGTGTTTCTTGATGCCTACCCGGTGACCCTCGCCGAGCTGGAAGAGCGCCTGCGTATCGAGAAAGCGCAGAGCCCGGATTTCCCGGTGATCGTGCGCGGCGATGCGACGGTGCAGTACCAGAAAGTCATCGAGGTGCTGGATCTGTTGCGCCGGCTGGAACTGTCCCAGGTCGGTCTCGTCACCGGCAAACCGAGTCAGGGCTGAGTCATGACTGCACAACTTCCGATCGAGCCATTGCCGGTGAAGAAGTCGCCGCTGCGTTATGCCAAGTGGGGCGCTGGTCTGCTCATTGCTGCAGTGGCTGCGTGGTTCCTCTGGCAGTGGGCCAACGACATGGCCGGCGTGCGCCGCGAAGCGCCGAAGGTGCCGACGATCATTCCGTTGCCACCACCGCCACCTCCGCCGGAGAAACCGCCGGAGCCGGAAACCCCGGTGGAAGAAAAAGTCGTCGAGCCGGAGCCAACGCCCGAGCCGCAAGAGGTCAAGCCCGAGGAAGAAGCGCCGCCATCGCCGGCGGACGATCTGGCCAACCCGATGCAAATGGACGGCGATGCGCAAAGCGGCAATGACGCCTTCAACATCGGCGCGGGCAAGGGCGGCGGCATGGCCGGGGCCGGCGGCGGGCGTTTGGGCACCGGCACGTACAGCCAGTTCCTCGCGTTCACCTTCCAGCGCTTGCTGCGAGAGAACCCCGAGCTGCGCAACCTCGCGTTTTCGCTGCAGGCGGATGTGTGGCTGAGCAGCGTCGGTGAGATCACACGCGTCGAGCTGATCAAGTCCAGCGGCAACCCGCAAATCGATACCCAGGTGCTGGCCGCGCTGCGTGGCGCGCCGGCCCTCAGCGAACGGCCTCCGGCCTCGATCACTTTGCCCGTGCGCCTGTCCCTGCAAGGACGGCGCCCCGGTTAACCCAGCCTGTTTATTGCCAAGCCCTCGAGCTTGGCCAAAAGGAGTTGTGTGCAGATGATTTCCAATGTGAATCGATTGTCCCTGGCGGTCGGCATGGTCGTCGCGACCCTGGTCGGTCAGGCCGTGGCCGCGCCGGCACCCTCGGAGAACGCCACGATCAATCTGATCCGCTTGCTGGTCGAGCAGGGCATTTTGAAACAGGACAAGGCCGATGCTTTGATCGCTCAGGCACAGAACGAAGCCGCTCAGGCCAAACAGGCGGCGGCATCCACCGCCGTGGCGGCCGGGCCAGTGGCGGCGCCGGGCGATGTCCGGGTGCAATATGTGCCGGCGGCGGTGCGTGATCAGATCCGCGATCAGGTCAAAGCCGAGGTCATGGCCACCGCGAAACAGGAAAACTGGGCCGCGCCCAACAGCTTCCCGGAATGGGCTGCGCGCATCAGCTTCGACGGTGATATTCGCCTGCGCAACGAATCGCGCTACTACTCGGACAGCAACAGCAACGAGATCGTCGACTTCGCCAAGCTCAACAACAACGGCCCGTACGACGTCAATCCCAACAGCAGCACCAGCCTGCCGCCGTTGCTCAATACCCGCGAAGACCGCACCAACCAGTTCCGCATTCGCGCGCGGCTGGGCATGAAAGCCGAGATCTCACCGCAATGGACCGCCGGCATTCGCATCGGCACCGGCTCCGACAACAACCCGGTCTCGACCACGCAAAACCTCGGCGGCGGTTTCGCCAAGAAAGACATCTGGCTCGATCAGGGTTACCTCAACTGGAAACCGAGCGATGAGCTGACCCTGACCGGCGGGCGCTTTGCCAACCCGTTCATGTCCACTGACATGCTCTATTCCAATGACCTCAATTTCGACGGCGTCGCAGCGCTGTTCGATCACAAGCTCAACCGCGACTGGGGCGTGTTCGGCACCGTAGGCGCGTTCCCGGTCGACTACACCAACGACACCGCCAGCAGCAATGGCTTCGACAAGGAAGAGAGCGACAACAAGTGGCTGTACGGTGCGCAGATCGGCGCCAAATGGGCGATCAACAGCAACAACCGCTTGAAGGGCGCATTGGCCTATTACCGCTTCGACGATATTGAAGGCCAGCGCTCGGCGCCTTGCGAACCGTGGGCCGGCGCGCCCGGCTGTGATAGCGACGGCAGCCGTGCGGCGTTCATGCAGAAGGGCAACAGCGTGTTCCTGCTGCGCGACATTACGCCCAACCCGCTCAACCCGACGACCACGCCGCAACCGCAATTTGTCGGCCTCGCCTCGGAATTCAATCTGCTCGATCTCAACGTGGTCTGGGATGCCGACCTGCCGGAAGACTTCAAACTGCGCAGCCAGGGCAACTACATCCACAACCTCGCCTACAACGAAGGCGACATGCGCAGGCGTTCGGCCGGGCAGATCGTCAACAACCTCGACAGCAACGGCGACATCGACAGCGGCGCCAACGCGTGGATGGTGCAGTTCACTCTCGGCAGCGCGCTGGATCTGAAAAAGCAGGGCGACTGGAACATGTTCGCTGGCTACAAATACATCCAGCCGGACGCCTTGCCGGACGGCTTCAACGACTCGTCGTTCCACCTTGGCGGCACCAACGCCAAGGGCTATTTCCTCGGCGGCAACTACGGCTTGGCGAAGAACGTTTATGCCACCGGTCGCTGGATGAGCACCGAGGCGGTGTACGGCGCGCCGTACGACATTGACGTCTTGCAGCTTGAGATCAACACGCGCTTCTAAGGCGCCGGGAGAGGCTTATGAAATCGCGATTCGTGTTGCTCGGGCTCGGCCTGTTGATCGCTACTGGCGCAAATGCCGAAGGCATGGAAGAACGCCTGCGCACGCAATTGCGCAGCACCACTCAACAGCTTCAGGCCCTGCAAAGTCAGCAGGCCCAGGCCAGCGCCGCGCAACTGGCGGCGCAGAACGAAGCCAAGGCGGCGCAGGCACAGATCAAGCAACTGACGGCGGAACTGGCCAAGGCCCAAGGCCTTGCCGAACAGCTCGCCGGCCAGCAACAGAGCCTGCACAGCCAGGCCCAGGCGCAAGTGGCGGCCAGCGTCGAGCAGACCGGCAAATTCAAGAAGGCCTACGACGATTTGTTGGTCATGGCCCGGGGCAAAGAGGCGGAACGCGCCAGGCTTGAGGCGCAATTGACTGAACGTGACACACAAGTGCAGCAATGTTCAGCCAAGAATCAGCAGATGTACGGCGTCGCCAAGCAGATCCTCACCGCCTACGAAAACATCGACGTCGCTGAGGTGATGAAAATCCGCCAGCCCTTTGCGGGCAGTGCGCGGGTCAAGTTCGATGAATTGGCTCAAGGCTTTGGCGACGAACTCTACAAAACCCAATTCGACGCGCCGCAAGCCGCGCGCGCCCACTGACAGACAAGGAAGAAGCCATGACTCAATTGATCAGCCATGTATCGCCACAATCCCTGACCGAGGTGCTGCAAGCCGCCGGTTACCGCGTCAACCAGACCGAGCAGAACGGCATCGTCCAGTTGCTCAGCGCCAGCCAGGGCATCGGCTACGCCGTGCGGTTCGGCAATCCGGCAGCGGAGCAGGGCAGCTACGTCGACTTCACCTTCAGCTGTGCGCTGCGCGTGCAAGGCGAGTTGCCGCCGGGTGTGGCCGAGCAGTGGAACGCCACCCGGCGCTTTGCGCGGTTGTCGTTGCAGGGCGAGTTTCTGGTGATGGAAATGGACGTGGTGCTGGCCGCCGGCGTGAGTAACGATCATCTGCGCGGCAACCTGGAATTGTGGGATCGACTGTTGCAGGAATTCATCGTCTACCTGCGTGACTTCAGTCAGGCCGCACAGGCCGCGACCACCGAAGCGGCAGTCGCCGAGCATGAGGAAGTCGCGCTGTGAAAAAGCCTGCCATGGTGATCAGCGCCGCTGCGGTGGCGCTGTTGGTGGTGGCTGTGGCGCTGGTGCTGCGCCCGGGCTCTGACCCGGTTGCCGCCCAGCAACCGTCGCCTGTCGCCGCGATTGCTGCGGGGCCTGCGGTGGCGCGGTTGGGTAATCAGCAAGTCAGCCCAGAGGAACTTCAGGCGTTGCTGGCGACCGTTGCGCCCGAAGCTCGCGAGCAACTGCGCGGCAATCGCGAGGCGCTGGAGCGCTGGATTCGTGCGCGGCTGGCCGAGAAAGCGGTACTGGAACAGGCCGACGCGCAGGGCTGGGCGCAGCGCCCGGATATCGTGCGCCAGACCCGTGCGGCGACTGAGCAGATTGTCTTTCGCGATTATCTGCGCTCGGTGAGTCAGGTGCCGGCGGAGTATCCAAGTGCGGCTGAAATTCAGCAGGCCTACGACGCGGGCAAGGCCAACTGGCAGACGCCGGCGCTGTATCGGGTCAGTCAGATTTTCCTTGGCGCCAGTGATGCTTCGACGCTGGAAACGGTGCGCAAACAAGCTTCTGAATTGAGCAAGAAAGCGCAGGCCTCACCGGCGGAATTCGCCGCACTGGCGACGCAATATTCACAGGATCGCGTCACGGCGGAGCGGGGCGGTGATAGCGGGCTGCAACCGATGCAGCAATTGGTGCCGGAAGTGCGCGGCGCCGTCGCTCGGCTGAAAGTCGGTGCCGTTTCCGATCCCGTGCAAAGCGCCGCCGGTTTCCACGTCATCAAACTTACCGAGCAACAACCGGCCCGCACCGCGACGCTGGACGAATTGCGCGATCAACTGACCCAGGCCCTGCGTGCGCAACGCCAGGAGCAGGTCGCCCAGGCGTACCTGGACGGCATGCTCAACACCGCCACGCTGAGCATCGACGGCGCCGAACTCAATAAAGTCCTCGAGGAAAAACGCTGACCTGAGTATCACCGTCTCCCCTTTTAGGAGCGAGCCTGCTCGCGAAGGCGTCGGCACATCCCACACGTAACTGACTGACCCACCGCTTTCGCGAGCAGGCTCGCTCCCACAGGGGAATGTTGAACATCCATACACATAGATCGACAGGGAGTCATCAATGTCATTCACCGAACCCGCAGGACGCGCCGGCACCAGCGATTACCGCTCGCCCGACAACAAGCCCGAAACCTGGCTCAGCCACGCCGCCGCCATCGACAGCGACGTTGCACAATATTTCCTCGTCAGCGCCCGTTGCGGCTGTTTCATGCAAGCGGCGCGCAGTCTCAATGTGCGCTCGACGCTGCTGCGCAAACAGCTCGCGCAACTCGAACAACAATTGCAGCACAGCCTGTTCAGCTTTCAGGGCAGCGCCCTCAGCCTGACCCGCGAAGGCCAGCAGCTTCAGGCGCGACTGATCACCCTGGCCAACGAACGCAAACTCCCCGTAATCGAACAGCCGCTGATTCGCCTCGCGGTGGCCGAATCGATCCTCCACGACATTCTCGGCCGCGACCTCATCGCGCTGCTGCGGCGCAACGCCAGTGTGCGTCTGGAAATCATCGCGCTGGACAGCGAATTGTCATTGCGCGCGGTCAGTGCCGACATTGTTCTCTGGCTCGCCCACGGCTCAACCCCGCATCCTGGCCCGACCTTTGCCACCTGCGAACCGCAGCGGCTGGCCTGTCTGGATTACCTGCCGCACATCGCCAAACGCTATTCCCGCGTGACCGCGCGCCCGGAAACGCCGGACGATCTTGCCGATTTCATGCTGGTGCAGTGGCAGCATGATCGGCAGATTGACAGCTTTCGTCCGTGGAATGAGCTGGTTGAGCAGCGCCTGGCCGGGGTGGTGCAGATGCAGTCGTATGAATTGATGCTGGAGATGATTCGCTGCGGCGCGTGCATTGGGTTGTTGCCGGCGTATATGAGCCGGTTTGATCGGGGGTTGATTGCGTTGCCTGGGTTGTTTGTTGAGCCCATGCGATTGCAGGCTTGGCTCGCGGTCAATGCTGAGTCTGGGGAGTTGCCTGAGGTTCAGGCGATTACCGAGCTTATTCAACATACGTTTGCTGAACGGCGCGAATGGTTTCAGCCTTGACGTCAATCTCCTGTGGGAGCGAGCCTGCTCGCGAAGGTGGCCTGACAGCTGGCATTGCCACTCACTGACCCAACGCCATCGCTGGCAAGCCAGCTCTCAGAAGGGTAAAGCTGACTGGAAATTGGAATCTGATCACTCCCACACGGATTTGTGAAGAATCCGTACAGTCTGAACACCTTGTAGAACTGTGGGAGCTGGCTTGCCAGCGATGAGGCCCGCCCGGAAAACCATACTCCCGCTTTATGCATCCAATCCAAATGTCGGCGTGAGCCTGATCGCGATAGCTCCCGAACAGCCGCCCAACACATTCCTCACATCGCACCCACCACGCAACAACATTTCCGTCGCATGCGCAACTGCGTGTTCGCAGGAGGCGAAGGTAATTGTATCTATTCTTGGTTGAGTTGCTAAATAACCCTGATGAGTAAATCCGGCTCCTTTAATTGTTTGGCAATTTGCGTAAGTTAAACTATTTATAGAATCTGAAATGATCTAGCTGAAGCGATGTGTAAAAGTCTTGTTCATATATGATCTTATTGAATTCTCGAGGTGAGGTTATTTCGACAAAAACTGGAGTGTCTGCTTGCTCGTTTTTGTATATTCTTTCGGTGTGCACCGTAGAGGTGCCCATTTTAAAGTACATGTTGTCGCCGAAGCCGGATGGCGTTTTGCGGCTTAGCCAAAATGTAACTTTTGTATAGTTTTTTTTTAAATTTATAATCAAAGGGCTCGCCCCTTCCTCCCCTAGCCGCATAAAAATTACTTTTCCGCTTATCTTACCCGTTTCAGGAGCGTCCGCTGAGCGAATCTCCATTTGTTGACGATTCGATTCTCTCTCCAAGGTGAGTATGGGCGTTTCTATTTTGCCAACTCCAATGGGTTGGTCATGAAGTTGGTCAAAATTTTCTTCGTCATACGCTTCGATCACTTCAAAGATCCATGGAGGAGTGGATGACATTCCACTGCCATATAAAGCCATCGCGGTAATTTTATATGTTGTAAGCGTTAGTTCGCTTATCGTGTGACTCCAGTGACCCTTTTCATTGACTTTTATATTGGGCCCTAGAGGGGCTTCACCATCATAGAGATTGATCATCTGATTGATGCTTGCATTGCCACTAAATGTGACGGAGGTGTCGTTGGTTTTCCCGCCGTTGGTAATTTCAATTCCCTTTGAGTCGCATAAACTAGTAATCGTTGGCCTGAATTCAACGAGCGCTTCGACGTCATAGCTGCGTATCAAAAATGGTTTCGCCAGCTCAATATCCGGACATTTCCCAAACCCCACACTCATCTCAATGGTCAGTGACGTCCCATCCTTCAACCCCTGCAAATTTTCATAAGGCGCAGTCGCTTCAAAGAAACCCTCCCTAACCCAATCAGCATTCACGTACGCAAACGATCCATCCCACACATATCGTTCATAAGGCGTGTCATTGGCGTTAGTGCCTTTAAACAACAACCAGACAGGTTGCCCCACAGCCATTAAGGAAAAGCCCGGACACCACATTTTCCCCTCGGGCGTCACGTCTAGGAGGTTCAAGTCTGGTCCTTCACCTGCATCCGCCGCTTCTTTCAAGCGTGGCGCGCGAAGCTCTTCTGGCGGCAAATTTTGAACGTTCAGCGTGAAAGTCTGGGACGGGACCGGATCACCACCACTACGAATGATGCTGTAGCTCACCGTTACGCTGCTGCCCAGGCAAAACGCCAACAGCGCAGGCGGGATATCGATGTTCAAACCGGTTTCGCTGATGGGCCGAGGCGTGGAAGTGTGCGAGCCTTCGGCGTGGGTGCCGGGCGCGGCCGTCCAGCTGACGCTGAGCAGGTCGGAAGGCTGGGTAGTGCCCGCTGGCACGATGACGGTAAGTCGGGTCAGGGCGTCGAGCGGCGCCAGTGTCGCGCCGGTGGCCTGCAACACACTCGGCGGTTTCAGTTCCAGGGCAGCACCGATGACCAGTGCGGTTGCTGTGTTGGATATACCCACCAGCGCACCGGGGGAGCCGTCCGCATTGTCGGGCTTCCTCAATTCATAAAACACACTGACCGTTCTGCCCGGAATGCTGACCTTGTGGTTTGGCACTTCGATTACGATGAGCTGTTTTAGCTCGAATTCGTCTTCCACAACTGTGCAGCTTTGTTCATCAAACACGTCGGGGTGATCAGGGTGGGTTGCGGTGTAGAACGTGGTGACCTTGTAGCCGGCGACGAAGCGAATGTCCGTCGGCGCAATGACGATGAGGAGCGGCTTGTCCATGAGTTTGCCAAGATCGATTTCCGGTGTATCGGTTGGATCCTTCAACTTTTCGCGCAGGACGGGTTTTGCAAGACGGTTGCCGTCCAGATCTTCATCGACGATCTGCGGTGGGGACCACTGAGCGTCGGGGTCAGCGGAGTTGTTTAGCTGGTCGTAGACGGTAAACAGAAAAGCCAGCTGGTGATTCTCTTGCTTGGCAGAGAGCAGAAAGGCCCGGTCTACGTCGAAATAAACCCTGGTCGGCGTTTCGGACCCGTGATCGGGTGGCTGAGGCGCTTCGGTCGGGCTTACGGTGACTTCCAGGATCTTGCCATTGCACATGAAGCTAATACGGTCATACGCCCGGGCATAAGGATATTGCACGGCGACTTTCGCCGTGGTGAAGCCTGGGCCGACACCGTTTTTTATTTCGTCCGGCAGTATCAATTTCAGTTTGGAGTGGCCGCCCGGGACGGTCAGATCATCCTTCATCCCCGGGCGGATGCGGTTGTAGATATAACTGAGCGGGAGAGAAGTGCCAACGTTTTGGCTGTTGCGCTCGACGGTATAGAACAGATAAATCACCGTGCCGGTGACAAACTGACTTTCCTTGATATGCATCTCGATCGTCGCATCTACGTCGGTGATGATTGTGGCATCCAATAACCATGGCGCCTTCGTCGAACCGGGCGAGCCCGCAACCCTGACCGGGCCGACAAACGCAGAGTCCAGTGTCGCCCATAGCCTCAAGTCGTCGTATTTCTCCACAGTCCCGGCTTGAATTGGATCAATCGAGACCCGCGCCCGTTTGAAGACCAGTTCAGGCGGGTAAATAATCACCGCGTGCAGCGGTACACCTATGTCCGCGCCGACGATGTCCTTGGTTTGCAGATCGATTTTTGGAGCATAAAGCTGCAGAGGTTTGTTTGGTTCGGAGGTCATGGCCTGATTTCCTGCTGGTGAGCGACAGGAGTTATCAAAGCGCTTATCTGGACATTGCGCACCTGTCAGATCTGACAGGTACGGCCTGGTTTCCGATGAGCGGTCACCTGGACTGGCCGAAATTGTTGTGCGAGCGAGCCTGCTCGCGAATGGTGTTCGAGTTGCTGCGCGTGTGGCTGAATTCACTTTCGCGAGCAGGCTCGCTCCCACAATGTTTGCACTCGCCAGATAGATTCCGGCCGGTTTACAGTGATCAGCCACTCCTCGATCACGGACCGATCCCATGTCAGACCAAACCCCCGCCATCCACCTCGTACGCTCCAACGAGTCCCACCTCGAAGGCATTACCGCGCTCTACAACGACCCGGCCGTGGCGCGGCAGGTGTTGCAGATGCCGTTTCAGTCCATCGAAGTCTGGCGCCAGCGGCTTCAGGCCGATAACCCACGCGCGCTGAAACTGGTGGCGCTGCACCTGGGCGTGGTGGTCGGCAGTCTTGGACTTGAGGCGTATTCGCCGATGCGTCGGGCACACGCTGGCAGTTTCGGCATGGGCGTTGCGGTCGCGTGGCAGGGCAAAGGTGTCGGCTCGAAACTGTTGGCGGCGGCGCTGGAAGTGGCCGACAACTGGATGAACCTGCACCGCGTTGAGCTGACGGTGTACGCCGATAACGAAGCGGCCATCGGTCTCTACCGCAAGTTCGGGTTCGAGACTGAAGGCCTGTTTCGTGATTACGCAGTGCGCGACGGGCAGTGGGTCGACACCCTGAGCATGGCCCGTCTGCGCGGTTCCTCGAAAGCCTGAGTCAGTCGCCCAGGGCGAACGCCACCGCCGACTGTGCATGCAGTTCGGTGGTGTCGAGGAGGGGCAGGGCGCTGTGTTCGGGCTTGATCAGCAGGCCGATTTCGGTGCAGCCGAGGATGATCGCCTGCGCGCCGCGTGCGGTCAGCGATTCGATCACCCGCTGGTAGATTTGCCGCGATTGATCGCTGATCACCCCGACGCAGAGTTCGTCGTAGATGATCCGGTGTACGTCCTTGCGCTCGGCTTCGTCCGGCACCAGCACTGTCAAGCCCTGGGCAATCAGGCGTTGCTTGAGAAAATCCTGTTCCATGGTAAACGCCGTGCCGAGCAGGCCGACGGTGCGCGCATCGATCGACAAGGCCGCGTGGGCGGCCGGTTCGGCAATGTGCAGAAACGGAATTTGGATCGCCGCCTGAATCTGCTCGGCGACCTTGTGCATGGTGTTGGTACACAGCACCACGCAATCGGCGCCACCGGCCTCGAGCCTGCGCGCGGCGTCGACCAGAATGGCCGCGGCATCATCCCAGCGCCCGGCGTGCTGGGCCTGTTCGACGGGGCCGAAGTCGACGCTGTACATCAGCAGTTGTGCCGAGCGTAAAGGGCCGAGGCGATCGCGGACCTGTTGGTTGATGAGGCGATAGTATTCGGCGCTGGATTCCCAGCTCATGCCGCCGATCAGGCCGATGGTGCGCATTGGATGTCCTCGGGCAGTGAGGTGTGTCGAGGGTTCGGGTCTGACTGGAGTGTCCATTTGTTTGCGGGCCGATGCCAGCACCGACTGACTGTACCGCTGACTTTCCATGCAAGTGTTCCGCTCGCTACAGCTTTAACGTACGCCGAGGCTTCGATCTGCCACTATCGAGGTTCGCAGGTCCTTTCCGAGGAACACCGCTATGGACGATGTACAGCAACTGGGCGAGATGCTTCGCCATTACGCCGACAGTGAAGCGCACAAGAAGCAACTGTTCGAGACGCAATCGGCGGCGTGGGCCACGCGCATTACCGCGCTGTTTGGTGATATCCAGCAATGGCTGGAACCGGTGCAGGCGCCGAATCTGCTGGAGGTGAATCGCGAGGCTTACGTCGCGTCCGGGCCGAGCGTGCCGGTGGAGACGTCGACGTTCAAGACGGAAAAGTTGAGCATTGTGATTGCCGGCAAACCGGTGGAGTTCGTGCCGGATGTGATGGGCAGCGGTGGGCAGATTTCACTGGCGGTGATGGGGCTGACAGCGGCGCGGTATGGCAGCATTTCGCTGGTGGGGCTGCCCAATGGCGAGTGGCAGTGGCGCAAGACCAACGGGTTAAAGGATCCGGATACGTTTGTGTTTGATGCGAATTTTCTTGCTCAGCAACTGCAAAGCCTGATTCCTCGGGATCGCGGTTAAGATCAAGAGCCTACCCCCTCACCCCAGCCCTCTCCCCCAGGGGGGCGAGGGGGAAAGGGAGCTGATCGAGTGCTGTTCAAAGCCTGAGTTTGATCGTTCCCACGCTCCGCGTGGGAATGCCTCAAGGGACGCTCCGCGTTCCATGGGACGCAGAGCGTCCCGGGCTGCATTCCCACGAAGAGCGTGGGAACGATCAATCAACCACCAGAGGGCAGCTCCATTGGCACGCCTCACATATCGAGGTTGACCCAGCCCGGCTTGACCTCTTCAGGCGCCACCGCCTTCACCGGTTTCCCGGTCGCCAGTTCCACCCGCCGCGCCACCTCCGGATCGTCGGCAAACGGCACCATGCTCGCCTCATCCAGACTGTCCGCCGTCTCCGGCCGCAAGCAGTACTCCACCGCCAGCCACAAAAACACCACACCCAACCCATCGAAGAACATTTCCATCACTGGCACCTCAGGCGATCTGCGCGTCACGCTGCGCCAGTGCGACATCCGCCACCCGCACCGTGCGCCAGACGTTGTAGGCCATCAGCAACATCCCGGTCAGGAAAAACACCCCACCAGCGAAGCGCACGATGAACCCGGGATGACTGGCTTGCAGCGCTTCGACGAAGGAGTAAGTCAGTGTGCCGTCCTCGTTGATCGCGCGCCACATCAGGCCTTGGGTGATGCCGTTGACCCACATCGAGGCGATGTACAGCACCGTGCCGATGGTTGCGAGCCAGAAGTGCAGGTTGATCAGCGCCGTGCTGTGCATTTGCGCGCGGCCGAAGACTTTCGGCACCATGTGGTAAGTCGCGCCGAAGGTGATCATCGCCACCCAGCCGAGCGCGCCGGCGTGGACATGGCCGATGGTCCAGTCGGTGTAGTGGGAGAGGGCGTTGACGGTCTTGATCGCCATCATCGGTCCTTCAAACGTCGACATGCCATAGAACGCCAGCGACAGCACCAGAAAGCGCAGGATCGGGTCGGTGCGCAATTTATGCCAGGCGCCGGACAGGGTCATCATGCCGTTGATCATCCCGCCCCAGCTTGGCGCCAGCAGGATCAGCGACATGGCCATGCCCAGCGACTGCGCCCAGTCTGGCAGGGCGGTGTAGTGCAAATGATGCGGGCCGGCCCAGATGTACAGGGTGATCAGCGCCCAGAAATGCACGATCGACAACCGATACGAGTACACCGGCCGGTTGACCTGTTTCGGCACGAAGTAATACATCATGCCGAGGAACCCGGTGGTGAGGAAAAAGCCCACGGCGTTGTGTCCGTACCACCACTGCACCATGGCGTCGGTGGCGCCGGAATAGAGCGGATAGGACTTGAACCAGTCCACCGGAATCGACAGGTGATTGACCACATGCAGCATGGCGATCACCACAATGAACGCACCGAAGAACCAGTTGCCGACATAGATATGTTTGGTCTTGCGCCGCACTACGGTGGTGAAAAACACCACGGCGTACGCCACCCAGACAACGGCCATCCACACCGCGCCGGAAAATTCGATCTCGGCGTATTCCTTGGTGGTGGTGTAGCCCAGCGGCAGGGTGACCAGCATGATCACGATCACCGATTGCCAGCCCCAGAAAGTGAAAGCGGCGAGGGCATCTGAGTAAAGCCTCACTTGGCAGGTGCGCTGCACCGCGTAATAACTGGCGGCGAATTGCGCGCTGCCGGCGAAGCCAAAAATGACCAGACTGGTGTGCAGCGGGCGCAAGCGGCCGAAGGTGGTCCACGGCAGGTCCAGGTTCATCTCGGGCCAGACCAGTTGCGAGGCGATCCACACGCCCATCGCCATGCCCATCACCCCCCAGAAAACCGTCGCGATGACGAATTGGCGCACGACCTTGTAATTATAGGCCGGCCCGATTGTTGCTGTGCTCATGGTCAGTTCATCCACGGTTGCCAAGTCGCGCCAGGCCTCCTGGTCTGGCATGGGCTGCACTGTAGGAATTGCGCGGAAAACAAAACAGGCTCAGCGATGACTGGTTTGTGCGGATCAGATCCGGGGCAGGGCTGTGGCGGTTTGACGCGGGCTGATATGGTTTCTCTGTAGTTTCTATTCCTTGCCACGGTCCATTGTAGGAGTGAGCCTGCTCGCGATAGCGCTGTACCAGTCAACACATCTGAACCTGACGCACCGCTATCGCGAGCAGGCTCAGTCCTACAAGTCGAAATGCCGGGACCGGGGAAACCCTTAGTATCCTCAGCGATTGGGCATTTTTCCTTGGGTCACTGATGGCCTTTTGGTAGAGTCGCGCTCGCCAGCGGGTTTTCGGCTGGACGATGGAACCGAAGAAGGGAGTCTGATCAGTGAGTCCGGGCAAAAAAATCCTCGGTCTGACGGCGTTGCTTTTGCTGCTGACGCTGTGGGCCAGTTACGTTTATCTGTTCAACGAAAACCGCGACGGCCAGCTCGGCGGTGTCGGCGAAAGCACCGCGTGGTGCGGCGCGCCACCGTCCCCTGAAGCGGCGGCGCTGGGCAAGGATCAACTGACCCTGCGCGTCACCAACAACCTGCGCGGCGAGTTCATGCTCAGCGGTTCGCTGGTGGTCTCCGAACGCACTTTCAATCGCTATGATCTCAGCCGCAATGAACTGCGCCTGCGCCTCGAGCCGTTGCAGTGGACATACGGCGCGACGCCGATCTTCCTTGAACAGGTCAAGGTGCAGCCGCTGAGCCGCAACCTGTCGGCGAGCAACAAAAGCGCCTACGCCGAACTCGAACCGCGCCCGATCGGCGTGCAGGGCCAGGCCACTGCGTTTCCGTTCGACACCTATCGCTACGGCTACAAACCGGTGCTGTATTACCTCAAGGGCAGCGAGCGCATCGACCTGCGCTTCAAGAACATCACCACGCTGATGGAGATGTCCAATACCTTCACGCCGATCCAGAAGTACAACCGCGTCGACTACATCAACGAGAACACTTCGATGATCCGCGACGAGGATTACAAACCCTACGGTCCGCATGAGTGTGCCTTCAGTGTCGAGCGCAAGGATTCGTTCAAAGTCGTGGTGTTGATGCTGTTGCTGGTGCTGTGTCTGCCGCTGATGCTGGTGTTCTATCGCGACCTGCCGGGGATCGACTTTCTTGCGACGCTGGTGGGCGTAGCGCTGGTGCGTGGGCTGCTGCTTGGGCCGGTGCAGGACTTCCGCCTGTACAACATTGACTTTTTGTTTGGTGCGGTGATTTTGCTGGTGGGAACGGTGTCGCTGATCAAGGCGATGCGGATCAATAGCCGGCGCGAGATTGCGATGCGTAGTGGTGAGACGTCCTGGTGATAATCGGGTTGAAGATCAAAAGCACCCTCACCCTAACCCTCTCCCGGAGGGAGAGGGGACTGACCGAGGTGTCTGGCGAGCTGCGTCGCGCTGAAAATCCAGTCGATTATGGATTCAATGCAGTTAGTTCAGGTCAGTGGATTTCTTGAATATCCCTCGGTCGGCCCCCTCTCCCTCCGGGAGAGGGCTGGGGTGAGGGCAGGACAGTCCCGAGCCGATCACTTAAGCGCCGGATCCCCCATATTCATCCTCTTCCACCCCTGCAACAGCACCTGCGCCTTCGGCTCCTGCCCGCTGTCGAGGTACCACTGAATCAGCGACAACCGCGCATTGCGATTCGCCGGCTGTACTTTGAGCAACCCCTCCAGCAACGCACACGCCTCATCGACCTTGCCACTCTCATGCAGCGCCACCGCCAGCACGTAACCGTACTGCGCGTTCTGCGGTTCCAGTTGTGCGGCTTTTTTCAGCGGTGACATGGCCTCGGCCGTCTTGCCGGCGCGGATCAGTGACAAGCCCTGAGTGTGTTGCAGCAATGCAGCATCCGGGTGTTGCTTGAGGCTGTCGGCGAGCAGTTTCTGCGCTTCGCTGGCCCGATCATTGGCCTCCAGCCATTGCACCA
Source organism: Pseudomonas retamae (assembly GCF_043496865.1). Taxonomy (NCBI): domain Bacteria; kingdom Pseudomonadati; phylum Pseudomonadota; class Gammaproteobacteria; order Pseudomonadales; family Pseudomonadaceae; genus Pseudomonas; species Pseudomonas retamae. The sequence continues at coordinate 48,172 of NZ_JBIEIL010000001.1, forward strand.
GCGTGACCAGTGCCGGATAGAAGTCCGGGTCGCGTTGCAGCGCCGAGCGCAACAAGCCTTCGACTTCGGCGGTGCGGCCGCTGGCCTGGTACAGCATCGCCAGATTCAGATTGGCCTCGGCACGTTCCAGCAGGCTCTTCTGCACCGCTTCATATTCGGCAATCGCCGCGTTCCAGTTGGCTTGCGCTGAGCCCAGACCATTGTTGCGCGATGCGCCGAGCAGGTCCCGCGCGGCGACGATGCGCACGGCTTTCACCGGGTCGCCCAACAACGGCGAAAGCAACGGCGCACGCTCTGCCGGCGGCAGGAAAGCGCTGATCGCTCGAACTGCGCTTTCACGCACTTGCGGGTCGGCATGGCGCAGGTCCTGGGTCGCCAGTTTCAACGCCTGTTCACTCGGATACAGCGGCAGCTCCGCCAGTAACGTCGCGCGCTGGATCGCCGGCAGGTTGCTGCGCTGCAACTGCGTGTACAGCGCATCTGCGGCACCGGGCTGGCCGTTGCGGATCAGCCACAGACTCTCGTCATAACGCGGCGCTTGCGCTGCGCTGGTGGCGCTCCACAGTTTGAACTGCGCAGTGACCTTGTCGCCGGCCTTGCCCTGGTGGCAGGTCAGGCAGGCGTCCGGCGTACCGAGCTTCTGCGCGCGTTCCGGGTTGGGAATGCTGAAACTGTGGTCATGCCGCAAGTCGTTGCCCATGTAGAACTTGCCGGGCATGTGGCAATCCACGCACTGCGAACCGGGCTGGCCCATGGTATGGCGGGTGTGTTCGCTGGAGTCGTAGTTCTTTGCTTGCAGGCCTTTGCCGTCGACGCCTTCGACCGAGGTCTTGCCGGCGGGGTTATGGCATTGCAGGCACACCGCGTTGCCCGGTGCCTTGAGTTCGGTGCTGTGCGGGTTGTGGCAATTGCTGCAACGCACGCCCTTGTCGAACATCTTGCTTTGCAGAAACGACCCGTGCTCGAACACCTCATCCTTGATCTTGCCGTCCAGCTCGTACAGTTCGCGGGTGAGGACGCTGGGCAGATAATCGTCCATCAAGCGCTTGCCGACCGTGAAACCATCACCCAGCGGCGCCCGACGGGCATGGCAACGCGCACAGGTTTCGATCTCGACGGTGGCGTTCTTGTCTTCCAGGTTCACGTCAAAGCCGTGGTGAAGCAGATCGGTTTTTTGCCCCGCCCATTGCACATGATTCGACGCTGGACCATGGCACGCCTGGCAGCCGACGCCGAGGCTGTTCCACTGACTGTTGAAGGTGTTGCTGGCTGCCTCGAAGTTACGCTTGAAACCGGTGGTGTGGCACTCCACGCACATGAAGTTGGCATTCTGGCTGGGTTTGCTCCAGTGCAGCGGGTTCTTGAAGTTGACGCCCTGGCCGGGATACAGATGAAACCAGCGATGCTTTTCGCTATCCCAAGCCACGCCGAGTGCCTGCAAGCGGCCATCGCCTACCTCGATCAGGTACTGCTGCAGCGGCGCGATGCCAAAGGTGTAGGCGACTTTGAAGTCCGCGTTCTTGCCGTCGATGCCCGGCGTGTTGACCCAGAATCCGCTGTCGTTGCGGGAGAAGCGCGTGGTCTCTTTTTCCGCTTTGAACGTGACGTTGTTGAAGTCGCCAAGCACGGTTTCGGCATTTGCCGTCTGCATCGCCAACTGGTGGTGCGAACCTTGCCAGTCCTTGACCTGTTCGCTGTGACAGCCTTGGCATTGTTGTTCATCGACCATGGTCGCCGGGGTTTTCGCCACGACCGCTTGCGGCTGGGCGGGGGCGGGCGCGCTGACAGGCATGGGCTTTACCGGCGCGGGAGCAGGGCTGAACAGAAACCAGCCGATGCCGGCGACGGCGGCCAATAGCACGCCGATGGCGACGGGGAACAGATAGCGTGAGGTCGAAGGACGGGACGAATCAGGGTCGGGTCGTGCGGCGTTGTTTTTATGCTTGGGCATTGCGACTTCCGTAGTCCAGGGGCATTTGCCGTCGGGCGCGCGTTCCAGCTTGTTGCAGCTTTGCCGGATGGCCGGCGTCTGTCAAATAAGGCGTGTGAGCCGTTGCGCAGCCTTGTGTGAATTTTGTGCTTTGCCAGCGCAATTACCGAGGATTTAGCTATACCTGTAACTCCCCCAGGCAAAGTTTTTGGCCTTCTGACAGGAGTTACAGCATGAAGCTAGCAGTGATGATGGGCACGCTGTGCATTGCCACCCTCGGTGTGGTGGGTTGTTCCAGCAAGACCGTCGCTCCCGACGAATACTCCGGGTTTCTCAAGGACTACAGCCAGCTCAAGGAGGCCAAATCGCCATCCGGTGCGGAAGTGATGCGCTGGATGGACCCTAAGCTCGATATCAACAAGTTCACCAGCGTGTACATCGAACCGAGTCAGCTCTACCCCAAGCCGCAGCCGACTGCGAAGATTCCGCAGCAGACCCTCAATGGCATCACCAGTTATTACGATCAGGCGCTCAAGCGTGAAATCGGCAAGTCGTTGCCGCTGGCGACCGGGCCTGGGCCGGGGGTGATTGTGGTGCGTCCGGCGATTACGGCGGTGAGCAGCAAGACTGAAGGTTTGCATGCCTATGAAGTGATTCCGATTGCGCTGGTTGCGGCGGCGGTCAGCACTGCCAGTGGTATTCGTGATCAGGAAACGACGTTGGCCACCGAAGCGGTTTTTCTTGATGGCAGTAGCAACAAGGTGGTCGCGCAGGTGGTGCGCAAGGGTACCGGGACGCCGTTGGAGAATTCTTCGCAGGTGATGAAGGCTGATGACGTCAAGAAGGTTATCGATGGTTGGGCGGTGGATATGCATCAGACTTATCTGAAGCTCAAGGCTGAGGCCAAGTGATGCGCTGAGGTTTGAGGTGTTTTCGCCGGCAGGCTGGCTCCCGTTTCGTGAACACTGAGGATTTGAGTGTGGGAGCCAGCTTGCTCGCGAAGACTTTCTTTCAGGCAATCTGGTTTTTGACCGGGTACATATCCGTTGCTGCGGTAACGGCTGCTTAGGGTTTCGCCCTTACGGCGAGTCCCTTTTTCAGACGCCAAAAAGGAACCAAAAGGCTTTGCTCCTGCGTTCGGCCCTCGCAGGCTCGGGTCCCTTCGCTCCGGGACTGATCCGGGCGCAGCGGCTACGGTTTGCTTCGCTGCACCTCCTTCCGCTGTGTACGACTTCGTCGTACGGTCGCTACGCTCCCACGCCCGGATCAATCCCTCCACTCAGCCTTCCGATGTCGCTGGTTAGGCAAGATCAAGATCACTCGAGCTAACGCTCATTGTTGAGTGGTTAGAAGCGGGGGGGTTGGCTTTAGGTTTGTGGTGGGGTTGCCCCTCACCCCAGCCCTCTCCCCAAGGAGAGGGAGCCGATCTGCTTTTGCTTTGAAAATTGCGTACGACTCTATATCCCAGGTCGGCGTATATCTTACATTCACCTCGGTCAGTTCCCTCTCCCTCCGGGAGAGGGCTAGGGTGAGGGGCTTTTGATTTTCACACTGAGTCAAACATTTGCCTGTACCACCGCCATCGCCAACAGGCGCCGCATCACTGTCCGACAAACCAGCGAAAATAAGGATTCCCACCATCCCCCTGCATCACCTCGCGAATGTCCCGCGCCCAGGCATCGCGATCACCGTCATAGGCATGCAGGCTCGCCCGATAAAACTGCATCAGGCGATGCCGGTGCGCTTGCAGTCGCTCATTGAATCCGGCGTCGGCATTCACCAGTGGTGGCGGCTGGTACAGATCAAGTAACGCCGGCAGCACCCGGGTAATTTCCTGACTGCGCACCCAGGGCGCGTATTCGATGCGTGGTTGATCGTCAGTCACGGCCGGGGCGTCGGCGGCGAAACGTTCCAGCCCGGCGCGATCGGTGACCCAGGTCGCGAGCAGCGCGGCGGCTGAGCCGATGCCGACATCCTGCAAGGTGCTGCGTACGCTGTCTTGCTGGAAACGTGCAGTGATTTTCGCTGCGTCCAGAGTCATCGGTTGCAGCGATCCGACCAGCAACATTTCATGGAATTCGCTGGTCCACAGCGACGCGTAGGGGAAGACGTCGAGGAAGCTGCGCACCAGCGAGCGCGAGTCGTCGATGTTCTGCGTGGGCAGGGGCAGCCATTGCGCGACGATGCCCTGGTTCTGTAGACGGCTGGCGGCCAGTTGGTAGAAATCGCGCGAATACAGGTTGACCACGCCGGCCGCTGACGGCGGTGGCGGTTCGAGGGTGATCAGGTCGTAGGGCTGCGCGCTGCGCAGCAGTTCCTGGCGGCCGTCGCGCAGGCGCACATCTACGCCCGGATCACTGGCGGCGTTGAAATTGCCTTTGAACAGTGGCGCGGCTTTGACCACTGACGGCAGTAGTTCGGCAACCACCCGTTGTTGCAGTCCCGGATAACGCAGCAGGGCGCCGGCGGTGATGCCCGTGCCGAAACCGATCACCAGGGTCGAGCGCGGCTCGCCGTTGTGAATCAGTAGCGGCAGCAACGCCTGAATGCGCATGTAGCGCAGCGACGGCATGGCGTCGCCGGTGTTGGATACGCCTTGAATGTACAAACGGTGAAAAGTGTTCGCGCCGCGCCCCTGAGCGACGACCGCGACGGTACCGCCGCGACCTTCTTCGTAGAACGCCAGGGTGCCGTTACGCGCCCCCGGCAACAGACTGGCGAATTTTTCGACCGGGGTCAGCAGCGCCACAGCCAGCGAAACCAATCCCAATGCCACCACGGCCTGACGCCGGCCCTTCTTGACGTGGTGACCTTTGCGCACGGCAACGTAACCGATGAGCGCGGCGATAATCGCCAGCAGTCCCAAGGTATGCACCAATCCCAGCAACGGAATCAGCAGAAAGCCACACAGCATCACCCCGACAATCCCGCCCAGCGTATTGAACGCCACCACCGCGCCAACATCCCGGCCGACGCGTTGCTGGCCCACGCTCAAACGCAGCGCCAATGGAAACGCCGCGCCCAGCAACAGGGTGGGCACAAACACGATGCTCAGCGCCGCCACGGCAAAGCGCGCACTCATACCGGCCAGTTCGCTGGCCCCCATGCTTAGCAGCCAGGTTTCTGCCTGACTCTGTGCCAGCACCAGCCAGCGCCCGAGCAGGGCGATTTCCAGCAACGCGACCAGCCCGGCGCCGGCAATCAACAGACCGAACACGCCCCACGGATCGCGAATGCGCTCGACGCGGCGGGCGAGCAGGGCGCTGCCGATGAACAAGCCGGCCAGATAGGTCGCCAGCACCACGGCGAAGGCATAGGTGCGGGTGCTCATGAACTGCACGATCGATTGCGACCACACCACTTCATAACCGAGCGCAACGCCACCGGCGATGGAATACAGCCACAGCGCGCTGCGATCCGGGGCTTTTTCCGGGTGATGGCTGACAGGCACTGCTACAGGCGCTGAATGCTGACGGGCGAACCACAACGCACCGACTGCAGCGAGCAGATTGAGCATCGCCGCAAACAGGGCGCTGCCGCGTACGCCAAGACTGGCGATCAGCACGAACCCTGCGAGCAAGGTACCGACAATCGCCCCCAGTGTATTGGCGGCATACAACTGCCCGCCAGCCTTGCCCGGATTGCTCGCCAGTGCGCGCACCAGCACTGGCAGAGTGCCGCCCATCAACACGGCCGGAATGCCGACCAGTGTGAACGGCAGCAGCCAGGCGAATAGCCCGACATGCGCTTGCAGCCAGGCAAACGCACTGGCTGCAACACTCATGGCGACAGTCGTGCCAACCGCCAATATCGCCACCAGCACTTCCAGGCCGGCGTACAGCAACAGCGGTTGCGCCAAACGGTCGGCCCAGCGTCCGAACAGCCAGCCGCCGATGGCCAGCCCGGCGAAAAAAGCGCTGATACCGGTGGTGATCGCATACACCTCGACCCCGACCACCAGCGACAACTGCTTGATCCAAAGCACCTGATAAACCAGCGCGGCGGCGCCGGAGATGCACAGCAAAAGGGCAGGGATGAGCAGGGTCACAGAGGTGCTGGGCGAGTCGGATATGGCCGAGGGCTTGCTGGCGATACGTGTGGACATTGCGAGGCCTTGGTTCGATTCGAAAATCATCATGACAGTGCCGGCCTCATCGCGGGCAAGCCCGCTCCCACAAGGAACTCCGGTGATTACCGGTTTTGTGAACCACAGAGATACCTGTGGGAGCGGGCTTGCCCGCGAAGGAGGCGACACGGTCTCAAGTCAATGAGGGCCGCCCACCGATACCGGCGGGCGGCGATGCAGCAGGTTTACTGGGCTTTCTTCATTTTCTCCTCGATACGCCGGTCTACGTCCGCACGGATCTGGTCGATGCTGAAACTCGCCGGGCGCTGGCTCGGCGGATAATCGACAAAGGTCTGGAGGAACTTCGCCGAACGCCGGGTACCGTCAAAGATCAGATAATCGTTTTTGGTGAGGAAGTCGTAGTACTGATCCGACACGACGTCGGCGCGCTCATACGGGTCCATGCGCAGGTTGAACATTTTCGGTACGCGCAGGCACACGAACGGTTCGCTCCAGACCTGCAAACCACCAGGGGCACGTTGCTCGCAGAACACGATCTTCCAGTCGTTGTAGCGCATGCCGACCAACTCGCCATCATCGTTGAAGTAGTAGAACTCGCTGCGTGCGCTCTTGTCGGTTTTGCCGGTCAGGTAATCCAGCTGATTGAAGCCGTCCAGATGCACCTTGTAGTTTTTCCCGCCCAGGTCCGTGCCCTTGAGCAAACGGTCCTTGATGTCGGTATCACCTACCGCCGCGAGCAAGGTCGGGAACCAGTCGAGGCCCGAGACCATCTGCGTCGACACTTCACCCGGTTTGACTTTGCCCGGCCAGCGAATCATCGCTGGAACCCGGTAGGCGCCTTCCCAGTTGGAGTTCTTCTCGTTGCGGAACGGCGTGGTGGCGGCATCCGGCCACGACCATTGGTTAGGGCCGTTGTCGGTGGTGTAGACCACGATCGTATTGTCGGTGATCTTCAGGTCATCAAGGGTCTTGAGCAGCTTGCCGACGTCGCCGTCATGCTCAAGCATGCCGTCAGCGTAATCGTTACCGATCATGCCGCTCTGGCCTCGCATTGACTCGCGTACGTGGGTGAACGCGTGCATCCGTGTGGTGTTCATCCAGACGAAGAACGGCTTGTCCGCCTTCGCCTGTTTCTCGATGAAGGCTTGCGCGGCCGCAGTGGTTTCGTCGTCGATGGTCTCCATGCGTTTTTTGTTCAGCGCGCCGGTGTCTTCGATCTTGCCATCGGCAAAGCTGTGGATCACACCGCGTGGCGAGGCTGCCTTGACGAACTCGGCGTCATCCTTGGGCCAGTACGGACGCTCCGGTTCTTCTTCGGCGTTGAGGTGATACAGGTTGCCGAAGAACTCGTCGAAGCCGTGATTGGTCGGCAAGTATTCGTCTTTATCACCCAAGTGGTTCTTGCCGAACTGGCCGGTGGCATAGCCTTGGGCTTTGAGCGCCTGGGCAATGGTCACATCGCGGGCCTGCAAACCGACCGGCACGCCGGGCATGCCGACTTTCGACAGGCCGGTGCGCAATGGCGTCTGCCCGGTAATGAACGAGGATCGTCCGGCCGTGCAGCTGTTTTCCGCATAGTAGTCAGTGAAGATCATGCCTTCTTTGGCGATACGGTCGATGTTGGGGGTCTTGTAGCCGACCACGCCCATCGAATAGGCGCTGATGTTGGTCTGGCCGATGTCATCGCCGAAGATCACCAGAATGTTGGGTTTTTCAGCCGCTGTGGCGGTTGCCGACAACGCCATCACCGAAGTCGCCACCAGGGCGAGCTTGGGTAGCCACTTGCGTATGCGAGTCATATGACTTGCTCCTTTCGCGGGGGTGGTTGTTTTTGCGACAAACGTTTATTGCAGTCCTGCAGCACGCTTTCTTTTATTGCACCTGCTCGGTGGCCAGCGGTTCGAAGGGGTAGATACGCCGCCATTCGGCGGCCATGTCGACCACGGTCCAGCCGCGGGATTTTGCTTCGTCGAGGGCCAGGTCGAGCCGGCCAATACTGGATTGGCGGTCATAGGCCCATTCGCGTTTGGCGTCGGTGTGATGCACCAGTCCCATGAAGCGTTTGCCCGGCCCGGCGGCCGTCCACTGCAACATCTGCAGGTCGCCGTCGGAATTGCCAAAAGCGAGGATCGGTCGCTTGCCGATCACCGCATCGATGCTTTCCGGTTTGCCCGGGCCGTCGTCGTTGTGCGCCAGTTTCGGCGTGCGCAGGATCGAGGCCTTGCCGTCCTTGTACTGGAAGGAAGTGATGAACGTGGTGCCGATCACTTGCTCGGGGGGAATGCCGTAGACCTTCTCGGCAAAGGCACGCATGAAGCCGGTATCGCCACCGGAAACGATGTAGGTCTTGAAATCCTGCTTGCGCAGGTAATCGAGCATCTCCAGCATCGGCTGAAAAATCATTTCGGTGTAAGGCTTGCCGGTCTTCGGGTGGCGCGCCTGGCTCAGCCAGGTTTTCGCATAGTCATCAAAGGCCTCGGTGGTCATGCCGGTGTGGGTGGCGCCGACGATTTTCAGCACGCCTTCCATGCCGGTCGCAGCCAGCGCTTTGTGATCGCTCTCGAGGACCGCTTTGAACGGTTGGGTGGTTTTCCATTCGGGATGCTGCGCCGCGGTGCGCTTGATTTCGTCAAAGGCGAAGAGCAGTTCGAAGTAGGCGGGTTGCTCACTCCACAAAGTGCCGTCGTTGTCGAACACGGCGATCCGGTCGGCCGGTTTGACGAAGTCCTTGCTGCTCTGGTCGGTCACGGCCTGGACAAATTCGATGATGCTCTTTTTTGCCGGCCCCTCGTGCCACGACGGCAGGGGCTCGCTGGCCTGGGCCAGCAATGGCAAGGCCAGCGTAAAGAGCAAGGCGAGTCCGAAACGTTGGCGGTACAGCATCGGGTTCGTCATGGGAAATCCTTCTCGTGAACGGGGTTGAGCGGACGCAGCGCCGAGGCCGTTTTTACCTGCTGCTGTTCGGCCTGACTTTGAAGCGTAGTCAAGGATTGGCGCAGTTGAACAAGTGTTTGCTCAGTGGTCGGTTGACGCCCGTAAAGCCCGCGTAACAGTCCTTGCAAGCGCGGCCCGGCCTCGACCAGTTTCAGCCCCTGTCGGCTGCGCCGCAGCCACAGATACAGCGCGCTCAATTGCGCCGGGCGGGCTTGCAACTGGCCATCAATTTGTTGCCAGGCGAATGCGGCAGATTGCAGGCGTGCCACCTGTCTGGCATGTCTGCGTGCCTGCCAGCGTTGCCAAGCGCGAGTGAACGCAGGGCGCAGCAGATAAACGGCGCTGATCACCGCGACAAACACGGCCAGCCAGAGCAACCAGCGCGTGGAAAAACGCAGTTGATCGCGACCCAGTTGCTTGAGGTCGTCGCTGATCGAAAACACCGGTTGATAAGCGTTGTTCGCCGCTGCCTCAAAAGTCACCGCCGGGACTTGTGCGCTGCGCAGCTGTTTCGCCGTAGCGTCCCACCATTTCATCTCGATCGCCGGCAGCGTGTACGAACCTGCCTGATCAACTCGATAGCTGACGCTGTCGATGCGTTGACCACCGAGGATATTGCCGCGACCGTCGTCCATGGCGTTGACTTGCGGGGTCTGCACATAGCGACTCAGGCCACCGACATCGCCAAGTGGCGGTATTGGCAGGGTCATCGCCAGCGCGCCGTTCGCTTGCAGGATCAACCGCCGGCTGATGCTGTCGCCGACTTTCAGCGGCGTGGCCGAATGGACGACTTCTTGCGTAAAGCGCAGCGCCGATGCTACCAGCGGCGTTTCACCCTCGGCGAAACCGGGCGGTCGCGCCGCATCGAACTGCAACGGTTGGCTCTGCGCGCTGAGCTCCGCGCTGGCCTGGCCGGGTGTGGCGCGCACGGTCAGCGCCGGAATATCGAAGGTTTGCGCGACGTTGGGGGTGATCAGGTAGCGGTAGCGCAAGCCACTAAAGGCCACGCCGTCGAAGCTTTGATTGAGGTGCTGCGCCTGACCGTCCGGCGGCGTGACCAAGGCACCGTCGAGCTTGAGATCGGGGAGGGTGGCGGCACTGGTGAACCAGGTATCGGTGAGAACGTCGAGTTGCAGCTCGACCAGACCGCCGACCATCGCGCCTTCGGCCGGCTGCAGATGGGCCTGGACTTTGAGTTGGGGGTCGGCGGCGAAGGCCTGAAGTGTGAACAGGCAGCTCATTAGCAAGCTGATTTTTGTGATGAATGATCGGGCCCCATCGCTGGCAAGCCAGCTCCCACAGGGGCTCACTGTGTCAAGGCGAGATTTGACTACTCTGCAATACCCTGTGAGAGCTGGCTTGCCAGCGATGGCGGCAGCAGGTCTGAAAAAAATCATCGACTGGCTGCCTCCTGTTGATCCTGCAACCTGAACTTCTGCCGCAAGAACTTCGCCGGCGAGGTGGTCAGGTTCTGCAGCCACAGCGCGTCGGACGCCGCTTGCTCAGTCTTGATCGCTTTGCTCTGGCCCTTGCCCGGTGCCTTGTCGAATTTCACCTCGTCGGGTTTGGTTTCAGGGGCGTTCTGCTCGGCGCTTTCGGTGTCTTTCAGCAGCGCCTGCGCGAGGGCCAGATTGGCCGTGGCTTCGGGAAACTGCGGTTGCAGTTTCAAGGCTTGGGTATACGCAGCGATGGCCTGATCGAACTTGAAGCGGCGCACGTAAATATTGCCCAGATAGAAATAAGCCTGCGGTGTGTCCAGCCGTGCGAAGGTCGCCAATGCAAGGTCATAATCGGCGGCGTGGTAGGCCGCAACACCTTTCCAGTACGGGTCGACGAACAGCGCCGCCGCCTGCGGCAAATGATCGTGTTCGAAGGCCCAGCGGCCCTGCTGGTCGCGGGTGAAAAAGGCGTCGGTCAGTGCGTTGGCCTGTGCTGGCGACGCTGGCCAGCCCAGGCCCACGGCTAGCACAAACGCGGGCAACCAGTTGACGCTCCAGCCCTTGCGCACGTTGAACAGCGCCAGCAACAACAGCGGCCAGCACAGCCAGTAGCCAGCGTCCTTCCAGTGCAATTCGCGCTGTTCGGCGCTGCTGGTCTGAAAGTGCCGTTGCGCGTGCAATTCGATCCAGTCCAGATCGTCGCCATTGAGCGTCAGGCTGCCCAGCGGTGCGTCAACCGCAGACGCCAGTTGCTTGAGCGCGGCCTGATCGAAGCTGCCCAGCACCGGGCGCCCGTTGCCATCGCTGCGCGGCTGGCCATTGGCGTCCCGAATGACACTGCCGTCGACGCTGCCCACCGCCAGCACCAGCACTTGCAATGAACTACCGTGCAAACGCTGATTCAGTCCGTCGAGTGGCGCGGTGTCGGCGCCATCGGTGAGCAGCAGCAGGGTGCCGGGTGTTTTTTCCGCGTCGAGCAAGCGTTTCGCCTGATCGATCACGGCGCCAACGTCTTTGCCCGGTTTTTCGATCAATCCCGTGCTCAGAGCCTGGATGAAAGTATCGAGCAGCGCAGGATCATCGGTCGCCGGCAACACCAGATGCGCACTGCCGGCGTAGGCAATCAGTGCGGTGCGCGCGCCGGCGCGGCGCTGGATCAGATCGTGCAGCTTGTGCTTTACCGCTTGAAGCCGGGTTGGCTGCACATCGTTGGCATCCATCGACAGTGACAGATCCACCGCGAGGATCAGTGGTGCGCGGTTTTCCAGAAAATCCGGACGGTCCTGTTCCCAGGTCGGGCCGGCGGCGGCGACCGCCCCAAGGATCAATAACGCGCAGAGCCCATGCACTGGGCGCAGGCGCTGGTGATCTTCAGGCGTGACCAACAAATGCGCCAGCAAGTGTTCGGCGATCTGCCCGCGCAGACGCCTTTGCAGATCACGGCCGCGACGCCAGAGCAGCGGCAAAAAAACCGCGAACAGCGCGAGCAGCAACCATGCCGGGCGCAGAAAGTGCAGATTGCTGAGGTTGATCTCCATCTCAGGCCTCCTCGCGCTGACGAGCGAAGGCCAGCCGAACCCGCAGCATCGCGCCGAGGTGATACAGCGCCAGCATCAGCAGTGCCGCGGCCAATGGCCAATAAAACAGCTCGCGCTGCGGCTGATGGCTGAGGGTTTTCACCTGATGCGGCGTGAGGCGATCGAGCGTGTCGTAGACCTGATTCAGCGCGTTACGGTCTTCAGCGCGGAAGAACTGACCGCCGGTGCTCTGGGCGATCTGCTCCAGCGCCGGCAGATTGACCTTGGCTTCGCCGGACGCGCCAGGGTCGCCGATGCCGATGGTGTGGATGATCACGCCTTTGCTGGCGGCCATTTGCGCCGCGTGATCCGGGGTAATTGCGCTGCTGGTGTCATTGCCGTCGGTGAGCAGGATCAACACTTTTTCCTGCTCGTGGGCCTGATCCAGCAACTTGAGACTCAGGCCGATGGCATCGCCGATCGCCGTGTTGGGCCCGGCCATGCCGATGCCGGTGTCGGCGAGCAGCAGTGACAGGCTGGCATGGTCGAGGGTCAGCGGCGCCTGCGGATAGGCGCCGCTGCCGAACACGATCAGGCCGAGGCGATCATCCTTGCGCTTGTCGATGAAGCCTTGCACGACGTCTTTGACCGCTGCGAGGCGATTGATTTTCTCGCCGTTGGCATTGGTGAAATCTTCGGTTTCCATCGACTGCGAGAGGTCGATCGCGAGCATCAGGTCGCGCACCGGTTGTTGCCGCTCCAGAGGTTTTTCGACAAAAACCGGGCGCGCGGCGGCGAGCAGGATCAGCGCCCAGACCAGCAGGTTGAGCAGCAGTTGCCAGTGATTGCGGCGGCTACCGACAACCCCCGGCGCTTCGCCGACCGCGCGGCTCATCGCCGCAAAAAACGGCACGCGCACGGCACTGCGCGCTTCGTTGTAGGCGGGCAGATAGCGGTAAGCCAGCCAGGGCAGCGGCATCAGCAGCAACAGCCAGGGGTAATCAAGCTGCCACATGGTGATGTTCCACCCAGTATTGGCAGGTGTCGAACAGCGCCTGACGTTGCGGCGCGGGCAGGGCGCGCAGGGTGTCGTCAGGGGCGTAGGCGAGTTGCGCGAGTTGAGTGCTGAGGTCGGCGGGGAGCGGTTTTTTGCTGTGGCGTTGCAGGAAGGCTTGCCAATCGTCCCTCCCAAGCACCGCTATACCCTGTGGGAGCGAGCCTGATCGCGAAAGCGTTGTGTCAGTCACCACAGTTCTGGAATGTGCCGGCCTCTTCGCGAGCAGGCTCGCTCCCACAGGGATCGGTGTGGGCATCGACAGCGCCACGCGTTTGAGCAGTTCCGGCAGTTCGCGCAAGGCATTCAAATCATCACTGCGCTCACGCAGTTGCGCCAGTCGCGCCAGGCCTTCGCGTCGATATGCGTCTCTGCGCCATTGCCAATAACGCCGCAAACCGACAAGCAACGCGGCGAGCAGCAAAATCCCGAGCAGTACCCACCAGCCCCACGTCTGCGGCGCGTAACTGACCGGCGCAGGCAAGCCCAGCTCCTTGAGCTGGTCGATACTGGGGATGTTCGGGTTCACCGACGCGCTCCGGCGCTTTTGCCCAGTTCGGCGCGCAATTGTTCGTGCGCGGTTTCGGCGCTGCTGAACATCATCAGCGGCACCTGGCTGCGGCGCAGCAAGCTGGCGACGTCTTGCAGGCGACCGCTGAGGAAATCGCCCAACGGCTGGCGAACGTTGCGCCTGTCGACCGCCAGCTCGACCTGCAGCTCACCCTGAGTCACCAGCAATCGGCCATTGCTCGGCAGTTTCAGGGCCAGCGGATCGTAGACCTGCAAGGCGATCACGTCGTTGTGCGTCGCCAGTTGCCGTAGCAGCTGCAAAGTGCGCGCGCCGGCCCCGGCGAAATCGCTGACGATGCAGATCAGATGATCATGCCCGGCCAGTGCGAGGCAGCGTTGCAGGGCGGTGTCCAGTTGCGCTTCATCTTCGGCGTCGGGGTTGCTCGCATTCAGCGCCTGATTATGTTCGGCGACGCGGCTAAGCAACGCCTCCACGCGTTTGCGGCTGCGCAACGGCGCGATGCTGTCGATGCGCTGGTCGTTGAATACCAGCCCGCCAACCCGATCGCCGGCATTGAACACCATCCACGCTGCCAGTGCCGCCAGTTCGGCGGCGAGGGCGGATTTGAAGCTGCGCTGCGAGCCGAAGAACATCGACATGCGCTGATCGACCACGATCAGCGCTGGGCGGTCGCGCTCCTCGGTGAAGGTGCGCACCACCGGTTTGCCGGTGCGCAAGGACGCGCGCCAGTCGAGGTGGCGCAAGTCATCGCCAGGCTGATAGCGGCGCAGCTCATCGAAGTTCAAACCGCGCCCGCGCAGCCGCGAGGCATGGTTGCCGGCAAGAATGCTGCCGCGTGGCTGGCGGGCAAGAAAACTCAGGTCACGGGCTTTGAACTCCAGCGCCATCAATTGCGCCAGCGACACGTAGACCAGCCCGTCGGTGTTCATGCCGGAATCGCAACTTTATCGAGGATGCGATCCAGCACCTGATCGGCACTGACGCCATCGGCGACTGCGTCGTAACTCAGTTGCAGACGATGGCGCAGCACCGGATGCACCACCGCGCGGACGTTGTCCGGGGAAACGAAATCCTGCCCCTGCAACCATGCATCGGCGCGCGCGCAACGGTCCAGACCGATACCGCCGCGCGGGCTGGCGCCGATGGCGATCCAGCGTGCCAGGTCTTCGTCGTAATCGGCGGGATAGCGGGTAGCGTTGATCAGGTCGATCAGGTAGCTGTCGATGGCCGGCGAAACGTGCACGGCGCTGACTTCCTTGCGCGCCGCGAAAATCACTTCCTGGGCGAGGTTGAACCCCTTGGCTGGCGCAGTACTCGCGCCATGGGCGAACTCTTCGTTACGCAGCAATCGCAGCACCTGACTTTCGTTTTCGGCGCTCGGATAATCGAGCAGCACCTTCATCAGGAAACGGTCCATCTGCGCTTCCGGCAGCGGGTAGGTGCCTTCCTGCTCAATCGGGTTTTGCGTCGCCACGACGATGAACAGTTCCGGCAGCGCATGGCTGTTGCCGGCCACGGTGATCTGCCGTTCCTCCATGGCTTCGAGCAACGCTGCCTGGACCTTGGCCGGGGCGCGGTTGATTTCGTCGGCGAGAATCAGGTTGCCGAACAGCGGGCCGGGCTGAAAACGGATTTCATTCTTGCCCTCGACCTGATGCAGCACCTCGGCACCGGTGATGTCTGAGGGCAACAAATCCGGGGTGAACTGGATGCGGCTCATTTTCGCATCAAGGTGTTTGGCCAGCGCTTTGACGGTGCGGGTCTTGGCCAGCCCCGGCAGGCTTTCCAGCAATAAATGGCCGTTGGCCAGGAGGCCGAGCAGGATCTGCCGGATGACTTGATCCTGACCGAGCACCGCTTCGGCGATGCTGGCTTGCAGGGCGTTGAGGTCGCTGAGCGCGGTCATGAGGACAGTCCTTTGTGGCCGGGTCTAGAAAAATGCCAGGGTCAGGTTGACGCTGAAGCCATTGCCTTCGGGGCGGTTTTTGGTGTCGAACTCAGGCACCCAGCGCGCACTGACGGTGGCCTGGGCATCGGAGAACTTGCCGGCCCAGCCGAGCACCGGCCCGGCGCCGACTGCGCGCCCGCGGTAGCCGTTAAAGGCATCGGCGGTCTGGCCCTTGTCGTCGGTCAATTGCTGGATGTAGCCGGCGGCGATACCGGCGTTCCAGCCGTTGCCAAAACCGTGGGTCCAGAGGGCATCGAGGCGAAAGATATTGCCGTTGCGATAGTCGGTGGCGTCGTTTTCGCTATAGCGCTCGAAGGCGCTCATCAGACTGAACTCGCCACCCTTGCCATCCAGGTGGGTAAACGCGATGGTTGGCATGAACGTGTAATTGTTCTGTCCGGCGTTAGCCAGGCGGTCCTTGTTGTAGGCGCCGGTGGGCACGTAGATCGGCAAGGAGAAGGACAGGTGATTGCGCTCATCAAAGTGGTAACCGGCGGCAATCGGGGTAATCAGCGCGTCAGCAAATTGCGTCGCCGAATCACTGTTGCCGAGGGTTCGCCCGCGCGGACCGGTGACGCTGGCCTTGATGTCGGTGTATTGCACCGGCACGCCGATCGCCGAGGCGTAATTCCAGCGACCCGGGCCGGTGTCCCAGACATGGGTGAAATTGCCCATGGTGTAAGAGACTTTCATGTCGAGCCCGCCGCTGACCGCACCGGAAATCGGCGCGCCTTTGCTGCCCTTGAGCGAGCCGTCGTACCAGATGCTGGTCAGCGACATGATCCAGCCCGGTTCGGGCGGGACGGCCCCGGCGTTGGCAAACACCTGCTGACCGGTGATCGGTCGGCCGACGCCGCCCTCTGCGGCAAAAAGCAGAGGGCTGCCGATCATGCACAGCGCCAACAGCGGGCGCACGACAATTGGCTTGATCATGATGACTCCGCTTACTGTTTCGAGTTGACCGGGTTGAGCATTGGCATTTTCCATTCACCGCTGGCCACCTCGGGCCTGGGCAGATACAAGCGCAGAATCCCGTAGAACGGCCCGTTCGGTGCCGGCAACCAGTTGGCCTGTTTGTCCTTGCCAGGGTTGCTGTGTTGTACATAAAGGGTGAGGCCGCCATCGGCATCAAGCTTGAGGTCGGGCAGCATCCGCGAGTTGATCAGGTAGCGATCGAGCGGATTGGCCACCAGTAACTTGCTCTTGCCGTCATACATGGTCAGCGACCAGAACGCGTCCGCCGGGGGCAGGGCGCCTTTGGCGAAATGCAAGGTGTAATCGTGTTTCGAGGCATCGGCGGGTTGGCCGTCCTTGTCGACGAAATAGCCGATGTAATTCGCTTCCTCGGCGGAGTTGCCGAAGATGCCCATGTTGGCCCCGGCATAGCGATACAGATAGTTGCCCTTGAGGTGATCACGGGTGCCGAAGAAGTCACCGCTGGTGACCTGATGGGTATCGACCTTGCTTTTCTTGAACTCGGCAAACTCGGCTTTCGCGTCGCTGATGCCGTCTTCCAGTGCCTTGCGCTGCTCGGCGCTGAGTTTTTTCAGTTCGAAAGGCTGGCCGGCGCTGATGCCGATTTTGGCGAAGCGCGCGAGCAGATCTTTTTCGACGTCCTGTGGTGTGGTGAAAGCGAGCATGAAGTTCAGGTAACCGAACAGTTCCGGTGTTTCACTCATGGTCGGCGTCGGTTTCGGCCAGCTGACCTTCGGCGCTGGCGCCGGGGCTTTCTGTTTGACGTACTGGCTAAGGGGTTCGACCTTGTAGCCTTGCTGGATCTGCTTGACCTTGGCCAAGTCCTTGTCATCAAACAATTGTGTGCGATACAGGGCGTAGGCGATGTTGCTTTCGCTGCGCACCATGCGGTCGACATTGACCGGTTGCTGACCTTGCCAGTCGGGTCCGGCGATCATGAAATGGCCACCCTTGTTGCCGGTGCTGCGGGTGCCCAGATAGGCGAAGTTCTGTGTGTAGGCGTCGATCAGTTGTACCGAGTAATAGCGGTGTTCCTCGATCGGTGGCAGCGTCAGGACCAGCGGCTCGGCGCGCAGATCCATCCAGACGAACGAATAAGGTGTGTCGGCATTTGGCGTGACAAACGCTGTGTCCTTGGCGGTAAAGGCTTTGGCCGTGTTACCGATGCGGTTGAGCGGCGCCTTGTAGTTCGGGCTTTTGCTGTCGATCGCCTGGGTGTAGAGCGTCTTGTACATTTCCACCACGGGGAAACCGTACAGGTACGCTTCCCTGGCAATGGCCCGCGCCTCCTGCGGGTCGGCAGTGAAACCCTGCGCACCGACGCCGCAACTGGCAGTCAGGGCCATAACGCCGTAAACGATGGTTTTGAGCGTGGTTGCTGCACGCCGATGAGCGCACTCGACAATGCCGCAAGCTGCCGCCCGCTGTGTTCGATTCCACATATCCCGATTCCCTGTTGGCTACGGATAACTCGGCCATTGTTGGCCGTTACGGCGTAATCCCTTGTTTAATCAAGCCTGTAGGACACGTCTGTCTGACGCTAGCAGCTAATCGGGGGTTAGCCAGTCGAACGGATTAATTCTTTGGTTTCATCATTTGTTCACGAATTCGTTCTTCCTGCGCTCGCGCTTCGGGCGTGAACTCGGCACCGAAGTCTTCCATGGTAAATACCTGGCGGATCTCGATTTCCGCATCGGTGCCGGGCATCGGATGGGGGCAGCGCTTGACCCATTCGATGGCTTCTTCCTTCGATTTGACTTCCCAGACCCAGTAGCCGGCGATCAGCTCTTTGGTTTCGATGAACGGTCCGTCGATCACGCTGCGCTGGTCGCCGGAGAATCGGACCCGTGCGCCCTTGCTGCTCGGATGCAGGCCATCGGCGCTGACCAGAACGCCGGCCTGGGCCAGTGCTTCGTTGAAATTGCCCATGGCGGTGAGCAGTTCTTCGCTGGGCATGACACCGGCTTCCGAATCGGCGCTGGCTTTGACAAGAATCATGAAACGCATGGCGGGTGCTCCTGAAAAAAAGGGAGGTTTCGCTAGCTGGTCGAATGGCGCAGCGCTGAATCGACACCATTCCACGCAATACCGCAAAAAATGTAGGAGTGAGCCTGCTCGCGAAAGCGGGGGGTGAGCCCCCGGGTGATTGTGGGTCACACCCGGATAGGGCGGAGGCGCACTCCTACAAGGGGATTGGCGCTGGGTTGTATACAATTTGCCGCGGCGCACCCCAACAATTCACCGAAGGGTTTAGCTCGCCAGGCCATTTCATGGTTAACTTCCGCCTCTTGCATGCTTTCCAATCAAAAACATCAGAAGGACTCAAGTCATGGCTCAAGTCACCCTCAAAGGCAATCCGGTTCAAGTCAACGGCCAGTTGCCACAAGCCGGTTCCAAGGCGCCAGCCTTTTCTCTGGTTGCCGGCGATCTGTCTGACGTCACCCTGAAAGACTTTGCCGGCAAGCGCAAAATCCTTAACATCTTCCCAAGCGTCGACACCCCGACCTGCGCCACCTCCGTGCGCAAGTTCAACGCGCAGGGCAACGACATCGCAAACACCGTGGTGCTGTGCATTTCCGCTGACCTGCCGTTTGCCCAGGCGCGTTTCTGCGGTGCCGAAGGTCTGGAAAACGTCAAGAACCTCTCGACCCTGCGCGGTGCCGAGTTCATCGAAAACTACGGCGTAGCCATCGCTGACGGCCCGCTGAAAGGCCTGACCGCCCGCGCAGTAGTGGTGCTGGACGAAAACGACAACGTCCTGCACAGCGAACTGGTCAAGGAAATCGCTGAAGAGCCAAACTACGAAGCGGCACTGTCCGTTCTCAAGTAAGGCTTTTACAATTGTTGACGGCCTGGCCCTGTCCAGGCCGTTTTCATTTGTGTATCAGGGTTTTGCCTCACACCTTGAAACGTAAGTGCAAGGTAAATTGCCGGTAAAGCTGCTTTGCTTAAATCCAGTCAGTGCTTATCGTTCAGCCTCCCGTAATAGAAGCCCACGCGCCCAATGGTCAATAACTCCATGCAATCGTCCTCCCGCAAATCCCGTCGCTGGCTGATCAGCCTGCTTGTCCTGTTGGTGATCGCCGTCCTGTGCTGGAAATTCTGGCCCGCCGGTTCCGCCCACAAGGAGGGCGGTGACAAGGCTGCGGCCGGGCACACCGGGCGTTCGGGGATGATGCGGCCGGGCTTCGGTGGCGGCACCGGGCCGATTCCGGTGCGCGTGGCGCCAGCCGTAACGGGGGATTTCCCGCTGTATTACAAGGCGCTGGGCACCGTGACGGCGCTCAATACCATCAACGTGCGCAGCCGGGTTGGCGGCGAGCTGATGAAGATCAATTTCGAAGAAGGGCAAATGGTCAAGGCCGGCGATGTCCTGGCCGAGATCGATCCGCGTCCGTACCAGAACGCCTTGCTGCAGGCCGAAGGCACTTTGCTGCAGAATCAGGCGCAGCTGAAAAACGCTCAGGTCGACGTCGAGCGTTATCGCGGCCTGTATAAAGAAGACAGCATTGCCAAGCAGACCCTGGACACCGCTGAAGCGCTGGTCGGCCAGTATCTGGGCACGGTCAAGACCAATCAGGCCGCGGTCAACGACGCCAAGCTCAACCTCGAATTTACCAAGATCCGCGCACCGATTGCCGGGCGTGTCGGCTTGCGTCAGGTCGACGTCGGTAACCTCGTTACCGCCAACGACACTACCGCGCTGGCAGTGATCACCCAGACGCAGCCGATCAGCGTGGCTTTCACCTTGCCGGAAAACAGCCTCGACACCGTACTCGCACGCTATCGCAGCGGCGCCAAACTGTCGGCTGAAGCGTGGGATCGCGGCGACAGCAAACTACAGGCCACTGGCGTACTGCAAAGCCTCGACAACCAGATCGACGTCGCCACCGGCACCCTGAAATTCAAGGCCCGTTACGATAACCGCGATCAGGCGCTGTTCCCCAATCAGTTCGTCAACGTTCACTTGCTCGCCGACACGCTGAAAAGCGTGGTGCTGGCACCGTCGGCAGCGATTCAGTTCGGCACCAACGGCACCTTCGTCTATGCGCTGGACGGCGACAAAAAGGTCACGATTCGCCAGTTGAAAATCGGCGCCAGTGATGGCGAGAACACCGTCGTCACCGAAGGGTTGGCGGCAGGCGACCGCGTGGTGCTGGAAGGCACCGACCGCCTGAAAGAGGGCAGTGAAGTGGAAGTGGTCAACGACAGCAATCAGGTGCCGACCACGCCGACCGAACACCTGCAAGGCAAATCCGCCGCCAACGCGCCGGACGCCGCCGTGACGGACAAGGCCAAGAAGGGCGCATGAACATTTCGCGGCTGTTCATCCTCCGACCGGTAGCCACCACCCTGAGCATGCTGGCCATTGTCCTGGCCGGTCTGATCGCTTATCGCCTGTTGCCGGTGTCGGCGCTGCCCCAGGTCGATTACCCGACCATCCGCGTCATGACCCTGTATCCCGGCGCCAGCCCGGATGTGATGACCAGCGCAGTGACGGCGCCGCTCGAGCGCCAGTTCGGGCAGATGCCCGGCCTGACGCAAATGGCTTCGACCAGTTCCGGCGGCGCTTCGGTGCTGACCTTGCGCTTCAGCCTCGACATCAATATGGATGTCGCCGAGCAGCAGGTGCAGGCGGCGATCAATGCCGCGACCAATCTGCTGCCGACCGACTTGCCGGCACCGCCGGTGTACAACAAGGTCAACCCGGCGGACACGCCCGTACTGACGCTGGCGATCACCTCGAAAACCATGCTGCTGCCCAAGCTCAACGATCTGGTCGATACGCGCATGGCGCAGAAGATCGCCCAGATCAGCGGGGTCGGCATGGTCAGCATTGCCGGCGGTCAGCGTCAGGCGGTGCGGATCAAGGTCAACCCGGAGGCCCTGGCGGCGAACAGCCTGAACCTGTCGGACGTGCGCACCTTGATCAGCGCCTCCAACGTCAACCAGCCGAAGGGTAACTTCGACGGCCCGACGCGGGTGTCGATGCTCGATGCCAACGACCAGCTGACCTCGCCCGAGGACTACGCCAACCTGATCCTCGCCTACAAGAATGGCGCGCCGCTGCGGCTCAAGGACGTCGCCGAGATCGTCGATGGTGCCGAGAACGAGCGTCTGGCGGCGTGGGCCAACCAGAATCAGGCGGTGCTGCTGAACATTCAGCGCCAGCCCGGTGCCAACGTGATCGAGGTGGTGGACCGCATCAAGGCGTTGCTGCCGAGCATTACCGACAACC
This sequence comes from Pseudomonas retamae, assembly GCF_043496865.1. Lineage (NCBI taxonomy): Bacteria > Pseudomonadati > Pseudomonadota > Gammaproteobacteria > Pseudomonadales > Pseudomonadaceae > Pseudomonas > Pseudomonas retamae. Next base: position 69,827 of record NZ_JBIEIL010000001.1, read on the forward strand.
TGCCGGCCGGCCTCGACGTGACGGTGCTCACCGACCGCACCCAGACCATCCGCGCTTCGGTCACCGACGTGCAGCATGAATTGCTGATCGCCATCGCTTTGGTGGTGATGGTGACGTTCCTGTTCCTGCGTCGTTTCAGCGCGACGATCATCCCGTCGGTGGCCGTGCCACTGTCGCTGATCGGCACGTTCGGCGTGATGTACCTGGCCGGGTTCTCGGTCAACAACCTGACCCTGATGGCGCTGACCATTGCCACCGGTTTCGTGGTCGACGACGCGATCGTCATGCTCGAAAACATTTCGCGCTTCATCGAGGAGGGCGACAGCCCGATGCAGGCCGCGCTCAAGGGCGCCAGACAGATCGGCTTCACGCTGATTTCCCTGACCCTGTCGCTGATCGCCGTATTGATACCGCTGCTGTTCATGGCCGACGTGGTCGGGCGGCTGTTCCGCGAGTTCGCCATTACCCTGGCGGTGGCGATTCTGATTTCGCTGGTGGTGTCGCTGACCCTGACGCCAATGATGTGCGCACGCCTGCTCAAACGTGAACCGCAAGAGCACGAACAAGGCCGTTTTTATCGGGCCAGTGGCGCCTTCATCGACTGGATGATCGCCGGCTACGGGCGCATGTTGCAGTGGGTGCTCAAGCATCAGCCGCTGACTTTGCTGGTAGCCATCGGCACGCTGGCGTTGACGGTGTTCCTCTACATGGTGGTGCCGAAGGGCTTTTTCCCGGTGCAGGACACCGGCGTGATCCAGGGGATTTCCGAAGCGCCGCAGTCGATTTCCTTTGCTGCCATGGGCGAGCGTCAGCAGGAACTGGCCCGGGTCATCCTCGAAGATCCGGCGGTGCAAAGCTTGTCGTCGTATATCGGTGTCGATGGCGATAACGCCACCCTCAACAGTGGCCGCTTGCTGATCAATCTCAAGCCGCACAGCGAGCGTGATCTGAGCGCCAGTGAAGTGATTGCGCGTTTGCAACCCAAGCTGGACAAGCTCGTCGGTATCCGCCTGTTCATGCAGCCGGTGCAGGACCTGACGATCGAAGACCGCGTCAGCCGCACCCAATACCAGTTCAGCATGTCCTCGCCGGACGCCGAACTGCTGAGCCAATGGAGCGGGCGCCTGGTCGAAGCACTGGCCCAGCGTCCCGAACTGACTGACGTCGCCAGTGACTTGCAGGATAAGGGCTTGCAGGTCTATCTGGTGATCGACCGCGATGCTGCTTCACGCCTGGGCGTTTCGGTGTCGAACATCACCGATGCGCTGTACGACGCCTTTGGCCAGCGGCAGATCTCGACCATCTACACCCAGGCCAGCCAGTACCGCGTGGTATTGCAAGCTCAGGCCGGTGAACGCATCGGCCCGCAGGCGCTGGATCAGATCCACGTCAAGACCACCGACGATGCGCAGGTGCGCCTGTCGAGCCTGGCCCATGTCGAGGAGCGGCAGGCGCAACTGGCAATCACCCATATCGGCCAGTTCCCGGCAGTGATGATGTCCTTCAACCTGGCCCCCGGTGTGGCGCTGGGGCATGCGGTCGACGTGATCGAACAGGTGCAGCAGGACATCGGCATGCCAGTCGGCGTGCAGACCCAGTTCCAGGGCGCGGCCGAAGCGTTCCAGGCGTCGCTGTCGAGCACCTTGCTGCTGATTCTGGCGGCGGTGGTGACCATGTACATCGTGCTCGGCGTGCTGTACGAAAGCTATATCCACCCGATCACGATCCTTTCGACCCTGCCTTCGGCTGCGGTCGGCGCGTTGCTCGCGCTGCTGCTCAGCGGCAACGATCTGGGGATGATCGCGATCATCGGCATCATCTTGCTCATCGGCATCGTGAAAAAGAACGCGATCATGATGATCGACTTCGCCCTCGATGCCGAACGCACCCAGGGCATGGCTCCGGAACAGGCGATCTATCAGGCGGCGCTGCTGCGCTTCCGGCCGATTCTGATGACGACGCTGGCGGCATTGTTTGGTGCGGTGCCGCTGATGCTCGCGACCGGTTCCGGCGCTGAACTGCGCCAGCCGCTGGGTCTGGTCATGGTCGGCGGCTTGCTGGTGAGCCAGGTGCTGACGCTGTTCACCACACCGGTGATCTACCTGTACTTCGACCGCCTCGGCCGACGCTTTGGCAAGCGCAAGGCTGACGCTGAAGAGGTCTCGGTATGATAGGCGCAGCACATAACCCCTGTGGGAGCGAGCCTGCTCGCGAAAGCGCTGGGTCAGTCACCATCAATATGCAATTTGAAAGCGCCTTCGCGAGCAGGCTCGCTCCCACAGGGTTCGGTGGCGGGAGCCGGAACCCATGAATCTCTCCGGTCCGTTCATCAAACGCCCCGTGGCAACCATGCTGCTTTCATTGGCCATCATGCTGCTCGGTGGCGTCAGTTTCGGTCTGCTGCCGGTGTCGCCGCTGCCGCAGATGGATTTCCCGGTGATCGTCGTGCAGGCAAGCCTGCCCGGCGCCAGCCCGGAGGTAATGGCCTCGACCGTGGCGACGCCGCTGGAGCGCTCATTCGGTGCGATCGCCGGCGTCAACACCATGAGCAGTCGCTCCAGTCAGGGCTCGACTCGAGTCATTCTGCAGTTCGACCTTGATCGCGATATCAACGGCGCGGCGCGGGAGGTGCAGGCGGCGATCAACGCTTCGCGCAATCTGCTGCCCAGCGGAATGCGCAGCATGCCGACCTATAAAAAGGTCAACCCGTCGCAGGCGCCGATCATGGTCCTGTCGCTGACCTCGGACGTGCTGGAGAAAGGCCAGCTCTACGACCTCGCATCGACCATCCTCTCGCAAAGTCTGTCGCAGGTGCAGGGCGTCGGCGAAGTGCAGATCGGCGGCAGTTCGCTGCCGGCGGTGCGCATCGAGCTGGAGCCGCAGGCGCTGAACCAGTACGGCGTGGCGCTCGACGATGTGCGCAAGACCATCGCCGAAGCCAACGTGCGCCGGCCCAAAGGTTCGGTCGAGGACGGACAGCGCCTGTGGCAGATCCAGGCCAATGACCAGTTGGAGAAGGCCAAGGACTACGAGTCGCTGATCATCCACTACGCCGACGGCGCGGCGCTGCGTCTCAAGGACGTGGCCAAGGTCAGCGATGGCGTCGAAGACCGTTACAACAGCGGTTTCTTCAACGATGACGCGGCGGTGCTGCTGGTGATCAACCGCCAGGCCGGTGCCAACATCATCGAGACGGTCAACGAGATCAAGGCGCAACTGCCGGCCTTGCAAGCGGTGCTGCCGGCCAGCGTCAAGCTGAACCTGGCGATGGACCGCTCGCCGGTGATCAAGGCCACCCTGCACGAAGCGGAAATGACCCTGTTGATCGCCGTCGCCCTGGTGATTCTGGTGGTGTTCCTGTTTCTCGGGAATTTCCGCGCTTCACTGATCCCGACCCTGGCGGTGCCGGTGTCGTTGGTCGGCACCTTTGCGGTGATGTACCTGTACGGTTTCTCACTGAACAATCTGTCGCTGATGGCGCTGATTCTTGCCACCGGCCTGGTGGTGGACGATGCGATCGTGGTGCTGGAGAACATTTCCCGGCACATCGACGAAGGCGTCAAACCGATGCAGGCCGCTTATCTCGGCGCCAAGGAAGTCGGCTTCACCTTGCTGTCGATGAACGTCTCGCTGGTCGCGGTGTTCCTGTCGATTCTGTTCATGGGCGGAATTGTTGAAAGTCTGTTCCGCGAGTTTTCCATTACCCTCGCGGCCGCGATTATCGTCTCGCTGGTGGTGTCTCTGACTCTGACGCCGATGCTCTGCGCGCGCTGGCTCAAGCCGCACACGCCGGGTCAGGAAAATCGCCTGCAACGCTGGAGCCAGCGGACCAACGACTGGATGGTCGACAAGTACGCCAGCAGTCTCGACTGGGTGCTGCGCCACCGCCGTCTGACGCTGCTCAGCCTGTTGATTACCGTGGCGGTCAACGTCGCCCTGTACGTGGTGGTGCCGAAAACCTTCATGCCCCAGCAGGACACCGGCCAGTTGATCGGTTTTGTGCGCGGCGACGACGGCCTGTCGTTCAGCGTGATGCAGCCGAAAATGGAGATCTTCCGCCGTGCCGTGCTCAAGGACGCAGCGGTGGAGAGCGTTGCCGGCTTCATCGGTGGCACCAACGGCACCAACAACGCCTTCATGCTGGTGCGCCTGAAGCCGATCAAGGACCGCCAGCTCAACGCACAGAAAGTCATCGAACGCCTGCGCAAGGAAATGCCCAAGGTGCCCGGTGCGCAACTGATGCTGATGGCCGACCAGGACCTGCAATTTGGCGGCGGCCGCGAGCAGACCACCTCGCAGTACAGTTACATCCTGCAAAGCGGTGATCTGGGCGAGCTGCGCAAGTGGTACCCGAAAGTGGTCACCGCGCTGCGCGCCTTGCCTGAATTGACCGCGATCGATGCCCGAGAAGGCGCGGGGGCGCAGCAAGTCACCCTGATCGTGGATCGCGATCAGGCCAAGCGCCTGGGTATCGACATGGACATGGTCACCGCCGTGCTCAACAACGCCTACAGCCAGCGGCAGATCTCAACCATTTACGACAGCCTCAACCAGTATCAGGTGGTGATGGAGGTCAATCAGAAATATGCCCAGGACCCGGTGACCCTCAAGCAAGTGCAGGTGATCACCGCCGATGGCGCGCGCGTGCCACTGTCGACTTTCGCTCATTACGAAAACAGCCTGGAGGACGACCGTGTCAGCCATGAAGGCCAGTTCGCCTCCGAGAGCATCGCGTTCGACATGGCTGAAGGCGTGACAGTGGAGCAGGGCAGCGTCGCCATCGAGCGGGCGATCGCCAAGGTCGGTTTGCCGGAAGACGTGATCGCGAAAATGGCCGGCACCGCCGACGCCTTTGCCGCGACGCAGAAGAGCCAGCCGTTCATGATTCTCGGCGCACTGCTGGCGGTGTATCTGGTCCTCGGCGTGTTGTACGAAAGCTATATTCATCCGCTGACCATTCTTTCCACACTGCCGTCGGCGGGTGTCGGCGCGTTGCTGTCGATCTATGTGCTGGGTAGCGAGTTCAGCCTGATCTCGTTGCTTGGCCTGTTCCTGCTGATCGGCGTGGTGAAGAAAAACGCCATCCTGATGATCGACCTGGCGTTGCAACTGGAGCGCAATCAGGGCCTGTCGCCGCTGGAGTCGATCCGCAGCGCCTGCCTGCAACGGCTGCGCCCGATTCTGATGACCACGCTGGCGGCGATTCTCGGCGCGTTGCCGCTGCTGCTCGGCCGTGCCGAGGGTGCGGAAATGCGCCAGCCGCTGGGTCTGACCATCATTGGCGGGCTGGTCTTCAGCCAGATTCTCACGCTCTACACCACCCCGGTGGTTTACCTCTATCTCGACAAGCTGCGCCATCGTTTCAACAAATGGCGTGGCGTGCGCACTGACGCCGCTCTGGAAACTCCGCTATGACTGACCGTTCGCTTTTCAATCTGGCCACTGCACGGGGCTCGCGTTTGCTGAGCCTGGCGCTGTGCGTGACGCTGCTCAGTGCCTGCGCTGTCGGCCCGGACTATCAACGCCCGCAGACGGCTGAAATCGCGCAGTACAAGGAAGCCGCAGGCTGGACCCAGGCCAACCCGAGCGATGCGCTGGCTCGCGGTGCCTGGTGGGAGTTGTATGGCGATCAGCAGCTCAACGGGTTGATCGAGAAACTCAACAGCTCCAACCAGACCGTCGCCCAATCGGAAGCCCAGTACCGGCAGGCCCAGGCCCTGGTGCGCAGCGCGCGCGGGGCGTTTTACCCGAGCGTCGACCTGAGCCTGGGCAAGACTCGCTCCAGCCAGGGCACCGGCAGCAGCAGTTCGAGCCTGAGCAGTTCTTCCAGTGGTATCCGCGATACCTATAACGCCGAGCTGGGGGTCAGTTGGGAGGCCGACATCTGGGGCAAACTGCGCCGTGGCCTCGAAGCCGACGAGGCCAGCGCCCAGGCCAGTTTTGCCGATCTCGCGGCGATGCGCCTGAGCCAGCAGTCGGAACTGGTGCAAAACTACCTGCAGTTACGCGTGATCGATCAGCAGAAACGCCTTCTCGAAGCGACGGTCGCGGCTTATCAGCGATCGTTGCAGATGACCCAGAACCAGTACCGTGCCGGAGTTTCCGGGCGTGACGCGGTAGCGCAGGCGCAGACCCAGCTGAAAAGCACCCAGGCCGATCTGGTCGACCTGATCTGGCAGCGCGCGCAATTCGAAAACGCCATTGCCGTGCTCACCGGGCAAGCGCCGGCCGATTTCAGCATTGCCGAAGTGCAGACCATCCCGAAACTGCCGCAGGTGCCGGTGAGTCTGCCGTCGCAATTGCTGGAACGCCGTCCGGATATTGCTTCGGCCGAGCGCTCGGTCATTGCTGCCAACGCCAATATCGGCGTGGCGAAAGCCGCGTACTACCCGGATCTGACCCTGAGCTTGAGTGGCGGCTACAGCAGCAGCACGTCGCAGAACCTGGTCAGCCTGCCGAACCGTTTCTGGTCGGTGGGGCCGAAGCTGGCGTTGCCGTTGTTCGACGGCGGCCAGCGTTCGGCGGAGGTTGATCGCACCGAAGCAGTGTATGACCAGACCGTGGCCCAGTACCGGCAGACCGTGCTCGACGGTTTCCGCGAAGTGGAAAACTATCTGGTGCAGCTCAAGGTGTATGAAGAAGAAGCCGCGGTGCGTCAGGAAGCGCTCGACGCGGCGCGCGATTCCTTGCGCCTGACCGAAAACCAGTACAAGGCCGGGTTGATTGCCTATATCGACGTGGTCGTGGTGCAAGCCACGGCGCTGAGCAACGAGCGCAGTGTGTTGAATATTCTGCAAAGCCGCCTGATCGCCAGCGTGCAGTTGATTGCCGCACTGGGCGGTGGCTGGGATGGCCAGCTGGAAGTCAGCGACACGCAATAACTGGCCGAACACTTGTGGGAGCGAGCCTGCTCGCGAAAGCGTCCACGCGGTCACTGCCCGCATGGATCGTTCCCACGCTCCTGCGTGGGAATGCCTCTACGGACGCTCTGCGTTCGGCTTTATATCGGACGCGGAGCGTCCCGTGCTGCATTCCCACGCAGAGCGTGGGAACGATCAGCGCTTCAGAAATCTGCGAACCGGCCGATTGTAAGACGATCTGACACCGCTTCATCGGCTTGATGGCCATTTGATAACTTTGTCAGTGCGTTCTTCCGCGCAATCAGTACAATCGCCGCATTTACCCGACCGAGAATGGACGCGATTGTGCGTTGGGTGTCCACGAGAATCCCCATGCTCATCGGTAGTTACTCCTCCACTCTGGTTTTCATTTCGTTGTGCGTGGCGATCCTCGCTTCGTACACCGCACTGGATCTCACCGGCCGCATCGCTACTGCCAAAGGCCGCGCCGTGCATTTCTGGACGGCCGGCGGCGCGTTCGCCATGGGCGTCGGCGTGTGGTCGATGCACTTCATCGGCATGCTCGCCTTCAAGCTGCCGATCGATCTGGGCTACGACATTGTCCTCACCGCGCTGTCGCTGCTGATTGCCGTACTGTCCTGCGGCTTTGCCCTGTGGCTGGTCAGTCAGCCAAAGTTGCCGATCCTGCAACTGGGCTTCGGTGCACTGATCATGGGTTCAGGCATCAGCGCCATGCACTACACCGGCATGGCGGCGATGCGCATGACTCCGGGCATCGATTACGATCCGGCGCTGTTCGGCGCCTCGTTGCTGATCGCCGTCGGCGCTTCGGCCGCAGCGCTGTGGATCGCCTTCCGTCTGCGCCAGCATTCGCCTCATGTGCGGCTGATTCGTGCCGGCGCAGCGGTGATCATGGGTGTCGCCATCGTCGGCATGCATTACACCGGCATGGCCGCTGCGCAATTCCCGGCGGGCAGTTTCTGCGGCGCCACGCTCAACGGATTGAAAGGCAACGGCCTCGACGGACTGGTCTTGATCACCACGCTGGCGGTGCTGTCGATTGCCTTGCTCACCTCGATCCTCGATGCGCGCCTTGAGGCGCGTACCGCCGACCTCGCACATTCGTTGACCGTGGCCAACCGCGAACTGACCCAGCTGGCGCTGCACGACCCGCTGACCGGCCTGCCGAATCGCATGCTGCTCGACGATCGCATCAATCAGGCGATGAAAAAGGTCGACGAGCACGGCGGCTGCTTCGCGCTGATGTTCATCGATCTGGACGGTTTCAAACCGGTCAACGATGCGTTCGGTCATCACATGGGCGACCAGCTGCTGCGCGAAGTCGGTGTGCGTCTGCGTGAAGACTTGCGCGGCCAGGACACGCTGGCGCGGATCGGCGGCGATGAATTCGTTCTGCTGGTGCGTCTGAGCGAGCCCAACGATGCACTGGGCCTGGCTGCGCGCCAGGTCGGCTTGATCGCTCAGGCGTTCCGCGTCGCCGACCATGATCTGCAGATATCCGCGAGCGTCGGCATTGCCCTGTATCCGGGCAACGGCCATAACGCCCAGGAACTCTTGATGAACGCGGACGCGGCGATGTACCACGCCAAGGGCGGCGGGAAAAACGGCTACAGCTTTTTCGATGCGTCAATGAACAACAACGCGCGCAAGCAGTTGCAGCTGTTGCAGGACCTGCGCGCGGCGCTGGAGCACAGCCAGTTCAGCCTGCATTACCAGCCCAAGTTCGACGCCGGCAATGGCCGCGCGGTCGGGGCCGAAGCATTGCTGCGCTGGCAGCACCCGGTGCACGGCATGCTGATGCCGGACAAGTTCATCGAGCTGGCGGAGAAAAGCGGCCTGATCATTCCGATCGGCGAGTGGGTGCTCAACGAGGCCTGCCGGCAGATGCGCGAATGGTTCGTGCTCGGTTACACCGACTGGCGTATCGCCGTGAACCTCTCGGCCTTGCAGTTCTGCCACACCGGACTGGTGCGCAGCGTGGCCAAGGCCTTGGCCACGCACCATTTGCCAGCGAACAGCCTGACCCTGGAAATCACTGAAACCACGGCGATGAGCGATGCCGATGCGAGCATGACCGTGTTGCAGGAGCTGTCGGACATGGGCGTCGACCTGTCGATCGATGACTTCGGCACCGGTTATTCCAGCCTGATGTACCTCAAGCGTCTGCCGGCCAACGAGCTGAAGATCGATCGGGGGTTTGTCCGCGATCTGGAGCATGACAGCGATGACGCGGCGATTGTTTCGGCGATCGTCGCGCTGGGGCAGGCGTTGGGTCTGCGGATTGTTGCCGAAGGGGTCGAAACCGGGGTGCAGCAGAAGTTTCTGACGCAGTTGGGCTGCGATTCCTTGCAGGGCTATCTGCTCGGGCATCCGATGCCGGCCGAGCGGTTCATGCAGGACATTGTGCGCGGTGAGGCGCTGGCGCTGGCCTGATTGACCGCGTCATCGTTCTTCGCGAGCAGGCTCGCTCCCACAGGGGAGCGCATGCAAAACCCGGCAATGACGGTTATTCTTGGCCCCGACTGTCACGTGTGCATTTGGGGGAAAGGCCAGCATGGATAAAGTCATCGTGATCACCGGCGGCGGGCGCGGCATCGGCGCCGCTACGGCGCTGTTGGCTGCCGCGCAGGGCTATCGGATCTGCATCAACTATCAGTCGGATGAACAGGCTGCGCACAGCGTGCTGGAGCAAGTCCGTGCGCTCGGCGCCCAAGCCATTGCAGTGCGCGCCGACGTCAGTATCGAAGACGAAGTGATCGCGCTGTTCCATCGCGTCGACACCGAACTGGGCCGGGTTACCGCACTGGTGAACAACGCTGGCACCGTCGGGCAGAAGTCGCGGGTCGATGAGATGTCCGAATTCCGTATTCTGAAAATCATGAAAACCAACGTGCTGGCGCCGATCCTCTGCGCCAAGCACGCGATCCTGCGTATGTCGCCCAAGCACGGCGGGCAGGGTGGCAGCATCGTCAACGTCTCCTCCGTCGCCGCGCGCCTCGGTTCGCCGAATGAATACGTCGATTACGCCGCCTCCAAAGGCGCACTCGATACCTTCACCGTCGGGCTTTCGAAGGAAGTCGCGGGCGAGGGCATCCGGGTCAATGCGGTGCGTCCGGGTTATATCTATACCGATTTTCATGCCTTAAGCGGCGACCCGGACCGGGTCAGCAAGCTGGAATCGGCGATCCCGATGGCCCGTGGCGGGCGCCCGGATGAAGTGGCGGAGGCGATTGTCTGGTTGTTGTCGGACAAGGCGTCGTATGCGACGGGGACGTTTGTGGATCTGGGGGGCGGACGCTGAATTTTGAAATTTGTGTTGCCCGCGCCGGCCTCTTCGCGAGCAGGCTCGCTCCCACAGTAGATTTGTGAATACAGAACCAATGTGGGAGCGAGCCTGCTCGCGAAAGGGCCAGTCCAGGCAATATCAATCTGTCAGAACGACCGCACAATCCGCCCCAACGTCTCCATGGCCTTTTCCGAATCCTCGGTCCACGGGCTGCCGTAATTCAACCGAATACAATTCCTGAACCGCTGGGTCGGCGAGAAAATCGGCCCCGGTGCGATGCTGATGCCCTGCGCCAGCGCCATCTGGAACAACTTCAGCGAATCCATCTGCGGTGGCAATTCCAGCCACAAAAAGTACCCACCTGCCGGCTGGCTGACCCGCGTCTGCGCGGGGAAATAGCGGGCAATAGCGGCGAGCATGGCGCTTTGCTGCTCTTCCAGGGCGTAGCGCAATTTGCGCAAGTGACGGTCGTAACCGCCGTGTTGCAGGTAATCGGCAATCGCCGCTTGCGCCGGCATCGAGGCGCACAGCGAGGTCATCAGTTTCAGTCGTTCGATCTTTTGCGCGTAGCGCCCGGCGGCGACCCAGCCGATGCGGTAGCCGGGGGCGAGACTTTTGGCGAACGAGCCGCAATGCATCACCAGCCCTTCGGTGTCGAATGCCTTGGCCGGTTTCGGCGCGTGCTGGCCGTAATAGAGCTCGGCGTAGACATCGTCTTCGATCAGCGGCACCTGGTGCTCGCGCAGCAATTCGACCAGTTCCTGCTTCTTCGCCTCGGGCATGGTCGCGCCCATCGGGTTCTGGAAACTGGTCATGCACCAGCAGGCCTTGATCGGATGGCGTTCCAGCGTCTGCGCGAGCACGCCGAGGTCGATGCCGTCGCGCGGATGCACGGGGATTTCCACGGCTTTGAGTTTGAGGCGTTCGAGCACTTGTAGGCTGGCGTAGAACGCCGGGGCTTCGATGGCCACCAGATCGCCGGGTTCGGTCACCGCTTGCAGACACAAGTTCAACGCTTCGAGGGCGCCGTTGGTAATCAGCAGTTCTTCCATCGGCAGCATCAGCCCGCCGACCATGTAGCGCAGGGCGATTTGCCGGCGCAATTGCGGATTGCCCGGCGACATGTCGGTAACCACCATGCGCGGGTCCATCTCCCGCGCGGCGCTGGCCAGCGAGCGCGACAGCCGTTGCAGCGGGAACAGGGTCGGGCTGGGAAATGCCGAGCCGAAAGGCACGGTGTTCGGGTCCTTGATCGAATCCAGTACCGAGAACACCAGTTCGCTGACGTCGACTTCGGTGGATTCGTTGACCTGATGGCTGATCACTGGCTCGGAAAACGGGCTCGGCGCATGGGTATTGACGAAATAGCCGGAACGCGGCCGCGCGCGGATCAGGCCGCGGCGCTCGAGCAGGTAATAGGCCTGAAACACTGTGGACGGGCTGACGCCGTAGGTCTGGCTGGCGTAACGCACCGACGGCACGCGCTGGCCGGGGCCGAGGACGCCGGAGCGGATCAGTTCAGCGATGTCGTCGGCGAATTTTTCGTAGCGTTTCATCTTGTGTCCGCATTGGGTTTCATTCTGGAAAACCGTGTTGCCTTCATTCGCGAGCAGGCTCGCTCCCACACTTGAGCGCATTCCCTTGTGGGAGCGAGCCTGCTCGCGAAGGCCGCGCCGCAGTCTAACGGCTCAACGATTCATCGGCGCAACAAACCTGCTCTTGGCCACGCTGTACACCTGTGGCTCGTCGCTGTCGGCGATCTTGAAACTCAACGTCTGCGAGCTGCTGCTCGGCCGTTCGCTGGTCATCGCCACGGACACCGGCACATCGATAATCTCGCCGGGCGCCAGGCTCAGTTCGGTCTGCCCTTGCAACTGGAAGCCATCCGCGTCGACCAGTTGCAGGTTGTAGTTCTGTCGATGTTGAGTCTTGTTGATGACTTTGAGGCTGTAGATGTTCTCGATCTGCCCCAACGCATTTTCGCGAAACAGCCCACGATCCTTGGTTACGTCCAGCGAGACCATTGGCCGCTCCACCAACGCCAGCGCCAGCGCGCCGATCATCACCAGCAGCACCAACGTGTATCCGATCAGACGTGGGCGCAGCAGATGCGTCTTGCCACCCTGCAATTCGCGCTCGGAGCTGTAGCGGATCAGGCCGCGCGGGTAGTTCATCTTGTTCATGATCGAGTCACAGGCGTCGATGCACGCGGCGCAACCGATGCACTCCATCTGCAAGCCGTCGCGGATGTCGATCCCGGTCGGGCAGACCTGCACGCACAGTTGGCAATCGATGCAATCGCCAAGTCCGGCTTCTACAGGTTTGGTTTCGCGTTTGCGCGGGCCACGGTTTTCGCCGCGGGCGGCGTCGTAGGCGATGGTCAGGGTGTCCTTGTCGAACATCACGCTCTGAAACCGCGCGTACGGACACATGTGCATGCACACCGCCTCGCGCAGCCAACCGGCATTGATGTAAGTGGCGGCGGTGAAGAACAACACCCAGAACAGGCTGACCCCGCCGATCTGCAAAGTCACCAGCTCCTCGGCGAGGGGCCGGATCGGCGTGAAGTAGCCGACGAAGGTCAGCCCGGTGAGCACGCTGATCGCCAGCCACAAGGTGTGCTTGGCCGCGCGGCGCGCCAGTTTGTTCAAGGTCCACGGCGCGGCTTGCAGTTTGATCCGCTGGTTGCGCTCGCCTTCGGTGATCTTTTCGCACCACATGAAAATCCACGTCCACGAACTTTGCGGGCAGGTGTAGCCGCACCAGACGCGGCCGGCAAACACAGTGATGGCGAACAGGCCGAACGCGGCAATGATCAGCAGCGCCGACAGCAGAATGAAATCCTGTGGCCAGAAGGTTGCGCCGAAGATGTGGAACTTGCTCTCGGCCAGATCCCAGAGCACCGCCTGGCGATCGCCCCAGTTCAGCCACACGGTGCCGAAGAACAACGCAAACAGAAACCCTGCGCCGCTCAGGCGCAAGCTGCGGAACAGACCGGTGAAGCTGCGGGTGTGGATCTGCTGGTCGCTGGACTTGACTGTGGCCTTCAGCGGGCGTGCGGGCACCTTCTTTATATGAGGTGCTTGGGTGGGGGACGCTTCAACGGTTCGGACGGGAATCTGTTCGCTCATGGTCGTTTGCTCATCAGCCTCCATCAGGCCGGAGCACTATGAGCGTCGATCTGTTTGCAGAACAGACTCAGGTATTTGAATAAAAAGCGGATCAGATGAGCTTTGGCGCAGCGCCTGCGTCAACTTGAAGCAGCACGCGGACAAAGGCGCAAGCGCCTATCGCAGGCGTTCGCGCACGGTGTTGATCAAGGTCAGTCAAACCACCGAATCACCGGTGTCGGCTTTCACGTGTTCGCGACCGTCTTTGGCGCCGGCGACGGTCAGTGCGTCGACTTCAGCTTCGGTCAGGTAGATGCGCTGACCTTCGATATCGACGGCCGACATGGCTTTGTCGGTGTCGGTGATCACAGTCAAGTCGCTGCACAGGCGTATTTCCTCGCCGTGTTCAACGGTAAAAAAACAGACCTTTTGCTCAGGGTTGGTTTCATCGATTCGAACAGGCATCGCGGCAGTCCTTGTTCCAGTGAGATCTGTACGTTAGGAAGCGCAGCGTGCCGATCGTTCTGCGCAACCGATTAATGGTCGCCGTTGTCCATCGTTTATCAAGCCAATAACAAGAGAGTGCACGATGGAAGACTGGTGGGACGAGGTGTGGCAAACCCTGCAGGCTGAATTTGCCGACGTCGCCGATGCATCACAGATCACCCGCATCACCGTACGCCTGGTGATGGCGGCGGTGCTCGGCGGCATTCTCGGCTTCGAGCGCGAGCACAAGGGCAAGGCTGCGGGTGTGCGCACGCACATGCTGGTGGCGCTGGGCGCCGCGTTATTCGTGCTGGTGCCGCAGACGTCGGGTGCGGAATCCGATGCCATGAGTCGGGTGTTGCAGGGCGTGATCGCCGGGATCGGCTTTCTCGGCGCCGGGACCATTCTGAAGAATCAGCAGGGCGACGAGGCTCACGTCAAAGGCCTGACGACGGCGGCCGGGTTATGGATGACGGCGGCAATCGGCGTGGCGGTGGGGCTGGGCAAGGAGGCGACGGCGCTGCTGAGTACGATTCTGGCCCTGGCGATCTTCAGCGTGATGCCTCATGTGGTTCGGGTGTTCGAAAAGGACGTCGACAAGAACGACCACCTCTGACTGATTGCTGCCACGGTGATCGTTCCCACGCTCTGCGTGGGAATGCCTCAAGGGTCGCTCCGCGTTCCAGCTTCAGAAGGGACGCAGAGCGTCCCGGGCTGCATTCCCACGCAGAGCGTGGGGAACGATCGGTAAAAAAAAACGGGCTGCATTCCCACGCTCTGCGTCGGAATGCCTCAAGGGTCGCTCCGCGTTCCAGCTTCAGAAGGGACGCAGAGCGTCCCGGGCTGCATTCCCACGCGGAGCGTGGGAACGATCGGGTACAAAAAAACGGGCTGCATTCCCCCGCAGAGCGTGGGAATGATCAGTGTGCGGGGTTAGACGATAACCGGGGGCATCGTGCTTGGTGGTTCTTCTTTCGGCGGCGGCGTGGTGCCGGGCGGTTCCTGCTCGGGCACCGGCGGCGGTTCGGTTTCCGGCAGGGTCGGTTTGTCGATGTTCGGGTCCGGCGTTTCCGCCGGGATCGGGATAGTCATTGGTAACCTCCGTGTGGCACATGGCTTGGGACGTGCTTAAGTGGGTTGACCACCTTGCGGTGATTTCGATCCGCGGTCGTGACACAGCAATTTCATCTGAACTTTTTTCCGCGCCGGTCGCTCGGAACCTAAGTGAGTTCAACACGGGGCGGCTGCCTTGTCGCGAACAGTGATCAGGCACAAGAGCGTCCTTGGGGCGTAGAAGGAGAGATGCTCAATGACTGCTGATAAACCTTCCGAGCACAGCTATAACCCGCACATGCCGCTGTCGCAAGCCTTGCTGCTGCCGCGTATCGTCATCGAAAACACCATGCCGACCCTCGATGGCGGCCAGTTCGCGGTCAAGTCGATCGCCGGGCGCGACGTGGTCGTCACCAGCAAAGTCTTCGCCGATGGCCACGACAAACTGGCGGTGCGCATCCGTTGGCGCGAAGCCGGCGCCGAGGTCTGGCAGACCGAAGTGATGGCCGATCAGGGCAATAACGGCTGGCAAGGCCAGTTCCGCCCGGAGGAGCAGGGCCGCTACGTCTATTGCATTGAGGCATGGATCGATCACTTCGCCAGTTTTCAGTATGAACTGGAGAAAAAGCACAGTGCCGCCGTGCCGGTATCGCTCGAACTGCAGGAAGGCCGCAGCATGGTGCAGCAGGCCGCCGAACGCAGCGAAGGCCAGCTCAGCGAAGACCTCGCAGCGCTGCACCACGAATTGTCCGGCCTGCTCGAAACCGAGCAGGTCGCGCTGTTTCTGCACTCGCGCAGTGCAGAGCTGATGGCCCAGGCCGATCACCGCGCCTATCTGAGCATCAGCCCCGAATTCCCCGTTGACGTTGAACGTGAACTGGCCGAGTTCGCCAGTTGGTACGAGCTGTTTCCGCGCTCGATCACCGACGATCCCAAGCGCCACGGCACGTTCAACGATGTGCATTCACGCTTGCCGATGATCCAGGACATGGGGTTCGACGTGCTGTACTTCACGCCGATCCATCCGATCGGCCGTGCGCACCGCAAAGGTCGCAACAACTCGCTGACTGCCGGCCCGGATGATCCCGGCAGCCCGTATGCGATCGGCAGCGAGGAGGGCGGCCACGAAGCGATCCACTCGCAGCTCGGCACGCGTGAAGATTTTCGCCGGCTGGTCGCAGCGGCTGCGGATCATGGGCTGGAGATCGCCCTCGATTTCGCCATCCAGTGCTCCCAGGATCACCCGTGGCTCAAAGAGCATCCGGGCTGGTTCAACTGGCGCCCGGACGGCACGATCAAATACGCCGAGAACCCGCCGAAGAAATATCAGGACATCGTTAACGTCGACTTTTATGCGCCGGATGCGATTCCGAGCCTGTGGGTTGAATTGCGTGACATCGTCATCGGTTGGGTGAAGGAGGGTGTGAAGATCTTCCGCGTCGACAATCCGCACACCAAACCGCTGCCGTTCTGGCAATGGCTGATCGCCGATGTGCGCGCCTTGTACCCGGAAGTGATCTTCCTCGCTGAAGCTTTCACCACACCGGCGATGATGGCGCGTCTGGGCAAGGTGGGTTACACGCAGAGCTACACCTATTTCACCTGGCGCAATACCAAGGCCGAGCTGGCTGAATATTTCACCGAGCTGAATCAGTCGCCGTGGCGCGAATGCTACCGGCCGAATTTCTTCGTCAATACGCCGGACATCAACCCGGCGTTCCTGCATGACTCCGGGCGCCCCGGGTTTCTCATTCGGGCGGCGTTGGCGACCATGGGCTCGGGCCTGTGGGGCATGTACTCGGGTTTCGAGCTGTGCGAATCGGCACCCGTGCCGGGCAAGGAGGAGTATCTGGACTCGGAGAAATACGAGATCCGCGTCCGCGACTTCACCGCACCGGGCAACATCATTGCCGAGATCGCCCAGCTCAACCGCATCCGCCGGCAGAACCCGGCGCTGCACACGCACCTGGGCCTGAAGGTCTACAACGCCTGGAACGACAACATTCTGTACTTCGGCAAGCGCAGCGCGGATGGCAGCAATTTCATTCTGGTGGCGGTCAGCCTGGATCCGCATAACGTCCAGGAAGCGAATTTTGAACTGCCATTGTGGGAAATGGGTCTGCCAGACGATGCGACCACCCACGGCGAGGACTTGATGAACGGCCACCGCTGGGACTGGCATGGCAAATACCAGTTCATGCGCATCGACCCGGCGTATCAGCCGTTCGGGATCTGGCGGATTACTGCGTGAACATCCAACCCCTGTGGGAGCGAGCCTGCTCGCGATAGCGATCTTGCAGGCGACGCCTTCGGTGAATGTCCAGACGCATTCGCGAGCAGGCTCGCTCCCACAGGGTATGCAGCGCATTCGAGTCAAGTGAACGGCTCACGGTTTTTCCAGAATTGAACAGGAGTTTCACATGGCGAAGAAACCCAAGGCAGCCGCCTTCATCAAAGACCCGCTCTGGTACAAGGACGCGGTGATCTACCAGGTTCACGTCAAATCGTTTTACGACTCCAACAATGACGGAATCGGCGACTTTCCCGGCTTGATCGCCAAACTCGATTACATCGCCGACCTCGGCGTCAACACCATCTGGCTTTTGCCGTTCTACCCTTCGCCACGCCGCGATGACGGCTATGACATCGCCGAATACCGCGGCGTGCACAGCGATTACGGGACCATGGCCGATGCGCGGCGGTTTATCGCCGAGGCGCACAAGCGCGGCTTGCGCGTCATTACCGAGCTGGTCATCAACCACACCTCGGACCAGCACCCCTGGTTTCAACGGGCGCGCAAGGCCAAGCCCGGCTCCGCGGCGCGGGATTTCTATGTGTGGTCGGATGACGATCAGAAATACGACGGCACGCGGATCATCTTCCTCGACACCGAGAAGTCCAACTGGACCTGGGACCCGGTCGCCGGCCAGTACTTCTGGCACCGCTTCTATTCGCACCAGCCGGACCTGAATTTCGACAATCCGCAAGTCATGAAAGCGGTGCTGTCGGTGATGCGTTACTGGCTGGACATGGGCATCGATGGCCTGCGTCTGGACGCGATTCCGTACCTGATCGAGCGTGACGGCACCAACAATGAAAACCTGCCGGAGACCCACGACGTCCTCAAGCAGATCCGCGCCGAGATCGACGCCAACTATCCCGACCGCATGCTGCTCGCCGAAGCCAATCAATGGCCGGAAGACACGCAGTTGTACTTCGGTGACACCGATGCTGCCGGCATCAACGGCGATGAATGCCACATGGCCTTTCACTTCCCGCTGATGCCGCGCATGTACATGGCGCTGGCGCAGGAAGATCGTTTTCCGATCACCGATATTCTGCGTCAGACCCCGGAAATTCCCGCCAACTGCCAGTGGGCGATCTTCCTGCGCAACCACGATGAGCTGACCCTGGAAATGGTCACCGACAAGGAGCGCGATTACCTGTGGAATTACTACGCCGCTGACCGTCGCGCGCGGATCAACCTTGGCATCCGCCGCCGTCTGGCGCCGTTGATGGAGCGTGATCGCCGGCGCATCGAATTGCTCAACAGCCTGTTGCTGTCGATGCCCGGCACGCCGACCCTGTATTACGGCGATGAGATCGGCATGGGTGACAACATCTATCTGGGCGACCGCGATGGCGTGCGCACGCCGATGCAGTGGTCGATCGACCGCAACGGCGGCTTCTCCCGCGCCGACCCGGCGAGTCTGGTGCTGCCGCCGATCATGGACCCGCTCTATGGTTATCAATCGGTCAACGTCGAAACCCAGTCCGGTGATCCGCATTCGCTGCTGAACTGGACGCGTCGCCTGCTCGCCGTGCGCAAGCAGTCCAAGGCGTTCGGCCGTGGCTCGTTGAAAATGCTCTCGCCGAACAACCGGCGGGTGCTGGCGTATATCCGCGAATACACCGATGTCGACGGCAAGCACGAGATCATTCTCTGCGTGGCCAACGTGTCGCGCAGTGCGCAAGCGGTGGAGCTGGACCTTTCAGCCTATGCCGGGATGGTCCCGGTGGAAATGCTTGGCGGCAACGCGTTCCCACCGATCGGCCAGTTGAATTTCCTCCTGACCCTGGCGCCTTACGGCTTCTACTGGTTCGGTCTGGCCGCAGAAAACCAGATGCCGAGCTGGCACGTCGAGCCGGCGCAGAGCCTGCCGGACTTCACCACCTTGGTGCTGAAAAAACGCATGGAAGAACTGCTCGAAGCGCCATCGCGCACGACGCTTGAGCAAAGCATTCTGCCGAACTGGTTGCAGAACCGCCGCTGGTTCGCCGGCAAGGACGCGGCGATCGAGAAGGTCCATCTGGCCTACGGCGTGCGTTTCGGCGATGCCCAGCATCCGGTGCTGCTCAGCGAGATCGAGGTCACTGCTGGCGGCCAGACCCATCGCTATCAATTGCCGTTCGGCTTCATCGCAGAGGATCAGGTCGGTCCGGCGTTGCCGCAGCAATTGGCGCTGTCGCGTGTAAGACGCGTGCGACAGGTCGGTCTGATCACCGATGCGTTCAGCCTTGAAGCCTTTGTTCGTGCGGTGCTGCAAGGCATGCAGAACGACACGGTGCTGGAGTCGGCCGAGGGGGAAATCCGCTTTGCCTCGACACCGCATCTGGAAAAACTTGGCCTCGGCGCAGAGTCGGAAGTGCGTTATCTGTCGGCCGAACAGTCGAACAGCTCGGTGGTGATCGGCAACAGCCTGGTGCTTAAGCTGATACGTAAAGTCGCTTCTGGCGTACACCCGGAACTGGAGATGAGCGCTTACCTGACCGAGGCCGGATTTGCCAATATCTCTCCGCTGCTGGGTTCGGTGATTCGCCGCGATGGCGCAGGCGAAGACAACCTGCTGATGATCGCCCAAGGCTATCTGAGCAATCAGGGCGATGCGTGGGAATGGACACAGAACAATCTGGAGCGGGCATTGCGCGACGAGCTGGCTGATGCCGTCTCCGAGCAGGAGCAACATTACAACGCCCTCGGCGAGCTGAAGGATTTTGCCGGCATGCTCGGCCAGCGTCTGGGCGAAATGCATCAGGTGCTCGCCGCGCCGACCGACAATGCCGATTTCGCACCGCAAGTGGCGTCGGCCAAGGACATGCAGGCGACCGGCAAGGACGTTGCCGCACAAGTCGAGCGTGCGCTGACCCTGCTCAAGCAGCATCAGGGCGAACTCAGCGCCGCGGACCAGAAACTGGTCAAGCGCTTGATCGACGACAAGAAAACCATCCTCGCCCATGTGCAGGATCTGGCGAAAAAAGCCACCGGCGGGCTGCGCATTCGCGTCCACGGCGACTTGCATCTGGGGCAAGTGTTGGTAATCAAGGGCGATGCTTACCTGATCGATTTCGAGGGCGAACCGGCACGGCCGTTGAGTGAGCGCCGTGGCAAACACAGTCCGTACAAGGACGTCAGTGGAGTGCTGCGTTCCTTCGATTACGCAGCGGCGATGACCATCAACGTGCACAGCGTCGATAACAGCGCCGAAGCTGAAGCTGCGCGTAAACGCGTCGCCGAACGCTATCTGCGTGAAGCCCGCGAGGCATTTGTTCAGGCCTATCGCCAGGCAGCGGCTAACCTTGATCATGCCTGGCAGGATCCTGAAGGTGCCGACGCCGCGCTGGCGCTGTTCGGCCTGGAGAAGGCGGCCTATGAAGTGGCCTATGAAGCCTTGAATCGCCCCACGTGGCTGCCCGTGCCATTGCACGGTTTGTATGGGTTATTGACGGGGCTTAAACCCTTTTCCGATCTTGGTGGAGAGTAGTCATGAGTTTCTCGAACAAGGAACAGGGTCAGGTCAAAGAGGCCTTGCTGCCCTCGGCAAAAGATATCGATGCCTTGGTGCGTGCTGAGCATCACGATCCTTTTTCCATTCTCGGTCCGCACGGCGATGGCGCTGGCGGGCAATTCATCCGCGCCTATCTGCCCGGCGCGCTAAGTGTGGCGGTGCTGGACAAGGAAAGCGGCGAAGAACTCGGTCCGCTGGAAATGACTGAAACGCCCGGCCTGTTCGTCGGCCACTTTGCCCAGGCGCGTTCATACCTGCTGCGCACCCGCTGGGCGGGTGGCGAGCAGGTCGCGGAAGATCCTTATAGCTTTGGCCAGTTGCTCGGTGAGATGGATTTGTACCTGTTCGCCGAAGGCAATCACCGCGACCTCAGTGCCTGCCTCGGTGCGCAGCTGAAAACCGTCGACGGCGTCGACGGTGTGCGTTTCGCCGTGTGGGCGCCGAATGCCCGGCGGGTCTCGGTGGTCGGGGATTTCAACGTCTGGGACGGTCGCCGCCATCCGATGCGCTTGCGCCACCCCTCCGGGGTGTGGGAGCTGTTCATTCCGCGTATGCAAGCGGGTGAGTTGTACAAATACGAGATTCTTGGCTCGCACGGCATTTTGCCGCTCAAGGCCGACCCGATGGCGCTGGCCACCAGCCTGCCGCCGGACACCGCCTCGAAAGTCGCCTCGCCCTTGCAGATCGACTGGCAGGATCAGGAGTGGATGAGCAGCCGCCACGAGCGTCAGCAACGTGCCAGGCCGCTGTCGATCTACGAATTGCACGCCGGTTCGTGGCAATGCGAGCTGGACGATCTCGGCGAAGTAGCGCGCCAGTACAGCTGGCCGGAGCTGGCCGATCGACTGATTCCGTACGTGAAAGAACTCGGTTTCACTCACATCGAATTGATGCCGATCATGGAGCATCCATTCGGCGGTTCGTGGGGCTATCAGTTGCTCTCGCAGTTCGCGCCGAGCGCGCGTTATGGCACGCCGGATCAGTTCGCCGCGTTCGTCAATGCCTGCCATCAGGCCGATATCGGTGTGATCCTCGACTGGGTGCCGGCGCATTTCCCGACCGATACCCACGGCCTGGCGCAATTCGACGGCACCGCGCTGTATGAATATGCCAACCCACTGGAAGGCTTCCATCAGGACTGGGACACCCTGATCTACAACCTTGGCCGCACTGAGGTGCATGGCTACATGCTGGCTTCGGCGTTGCATTGGTTGAAGCATTTCCATATCGACGGTTTGCGCGTCGACGCGGTGGCTTCGATGCTCTATCGCGACTATTCACGCAAGGCCGGCGAATGGGTGCCGAACCGCCACGGCGGGCGCGAGAACCTCGAGGCGATCGACTTTCTGCGCCACCTGAACGACGTGGTCGAACTGGAAGCGCCGGGCGCGCTGGTGATCGCCGAAGAGTCCACGGCATGGCCCGGTGTCAGCCAGAGCACCCAGCAGGGCGGCCTCGGCTTTTCCTACAAATGGAACATGGGCTGGATGCACGATTCGCTGCATTACATCCAGCAGGACCCGGTGTACCGCGCCCATCATCACAACGAACTGAGTTTCGGTCTGGTCTACGCCTGGTCCGAACGTTTCATTCTGCCGATCTCCCACGACGAAGTGGTGCACGGCAAGCACTCGCTGATCGACAAGATGCCCGGCGACCGCTGGCAGAAATTCGCCAACCTGCGCGCCTATCTGAGTTTCATGTGGACCCACCCGGGCAAAAAGCTGCTGTTCATGGGCTGCGAGTTCGGCCAGTGGCGCGAGTGGAACCACGATCAGCAACTGGACTGGTACCTGCTGCAATATTCCGAGCACAAAGGCGTGCAGAAGTTGGTCGGCGACCTCAATCGGCTGTATCGCGAAGAGCCGGCGCTGCACGATCAGGACGACGCGCCACAGGGCTTCCAGTGGTTGATCGGTGATGACGCGATCAACAGCGTTTATGCGTGGCTGCGCTGGAGCAAGGAGGGTGAACCGGTGCTGGTGGTGGCCAACTTCACTCCAGTGCCGCGTCAGGCGTATCGGGTTGGCGTGCCGTTTGCCGGGCGCTGGAAGGAACTGCTCAACAGCGACGCTGAGACTTACGCCGGTTCCAACTATGGCAACGGTGGCGGGGCGCAGACCGAAGAGGTGCCGAGCCATGGTCAAGCGCTATCGCTGGAATTGAACCTGCCGCCGCTGGCGGTGTTGATTCTCAAGCCAGAGGGTCAGTAAACCACCCAGATCCTGTGGGAGCGGGCTTGCCCGCGATGACGCGGGCACTTTCAGCATTGACAGTGACTGACACGCCGCCATCGCTGGCAAGCCAGCTCCCACAGGGGGCTATGGGTGAAGCTGAAATCACCAACGCATCCGCACTCCCAGGCTACCAATCAACCCGTTCAAATCATTGTCATCGACGTCGCTGCTGTAATCGGCACTGACATACAGGCTCACCGTCGGACTCATGCGTGCTACCAGTCCGAGGCCTAAATCCACAGTTGATGACTTGCGGCTGCTGCTGATCTTGTCGACCTGATCCAGGGTTACCGTGCTGCCGGTATAGACCGTGTGCCAGAGGTTGGTGCGCACGTAGGGTTCCACCGGCAAACCGTTCAAATCGTAACTGCCTTTCAATCGCGCACCGACGCGGCCGCTCCACGCCGACAGCTCGCTGGAGGAATTACCGGACCCCGCGTAAGGCGTGTCGAGGCTGATGCGTTGGTTTATCAATTGCGCCTGCGGTTCCACCACCCAGTTTTCGCTGAGCCCGATGGGAAAACCGCCTTCGACCGAGAAGGTCATCGCGCTGCCTTCAGTGACCTGGCGTGCGCCCTGCGCGTTGCGGCTGAAACCACTGACCCGGCCGGCGCTGGCGGACAGGTCGACATGCCAGCCCTGAGCGCCGGTCAGGCTGTAATAGGCACCGAGGCTTTGGCCCTGCAGATTCAACGTGTCAGTACCGGGCGCGGCGAGGGCGCGGCTGGTCAGCGGGCCGTTGCGGTTGGCCTGAATCTGATTATCGCCACCGATGAAGCCGATGGTTTGGGTAAAACCGTTGTTGCTTTGCAGGGTCAGCAACGCCGGGCCTTTGCTTTCGCCACTACCGGCAATCGCATAGCCTGACGACAACACATCGGTTTGCGCCTGCCGCGCACTGCGCCCGTACAACTCATCCCAGGCTGACGGCGCCAGATGTTCGCTGACCAAGGGTGCGTCTTGCGCATCCCCTGGGGTAATCACCGTGGCGGGCAGGGTCATCACCGGCACATCCGCGCGATACCAGATGCGGGCGTCATCCGCCGCTGGCTCGGCCTTGGCCTCCATGGACGAGCACAACAGGATCGAGCTCGACACGGTGCAGAAAGTGATTTTGATCTCTTGTGGGGTGAGTGAAGTTTTCATGGCGGTCTACCTTGCAGGCGCATGCGGCATCTCGATGTGGCGCCTCTCCTACCCCGAACGAGGGGCGACCGAATGGAGCGGGGCGAGCCGGGACCGCTCGCTTTTGCGAGTGGCCGGAGGTTCGTCCCGGTAGTAATTCCGGGGTAGTAAGGTAGAGATAAGAAGAGCGACGCCCTTGCGTCAAGAAACTGGACGATGGGCGGTAATGGCAAAACGGCTCCGCCAAATCCTTGTTTTTCGGCGTATTACTAAGTGGTTGTTTGTGCGAGGAATCGCTTGCGCAACAGCCAGGTAGAGCTGTTTAGTCGCCGACGGAAGGTAGTCGTCCATGCGTCAACAGTGGCGCCGCCGACCTCGGCGCCGAGCAAGGCACTGTCAAAATTGCGGCTACAGATGCACTTCCACCGCCAGCGGCAAATGATCGGAAAGATGCGTCCAGGGCTTGTTGCCGAGGATCTGCGGATCGTGGCTGCTGGCATTGCGCAAATAGATACGGTCCAGTCGCAACAGCGGGAAGCGTGCAGGATAGGTCTTTGCCGGTCGGCCGTGATGACGCTCGAACGCCTCGTGCAGATAATCGCGCCGGGCGAGGGCGACGTTGCCTTGCAACTGCCAGTCATTGAAGTCGCCGGCAATGATCACCGGTGCGTCGTCAGGCAACGATTCCAGCAACTGGCAAAGCAGCTTCAACTGCAATTGCCGGTGGCTTTCAAGCAGGCTCAAATGCACGCAAATGGCATGCACTTCGGCGTGCCCCGGCACATCGAGTATGCAATGCAACAAGCCACGCCGTTCCGGGCCGGTGATCGAGACGTCGAGGTTGCGGTATTCGCGGATCGGGTATTTCGACAGCAGGGCATTGCCGTGATGACCGTCGGGGTACACGGCGTTGCGCCCGTAGGCGAAATCGCTCCACATGCTGTCGGCGAGAAATTCGTACTGCGAGGTTTGCGGCCATTCGTTGTAACGACTCGAATGCCGTTCATGTTCACCCACCACTTCCTGCAGGAACACCAGGTCGGCCGCCGTACTGCGCACCGCTTCGCGCAACTCGGGCAGGATGAAACGGCGATTGAGTGCGGTAAAGCCCTTGTGAGTATTGACCGTCAACACGCGCAGGCGATGAATGACGGGTGCGTCGACACGCTGACGCTCGGGTTCGCTGGACACGTTCACTCCTCGAAATTGCGCACGCTTGTTCATGCGACTGATGGGGAGCGGTGGCAGTTCCGTCTCAAATGGTCATTGAACACCACCGAGCCCTTGTGGGAGCGAGCCTGCTCGCGAAAGCGCCGGGTCAGCCTACTGAAATGTTGAATGTGAAGGCCGATTCGCGAGCAGGCTCGCTCCCACACGGGCTCGTTCGTACAGAGGGATCTTGCGGTCAGACGAAGACGATTTCGTAGGGCAAGCGCATGCGCTCCAGAATCACCGGCGGCAACAGCGGTGCGATGCCGATGGCCGGCTCACCGTTGAGCTGGCTGGCATAGGCGTGGGTGGCGTGGCTTTTGCGCGCGACGGTCCAGGTGTCGAGGCGCACTTTGCGTGCGCGTTCCCAGGGAATCTGCTGCTGTTCGCGCTCCGGCCAGTGCCAGGCCCAGACCGGCACGTCATGGTAGCGCGCGCCGACCCGTTCAGCGGCTTTGGCGCTGGCTCGACCGACCGCTTCATGGTCATCATTGCCGTCGTTGCACCAGGTGCTGAAAACCACGTCGCCGGGGCGCAGGTAACGGCTGATGAACTCGCAGACCTGCGCTTGCTGTTCGCGCAACGCGTTGTCGGTAAAACCACCGCGCACCCATTTCAGGCTGTGCATCGGCAGGCCGAGGCGGCGCAGGGCTTCGACGCTTTCCTGCGGGCGGAATACGCTCAGGCGTTTTTCCGACCATTGCCGCGAGCCGGGGTGGCTGGCGCTGCCATCGGTGATCGAGAGCAATTGCAGCGGGTGGCCGAGGTTGGCGAGCAGTTGCAGGAGGCCACCGCACGTCACCACCTCATCGCCGGGATGCGGGGCGATCAATACGGCGCGGGCGCCGGCGGGCACCAGGCTGAGGGTATTGATCACGGGAATGCTGTCGAGCTGCGCGGCGGTGTTCCAGATTTGCGCCGGCAGATTGCTGTCATTGAGGATGAACGGTTTCATCAGGGCGACGTCCTTGTGTGGCATGCCCGGCGTCATCGGTCGTAGACGCGATCCGCGAACGCTGAAGGCAAATGGGTTGCAACTGTGCGGTGCTCCGACCCTTGGGTTACCGCGATGCAGAGTATTGCTCAAGACACGGGATTCGTCGCGTCACAGATCAATCTGATCCGTATTTTTTTCGCCTGACTGTGCCAGATTGCGCAAAAAGTCGCCGAATCCGCCACGGGCGCGACTGTCGAGGCGGGCGCTGGTGTGCACCCGTGGGCGATGGCTCCAGGCGATGTGCGCACCCGAGCGTTCCAGGGCGCGCACCAGGTGCACGTCCTCATCGCAGGCCAGCGGTTTGAAGCCGCCGGCAGTGATATAAGCTGCGGCGCTGAAGCCCAGATTGGCGCCGTGGATATGTCGATGCCCCTCACGCGCCTGATAGTGGCGGTGATAGCGGATTTGCGCCGCTTCATCGACCGAGTCGGGCCAGTGCTCGACAGTCACCGTGCCGCATACCGCGTCAGCCTGCAGGCCGAGCTGAGCGACCAGCCAATCGTCGGCGACACGGCTGTCAGCGTCGGTGCAAGCGATCCAGCGTGCACCGCGTTCGAGGAGCCACCAGGCGCCGACGGCGCGCGCTTCACCGACATTACTGGCGTCGATCGACAGGCTCAGCACCGGGTATCGACTAACGATCTGCGCCGAGCGATCGGTGCAGCTGTCGAGCACCACCAGCACCTGCACTTCCTCGCCGGCCAGTTGCACATGTTGACTGGCGCGCAATGCGGCGCGCAGGCACTCATCGAGTAACGCCTCTTCGTTGTGTGCCGGAATCACGATCCCAATCAACGCAAACCCTCCAGCGCCGCCACCGAACGTGGCTCGCGACTCCACACCTCAAGAATGAAATCCGCTTCCTGGTGCAGCACCAGACGCGGCAATGCCAGCTGTTCATGGATCTGATCGTGGACCTGCCGTGCATTCAACGGGCAGCCCTCGATCGGCGGGCGCCAGTGGCAGGCCAGTAATTGGCCGTCGGCAGTCAGAGAATTGCTGATGTGGCGGATCACTTCTGTCAGATCCTGGCGGTCGAGGTAGTAGCCGATTTCGCTAAATACAATCAGGTCGAATTTTTCCTCCGGCCAATGGCCGGGGAGGCGGTTCTGGCGCACTTCGACATGCTCGAACAGGCTCAAGCGAGTTTGCGCCAGCTTCACCGCCGCGCCGGCGGTATCGCAACAGACCAGGCGGCTGCAACGGTTAGCCAGCTCGGCGCTCAATTCACCGTTGGCGCAACCCGGTTCGAAGATCGCCCGATAGTGCGGACGCGGCAGGGCGGCGAGGGTGATCGCGCGTTTGCGCTGTTCGTACCAGCGTTGGCGGAATGCCCATGGGTCGTCGTTACCGGAAAACAGGCCGTTGAAGTAGCGATCCTCGACGCTCACACGAACACCACTTCGAATGGCTGTAACAGCCGCTCAAGAACATACGGCGCCAATACCGGCGCAAGCCCGGCATCGCGATCGCCTTCCAGTTGGCTGGCGAACGCATGGGCGGCGTGGCGCTTGCGTGCGACGTGGGTCGGTGAAAGGAGAATTTTGCGCGCGCGTTGCCACGGCACTGCTGCGTCTTCCGGCGTCGCCCAGTGCCAGGTCCACACTGGTAGCTCATGGCACACCACGCCAGCGCGGCGCGCCGCTTCGAGACTGGCGCGGCCGACCGCTTCATGATCGCTGTGACCGTCCTCACGCCACGTGGTAAACAGCACGTCCTGGGGATGCAGATAGCTTTGAATGAATTCGCTCAGCGCCTGTTCCTGCGCCGCCACTTGCGTATCGTTGAAACCGCCGCGCAGCCATTTCAGGCTGTGCATCGGCAAGCCGAGACGGCGCAAGGCTTCGGCGGATTCCTGCGGGCGCACGACGCTCAGGCGTTCGACCGGCCAGCGGGTCGAGCCGGGATGGCTGGCGCTGCCGTCGGTGACCGAGATCAGTTGCATCGGCCGCCCGGCGGCGGCAAGCAGTTGCATCAGCCCGCCGCAACCGAGCACTTCGTCATCCGGATGCGGTGCGACGATCACTGCGCGTGCGCCGGGCGGCACCAGATCAAGCACATCGATTACCGGCAGCTCCGCCAGGCGCCGCGAGTTCTGCCACTGATGCAGCGAGGTGCCCTGGCCGACAATCGGATTGGCTTTCATAGTGCCCAGACCTCGCCGGGTTGCTGTGCAACTCTTTGCCCGAGCGCGGCGAGATCGCGCTCGGCGTGACTCTGGCGCAGGAACACCGGCAGGTCAGCCACCAGATGAGCGAAGCGTCGGTCCTGACAAAACGGCCCGGCGCCCAGTGCTCGGCCAGTGTCACGCAACACCTGTTCAACCGACTGCTCGACCACCGCCCGCGCACGCCGCGCCAGCAATTCAGCGTCGGCTTCGGGCTGGGCATCGATTTGCAACGCGCTGAAACGCAGCACATTGGCTGCCGCCTGCAAGGCACTGTCAACCGCACCAAGATGCGCCAACGCGTGCGGCTCGTCGCGTTCGGCACAGTGCTGGCGTAAACGTTCGCCGATCTGCCGCGCCGCACCGTACCAGCACGCGGCGATGCCGATCCCGCCTTGCCAGAAACCCGGCCGTTGCAGGTAGTCGCCGGGATCACCGATGGCTTGAGCCTCGGCATTCTCGAACTCCACCTCGACGCTGCCGGTGGCACTCATGCCCACGGCTTGCCAGCCTTGCTCGGTAATGGTCACGCCGGGTTGATCAAGGGCCACCGCGACCAGTTGTTGCTGATCGTCCGCGTTCCACGCCGTGAGCAGGGCATGACTGAGTACCGCGGCGCCGGAACACCAGGCCTTGCGCCCATTCAGATTGACCATGTGCCCGGCCGGGCTGACCTTGACGCGTGCCTGCGGCGGTTCTGCCGCCCACATGCCCCAAGTGCTGCCCGGTGTCGGGGTGCCGCCCAATTGTTCGATAATGGCCAGTGCGTCGGTATGACCTTCGTACAATTTGCACAGCCCCAGATCGTGCCCACCGACCGCGGCCAGACGCTGAAAACGCTCCAGCGTGTGACCGCTGCCGGGCAGCGGCAAGCGATCCAGTCCGGCCTCGACCATTGCCCGCAGGCATTGACCGAGGGCAGCGGTGGCGGGGTAATCCGGCGCACGTCGGGCCAGATAGCTTTGCAGGTCCATATCAATCTTCTTCGTCGCGTTGCAGTTCAAACAACAGCAACGAGCGCCCGGTCACCGAGTATTCGTGGCCGAAGTCGAAGCGTTCCTGACCGCGAATCGCCGGCTGATTGGTATCGACCATGCACGTCCAGAAACCGCCATCGGGCACTTCCGGCAGAACGAAATTGACAATGTCATGATGCGCGTTGACCACCAGCAACAGCGTCGCGTCGGCCCCCTTGCGGCGGATCCCGGTTTCCTGCGCGCGACCGTCGAGCAGCATGCCCAGGCAGCGGTTGTGCGCGTCATGCCAGTGCTCGGTGGTCATCTCGGTGGCGTCCGGCGCTAGCCAGGTGACGTCCTTGACGCCGATATCCTCGTTGTACTCGCCGACCAGGAAACGCCCACGGCGCAGGATCGGGTAGGCCAGACGCAGCTTGATCAGGCGCTTGACGAACTTCAGCAGGGCCTTGCCGTCTTCGCTCAGGTCCCAGTTGACCCAGCCGATTTCGCTGTCCTGGCAATAGGCGTTGTTATTGCCGTCCTGGGTGCGGGCGAACTCATCGCCGGCGACGATCATCGGCGTGCCTTGGGCTAGCAGCAGGGTGGCGAAGAAGTTGCGCATCTGCCGGTGGCGCAGCGCATTGATTTCCGCATCGTCGGTCGGGCCTTCGACGCCGTGGTTCCACGACAGGTTGTTGTTGCTGCCGTCCTGATTGTTTTCGTCGTTGGCTTCGTTGTGCTTGTCGTTGTACGAGACCAGATCGTTGAGGGTGAAACCGTCGTGCGCGGTGACGAAGTTCACCGAAGCGTAAGGCCGGCGCCCGCGTTGATTGAACATCTCGCCCGAGGCGGTCATGCGGCTGGCGAAGTCGGCGAGCTGGCCGTCGTCACCTTTCCAGAACGCGCGCACGGTGTCGCGGAACTTGTCGTTCCACTCGACCCAGCCTGGCGGGAAGTTGCCCACCTGATAACCACCCGGGCCACAGTCCCAAGGCTCGGCGATCATTTTCACCTGACGCAGCACCGGGTCCTGACGGCAAGCGACGAGGAAGCTGTGACGCTCATCGAAACCGTCGTGATAACGACCGAGAATAGTCGCCAGGTCGAAGCGGAAACCGTCCACGTGCATTTCACTGGCCCAGTAGCGCAGCGAGTCGGTGACCATTTGCAGCACGCATGGGTGGCTCAGGTCGAGGGTGTTGCCGGTCCCGGAATCGTTGATGTAGTAGCGCTTGTCGTCGGGCATCAAACGGTAGTACGAGGCGTTGTCGATACCGCGCATCGACAGGGTCGGGCCTTGCTCGTTGCCCTCGGCCGTGTGGTTGTAGACCACATCGAGGATCACTTCGAGGTTGGCATCGTGCAGGTGCGCGACCATTTCCTTGAACTCGGCGATCTTGCCGCTGGCCAGATAGCGCGGGTCCGGGGCGAAGAAGGCAATACTGTTGTAGCCCCAGTAGTTGGTCATGCCTTTTTGCAGCAGATGCTGGTCATTGACGAAGGCATGGATCGGCAGCAATTCGACGGTGGATACGCCGAGCTTGCGGACGTGTTCGAGCACATCGTCGACCATCAGCCCGGCAAAGGTCCCGCGTACGTTTTCCGGCACGGAAGGGTGACGCATGCTGATGCCACGCACGTGGGTTTCATAAATGATCGTTTTGTCCCATGGCACGCTGACGCGGTGGTCGTTACCCCAGGTGTGCGCCGGGTCGATGACCTTGCACTTGGGCACGAACGGCGCGCTGTCGCGTTCATCGAAACTGAGATCGGCGTCCGGATGGCCGATGGTGTAGCCGAACAGCGCTTCCGACCATTTCAGTTCGCCCACCAACTGCTTGGCGTACGGGTCGATGAGCAATTTGTTGTGGTTGAAACGGTGGCCGTTGGCCGGATCATAGGGGCCGTAAACGCGGTAGCCGTAGATCAGGCCGGGATGCGCATCGGGCAAATAGCCGTGGTAGATCTCGTCGGTGTATTCGGGGAGTTCGATGCGCTCGAGTTCGACTTCACCGGCATCGTCGAAGATGCACAGTTCGACCTTGGTGGCATTGGCGGAAAACAGAGCAAAGTTTACCCCCAGACCATCCCAGGTCGCACCGAGCGGGAAGGGCAGGCCTTCACGGATTCTGGACGGCTCGGCGTGCGCGGCGGGCTCGGCTTTTTTTGGACGGGTCATGATTGCTCCTGCAAAAACGCGGATGTTGCTGGATGAGTGCATTTCCTGTGGGAGCGAGCCTGCTCGCGAAGGCGTCGGAACAATCGACATCTTTGTGGCTGACCCACCGCTTTCGCGAGCAGGCTCGCTCCCACAGGGTAGTTTTGGGTGTTTCTTGAGGGCGAGTTGGCCCTCGATGGCGAGCAAGCCCGCCATACGTTCGTTCAGTTCAATACTCGAGTAGCGTCAGATCGCCGGAGGCTTTCTCGGCGCGCGCGGTTTCTTCTCGGCAGCTTTTTCGCCTGGCGGCACCACTTTCGGGGTGCTGGCCGGCTTGGCCTTCGCTGCCGGTTTGGCTTTCGCCGCCGGCGTGGTCTTGCCGTTTACCGCTTTACCCTCAGTCGCCTTGCTGGTCGCGGTCTTGCCGGCGGTTTTGCTGCCCGTGGCCTTTGGCGGCTTCTTCGGTGCCAGTGCTTCGGCCTCAGCCAGCTTGCGCGCCATCTCCCAGTGGCGCTCCTCATGGCCTTCGGGTTTACCTTCCGATTCCCATATCTGATAAGCGAATTCGCGAATGCGTTTATCGTCGGTGCTCATCGCAATACTCCTGAACTGAACTCATGCTTACGTTAAGTGTTGGATAAAGAGATTGACCGGGACATCCCCCAGCGCGTCGCTGACATTCAGCTCCCTGTTTTTTGTGACTGCTGCGCTGGCAAAAAGTCCCTTCAGGTTTGTCTCGGAGGCGGCGAACGGTAAAACCACCCGCGTATCGCCCCAGCGCAGCGCATCCACTTGCGGCAGGGCGCTGTTTTCCAGCAGCGTCGCGCACCGCACCGGCACGATCACAACGGCCCGTTTGCCTTGGTGTTCGCGGGCGAAGGCGAGCACGTTGTGCGCCTGACTACCGAGCACTTCCAGAGGCTGATAGCTGCCACGGCGGAACAGTTCGGCATGCTCTGCGCGCCGGTTCAGCACCTCGGCGATCAACGCTTGTTTGATGCGCCCGTCGCGCCAGTTCGCCAGCAGTTCTGCGGGTGCCGATTGCGCCTGCAGCGCCTGCGCGCGCGCGGGGTAATCCACCGGCCGGCGATTGTCCGGATCGACCAGGCTGAAGTCCCAGTACTCGTTGCCCTGATACAGATCCGGCACCCCCGGCACGGTCATGCGCAGCAAGGTTTGCGCCAGGCCGTTGAGCGCACCGGCGGCAGCAATGCTGTTGACGGTTTTGCTCAGCGCCGCACGCAACAGTTCGCCTTCAGCGCTGGTCAGGAGTTTTTCAGTGAAGGCCTGCGCAGCGTTTTCATAGGCTTCGTTCGGTGCGCTCCAACTGCTTTGCAGCTTGGCTTCGCGCAGGGCTTTTTGTTGCCACTGCCAGATTCGCTTGGCGTAGTCGGCGAACCCGGCCTGATCGTCGTCGCGCAGGTCCAGCGGCCAACTGCCGAGCAAGGCTTGATAGAGGATGAGTTCATCGCCATTCGACGGCATGTGCTCGTCACTGCGCACCGGGCGGGCGAGGGCGCGCCACAATTCGACTTGTTCGGCGTACCAATGGCTGCGTTCGCTGAGCACGGCCAGCCGCGCACGGGTGTCCTCGCCACGTTTATGGTCGTGGGTCGCAGTGGCGAGCAAGTTGTCCGGGAATTCGCTTAGACGCTGTTGATTGACGGCATGGAAGTCACTCAGCGGCGCGCTGAACTGCTCGGTGTCGTAGCCGACATCGTTGCGCGACAGCAGGACTGCCGAGCGATACAGCGCGGTGTCTTCGACGGCTTTGGCGGCGGCGGGGGAGGTCAGTTGTTGAAAACGTACGCAGGCGTGCTTGAGAATCTTGCGTGAACGCCCGCGCGGCTTGCGTCGCCACGGCGTGCCACCGAGCCAGCCGGCGACACACTCGAGCACTGGCCAGTCGGCTTCGCTGAGGGTTTGCCGGGCACCTTCCATGGCTTTCTGGAAGAACACCTCGTCCTGTTCCGAGCGGCCCATGGCGCTGACATAGGTGCGATATACCGGGAAATGCACGATCAGCGCCTGCAACACCCGGCGGATCGCGCCGAGCGTCAAGTCACGGGTCATCAGGTCATCGCGGGCCACTTGCAGCAACGCCTGGGCGACACTTTCGCAGTCGCTGGCGAGCGAGCCGTTGAGAATCTGCTGACGTGCCAATTGTGCTTCTTCGATAAACGCGGCGGGGCGTTCGGTGCGGCGCTGCCACAGTTCACCGAGGACATGTTCACCGTCCGGATCGTGCTGCAGCAGCGACAGCTGATTCATGAATTCATAACCGGTGGTGCCGTCCACCGCCCAGTCGCGGCGCAGGGTTTCGCCGGCGCCGAGAATCTTCTCGACGTAGATCGGCAAGTGCCGCCCCGGCGCTAGGCTGTCGAGACGCCGACGCAGTTTGCGGCAATAACCGCGCGGGT
This sequence comes from Pseudomonas retamae, assembly GCF_043496865.1. Taxonomy (NCBI): domain Bacteria; kingdom Pseudomonadati; phylum Pseudomonadota; class Gammaproteobacteria; order Pseudomonadales; family Pseudomonadaceae; genus Pseudomonas; species Pseudomonas retamae. Next base: position 103,698 of record NZ_JBIEIL010000001.1, read on the forward strand.
CGGCGAGGCCATCGATATGGTCGATGCGCAGGCCGTCGACCAGACCTTCTTCAATCAACTGGAAGATCTTGCCGTGGGTGGCTTCGAACACTGCCGGGCGTTCGACGCGCAAACCGCCGAGTTCGTTGATGTCGAAAAAGCGCCGCCAGTTGATGTCGTCCGCTGCGGTACGCCAACTGGCGAGGCGATAGCTCTGGCGCTCAAGCAATTGATGCAGCTTGTCGAAGCCTTCTGCTGTGGTCGAATCGTAATGCTGCAGATTGCGCTCGATCACTTGCAGCATCTGCGGGTCGCTGGCCAGTTGCTGCAATTCCTGTTTCAACGGAATCGACAGCGAATGCGCATCGGTCTGATAACTCAGCGCACTGAAACGATCGGCCAGGGATTTCAGCGCTTCATCGCCCTTGAGCAGTTCGCCGTAATCATTGGGGCAGATCGGGAAGTGGTGGTCGTAATGCTCAACGTGGAATCCGCCGGTCTGCGCGTTGAATTGCAGCTTCAGCGTGCCTTCCTGCAACGCCACCCCGTAATCGCTGCCGAGGAACGGCAGCAACAACTGCCCTTCCATCAGCGGGTCCGGGGAATGCCATTGAATGTCGAAGAATTCGCCGTAAGGGCTCAGTCGGCCCCATTCGAGCAGGTCGAGCCACCACGGGTTGTCACTGCCGCCCACCGCCATGTGGTTGGAGACGATGTCCAGAATCAGCCCCATGTTGTGTTCGCGCAGGGTACTGACCAGACGCCGCAGCGCCGCTTCGCCGCCAAGTTCCGGGTTGACCTGGGTCGGGTCGACCACATCGTAGCCGTGCATGGAGCCGGCGCGCGCTGCCAGCAGTGGCGAGGCGTAGACATGGCTGATGCCCAGGCGGGCGAAGTACGGCACCAGTGGCACCGCTTGTTCGAGGGTAAAACCTTTATGAAATTGCAGCCGCAGGGTCGCGCGCAGCGGCTGGATAAGCGTTTGGTTCATTGGTCACGCTCGGCAGCCTGGAGTCGGGCGCAGGCGAGCAATTCCAGGCGTCGCGCGGCATCGTCGGTGTCGAGCAGCGTTTCGCTGGTGCCCGGCAGGCGCCGCGACCAGTTCGGGTGGGTGTCAGTGGTGCCCGGCAGATTCGCCTGCTCGTTGATGCCGAGGGCATCTTCCAGCGGCAAAAGAACCAGCGGCGCACGGGTGTGGCCGAGGAAGCGCACGCTGGCATCGACCACTTGATCGGCCTCGTGGGATTCCTCGCGAAAATTCTGCGGGTCCTGGCTCAACGCGCTGCGCAGGCCTTCGCGCTCGCGCTGGCGGTGATGGCGCCAGTCGATTTCGCCGTTGGCGTCGACCAGCCCAAGGCGGGCGTTCCAGTCGATATCCCGGCCGTGCCACCAGCCATTGAGCGTCGGCAGGTCGTGGGTGCTGGTGGTCGCCAGGGCGTTGTCCGGCCAGTCGAGTATTGGCTTGAAATGCGTGTTGTCCTGCTCGAACAACAGCACGCGCATGCCCAGCATCGAGCGCGCGGCGAGCTTTTCGCGCAGGCCTTCGGGCACGGTGCCCAAGTCCTCGCCAAGCACGATGGCCTGGTGACGGTGGGATTCCAGCGTGAGCAAACGCAGCATGTCGTCAAACGGGTAATAGAGGTACGCGCCGTCGGCGGGATCGGCCCCATTGGGGATTACCCACAGACGTTGCAGGCCCATGACGTGGTCGATGCGCAAGCCACCGGCGTGGGCGAAATTGGCCCGCAGCATGTCGATGAAGGCGCGGAAGCCGTTGCGCACCAAGCCTTCGGGCGAGAACGCGGAGATGCCCCAGCCCTGACCGGAACGGTTGAGAATGTCCGGCGGTGCGCCGACCGTCAGTGAGGCGAGCAATTCATCCTGAAAACTCCACGCCTGGCTGCCGGCACCATCGGCACCTACGGCGAGATCGGCGATCAGGCCGATGCTCATGCCGGCACTGCGCGCAGCCGTTTGTGCGCGTTCCAGGCAGCGATGGATCAGCCATTGGCAAAAGGCGAAATAGCCAATGCGCTCGGCATATTCCTCGGCGAAGGCTGCCAGCGCCGCACCGCGCGGATCACGCCAGTGTTCCGGCCATTCGCGCCAGTCGAGGCTTTCGCCACGGGCGGCGCGCATTTCCTGAATCGCTTCGAAACGGCAATGATTCTCCAGCGCTTCGCCGCCGCTGTGGCGGAAGCTGGCGAAGTCCGGGTGCAACGGATGGTCACCAGCGATAAAGCCGTCGTACAAGGCCTGCAGCAATTTTTGCTTGGCCTCGGCCGCGGCCGGCCAGTCGATCAGCGTCAGGTCTTCGAGTTGCGTCAACTGCTGGCCCAAGCCGGCCGCCTCGATGGCGTCGCGCAATGCCCGCTCGCCGAGGATTGTGCCCGGCGCGGCATACAAGGCATTGAGAAACAGACGACTCGATGGCGAATACGGGCTGTAGCGGCTGGTGTCGGCGCTGAACATCGCGTGCATCGGGCTGATCGCCACAGCGTCGGCGCCGCGCTCACCGGCCACGCGCACCAGTTCTTCCAAGGCCAGGGTGTCGCCGAAGCCGCCGTCGCCGGGACGGCGCAAGGCATACAACTGCGCGCTCAGGCCCCAGGCGCGGGGGATTGGATTGTCCACGGCGTCGGCGACGCTGAAGCAGCGTTCCGGCGCCACCGCCAGGGTGAAATACTGATCGCCAATGTGCACTTGCTGATAACCAACGGGGATGATGCCGGGCAGCATCGCTTGCGAATCAAGCTTGAGATCCAGTCGCGAGCCGTCTTCAAGGTGGATCTCGCAAGGGGTTTCCGGGGCGAAATAACGCGTGAGATCCAACGGTGCGCCGACATCGCAAGTGAGCAGCGGCGGCAGATGGTGGTCCTGCTGCGCCGCTTGCAATTCCAGCAGGCTGGCATCGATTTCCTGCGCCGTGCTGGCGGGGTGGCCGAGGCCGATCAAGACATTGCGGAGTACCGCAGGAGCGACTTTTTGCTGACGCCCGTTGGCGTCGATCCAGTCGACGGCGAGGCCGGCTCGGCTGGCGAGTATTTCCAGTTGCGCATCGCTCATAGGCGCTCTCCATCCAGAGGTAGCAAAGGGGTTGCGGCCGTGAGGCTGACAAGCGCGCAATACGCGGGCAGTTCGCCCGAATCCGGGGTGACACCGGCAGGCTGCTGAAACAGCCAGACGGCGTCGGTGTGTGGAGGGTTGACCACTGGCGTGTCGCTGAGGTTCAGGTCAATTCGCAGCTCACTGCCATCGCCCAGGCGCCAGCGCGCACTGACTGCGGCGTGACCGAGTTTCTGCGCGCCCAGCGTTTGCGTGCCGGGCAGGTGGGGAGTGATGTGCTGATGGCGCAGGTGCAACAGCTCGCGGTATAGCTCGAGGGTTTGCTGTTGGCGTTGGTTGCCGCTTTCTTGCCGGGGTTGAGACGCGTGGAAGGTTGCTTCGGCATTCGGATCGGGGATCGTCTCGCGTTTGTGCGGATCGGCGAAGGCGCTGAACGCGGCGAATTCATTGCGCCGGCCTTCGCGTACCAGTTCCGCCAGTTCACCGTGATGACTGGTGAAAAACAGAAACGGCTGCTCGGCGGCGAACTCGTCACCCATGAACATCAGTGGAACCATCGGTGACAGCAGCAACAGCACGGTCGCTGCCTGCAATGCGCGTGGGTCGGCGAGTTGATGCAGGCGCTCGCCAAACGCGCGGTTGCCGATCTGGTCATGGTTCTGCAGAAACAATACGAATGCCGTGGACGGCAAATGCTCGCTCGGCTCGCCACGCCGTTCGCCATGACGGTTGACGTGACCCTGGAAAACAAACCCCTGACTCAGGCAGCGCACCAGTTGCTCAGTCGGTTGCTCGGCGTAGTCAGCGTAATAGGCGTCTGTTTCCCCGGTCAGCAGCACATGCAGGGCGTTGTGCCCGTCATCGTTCCATTGCGCGTCGTAATCGTGCTCCAGCAGGCTGGCCTGATTCAGCTCGTTTTCGACAGTCAGCCAGACGTGACGGCTCGGATCGACCTGTTGTCGCACCCGTTGGGCCATTTCACGGAGGAAGTCGGAGTCGCCAATCGCATGCACGGCATCCAGACGCAGGCCGTCGAAGCGATATTCGAGTACCCACATCAGGGCGTTTTCGATGAAGAACTCGCGCACTTCACTGCGGCGGAAATCGATCGCCGCGCCCCACGGCGTATGTTGGTCCTCACGGAAGAAGCTTTTCGCGTAGCGGTGCAGATAGTTGCCGTCCGGGCCGAAGTGGTTGTAGACCACGTCGAGGATCACCGCCAGACCATGACCATGGGCGGTGTCGATCAGGTGTTTGAGTTGTTCCGGCGTGCCGTAAGAGGCTTGCGGGGCGTAGGGCAGGACGCCGTCGTAACCCCAGTTGCGATCACCCGGAAACTGCGCCAGCGGCATCAATTCAATGGCGGTGATACCCAGTGCAGTGAGCCGGGCCAGATGTTGCTCGACTTCGGCAAAGCCACCGAGCGCACCGACGTGCAGCTCGTAGATCACCGCTTCGTTCCACGGCCGGCCCTTCCAGGCGCTGTGGCGCCAGGTGTAAGCGTGCGGGTCGACTACCACGCTGTGGCGATCGAGGTCGCCATCCTGAGCCCTGGAAGCCGGGTCCGGCACCTCCAGCTCGCCATCGATACAGTAGCGGTAGCGACTGCCCGCCGGACAGCGGGCCTTTATCACAAACCATCCATCACCCTGCGGCAGCATGGGCAGTGATTGACCATCGGCCAGTTCAACACTGACGTAAAACGCATCGGGAGCCCACAGAGCAAATTGCGTGTGTTCGGCGTCCAGCACGATCGCGCCGTGGGGCCAGGTTTCTTGGGTCCTTGACGGCATCTTGGAAACCTCCCTGATTATTTGTGGCTGGCTTTACCCAATGCCTTGGCCACCAGTTTTTCGTAGAGTTCGGCGTACGGTTCGACCGCTTTGCTCCAGTTGAATGGCGCCGCCATTGCCCGGCAACGCATGGCATTGAGCAGCTCGGGGAAGGCGAAGACCTTGAACGCGCGGCTCAGGGCTTCCTTGTAGCTGTCGACGGTGGATTCATCGAAGAGGAAGCCGGTCACGCCATTTTCAATGGTGTCGGCCAGCCCGCCGGTATTGCGCGCCACCGGCAACGAACCGAAGCGCTGGGCATACATCTGGCTCAGGCCGCAGGGCTCGTAACGCGAAGGCATCAAGAGGAAATCGCTACCGGCGAACATGCGCCGTGCGTCAGTTTCATTGAAGCCGATGCGCACGCCGATCTGGCCAGGGAAGCGCAGCGCCAGTTCACGCATGGCCTGTTCTTCCTCCGGCTCGCCACGGCCGATGATTGCGATCTGGCCACCGTTCTGCACGATGAACTCGGACACCGCTTCAGTCAGGTCCAGACCTTTTTGATAGACCAGACGCGAGACCACGGCGAACAGCGGGCCGCTGGAGTCGTTGAGGCCGAACAGCTCGCGAACATGGGCGGCGTTGACCGCTTTGCCTTCCCAGTCGCCGATGGCGAATGGCGCGAACAGGTGCGGGTCGGTGGCCGAATCCCAGCTTTCATCAATGCCGTTAGGGATGCCACTGAGCAAGCCTTGCTGGGTCTTGGCGGCAAGGAAACCGTCGAGGCCGCAGCCGAAATCCGGGGTGGTGATTTCCTGCGCGTAGGTGGCGCTGACCGTGGTGATGTGGCTGGAATAGGCCATGCCGGCCTTGAGGAACGACATCTTGCCGTAGAATTCCATGCCTTCCTGCTGCAGGGCGTGGGCGGGAATACCCAGTTCCGGGCAGGAACCGAGGCTGGTCACGCCCTGGTACGCGAGGTTGTGAATGGTGAACAGCGTCGGCGTACGCTGCCCGCGCCAGTGCATGTAGGCCGGGGCGAGACCCGCTGGCCAGTCGTGGGCGTGAACGAGATCCGGGCACCAGTGAATCTGCGCGAGGTTGGCGGCGATATCGGCAGCGGCCAGCCCCAGGCGGGCGAAACGAATATGGTTGTCCGGCCAGTCGCGGCCGTTGTTGGCGCCGTATGGGCCACCTTCACGTTCGTACAGTTCGGGACAGATCAACACGTAGATCACCAGACCATCGGGCATGTCCATGCGCCCGATCTTGCACGGTGGCAGCGCAGCATGGCCACCGAGTTCGCCGATGATGTGAATCGGGTTCTCGCTGTGCATCACTTGCGGATAACCGGGAATCAGCACGCGCACATCGTGCAGATGTGCCATGGCGCGGGGCAGGGCGGCGGAGACGTCGCCCAGGCCGCCGGTTTTCACCAGATCGGCGATCTCCGACGTGACAAACAAAACCTTTTTCTTGTTGGGATTCTGGCTCGCGACCGGAGCCAGCGTCCGGGTGCCGGGAACGTTGATCGATCGGCTGCCGGGAACGCTGACGGTGCTCGAGTCGCCAATCACCTGGTGAGCACGCTCTCCCTGAATATCCAATGCCGCACTGATCATATGTATCTCCCGTAGTGTTGATCTGTTCTTGTCTCGTACAAACGAAGTTCAGAGCCACGTCCTGTGACCGGGCGCAAACGCGCCACGCATCGGTGAGCAAACGCTACCCAACACGCGCAAGCAGAATGGGTGGTGAAGCCATTGCAAGGATTGCACCAGTCGTTTTGGCTCTGTCTTCTTGATGACCCGACGCGCGATGCAAAAGTTTCGAGTTTTTTTCGACGATGTGACCGGGCGGTTTCACCCTGCGAAAATCAGTCTAGGCCAGATCCTAGAGCGGGCCAGAGCAAATGGGTAAATTGTTCGACAATCGGTTTGTGCGGAAGAAAATTTTGCTGTATCGGCGCAAACGCACCGACGAAGGGCAGGTATTTTTACGACGGAGGGCCAAAATGGTGACTGAGCGGTCACGATTTTGTGCTAGTGGGGAGGGCGACTGCACTGTTGTGGTGCGATGTGTTCGGGGGCAAGGACTGTGCTGGCCGCTTCGCGAGCAGGCTCGCTCCCACGTTGGACCTCAGGGCACCTCGAAACGTGGTGCCTGGCATGATCCAGTGTGGGAGCGAGCCTGCTCGCGAATGCGATGGGCGGGACACCACCGTTACCCATGGATGTCTTGATTCAACAGGCGAACCGGCTCCCCCGCAGCCCATGCCTGAATATCCTCGATCATCTGCGTAAAGAACTGCGCATAGTTCTGCCGACTGACATACCCCACATGCGGCGTCGCCAGCACGTTTTCGAGTGTGCGAAACGGGTGCAGGGCCGGCAGTGGCTCCTGGTCGAAGACATCCAGCGCTGCCCCGGCAATCTGTTGTTTCTGCAATGCCTTGATCAACGCGGCTTCGTCGACGATCGGCCCGCGCGCGGTGTTGACCAGCAACGCAGTCGGCTTCATCCAGCCCAACGCCTGGGCGTCGACCAGCCCGCGGCTGCGTTCGCTGAGCACCAGGTGCACCGACAGCACATCGGCCTGCTCGAACAGTTCCTGCTTGCTGACGTAAGTCACGCCGACCTGTTGGGCGCGTTCGGCAGTGAGGTTTTCGCTCCAGGCAATCACGCGCATGCCGAACACCTGACCGAACTGCGCCACGCGCTGGCCGATACTGCCCAGCCCGAGAATGCCGAGGGTCTTGCCATGCAGGTCACCGCCCAGCCCTTGCTGCCATTGACCGTTGCGCAAGGCGTTGGCTTCGTTGTGCAGATTGCGCGTGGCAGCCATGATCAGCGCCCAGGTCAACTCGGGCGCGGCGTGCTTGTAACTGTCGGTGCCGCAGACCTTGATCCCGAGTTTTGCCGCCGCCGACATGTCCAGTGCTGCGTTACGCATGCCGCCGGTGACCAGCAACTTGAGCGCCGGCAAGCGCTTGAGCAGGTTCTCGTCGAAACGCGTGCGCTCACGCATCACGCAGATCACCTGATAGCGGCCCAGACGTTCGGCCAGGGTGACGTTGTCCGCCGGGTAGTCATGCACGAAAGTCACTTCACCGATGCTGTCCAGGACTGACCAGTCGGCCACGTCGCGGGCCACGTCCTGCCAGTCATCAATCACTGCGATCTGCACCGCCATCAGCCTTACCTCATCAACGAACGGGATTGGATGTATTCAGCCAGTCGAGCAGGGCCTTGTGGAACTGCGCCGGTTCTTCCATTTGCGGTGCATGGCCCATGCCGGGAAACTCCACCAGTGTCGATTGCGGGATCAGTTCGGCGACTTGCTTGCCGAGCACGTCGTAGTGGCCGATCTTCGCTTTGACTTGCGGCGGGGCGATGTCCTTGCCGATCGCGGTGGTGTCGGAGGTGCCGATCAGCAACAGCGTCGGCATCTTCAGGTCCTTGAATTCGTAATACACCGGCTGGGTGAAGATCATGTCGTAGATCAGCGCCGAGTTCCACGCGACCTGGGTCTTGCCCGGGCCTTTGCTCAGCCCGGCGAGCATGTCGACCCAGCGGTCGAATTCCGGCTTCCAGCGGCCGTCGTAATAGGTGGTGCGTTCATAGTCGCGAATGCCCTGGGCGCTGACTTTCAGTTCGCGCTGATACCACTGATCGACAGTGCGATACGGCACGCCGAGGGCTTTCCAGTCTTCCAGGCCGATCGGATTGACCATCGCCAGCTGCTCGACCTGCTCGGGGTATTGCAAGGCATAACGGGTAGCGAGCATGCCGCCGGTGGAATGGCCCAGCAGCGTGGCTTTTTGAATGCCCAACGCTTTGAGCAACTGCTGCGTGTTGGTCGCCAGCTGCTGGAAGGTGTATTGGTAGTGCTCGGGTTTGCTGGAGGTACAGAAGCCGATCTGATCCGGCGCAATCACCCGGTAACCGGCCTCGCTCAACGCCTTGATCGAACTGTCCCAGGTTGCCGCGCAGAAATTCTTGCCGTGCATCAGCACCACGGTGCGGCCATTGGCCTTGCCGTTGGCGGCGACGTCCATGTAACCCATCTGCAGCGATTTACCCTGGGATTCGAAGGCAAAGTGTTTCAGTGTGTAGGGGTAATCGAAGCCTTGCAGCTCGGGGCCGTAGGCCGGGCCTTCGGCTGCGGCGGGTGTGGCAGCCTGAGCGGACAAGGGCAGGGCAGTGCAAAGAAGCAGGCCGGGCAGCCAGCGGGAAAACGAGACAGGCATAAGGTCAAACTCCGTTTGAAATGGGCCGATGCTCGAACGGCCGGATTATGGCGACGTTAAAAACAGGCAATGATCGTGGCCGATGGTTCAACCGAGCCAGCCCAGGGTCAGCATGGCCAGCACGCCGTAACGGGCGCCTTTGGCCAGGGTCACGATCAGCAGGAAGCGCCCGAGCGGCTCGCGCATGACCCCGGCGATCAGCGTCAACGGATCTCCAATCACCGGTAGCCAACTGAACAGCAGCGACCAATGACCGAAGCGCTGGTAATGCTGTTGAGCTTTGGCCATGTGTTGTGAACTGACCGGAAACCAGCGCCGGTTCTGAAAGCGTTCAAGCCCTCGGCCCAGCCACCAGTTGACCAGCGAACCGAGGACGTTGCCCAGCGTCGCCACGGCCAGCAGTCCCCACAGCCAGTAACGCTCGCTGACGATCAAACCGATCAGCAGCGCTTCCGATTGCAGGGGCAGCAGCGTCGCGGCGCCGAACGCAGCAAGGAACAGCCCGGCGTAAGCGGCCCCGATCAATGCGCCGGGTAATCCGCCACGACGACATCAGCGCCGTCCTTGTTCAGACCGATCACTTGCCAGGCATCGCTCATGCCATCCATTTCCATGCCCGGCGAGCCCATCGGCATGCCTGGCGCCGCCACGCCGAGGAGGTCGTCGCGCTTGCTCAGGGCCAGCACCCGTTCAGCCGGGACGTGGCCTTCGACGAACTTGCCGTTGATGATTGCGGTGTGGCACGAGGCCAGACGGGGCGGCACGCCGTGCTGTTGCTTGAAGCTGCTCATGTCGCTTTCGACGTGATCGTCGACCTTGAAACCGTTGGCTTCGAGGTGGCTGATCCATTTTTTGCAGCAGCCGCAGTTGGCGTCGCGGTGGACTTCGATCGGGATAAGGTCGGCGGCCTGGGCGAGGGAGGAGATGAACAGGGCGCTGAGGGCGAGCAGACGCAGGTGGGTTCGCATGACGGATTCTCGGCTCGGGTGGCGGTCAGAAGAGAGCGCATTTTGCCCGGTTTTCGCTGTGTGGCATCAACGCAGTGTTTCAGGTTGTTGCAAAAACATCAGCAGACCCCTGTGGGAGCGAGCCTGCTCGCGAATGCAATTATCCAGACAATGAAGGAGTGACTGACAGATCGCTTTCGCGAGCAGGCTCGCTCCCACAGGGACTCGTGCAACCTCTGAATCCCCGTGGGTGCGTGATTCAGCGAACCTTGAACCGCCCCATGATCGCGCTGACCCGGCTATTGGCTTCCAGCAACTGGCGAGTGTTGAGTTCGCTGGTCTGGCCGCTCTGCACCAGTTCGTCGACCATGTGGCGGATCTGCACCATGCTGCGGTTGATCTCTTCGGTGACGGCGCTTTGCTGCTCGGCCGCGGTAGCGATCTGGGTGCTGAGGCTGTTGATATGACTGACCGAACCGGCCATTTCGTCCAGCCCCGAGTTGACCCGCGCCGTGGCGTCAGCGGCGGACTGGCAACTGGCCTGGGTGTTTTCCATGGCGCTGACCGACGAACTCACGCCCTGCGTCAGGCGGGTAAGCATCTCGTTGATTTCCGACGTACTGGCCTGGGTTCGAGCGGCGAGGGCGCGTACCTCGTCGGCCACCACGGCAAAACCGCGACCCTGTTCGCCGGCGCGTGCGGCTTCGATGGCGGCGTTGAGTGCGAGCAGGTTGGTCTGCCCGGCAATCGCGCCGATCACGCCGAGAATTTCGGTGATGCGCTGGGCGTCCTGCTGCATGTTTTCAACCTTGTGCGTGGCACTCGCCACTTCATCGATCAGCGCAACCACACTGTTGGTGGCTTCGCCGACCACCACACGCGAGCGATCGGCGTTCTCATTGGCGCGTTGAGTGAACGCCGCGGTTTCGGCAGCGTTCTGCGCCACGCTTTCGGCGGTGGAACTCATTTCGGTGATGGCGGTGACGGTCTGATCGGTTTCCGAGGCGTGGCGCAGCAGGATCTGCCCGGTGTGCGCCGACGTACGCTGCAGGTCATCGAGGCTGGAAGCCATGGCGCCGGTGGCCTGGGTCACTTCGCTGATCATGTTTTGCAGGTAGGCGATAAACGTGTTGACCGAATGACCAATGGCACCGAGTTCGTCCTCGGCGCGAATGGTGATGCGGCGGGTCAGATCGGCATCCCCGCTGGAGAGCAAGTCGATGTTGGCTTTCAAAGCTTTCATGCGTTGCACCAACTGGCGAATCGCATAGACCTGTAACAGCACCAACAGGATCACCAGCGGAATCTGCAGCATGCTCAAGGTGCTGAGAACGTCGTCACGCTGGGCGGTGAGCATTTTCGTCGGCAGAGCGGTGGCGAGGAACCACGGCGTGCCCTCGATCGGGCGCATGAAGAACGTGCTGTCTTCACCGTTGTTATCGAATTCGCTGCGCTGCGCCTGGTCGCGGTTCTGCAGACCCGCTTTAACCTGGGCGGCGAAGGTCGAGGTCGCAGCCAATTCACTGATGTTCTTCAGCACGATCGGACCGCTGATGCGCGAACTGTTGCTGATGATCTTGCCGTCGGCTTCAACAATCAGCATTTCGGCGTTGAGGTCTTTTTCCTTGCGCGCCACCAGATCGTTGAAGAAACCCAGGGTCACGTCAATCGTCGACACGCCCCAGGCGCTGCCGTTTTTCTGAATCGCCATGGCGCAGTTGGTGCGTGGCTCGGCGCTGGCATCATCTTTATAGGCTGCTGCCCAGGCGCACTGGCCGCGGGGTGTGGCCATGCCGCCCTTGTGCCAGCTCTGGTCGTAATAGTTGGGGGCCGCATCGCTGTTCCAGAACGTATTGACGGCGAGCTTGCCCGAGGCGTCGCGGTGCCAGAACGTACTGAACTTGTTGCGCCCGGCTTCGCGCTGGCCCGGCAGCGGCCAGATCCCGCCGCCAAACACCTTCAACTCGCCGTACTGATCGACCAGCCCCGGCAGCACCGTGTCGATGGCGGCGCTGTCGAGCAACGGAATGGTTTGGGTGATGCTGCGCTGTTGCGCCTGCACCTTGTTCAGTTCGCCTTGAATCTGCTCGGCCACTTCAGCGATGCGGTTGAGCACCACTTGTTCTTCGGTTTCCCGCAGTTTAGGAGCGACCAGTTGGCTGATGCCGACCACCGTCAACACCGACAACAACAGAATGAACAGAACCAGAAACAGCGTATAGCGAGCCTGAATGGTGCGGAATGCGGGCATGGAGACCGGTCCTTGAGCAGCGTTTCTTGTTAGGGGGCAGGGTTGCGACAGTGAGGGTATTGAAAGCGTATCGTCGCTCTCGGGCGAAGCTTGAGGTACTTGCGTGCTAATAATTGCGGCGCCGATGACCGGTTGGTATCAGGCTTGATACGAACGTTGGGGCTGGCACCTGCGCGCGTTGTAAAAATGCACTCACATGACAATGCGATGACAGCTCTGGCACACGGCCTGCGGGTTGTTTGGCTTTTGTATCGTGAATGTACGAGAATTGTAAAAATGTGCAAAAAGAGGTTGGTGCCATTAGTTCGCCCGCCGATACTCGCGCCCATTAACGCATTCAGAACGGACATCCTCATGGACATTTTGCAGGGAGACATTTCATGACAATCGGTATTGTCGGCGGTTGGGAGAGCAAGGCAGGGGTGATGGTTCGCGACACCGGCGCCAAGAAACAGGTGGGCCAGAGCGTCAAGGTGCAGCAGATGCTCACCCTGGTCGGCACCAACCCTACGGCGTTGAACACCGCTGAAATGGACAAGCAAGGATTGCGCAGGGCAATCAAGGGCTTCGATCCGGCGAATGTGTCGGTCAAACAGTTGGGCAATCTCAGCGAGATGCTGCGCAGCCGCGGGCTGATTTCCGAAATCACTTCCCTGACCCTGAAAAACGCAGGCGACAAGTTCGATCGTTTCGGCGTGATCAAGGACGTCGATGCCAAGTTCAACGCACTGGAATATTTCGCCACTCAGCTGGATGCGATCCAGACCAATGGCCTGAATGGCAACGCCTACGGCAAAAACCTCATTCCCGAATTCAAGAAAGCCATTTACGTCCTGCAGAACCTCAAGACCTACGGCGAAGGCAACGTTGCCAAACCGGTCGACCAAGGCGTAAAGGCCAAGGCGTAAACGCGGCGGTGCTGGCCCGCTCATGCTCGAGCGAGCCAGGTCTGCTCAATCCATTGGCGGCATCTCGGCAACACAAGGTGTGATGTGCTGCTGGGCTCGGTCATGCAAACGCTGAATGTGCGGGCAATGCAGTTCCAGCGTTCGCGCGTGATAGCCCCGATGAAACAGTGCCAGCCAGCCCGCGCAACGTTCATTCGGGGCAATCCCGGTGAAGATGAAACCCATTGCTGCCAGGCTCTCGGTGGCGCTGGCAAAACCGCTGGCGAGCCTGAGCCTGATCGAGACCATCCATTGCAAGGGCAACTGGCGTAGCTGTTTCAACAGGTTGCCATCGAGTTTTTTCAAGGTCACATCGTAACGCCCGGAACAGTGCTCGACATGCATGGGGGCCCCGACCCACGGCGGCTGCTTGTCCTGCGTCCCGTAAATCCTGCACAAGCGCTCCATGAAATCGCCACAGCTATCAGGCCACTGGAGGGCCGGTAGCGGACGGCGATAACCATCAATGGCGGTGAATCCGACCACGATCGACTCCGGCAGCGGCTCGCCGAATGGCGACGGGACGTAATCGAGTAATAACCCGGTACTGCAGAAACCCAGGCGCTCGGCCATGCGCTGCGTGTAAAGGTGTTGCGTCACCTGTTTGATGGTCACGCCGTGGCAGCCCAGCGCTTGTGCGTGGATCAGCAGGCGTACCCCCAACTGCGTGGCGATGTTCTGCCCGCGTCCCGATGGATGTACCACGCTCAACGCCAGCTCCGCGGTGTGTGATCCGCTGTTTCGGCACAAGCTGGCATGTCCTAGCAGCTTGTTGTCGGAGTGCGCCAACAACGAATGCCAACGACCCTCGCCGTGATTCTGATTGATCATCAGCGGCAGATACACGTGCGGCTGCACGTAGTGGTCGCCATAGATTTCGCGGAACAGGCGGCTGACAGCGCCCGCGTCGCTGCGGCGATAGCTGCGTAACGTCACGTTGTCCATGGACGTTGCTCCGGACGGGCATTGTCATAAACGCGCAGATCAACGACCCGTTGATGCTTGCCGGAGCGTGGGTGCCGGGCGAGTTGCCCGGCGGTACACCTGAGTACCTGCACTTCAAGCAATTGCTGCGCGCACAGTTGCGTGATCAACGGATACAAGCCGATGAGTTCGCTGTGCAATGCGGCGTTGACTGGTGCGTTTGCGGTCATTTGTGCATCCGCCAGCCACTTGAGGGTGACGATATCGACGCTTGCCGATTGGCCGATGATCAGTTGCCAGTCCTCGCTCCCGGTGGTGCGCTGGACAATCCGCTGAATGTCTTCGGTCAACAAGGTCAGACTGCCCACACGGATACGCCGGCTGCTGCCACTGCGGCCCATCAAGGCAAACTTGCGCATCGCTGCAGTGGCCGGTTCGCGCCAGCAGGCAAGGTCGCCGACCGGGTAGCGGATCAGCGGCATCAACCGGCGGGTGAGGTTGGTCACGACCAGCCGGCCGATCCGCTCGCAATCGTCGATGACCTCACCGCTGTGCTCATCGATGATTTCCAGCACGCTGTGCGCCGGCAGCATGCGGTGTTCGCCCAAAGCGCAATCGCGGGTCGCGGCGCCGATCAATCCGGCATCGACGCTGGCGTAGCCGATCGAAGCAATGCGCGCATTGGGAAACACCCGGCGCAGCCTTTGCATTTGCCCGTCGAAGAGGCTTTCGCCGCCGTAAAGCAGCGTTTCAACCTCAGTGAGACACAGCGACTGGCGCTCGAGCTCGCCGGCGAATGCCAGCAACTGGGCGGGGACGCCCGCCAGCACGTTGATCCGGTACTCACGGATGGCATCAGCGAGAACCGCGAAATCGACATCGCCGGTGAAGGGGTATTCGATGACACCTGCGCCTTCGTGCGCCAGGGCATCATGGATAAAAATGAAACTGGCATACAGGTCGCCGACGAAGAACAGATTGGCGACCCGGTCGCCCCGATTGAGTTGTTGGCCAAGCTGACTGCCGAAGTCACTGACCAGCGCCTGCCATTCCTTGCGGGTAAATACGGAAAGCTTGCCGGCACCGGTGGTGCCTCCGGTTTGGAATACCAGCGCGCGTTCGACTGCCGAGGTCAATACCGGCCAGCGTTCGAGGGGTTGGCTGGCCTGCCAATACTGCTCTGGATCGACTACCGGCAGTTGATCGAGTGCGGTGTCCTGCGCGGCGATGTGTTGCCAATGCCTGGCGTAATACGGTGAGTTCTCGCGAACAAACGCGATTAATTGGTTGAGTTCAGGTCGGGTATTCATTCAGGTCTCTTTTTTATTCAGGCCATGACGACGAGCGCTAGCGGCGCGCGTCAATCAGCAAGGGTGTCTTGCCGCTGTGGTTATTTCTGCGAAATTGCTCAGGCGCGCAGAGTTGCGCCGTCACCGTGAGCAGTCCGTTGCGCTGGAGCATGTTCAGTGTCGTGTAATGTTGCAGGCGCTCATGGACGTCGGCCGGTACACACGGGCTGCGAATCAGCAGGCGTTCCGGACCGTCAGGCGCATGATCGAGCTGTAGCTGAAATGACGTTTGCAAATACCCGGCGAGCTCTTCGAGGCAGATGAAATCGGTGCCGATGCGCAGCAATCGGCCGTGCCGTTGCAGCAACTCGAAACGCGGCGAAGCCAGGCCGCACGGGCACTCGCCGGCGATCCAGCGGCCGGTATCGCCGACTTCATAACGCTGCACGCGTTGGCCCTCGCGCGCTCTCGAGGTAAACAGCAAACGCCCGACCTCATCGCCCACCACCGGCACGTCGGCGTTCAGGGCAACGATTTCCAGTTGCTGCACAGCCTCCATCAGATGAAACACGCCGTCGTGGGTCGCTGCGCACGCATGTCCTGAGGGGCCGGCATCGACGCTGCCATACACCGCCGAGCGAATGCAGGTCACGCCGCAACCCTGTAACAGCTCGCGGCACTGCTCACTGATGTGCTCACCGCCGAGGAATACTTTTTCTATCGCGCCATACCCGCGCAAACGCTGCCCCTCGTTAAGAAAGAGCCGGTGCACGGTGCTGGGCATGCCGATCAGCACGGTGACGTTCTGTTCGATGATCACTTGCGCGATGTCGCTGTAGTCATCGTCAGCGGGCGCACCCATGGGCAGGTGGCTGGCGCCCAGCAGTTCGAGCACCTTGGCGAAACTGAAGAAACCACCGTACAGACCACCACTGAAAAACAGGTTCATGACCTTGTCGCGGCGCGGATCGAGACCCGCCGCAAACAGACCGTCGGCCGTCGCGCGCATTTGCCGGTCAAAGTCGCGGTAACTGAAGCCCGACAGCGCCGGGGTGCCGCTGCTTCCGCCAGAGCGGAAAAACAGCTGCGCGGCGGCGGCGGGCGGCGTTGCGATGAAGGTGCTTTTATCGGTGATCGGCAGGCCCGCCAGGACCATAGCGCAAGGCGCCGGGTCGAGGCTCATCTGCTTGGTGATCTGTGTCGGTGTGACGCTTGCCGACACCCGACGACTCAGGCGTTGCAGCGCATACACGCCGTCGTGGGGCTCGCCCGCGTAACCGTCATGAATCGCATTGACTGGTGCAATTCGGCTGACGCCTGCGGCAATCAGTTCGCGTGTCAGCTCGCTGATCTGCGTCTCATCGCAGACCAGTGCGCAGCTCTGCAAGACGTTGCGCCATGGCAGCAGGTGCTCGGTCAACCGCTGCCGGGGCAGTGGTTTGAGCAGCAATGTGCGAAACAGCGAGGAGGGCGCAAGCGAATGATCGTGGGTCCAGATCACTCGCCATCTTGGTGTACTCCAGACGCGCCCGGTCGTCCCGGAAAAACTCTGGCTCAGCCGCGCCATCATCGTCTGGGTGCTGATCTCACTGGCTTCCTGAATCGTCGGCAGCAGCGCCGGCCACTGTTCAGCGCGGCGCTCGAACGCCGCGGCAAGGCCTGCGCCGATGGCTTCCAGCACGGTCGGGTCATCACTGTCGACCAGCAGCCATTGCGGGCTGGAGCAGGCCTGCTGATCGAGACGGCATACCTCATCGACCAATGCTTCCAGGCTCGGCGCTGATCCAGCGTCCGGCGTCAGGTAGGCAAAGCTGATGCGATGGCCCCAGTCGATCCAGCGACAACCGGGCGGCAACTGTTCACGAATGGCGCGCAATGCGGTTTCGCCGCCCCAGGCCGATACGCCGTTGGCCCATTGGCACAACTGACCGATCTGCGCTGTTGCAACCGGCAGCACCGCCAGATAATCACGCAACTGGCCGCTGGGGTCGCTGTGCACCAGGACGTGCAGCAGCTTTGCCGTCAGCCCTTGATCGCTGCTGCTCGGGCGCAGCCAGTTGATGTTGCCGGCCAGCAGGCTTTCGATCATCGCGCAGCAGGCCAACAGCGGGGCGTTGGCGGGTGTGACATGCACCACCAGGCCCAACGGGCACCAGCGTTCAAAATGCGTTTGCCGATAGTCGATGCGTCGTAGCGACTCGGATTGTTCGCCAAGCTCACGTTCGAGTTTGTGCTGCAGTGCTTGCGGCCGGCAGAAATCAATCAGTGCCAGCCGTTGCTCATCATCGAGTGGCAGCGCTGGCGTGGTGTTTTGCAACTGCTGCGCGAAGTGTTCGACCGCGGTCAGCACGGTTGCGCGGTCAAGGGGGGTGCGCAGCTGTTGCGGCAGGTTTTGCTGCAAGTGCATCAAGGCCTTGTCGAGATCGACGTCGGCAGTGAGTGTTCCGTTGATCAGGTACATGTCAGTGCCTCCCCAGTAATTCAGCGGCTGCCATCGCGCAGCTTCTGCCTGCGGTGGTACCGGCGCGGCCATGCAGTTCGAACCAGTCGCTGGGCAGGCCACAGCCGCAGCTCGATCCGGGATGCAGGGTGGCCAGATCGCTCATGACCACCGCGTGTGCGGGACTCGACGAAATGTAAGGCGAAACGAACCCCAGCAAGCCTTGTCGACCGTAGGGCTGGACGGAAAAATCCTCCGGATTGCGCACGTAAACCCTGGCGTAAACCGGCACATGGAAATGGTGATGTGCGCATTCGATGTAAGGCACCGCGTGCTCGACTGCGCCGTAACCGTCGCGGCAACGCGCTGTCTCGATGCCCAATTGCGCGGCGATGCGTGCATACAGTTGTTGTTTGGGAATTTCGTCGCTGGCGCGGGTTTTCCAGCCACCGCCAAAAAACACCAGTGACTGTTGCGGCAGTGTCAGCGCTGGCACCTCGGTGGCCTGCATATGTTGCAGCGCCTGCCAGAGAAACGCCGGGAAGCCGAAAATTCGCACGGGGAGGCCTTCTTCTGCGAATGCCTGCAGCGCTGTGATGACGCCAAAAAGATCAAACTGATGGCCTTGGCCATTGCTGCGTAACGCGTAGACCACCCGATTCGCCGGAGCGAAGCGGCACAGAAACTGGTCGGTAAAGGATGTTCCGAGGGTGATTTCACCGTGCGGCTCGTAACTGAGCAGCAGGTAATTGCAGGGCGTATCCGCGGTATCCCAAGCGTAGTGATGGAAAATTCGTTCGACCATGAACTGTGCGCGCGACAGGCTACGCTGATCGTAGCGCATGCGGCTTTTCTGCCCGCTGGTGCCGGATGAGGTCAGTTCCACGGCGTTTTCTGCGCTGGGGCTGAGCAACACCTGCTGCTTGAAAAAGTTGGCGAGAATGGGCGGCAGTCGCGACCAGTCACGAAGGCCGTCGAGGTCGCGGACAGTCAGGCCATTGGCATGCAACCAATGTTCGTAGCCAGGTGTGTGTTGACAATGGTACTGGCTGATCTCACGCATGGCATGATCGAACAGGTCTGCCTGTACGGCGTCCAGGCAATAGGGATTCGGCAATGCACACAGCGCATCGCAGGCGGGTAGTTGAAGCATGTCGATTGTCCTTTTACTGATCGCAAGCGGCTGCGCGATTGCGGCTGGTCAACAAGCCCTGCAGCAGAGGCAGGCACATCAGGCCACTGAAGGCGGCGCAGAGCGCGAAGAGTTCGAGGCGTGCGCCGCCGCCGATGGTTGCAATCAGCCCGCCGCCAAGGCCCATGAGCGCAATCGACAACATGCCGACCAGCGCTGAAACCAGGCCCTTGCTGTCATCGCTGGCAAACAGTGCGAGGCGGTACAGCGCCGCATTGCTCATGCCCAGCCCGACCGCATACACCGACAGACTGGCGACCACCGGCGCGAGGCCGACGCCGAACAAAGCGCAGCCAATCAATGCGAGCAAACCGGTGCAGAACGGCCAGAGCGCCAGTCGGATAATCCGGGGCAGGGAATACGTGGGTAATAAACGGTCGAGAATCAGATTGCCGGCGATCACTGCGGTGAAAATCGGGATCTGCCACAGGCCATATTGCACAGGCGTCAGGTCAAGCAACTGCATCAGCAGCAGCGGTGCCAGACCGATCCAGGCAATCAGCGGCAAGCTCATCAGCCCCAGCGCGAGGCTTGCGGCGAGAAAGCGTCGATTGCCCAGCAGTGCGCGGTAGCGTTGCCAGGTCTGCTGCCAGGAAAATTCAATTGGCGCTTGTCGGTGCCCGTCGCGCCGGGTCATTCCGATCGTCTCCGGCATCCAGACAAACAGCCCCAGCCAGACCAGCAAAGCGGCAACGCCCAGACTCAGAAACAGCTCGCGCCATGACATCCATTGCAGCAGAACGACACCCAGCAATGGCCCGATCAGCGGCGACAACAGCGCGATATTGCCGAGCAGCGCCATCAGGCGCACCGCATCGGCCTCACAGAACACTTCCTGCAAGGCCGGGTAGCTGACCGCGACAACAAAGCCAATGCCCATGCCTTGCAACAGCCGCAGCAGATTGAACGCGGCAATA
This sequence comes from Pseudomonas retamae, assembly GCF_043496865.1. Lineage (NCBI taxonomy): Bacteria > Pseudomonadati > Pseudomonadota > Gammaproteobacteria > Pseudomonadales > Pseudomonadaceae > Pseudomonas > Pseudomonas retamae. The sequence continues at coordinate 123,674 of NZ_JBIEIL010000001.1, forward strand.
CTCTGGCTGACGAATGCCGCCGCGCACGCCGCCGCAAACAAGGCGCAGCCGATCAGCAACATGCGGCGTCGCCCCCATTGATCGGACAGCGGCCCGATCAGCCATTGCAGGCAAACCCCGCCCAACAGATAGAGGTTGAAGGCGTGAGGAACATGCCGCGCATCAGCCTGCAACTCGCGGGTTACGCCGAGCATGGCCGGCATGACCAGGTCGCTGGCCATGTAGGTCAACAGTTCAAAGGCGCTGATTGCCAGGCAGAAGCCCAGCACCTGTCGCGGGCCGATGGGTATAAGTGTTCTCTGCATAAACATCCCTGTTTGTATATCGAAGTAGTTCCCAGAGACTAAGTGCCGCAGACTGCCGCAACCTATTGTTTTGCTGCGACAGCAAATTTCAAATGCTTGCAACTTGTTTACTGCGGCGCGATTTTGTTTAGCGCAGCAACAGCAAAGCCCGCGTTGGCGGGCCTTGATGGTTCTCAAACGGGCTGGAGATGTTCAGCTGCGGTCAATGTATCGACGCGGAGGGAGGGGAATAACCCCGTTCTAGCGATGTTGATAATAGCCAGGGCCTCCCTGGTCATAACGGTGATGATCGCCATGCCCGTGGGGGAAGATGATGCAGCCACTGAGCGTGAGCAGTGCCAGAACGGGAATCAACCAGGTGATGCGACGCAGCATTTGAAAAATCCTCAGGGTGACGCCGCCAGCAAGCCAAAACGCTTGCGCGGCTGTAACATGAGACCCCGCTTGCTGCGGCGCATTCCGGTAACACGGTAAGTGCATGGCATGCAATTGGATACAAACCGGATACATATCAGAGTTACAGGAAGCCGCAATGACCCAGAAGCAACGCTTGATTTATTCGATTCTGATCGCCTTGTCGGTCCTGGCGATCATGCTGGGCCTTTCGTGGCTGCAAAACGCCGGGATGATCACCGAGAAGACGTTCCAGTTCGTTGCGATCGCTGTGGCGGTCGTCGTCGTGATCATCAACGGCGTGATGCGCCGCAAGGTCAAGCCTTGACGGTGATCGTCGCCCGCCTCAATCGTGACTGAGGACCGCTGCAGCCTGTGGATGCAGGCTGTAGCTTTTGTCTTCATTGAAGGTGATCACGCCTTCGGCACATAAACGTTTGAGCACTTCGCGCACACTGAGAAAAGACAGCGGGATGTCCAGATCCAGCAATTGGCTATGGACACCGCGCACGCCCAGACGCCGCTCGCTTTGTGCCGCAACCAGCAAGGCGTCAATGACTTTCAGACGAATCAGGCTGGTGCGCAGGCCGAAACTTTTCAGCAGCAACCGGATGCGTTCGTTGCCGTGTCGCTCGCCGCGTGGGCCGAAATTGCTCGCGTTCTGGCTCATGGAAATTCCTTGGGGGGCCTGGCTACCGTCCGTTGGTAGTTGCGAGTTGTACATGCGCTTACTCCTTTTCAGGGCCTGATCGGGAATGGGTTTTTTTGCTCTCTCAGAACTAGACGTATGAGCTTGGCGAATCATGAAAGAAAAGATGTGGAAAATTTGTTGGCCCGATGTTTATTTCTTGTGATTTTTTGGGGGCGTGGCGGCTTCTGGGCCGACCAAGCTCTGGGTGTTTTGGGTGAATATCCGTTTTTTTTGGTGTTGCGGCTGGCGGTTTCGCCCTTACGGCGAGTCCCTTTTTCAAACGCCAAAAAGGAACCAAAAGGCTTTGCTCCTGCGTTCGGCCCTCGCAGGCTCGGGTCCCTTCGCTCCGGGACCGATCCGGGCGCAGCGGCTACGGTTTGCTTCGCTGCACCTCCTTCCGCTGTGTCTGGCTGCGCCAGACGGTCGCTGCGCTCCCACGCCCGGATCGATCCCTCCACTCAGCCTTCCGATGTCGCTGGTTAGGCAAGATCAACATCAAGAGCACGCGAGCTAACGCTCATTGTTGAGTGGTTAGAAGCGGGGGGTTGGCTTTGGTTTTGTGGTGTGGCTGCCCCTCACCCCAGCCCTCTCCCGAGGGAGAGGGAGCCGATTGGTATGCGTTTCAAGTTTTGCGTTCGACGCGCAATTGCAGCTCGATGCAATTCTCAAATTCCCTGCGATCAGTCCCCTCTCCCTCTGGGAGAGGGCTAGAGTGAGGGGCTTTTGATTTTGATCTGGCCGTCGACGTGATCTGACGGGAGCTTCCCGGCGCCCTAAATTTTTCTTCACCTGCTTCGTTTCTTCGACAGGCTCATTGCGCAAGGACGCGTGGGAATTAGCGGGGCGGGTCCGCCGGGTGCTGTGTTTGCGTCGGTGTCCGATCCGCTCTATGGCATGTTGATCAGGAGCAAGCGTGATTATTTACAGACAATTAACCAGGCTGACGTTGGCTGGCGTTTTTCTGGGCGTGAGTTGTTCAGCTCATGCGTTGAGCCCAGCCAGCGGGGCCAGTGCCGATATTCGCCGGACCGCTTTTGGTGTGCCGCATATTCGTGCGCAGGACGAGCGCGGGCTCGGGTTCGGGATTGGTTATGCGTATGCGCAGGACAATCTGTGCCTGCTGGCCAATGAGATCGTTACGGTCAATGGCCAGCGTTCGCGGTATTTCGGGCCGGATCAGTTCACGGTCGAGCAGCGCGAAAACCGCGTCAGCGATGTGTTTTTCACCTGGTTGAATACGCCGGAGGCGGTTGATGGCTTCTGGCAGGCGCAACCGGGGCCGGTACGTGATCTGGTCGAGGGTTATGCCGCTGGCTACAACCGTTATCTGGCCGAACGCCGCAAGCAGGGCTTGCCGCAGCAATGTCAGGGTGAGTGGGTGCGCGACATCGCAGCGCAGGATCTGGTCAAGCTCACCCGGCGTTTGCTGGTCGAGGGCGGGGTCGGGCAGTTTGCCGAAGCCCTGGCCGGTGCCACCGCGCCGCAAGCGACAGCTGCCATTCGCCAGGGGGCGCAGGCTTATCGGCTGGCCGATGCCCGTCAACAACGTTTTGCCCTTGATCGCGGCAGCAACGCCGTGGCCGTGGGCAGTGAGCGCTCGTTCAACGGGCGCGGGATGCTGCTGGCCAATCCGCATTTTCCGTGGGTCGGCGGCATGCGTTTTTATCAGATGCACCTGACCATTCCCGGCAAACTCGACGTCATGGGCGCAGCGTTGCCGGGGCTGCCGATGATCAACATTGGTTTCAACCAGCATCTGGCGTGGACGCATACGGTCGACTCGTCCAAACACTTCACGCTGTATCGCCTGCAACTGGATCCGAAGGACTCCACCCGTTATCTGCTCGATGGCCAGTCGATGCCGATGCACAAGCAGACCGTGACCGTGCAGGTCAAGCAGGCCGACGGCCAGGTCGTGCCGGTGAGCAAGGATGTCTACAGCTCGCAGTTCGGGCCGATTGTGCAGTGGCCGGGCAAGCTCGACTGGGACCATCAGTATGCCTATAGCCTGCGCGACGCCAACCTCGATAACGATCGCGTGCTGAAACAATGGTACGCCATGAATCAGGCGTCCACGCTCCAGCAGTTGCAGGATTCGGTGCACACGATTCAGGGCATACCGTGGGTCAACACCCTGGCCGTCGATGACAAGGGCCAGACGCTGTACATGAACCTTTCGGTGGTGCCCAACGTCAATGCCGAGAAACTGGCCAAATGCAGCGATCCACGGATGGGCACGCAACTGATCGTGCTCGACGGTTCCAACGACGCCTGCGCCTGGGATAGCGACCCGCAAGCCGCACAGAAGGGCATTTATGCGGCCAGCCAGTTGCCGCAACTGCTGCGCAAGGACTTCGTTCAGCATTCCAACGACTCGGCATGGCTGGCCAACCCGGCGCAACCGCTCACCGGGTTCTCGCCGCTGATCAGCCAGGACGGCCAACCGCTGGGCTTGCGATCACGTTTCGCCCTTGATCGCCTGGGCACGCTGAGCAAAAAAGGCTCGCTGGCGGTCAAGGACCTGCAACAGATGGTGATGGACGATCAGGTGTATCTGGCGACTCAGGTGGTGCCGGATCTGCTGAAGTTCTGTGAATCTGACCTTGGCGCGGATGCAAAGGCTCTGCAACCGGTTTGTGCCAGTCTCACTGCTTGGGACGGTCGGGCGAATCTGAACGCGGGCGTGGGGCTGGTGCATTTCCAGAACATCATGCAGGCCTTGCAAGCCGTGCCGGAAGTCTGGCGTGTCGGCTTCGATCCGAAGGATGCGCAACATACGCCGCGCGGTCTGGCGGTCGAGCAGCCGGAAGTGGCCAAGGCTCTGCGCGGGGCGATGCTGGCGTCATTGGAGACCAGCAGGAAAATGGGCCTCGACGAGAAAACCCGCTGGGGTGATATCCAGGTCGTCAGCAGTGGCGGGCGGCAAACGCCGATTCATGGTGGGCCCGGCACCTTGGGGATCTACAACGCAATCCAGAGTGTGCCGCGTGAAGACGGCAAACTCGAAGTGATCAGTGGCACCAGTTATCTGCAAGTGGTGAGCTTCGATGACAAGGGGCCGCACGCTCAAGGGCTGTTGGCGTTCTCGTTATCGAGCGATCCGGCATCGAAATACTCGCGGGATCAGACTGAAGCGTTTTCGAAGAAACAGTGGAGTGTTCTGCCGTTCACTGAGCAGCAGATCCAGGCAGACCCGCAGTATCAGGTGCAGACCGTTGGCGAGACACTGGATAAGGCGGGGAAAGTGGCCGCTCAATAAACCCGAAGGTAGATGAAGCAAATGAAGGCCGCATCCCGCAAGGGGCGCGGCCTTCAGCTTTTCGGCGGCTGTTGCGGTATCGAGTTGATTACCGGATTGCCTTCCTTGTTGCGCGTCAGATAGACGGGCAGCACTTTGGGCAGGCTGTCGGGCAAGTTGTTCAGCGCTTTGATGTTGTAAATGCCGCCCACGCGAATTGAGCCGGTCCGCGTATCCGCCAGCTCCAGTGGTTTGGTCAAGTAGCGGTTGATCAGGGGCAATGCTTCGCTCAGTGCGAGATTGTCCAATACCAGTTTGCCGTCGCGCCAGGTCAGCGAAGTGTCGCTGGCGTAGGTCTGGCTGATCTGCGGCATGTAATCGCCACGCTGGTAACGCGCCTGCATCGACGGCCCAAGGCGCAGACCATCCCCGGGCAACGAGCGGTTGCTGGTCACCAGCACCGAACCTTCGACGAGGTTGACGCGCACTTGATCGTTATACATCCAGACATTGAAGCGCGTCCCCGTGACGCGGATCTCGCCTTCGCCTGCACGCACCACGAAAGGGTGCGACACATCATGGCTGACGGAGAAGAATGCCTCACCCTGCTTGAGGGCCACCCGGCGCTCGTCCTTGTAATTGCTGAAAGTCAGATCTGTATTCAGGTTCAGTTCCAACTGGCTGCCATCACTTAGCGTGACCTGGCGGATCTCCCCAGTAGCGGAAAAATGCTGATAGCTGTTGGGCAGCCAGCCCAGATTCCAGCCCGAATATGCCGCCAGCGGCAACGCGAGGGCACAGACACCTGCGGCTATCGCCCATTGGCGCCACGGGCGTGAAGACCGTGCCGCGGGCATGAACGGCGCAGGCTCGGCGCGCGGCAAGTGTCCGGCTACGTCCCAGATTTCCAGCATGGCCTCGTATTCGAATGCATGCAGCGGGTGCGCGTCGTGCCATTGCTGAAAGGCGCGCCGCTCTTGCGCCGTGCAATCAGCGGCGTGCACGCGCATGCACCAATGCGCAGCGGCATCGGTGATCGCATCGTATTCGGCTTCCGAGAGGGTGTCTTGGGTCATGGACTCGTCCTGATTTCGCACATTCTAACCTTCTGGGGAAGTGGCCGAGAACTGCCGTCATGGCATTTACCCATCAAATTGGAACTTATTTTTTCCTCAGGCACCCAAAAAACAGGACGCCAATGACCACTATCCATAAATGGAGTGAAAAAATGATCAAACACACTTTTGCCGCTTTGATTGCCACCGCCGCCTTGCTCAGCACGGGCGCTGCGTTAGCCGATAAACCGGGTGCTGGCTGGATCACCATCGAAAAAGCCATCGAGGTTGCCAAGACCAAAGCAGGCTATGTCGAAGTCTACGAGATCGGCGCCGACAATGATGGTTATTGGGAAGGGGAAGGGCGCAAGGCCGATGGCGTTGTCTACGAGTTCCGCATCGACGGCGCCTCGGGCAATGTATTGCGCGATCAGAAGGACTGAGCTCAGCCGGCGCGACTCATTGCTTCACGCGAATGCGCAGGCCTTGGGCCTGCGCATTTTTTTGCGCCGGTTATGCCGACGGCATGTCGCGGGTCTGGCTGGAGGCTGGCGCCGGCAACGGGAGCGGCGCTGGCAACGGGTCGAGTTGCCGGCCCATTTCGCTGATGAGCAAGGCGATCGAATCGGCGTTGGCCAGGATAACTTCAATCCTGGCATCTGCCGAGACTGCACTGCGGAAGGCCTTGCGCGCATCGGCGAGATTTTTGGTCCTGGTCAGGGCAAGTAGTCTGTCCAGCACCTTGGCTAGCCTGGGCAATTTGTCCAGGTCGACCAACGCACCGTTGTCATCTCTATCCACGAACAATTGAGATGCCGCAGTGAAGCGGGAAAAACTCTGGCGCAAACGGTCTGCATCGTCTTTGAGCAATTGCCCTTCTGCCGTGGCCGTATCGATGAGGTCAGGAAACGGCGCGAATGCTTCCACCGAACCGAAGTCTTCGGTTTTAAACAGCAAGTGCGACAGTTCGTGAATCAGCGCAACCGCACGGGCGTGGGAATCCACATTGAACCGCGCAGGCAGGTAAGCCGTGTAAGGGTCCATACCCGGGTTGAAGAACACTTCGGTCAGGTGAACAATCTTTCGTTTGTCCTCATTGAAAACGAAGGCAACAGTGGTATCGCCGTAACGGGAGTTCAGCCCGGCGAAAAAGCGCTCGGTATAGAGCAGGTCATCTTTCGGATCGGTCAGTTCGCGGCAAAGCGGGATAATGACCGCTTCGATTTTTTTCAGCAGCGACGGGGTAACCTGCGAGACCTCGAAGACATCCTTGAACAGACGCTCCAACCGAGTGCCCGCCAGATTGCCGCGGTGAATGACATAGTTATGCAGGCAGTTGAGCGCGTAGGTACGTGCGCGAACGACAGCTTGCTGTATGACGAAGGCGCGGGCGGGATAGCGCTTGTTGATTTGCGCCATTCCCTTGGCCTGGATATACATCAGATAAGAGCGGCTGCGCTCGACTTCGATTTGCTCACGATCGCGTTGCCTCGATCGACAGCGATGGACAGGCTTGCTGCGACGGGCAAGAACCAGTCTGCCGTTGTTTTGCTCAAGCTCTGGTCCTTGCCCGTCCTCCGTGTGATGCAGGTACCAGGTTTTTTCAGACTCAATGACCGGATAGACCTTGCCAGCGATCGCCGCGTATTTCTGCGTGCCAGAAGCGTTGCGATATACCAGTTTGTTGCCTTCGAGGGTGAGGTCTTGCAGCGCGATGCTGGTTTCAAACGATTGCAAATCAAGCCGAGTGGCCGTGACGGGTGAGACTTTGTTCCAGCGCGGCGCGGTTTTTACCGGGTTGTTGGTCGTGGTTTCGCTCATGGCGGCAGCGGCCTCGGTGGCGAATACCTCAGTGGTTTGTTCCTCTTCGTTTTGCCACGACAGCTGACCGAGACTGAACAGCGAGATCGCCCCGCTGATAAAACTTTTCAGCGCGTTTGACCAATGGTGTTGCTGCAGGTCTTCGGCGGAGTCTTTGAAGTCGTTATAGCTTTTCCATAGATAAAACAACGAGGCGAGCTTGCCTGGCAACAAGTGAGGCACCAGGCGTACACCGCTGCTGAAGAGAAACTTCGCGGCCTCCCAATCGGATTGCGCTTCGATTTGCATTTGGCAACCGAGCAGTCGTGGCAGCAGGTCGAGGGTGTCCTTGTGCAGCCGCTCCAGCAGGTTGCCGCGGATGGGGATGCTCTGAAGCGTGATCTCGCTGGTTTGGCCAAGGGTCGTCTTCAGCAGGTTGCTGAACACGGCTTGTTGCCCGGACGGCAGGCGGCGTATCACCAGATCCTGAAAATGCCCGGGTGCGTTCAGCGCCTCGATCAACTGTGTTTCAGCTTCGAATTCACGAAACACGAAGCGCGAAAATGGCGCATAGAGCACCAGCGGCCCGCTTTGCCCGGCGCCCGAGCTGATGACATACAGCCCGAGAGCGGTGATGGCGTCGGCTCCGCTGGTCTTGATCAATGACAGCGGACTGACGACAGCCTGCGCCTGTGCCACGGTGGCGCGGGCGATTGCATCGGGCATGTCCAGCACCTGGCATATCGCGTCGTAGCCGGTGTCTGACAATTTCTGCTGCAACTTCAGCGAATGGGCGTGCTGCATCAAATGCCAGGGCAACTGGCGCAGAAAGCGTTCTTTACTGGTGCGCGCCGACGCTGTGTCAGCGGTCAGTGCGTCGCTGACTTTGCGCGCATAGGTGGTTGTGATTGCCAGCGACTGCAGCAATTGCTTGACCGCTGACTGATCGAGTTTCGCCGGCAATGGCGTGGCGGTCAGCGAGGCGACCTTGAAACCGGTGCCTTGCACGACATTGAAGTGATGCGAGGCAAAATCGAGCAGGTGGCAGGCCGGACCGGCAAGCATCAGATTCGGGGTGATCAGAATATCCGTCGGCTTGAGGCCGTTTTTGGGAAATCTGGCGTCGAGCAAGGTCTGCAATGTTTGTTCGACATACGCAGACAAGGCCGGCACATCATCAAGAAAATCCTTGCCATCGACAAAGCTGTCCCGCAGTTGATCCAGCAAGGCGAGCTGCGTGCGCTGTTCCGGGATCGGCGCCATCTGTAACCAGTCGGGATAGTCCAGCTGGCGGGCCAGGGCCTTAGCGAGTTCGATGGCGCGAACAAGGTTGGTGTTGATCGAGGAACGAGTCATTTGCTCGAGGAAGCGTGCAAGCGTGTCCTTGTCTTCGATGCATTGGCGCAGCATCCGGCAATGGTCGAGGAAATGCTCGATGGCCGACCGCATGCGATCGCTTGCCACACTGCCGTCAATCAACTGGAAGCTGCCGAGCGTGCAGGTTTCGTCCAGCCGCTGTTGTGCGGTGGGCAAGTTTTCCAGCAGCGTTTGGCACTGGTTTTTGTCGTCCAGGCGGTTCTGCAGGGCTTCTTGCGCAAGGGCGATATCGTTGAACGACTCCAGGCCAACCGCTGGCGTCCACAGGATCGCGCGACCGGAGTGCGCGACATCGAGACCACCGCGTTCGGTCAACAGAACGCAGTGGGCAAGTGGCAGCGTGCCGGTCTCGCCGGGCCCGGTAAGCGTGAGCGACCATGCATCAGGGCGAAAACCGTTGAGCGATTTACGCGCCGTGCGGGTCGGCTTCCTGGCATCGAACACCGTGTCGACGATGTTGCGCTCGGCTGCCAGCCACGTTCCGCTGAGGTGGTTGATATTCGCCTCGGCACGAATACCGTCTTCGAACGCCTTCGCCAGTTTCCACAATATGGCCTGCAGAAAGCGCTCTTGCTCGGCGTTGTTGGCGGTTGGCTGAGCGCGCAGATTACTGCTGAGATTGTCCTCTTCTCGCTCAAGCTTGAGCGCCAGTTGCGCCACCTTGTCTGCCTGCACCACTGAGGAAGGCGGGGTGCTGGCAAACAGTGGACGGGTGCTCCAGCGCTCATTGACCTCCAGCTTGAGCAAGCGCTCGTGGAGCATCGAGCGGATATCCAGCGCCTTGTCGAAAAGCGCGTGAATATCAATCGATTGTTCATTCTGGCGAAACCGCTGCAAGGCAAATTCGACGTTCTGGCGCTGCTTGGTCAGTATCGCCTCAAACAGCGTCGCGATGATGTCGCCGCCGATGTGCTGGCCGGAGACCTGCGGATCGATCAATTCCAGATAGCGATTACGTTCTTCAAGGCTCATAAGACCGTACAGCTCGTCTTCATGACCACCGGCATCGAGTTTGGCAGTCAGTGTTTGCTTGAGGTCGGCGTAATCGTCAAGCACTTGCAGGCCCTGAGTGGGGGTATAGAGGTAGGCCTTGGCGTGATTGATCATCAATGAGCCAGCCAGTTCAACCGAGGTCGTTTCCTTGCGCAAGCACACCGTTTCGAAAGTGGGCCGACGCACAGCCGTGTGCGACTCGCGGATCACACTGTGCAGGGCATCGAACTCCCTGGCATCGAGGATGTTTGTTTCGCGCTTGATCATCAGGTCAGCTCGCGCCAAGTCCTTTAGCGTCTGGCGCAAGAATGCGCGTCTGGGCGAGCCTTCGAAGGAGGGCGCGTTCCAGTAAGCCTCCAGCTGTCGAAACAACAGCATGGTCAGCTTTCCCGATGCGGATCTGAGCGCGTCTGCCCAGGCTTTCTGATCATTGTCGTCACTGGAGCGAGCAGGGTGCGAGAATTCGGCTGACTGACCACGCGGCCAGCCCTGACGGCGCAAATGCACAAGCAGTGCTTCATGCAATGACAGCGAATTGATCCGCTGCCTGCGATCGCCGGCGGTGGCGCCGCTGGTCGAATACAGGCTGACGCGGGTCTGCGCCTGCTGCAGTCCAGCGAAGTGCGGTGCCAGCAGTTCGTCGAGAATCTTGTCCAGCAGGGTTGTCAGCGATGGCAGACGTTTCAGTTCGTCCAGCACATCACGCAGGCCAATATTGCGAGCTTCGTCGATTGCGCACTGCTGATCCGTGAACACGTCGCCGTCGATCGTTTCGCGAGTAAAGGTGATACCGCCTTTCTCCACCACTTCCTTGCGCCGGGAGACGCTGATGAAGGCCAGCAGCTCATCGTGTTCACCGGCCTCGTCGAGCCGCGCTTGCAAGGCCTCGGTCAGTGCATCTTCATCGCTGTACTTTTTCAGGCCGTCGTAGGGCGTATAGAGAAACACACCGCCGTCATCCGGGCCGGCGCTCAGAATGAAGCTACCGGCGAGGGGGACGGCCAACTGTTTGTCAGCGTTGAGCAAAATGCGTTCGGCAAGCATCGGTGGCGTCTGTTCCTTGCGCAGGGCGTGCGTCGCCAACTGCACATGGGCCAGCCAATCGAAGTCTTTGCTGTTCAAACCATGCGTTTTGGCCAGCTCGGTATGCAGGCCGGTGGATTGCAGAATTTCGGGAAAAAGCAGCGGGGCGGTGGTGCTGGACATCGTCGTAGCTCTGAGCGGAAGCCATGGGCAGGGCATTCACGATAGATTCGCCACTCGACGCACTGGCGGTACCGGGTTACCGCACCCACCGCGCTGAAATCTGCCACGCCCATGCGCGCGTCATCCTTGAACCAGCCGAGGGTTGACAGCCGACCGCTGCGCCATGGTTAATCGCAGGGCAAGTCGTCCGTACGCTGTTGTTCCCTCCAATAATCATTCTGGAGCTTCAGATGTCTGCGCCACACGATCATGTGCCCTCTGCTGTCTCGTCCGCGTTGTCCCTGGAAGCGCTGACGCAATTGCTTGAAACGATTTTTCTGCGCCACGGCACCTCCGCCGACGTCGCCCGTGTGCTCGCCGCCAACTGTGCAGCGGCCGAGCGCGACGGTGCCCACAGTCACGGTGTGTTCAGGATGCCCGGATACGTGTCGACGCTGAAAAGCGGCTGGGTCAATGGCCACGCCGTGCCAAAAGTCGAAGACGTCGCCGCCGGCTTCGTGCGCGTTGACGCCGGCAACGGTTTCGCCCAACCGGCATTGGCCGCCGCCCGCCCGTTATTGGTGGAAAAGGCCCGTCACGCCGGGATCGCCGTACTGGCGATCCGTAACTCGCACCACTTCGCAGCGTTGTGGCCGGATGTCGAACCCTTTGCCGATGAAGGGCTGGTGGCGCTCAGTGTGGTCAACAGCATGACCTGCGTCGTCCCCCACGGCGCCGATCGCCCACTGTTCGGCACCAACCCGATCGCCTTCGCCGCCCCCCGCGCTGGCGCCGCGCCCATCGTCTTCGACCTGGCGACCAGCGCCATCGCCCACGGCGACGTCCAGATCGCCGCCCGCAAAGGCGAACGCCTGCCGCCCGGCATGGGCGTCGACAGCCTCGGCCAACCGACCCAGGACCCCAAAGCCATCCTCGAAGGCGGCGCGCTCCTGCCATTCGGCGGCCACAAAGGCTCGGCATTGTCGATGATGGTCGAACTGCTGGCAGCGGCACTCACTGGCGGCAACTTCTCCTTCGAATTCGACTGGTCCAACCACCCCGGTGCGAAAACCCCATGGACCGGCCAACTGCTCATCGTCATCGACCCCAGCAAAGCCGCCGGCCAAAGCTTCGCCGAACGCAGCGGCGAACTGGTTCGCCAGATGCACAGCGTCGGCCTCAAGCGCCTGCCCGGCGATCGCCGTCATTGGCAACGCAGCCGCTCACTGGCTGAAGGAATCGTGCTGGATGCGCAGACGCTTGGGCAATTGCGGGAATTGGCGGGAGAGTAAGCCAGGATCAAAAGCCCCTCACCCTAGCCCTCTCCCGGAGGGAGAGGGGACTGACCGCGGTGATTGGAAGACGTACGCCAACATGCAATACCGAATTGAACACAAATCTTGAAACCAACCGAAATCGGCTCCCTAAACGCCTGCCAGGCGACCGCCGGCATGGGCAGCGCAGCCGCTCAGTGGCTGAAGGCATCGTGCTGGATGCGCAGACGCTTGGGCAATTGCGGGAATTGGCGGGAGAGTAAGCCAGGATCAAAAGCCCCACCCTAGCCCTCTCCCGGAGGGAGAGGGGACTGACCGCGGTGATTGGAAGACGTACGCCAACATGCAGTACCGAATTGAACACAAATCTTGGAACCAACTGAAATCGGCTCCCTCTCCAAGGGGAGAGGGCTGGGGTGAGGGGCAGCCACACAACCAATCCAAAGCCAACCCCCCGCTTCTAACCACTCAACAATGAGCGTTAGCTCGAGTGCTTTTGATCTTGCCTAACCGGCCCCATCGGCAGGCTGAGTGGAGGGATCGATCCGGGCGTGGGAGCGCAGCGACCGTCTGGCGCAGCCAGACACAGCGGAAGGAGGTGCAGCGAAGCAAACCGTAGCCGCTGCGCCCGGATCGGTCCCGGAGCGAAGGAACCCGAGCTTGCGAGGGCCGAACGCAGGGGCCCAGCGTTTTGGTTACTTTTGGGCGTCTGCAAAAGTGACCCGCTGTAAGAGCGGAACCGCCAGCCGCAACACCCAAAGAATCGGATATACACCCAAAACCCCAAGAGCCTGGTCGGCCCAGAGGCCGCCAAGTCCAAAAAACCAAACACAAAAAAAAAGCGAACCCAAAGATCCGCTTTTTCCCAAATCAAAAAAACCTCAACGTCGGCCAAGCAACAACCCGACCACCAACCCGAACCCGGCCGAAATCGCCACCGTCTGCCAAGGATGACCCCCTATATAGGTCTCGGTCGCCTCGACCGCGGGCTTGGTCCGATCCCGTACATTCGACACCGAATCCAGCGCCTGCTGCAATTTCAAAGCGATTTGACCACGAAGCGTTTCCGCCTCCTCGCCGACCAGTGAAGCACTGCTCTTGAGCAACTTGTCCGATTCTTCAATCAGCGCCTGAAGTTCGCTGAACGCCTGATCCTTGATTTGTTCTTCAGCGGCTTGCACGGCAGATTTGCGGGCCATGGGTGACTCCTTGCAGATGAATGGACAGTGAGCAATGGAGTATGGCGCAACGCAAAAAGTTGCACGCCAACTCTCCTCAACAGAAAAACCTGCCCCGGAGAATTCGACTGACCGTGTAAGATGTCGCCATTTTACGCAGCAGGATAAATCCCCATGAGTTTCAATCTGGCCGACAAATCACTCGCAGAGCGCGCCGCGCTGGAAGATGAGAAATCCCGTCTGTTCGAACTCTGGCAGAACAATCTGGGCAAAGCCAAAGGCGAGGCCGCGCGGTTGTTTGGCGAGCGCGCCAAACGCAAAGGCAAATGGGCCGAATGGGTCCGCGCAGAACTCGACGGCATGTCGCCGCCGGAATTCGCCAACATGGTGCGCAGTGAAGTCAATCGACTGATGGCTGCGAGCAAGTAACGCTCAGTTGAAGGTCGCGGCAATCACCTCGCGAACCTTGACCACCAGCGGATCGATCTGCGCGCTGGTACGCCAGCCCAGTTCGATCGGGTAACGCGGCAATGGCAGCGGGCAGGGCAGCAATGCCAGACCGCTGAGCGCCGCAATGCTTTCGGCGGCGTGCGCCGGTATCGTCGCCACCGCACGGCTGCCCTTGAGCAACCAGGGCAGCGCGGCAAAATGCGTAGTCGACGCACAGACCCGGCGACTCAAGCCCAGTGCTGCCAAACCCTCATCGGTAATGCCGATAAAGCCGCCGGACGACACCAGAATGTGCTCGCGGGCGACAAACTCCTCCAGCCCGATCTGTTCCTGGCCGGGCGCGAGACTCGACGGCTCGACCAGGCACGCATAACCGCCTTCACCCAGCACCTGCCGGCTGAGCAAACGCTCGGCAAAACCACCGGCGGTAATCGCCAGATCAATGCTGCGCTCCATCAGCGCGCGAGCGACGATCTGGCTGTGGGTCTGGCGAAATATCACGCGTAACTTCGGCAGGCTGCAGGCAATTTCTTCGATCAGGCGCCGGCCATAGGCAATCTCGAAATCATCGGAAAGGCCGATGGTCACCGAGCGCCCGTCGTATTGATTGGCCGCTGGATCGACCATCGCCAGGCTTTGCCGACATTTATTCAACGCTTCGCTGACCACCGGTTTCAACTGATTGGCCTTGAGCGTCGGCGCGAGGCCGCGCCCGGTGCGCACGAACAACTGATCGCCGTAAACCTCGCGCAACCGCCGCAGTGCTGCGCTGACTGCCGATTGCGTGACGCCCAGACGCAGGGCAGCGCGGCTGGCGCTGGATTCTTCGTGCAGGGCTTCGAACACTTTCAGCAGATTGAGGTCGATGTTGGCGATATTCATTTGGTTCATATCATTCAGCAGTGAGCGGGGCTTTATTCATGATCGCGTGGCGCCGCAGAATCGGCAACCACTGAACCTGACGGAGTTACTGCGATGCCCAAATCCATTGTCGCTGCCCTGCAAATCGGCTCATTGCCCGCCGGCAAACAAGCCACCCTCGAGCAGATTCTGAGCTGGGAAACCGCGATCAGCGAAGCCGGCGCGGCGCTGGTGGTCATGCCCGAAGCGTTGCTCGGCGGTTACCCGAAAGGCGAAAGCTTCGGCACGCAACTGGGCTATCGCCTGCCCGAGGGCCGTGAAGCCTATGCCCGCTACTTCGCCAACGCGATTGACGTGCCGGGCGCAGAAACCGATGCGCTCGCCGGGCTGTCCGCGCGTACCGGAGCCAACCTGGTGATCGGCGTGATCGAGCGCGCCGGCAGCACCCTGTATTGCACCGCGCTGTACTTCGACCCGCAGGCCGGACTGGTCGGCAAGCACCGCAAACTGATGCCGACCGGCACCGAAAGGCTGATCTGGGGCAAGGGCGATGGCTCGACCTTGCCGGTGTTCGACACTCAGGTCGGCAAGCTCGGCGCGGTGGTGTGCTGGGAAAACATGATGCCGTTGCTGCGCACGGCGATGTACGCCAAAGGCATCGAGGTCTGGTGTGCGCCGACGGTTGACGAGCGTGAAATGTGGCAAGTGAGCATGCGTCACATCGCCCATGAAGGGCGTTGTTTTGTGGTCAGCGCCTGCCAGGTCCAGGCCTCGCCGAACGAACTGGGCGTGGACATCGCCAACTGGCCAGCAGACCGTCCGCTGATTGCCGGCGGCAGCGTGATTGTCGGCCCAATGGGTGACGTGCTGGCAGGACCGTTACGCGGCGAAGCCGGGCTGCTCACTGCAGAAATCAACACCGACGAACTGGTGCGCGCACGTTACGACTACGACGTTGTCGGCCACTATGCGCGGCCGGACGTATTCGAGTTATCCGTCGATGAACGCGCCAAGCCCGGAGTGCGCTTCAACAATTGACTGACGCCTAACTCAAATCCCTGTGGGAGCGAGCCTGCTCGCGAATGCGCTAGCACATCCAACCCATCAGTTGCCTGACAACCCGCTTTCGCGAGCAGGCTCGCTCCCACAATGGTTACGGTTTGCCGCTAATTCTGCGCCCGCCGCAAATACCTGTGGGAGCGAGCCTGCTCGCGAATGCGTCAGCTGATTCAACACACAAGTTGACTGACACCCCGCTTTCGCGAGCAGGCTCGCTCCCACAATGATTTGAGTTTAATCCGCGAAACCTGCGTTCACCGCAACCCTGAGAGAAAGCCTTTCGTTACCACGTTGCGGCACTCGCCCTGGGCAAACTCAACGTGCCGCTGTCCACAAAACGCATAGTGCCGAACAGCCCTCCCGCGAGTTTGCCGCGCAGGACGTAAGGCAGGTTGTCGAGGGTTTGTGTCTGGCTCAGGCCCAGGGTCTGGCGCAGGACCGAGAATGCGGAAATGCTCACCGGTACGCTGACGATGGTTTCGGAAAAGCGCGGGATCGAGCCGCTCTGATCGCTTACGCCCGAGGCCAGTGAATGGCCGTTGACCTCCAGATCGAGGGCGATGCCGTTGTAGTCGATCGCGGTTTCGTTGGGATTCTGCACGCGCAGTCTGATCGCGAAGCGTACTTCCAGATCCTGGCTCGGCAATGGTTCGAGACCGACCACGTTGATATTGACCGGATCACGACTGGGGAACAGCGCGCAGGCGCTCAGGGATAACAGCAGCAGCGACAGAATCAGGGCGTGGAGGCGGCGCATAAACGGTCTCTCGAAAAAAGGGCTGAACCGGCGTGTCGGTTCAGCCCTTTTTGTTAAAGGCCAGACATCAGCGGTTCTCTTGTGCGACAGCCACCGCTGGGCCAGGTTCAGCCTTGGCCGGCATGTCCGGGTTTTCCATGACCTGAAGAATAGAAGCTTCCGGATCGAAGTCGTCTTCTTCCAGCTCGATGAATTCCTCCGGCAGGAAGATATTCAGCACAATCGCGCACAGTGCGCCGACGGTGATTGGCGATTCGAAGATGTTGCGCAATGCCTGCGGCAGTTCGCGCAGCACTTCCGGGACCGCCGCGATACCCAGACCCATGCCCAGCGAGATTGCGACGATCAGCATGTTGCGTCGATGCAGGCCGGCTTCGGCGAGGATCTTGATCCCGGCCACGGCGACGGTGCCAAACATCACCAGTTCGGCACCGCCGAGCACGGGTTTCGGCATCAACTGCAGCACCGCGCCGATCATCGGGAACAGACCGAGAATCACCAGCAACCCGGCAATGAAGAAAGCGACATAGCGGCTGGCCACACCGGTGAGCTGAATCACCCCGTTGTTCTGCGCGAAGGTGACCATCGGCATGCTGTTGAACACTGCGGCCATGGCCGAATTGAGACCGTCAGCAAGCAGGCCGGACTTGATCCGGCGAATGTACAGCGGACCCTTGACCGGTTGCCGCGAAATCATCGAGTTGGCGGTCAGATCACCGGCCGCTTCCAGTGGCGAAACGAGGAAGATCACCGCCACCGGCACGAACGCCACCCAGTCGAAATTGAAGCCATATTTGAACGGCACCGGCACGCTGAACAGCGGCACGGCGGGCATCGCGGCGAAATCCACCGTGCCCATCAGCCACGCAACGACATAACCGAGGGTCAGGCCGATGACGATCGCGCCCAGGCGCAGGAACGGCACGTCGACCCGGTTCAGCACGACGATGGTGCCGATCACCAGCGCCGCCAGAAACACATGGCTGGCCGCGCCCAGGTCTGCTGCGCCAAAGCCGCCGGCGATGTCGGTCATTGCCACTTTGATCAGCGACAGGCCCATCAAGGTGATGATCGTGCCGGTGACCACCGGGGTGATCAGCATGCGCAGTTTGCCGATGAACTGGCTCAGCACCACTTCGATGAACGCGGCGAAAAAGCACACGCCGAAGATTGTCGAGAGGATTTCGTCGGTGCCGCCACCGCGCGCCTTGACCATGAAACCGGCGCTGAGAATCACGCTGATAAAGGAAAAACTCGTACCTTGCAGACACAGCAGACCAGAGCCGACCGGGCCGAAGCGCTTGGCCTGGACGAACGTGCCGAGCCCGGAAACGAACAGAGCCATGCTGATCAGGTAAGGAATTTCGCTTTGCAGGCCGAGGGCGCCGCCCATGATCAGGGTCGGCGTGATGATCCCGACGAAGCTGGCCAGTACGTGTTGCAGCGCGGCAAACACGGTGGCAGTCAGGTGCGGGCGGTCGTTGAGGCCGTAGATCAGGTCATTGTTGCGCGGGGTGTTTTCAGAGGCGGTCATGGTGTTTTGCGCGCTGCGAAGCGGGGCCGGGTCAGAAAATGGAGGCGCAGGATGCCGCAAGCGGGCGGCGAGGGCAACGAGCAATAACTGCCCGAAAGGTCAGCTTTTAAGGGCGCTGCCGGCTAAATCGATTCATGTGAACGCGCGGCCCTCACTGATCGTTCCCACGCTCCTGCGTGGGAATGCAGCCCGTCTCATGCAGAGCCGAACACCGAGCCTCCATAGAGGCATTCCCGCGCCGGAGCATGGAAACGATCCCGCTGACCCCTCAAGCTCCTGCCATTTTCTGACATCAGCCTCTGCTAATCTGCGAGGTCTTTCCGACCAGAGCCTGCCCATCGTGTCGCGTACCACCCGACTG
This sequence comes from Pseudomonas retamae, assembly GCF_043496865.1. Taxonomy (NCBI): domain Bacteria; kingdom Pseudomonadati; phylum Pseudomonadota; class Gammaproteobacteria; order Pseudomonadales; family Pseudomonadaceae; genus Pseudomonas; species Pseudomonas retamae. Next base: position 142,185 of record NZ_JBIEIL010000001.1, read on the forward strand.
TTGACCCTGTTGCAAGTGCTGCGTGGCAAAAAGCGCCCGGTGACTGCCGCGACCTTGGCCGCTGAGCTGCAAGTGTCCGAGCGCACGCTCTATCGCGACATCGCCGAGCTGACTGCCCTTGGCGCGCCGATTCAAGGCGAGGCGGGAATCGGCTATGTGTTGCGCAACGGTCTGTTCCTGCCACCGCTGATGCTCAACGCCGAAGAAACCGAAGCCATCGTCCTCGGTTTGCGCTATGTCGATCAGCGCGGCGATGAAATATTGAGCAAAGCGGCGGCTGATGCTTTGGCCAAGATTGCCGCCGTGCTTGACCCGCAAGCGCAGGAAGCATTACGCAATCCCACCGTGCTGCCGGGGCCGCCGGGCTACGGTTTTCCGCAGAACGCCGTGCCGCTGAACGTGTTTCGTCATGCCATTCGTGACCAGGCCAAACTGCACATCGATTACGCCGACGCGCAGCAGGTGCCGAGTCAGCGGCTGATCTGGCCCTTGGCACTGGGTTTTCTCAATGAAGTGCGGATCATCGTCGCCTGGTGTGAATTGCGCAGTGCCTATCGGACGTTTCGAACCGACCGCATCAGCGCTGCGAATCTGCAGGGCGAGGCTTATCCGGGCCGGCGCAGCGACCTGTTGCGCACTTGGCGCAAGCAGATGCAACTGGACGAAGAAGGCCGTTTCACTCCTGACAAAAACTGACATGACGCTGTTTTAGGATGGTCGCAGAATCAGACAACAAGGAGCTGCAACCATGTCCCATCCCGTCTCTGCACTGGCCCCGGCGATCGCTGCGTATATCGATGCGGCAAACGCCCGCGACACATCGCGGGTGACCAGTTTTTTCGCCGAGGATGCCAACGTGTTCGATGAAGCCCAGCATCAGGTCGGTTCTCAAGCCATCGCGCAATGGATGCACGACACCGGGCAACGCTATCAGCCACGCGTTGAAGTGCTGAAGGTGCAACAGCGCACCGGCAAGGTGCTGGTCCACGGACTGGTTTCCGGGACATTCCCAGGCAGTCCGGCCCAGTTGCGCTATACGTTCCGATTGAATGAACAAGGGAAAATTGCCCGGCTGGATATTTCCCTGTAGCCGTCGTGGCATACTGCCGCGCATGAATTTCGACTCCCCCTTAAGCGCCTGGCAATACGCGGTCCAGCACAATGGCTTCGTCCAGGATGAAGCCCAGGAACACGCGGTCTGGGCCCTGCAAAAATGCCACGAAGCGCTGCACGCCGGCGCTCGTTCGGTCGCCGGCGTTTATCTGTGGGGCCCGGTCGGGCGCGGCAAGACCTGGCTGATGGATCAGTTCCACCAGAGCCTGCGGGTGTCGGCGCGACGCCAGCATTTTCATCACTTCATGGGCTGGGTGCATCAGCGCTCGTTCCAGTTGACCGGGATTGCCGATCCGTTGCGCGCGCTGGCCAAAGAGCTGGCGGCTGAGGTGAAAGTGCTGTGCTTCGATGAGTTGTTCGTCAACGACATCGGTGACGCGATCATTCTCGGGCGGTTGTTTCAGGTGATGTTCGACGAAGGCGTGGTGATCGTTTGCACATCCAACCTGCCGCCGGACGAGTTGTACGCCGACGGCTTCAATCGCGACCGTTTCGTCCCGGCGATTGCCGCGATCAAGGCGCATATGCAGGTGATTGCGGTGAATGGCGCTGAGGATCACCGTTTGCATCCGGGCACTGTGGAACAGCGGTATTTTGTCGCCAGCAGTCATTCGCCAAGCCCATTGGCGGATGTGTTCAATGGATTGGCCGAGGGGCAATCGGTCAGTATCGAACCGGTCCCGGTCGGGCACCGCCAGCTCAATGTCGTACAGGCATCCGAACACGTGCTGTGGTGTCGTTACGCCGACTTGTGCGAGCAACCGTTCGCCGCCATGGACTTCATCGCGCTGTGCGATCGCTATCGGGCTATTCTGTTGAGCGAGGTGCCAAATCTCAGCGCACGCAAGCGCGAAGGGCGCATTGCCCGTGGCACCGAGGATGGCGCCGAACGCGTGGTCGCGGGCGATCGGGAACTGCCGCAGTTGTCGGTACATGACGACGGTGTGCGGCGGTTCATCGCGCTGGTCGATGAGTGCTACGACCGCAAGGTGCCGTTGTACGTTGAGGCCGAAGTGCCGATGGCCGCGCTGTATACCGAGGGTTATCTGGAATTCCCGTTCCGCCGCACCCTCAGTCGCTTGCAGGAGATGCAATTGCAGCGCTTTGCCAACGCTTGAGCGAAAAGGGTGCCGAGATGAGTCAACCGTTGTCCCATCACTTGCTGACCCTGGCTTATCAGAATGCCTGGGCCAATCATCGTCTGGCCACGGCCTGGCGCCAGCTCAGCGCGGCGGATCTTGCGGCGCCGCGAGTAAGCTTTTTCCCGAGTATTCGCTTGACGCTGAACCATATCCTGACGTGTGACTGGTTTTACGTCGATGCACTGGAGCGCGAACTGCGCGGGGCTGAACCGCATCCTGACTGCTATGTATTTTTCAATGCAGACGAGCCGTTTACTGACGCCGTTCAACTGCGTGAAGAACAGGCTCGCGTCGACCGTCGGTTGATCGCCTATTGCGAGCAACTGCGCGATGCCGATCTGAACCGAATCGTCACCATCGCCCGCGACACGCCCCAGCACGACAGCCGCCTGCGCTTGCTGTCGCATCTGTTCGAACACCAGATCCATCACCGCGGCCAGGTGCACGCGATGCTTAGCGATACTTCGGTGAAACCGCCGCAACTGGACGAGTTTTTCTGCGCCGGCGAAAGCGCGTTGCGTGCTGCAGACTTCGCCGAACTCGGCTGGACCGAGGAATTGATCTGGGGCCACGCCTGATCTTGCAGATTTGCCGGTTGCTCAGCGGTATGTGGCCGCGTTAAGGTCAGGCAGCCTATCAGTGTGTACCTTGCGCACCGGGGCTTTTGTCTGTTCGGGGATGGAAATGGATTCCGCAGAAATTCTGGTACTTCAGGCCAGCTACAGCAACCCAACGCACGCCGAAGCCATCGGCATTGTGCTCAATCACTATGCAGAAGACCCAATGGGCGGCGGCCACTCGCTCGATCCGGACCTGCTGCGCCGACTGCCCGAAGAACTCGCCCGCCGCCCGCACGCGTTCAGCGTACTGGCCTTCGTCGGCGGCGAACCGGCGGGGCTGGTCAATTGTTTTGAAGGTTTCTCGACCTTCACCTGCAAGCCACTGGTCAATGTTCACGACGTGGCGGTCATGAGCCAGTTCCGTGGCTTGGGTCTGAGCCAGAAGATGCTGCAAAAGGTTGAAGAAATCTCGCGCCAGCGCGGCTGCTGCAAAATTACTCTCGAAGTGCTGGAAGGCAATGCCATTGCGCAGCAGTCGTATCGCAAGTTCGGCTTCGCCCCGGGGATGTTTGATCCGGATCATGGGCGGATGTTGTTCTGGGTAAAGGATCTGAAGGCCTGAAAAGCCCCTCACCCTAACCCTCCCGAAACGTCGGACCGCCCGGAGGGAGAGGGGACTGACCGAGGTGCTTGGGCAAGCTACGCCGACCTGAAATATCGAGCCGAACTCAGATTCTGAAAACGACACAAATCGGCTCCCTCTCCCTCGGGAGAGGGCTGGGGTGAGGGGAAGATTCACCACAAATCCCAAGCCGAACAAGCAACCACCCAACCATAAAAAAAGGCGCCCCCAAAAGGGCGCCTCAACTGTCATCTCCCGGGCCAGAGCGGAGCCACGGAAGGTCCATCGGTTGCTCGGTCAATCCCGGTCGCGGTAGGACTCGGTCACTTGCGCGGTCTGGTCGGCGGGAACGCGAATTTCTTCCGCGTTGGCGTCGCTCTGTTGCGCGCTCTGGCTCTGTTGAACCGGGAAGTTGTCGTAGTAATAGCGCATGCGCTCAGCGCCGCCTTCGGCGAAGACGCTGGCAGAACCCAGGGCAAACAGCCCGGCAAGGATCAGGGTAGAGATTTTCATGGTGCCTCCTACTGAATAAGTGGGAGCCGTTTCGTCCATGAAGCAAAACTCGAAAGGAGTCTCTACCGTGCGAATTAACGCGGGGTTAACGCCCGCTCAGGGTGAGTTTTGCAGCATGTTGCAGAGTGCTGGATGCACACAGCGCCGAGCATGATCGTTCCCACGCAGAGCGTGGGAACGATCAGTGCGAGCGGGTCAGAGCTTCCAGTCGAGGCTCACGGTCAGCGTGCGCGGATCGCCCCAATAAACACCGTTGTAGAAACCGACGTTGTCGTAATACTTCTTGTCGAACAGATTGTTGACGTTGAGCGAAGCCGACAGGTGCCGGTCAAACTCGTAACGCGACATCAGATTGACCACGGTGTAGGCACTCTGCTTGATCCGCGCCGTTTCCACGCCATTCCCGACTGGCCGGGTCGACGTGCCATACACATCGCTCTGCCAATTCACCGCGCCACCGACGGTCAGCGCCTGCCATTCGCCCGGCAGACGATACGCTGTGGACACGCGCAACAGATTCATCGGCTCATTGGTGTTGCTGCGCTCACTCTCGCCGTTGACCGAGTGGGTATAGGTGTAACCGGCGGTCATGTTCCAGCCGCGCAGGACTTCGCCGGAGACTTCGGCTTCAAAGCCGTTGACCTTGTTGCCCTTGCCGCCGGATCTGTAGAACTGCTCACGCGTGACCGGATCAGGCGGCGCTGAATTGTCCACCTCGGCGACGTTGTCCTGCTTGCTCCAGAACAGCGCCGTGGCAACATTCAAGCGCTCCTGAAGCAAACTGCCCTTGAGGCCCAGTTCGTAATTCTTGCCGACCACCGGGTCGATGTACTGGCGATTCTTGTCGCGATTACCCTGGGGTTTGAAAATGTCGGTGTAACTGACGTAGGCCGTGTATTCCGGCGTCAGGTCGTACAGCAGGCCGGCATACGGCGTCCAGATATCGTTCTGCTTCTGGCCGGTGTGATCGACCTTGCTTAGCTGGCGGTCGGCGTCATAACTGTTGCTGGTGCTGGACGCTTGCCAACTGCCGTAGCGGCTGCCCAGCACGGCGTGCAGTTCATCGGTGAGACTCAGACGCGTGGCGATGTAGCCTGCTTTCTGTCGGGTATCGTCCTTTGAACCCGTGAGGTCAGTGACGGTGTCGCTGAACTTGCCGATGTTGCCCATGTATTTCCAGTCGCGGATGATCCCGTAGTCGCCGGGGCGTGCGCCAGCGATGGTGTACGGGGAATTCGAACGACGCTCGGCCTCGCCGTAGCCGAACATCATTTCGTGCTCGCGGCCGAACAAGGCGTAAGGGCCTGACACGTTGAAGTCATAGGCCTGCATTTTCTGCGTGCCGATCATGTGCGAGGTATACGCGAGCATGCCGCTGCGGTCGGCCGCGGGAAAACCCGCTCCGCCGAAATAGACCTTGCCGTCGGTATCGCTTTGCCGATGGGTGTAAGCCGCTTTCAAGTGCCAGCCGCCCGCCAGTTGCTGATCAAGAGTGGCGAAGGCGGTTTTGTCTTGCAGCGGCCAGGAACTCCACGACGTCGCCATGTTGGTCGAGCGCCCCAGCCCGGCCTTGCTGCCATCGGCATTCCAGTAAGGCACCGTGCCCCACGACGAACCCTGCACATGCTTGTTCTGATAGTCGTAACCCACCGCGAGCACCGTTGAGTCGGTCAGATCCGCTTCAAGCACGCCGTAACCGACCTCGCGTTGCAGCGCGTATTTGTCCTTGATCGACTGGTTGTCGCGATACGCCAGCACGCTGCGCCCACGCAGACGACCGTCGAACGCCAGCGGCCCGCCGACATCCACATAGCTGTAATAATTGTCGTAGCTGCCACCACTGACCCCGGCCAGTGCCTGCCATTGCGCAGTCGGGCGCTTGCGTACCATGTTGATCGTCGCCGATGGATCGCCAGCACCGGTGGTCAGCCCCGTGGCACCGCGAACCACTTCTATGCGGTCGTAGATGATCGTGTCCGAATCTGACTTCATGCGATCAAAGGTATTGAGCATCCCGTCGATCTGGAAATTATTGATCGCATAGCCGCGCGACGAATAACTGACCCGATCCGAATCCAGGTGCTGCACTACCACGCCGGTGGTCTGACGCATGGCCTCGGACAACGTACCGAGTTTGAAATCATCCATTTGCTGACGGGTGATCACCGACACCGATTGCGGGGTTTCCTTGATCGACAGGTTCAACCGCGTCGCGGTGCTCATCGCGCCTGTGGTGTAGGACTCGGTGTTTTCGGTGGTGCTGCCCAGGCCTTGGGCGGTGACGCTGGTCGCCGCCAGCTCAAGCGCCGAACTGGCTGGCGCTGGTTGCTTTTCAGACTGGTTTTGCGCCAGCAGAGCAGGGCTGATCGCCGCGCCGCAGAGGCCGAGCGTGAGAGTCATGGAACGGGTAATGGGCGCGAGCATCGCAGCCGACTCCTTGTCTTCGAAGGGAAAAATTCCGTTGGTTCAAAGACGAAGGCTGAGGCGACGATTTAGGCTTTAACGAGAAATATTGTTATTTGCAAATGTGTCGGGGGAAAAAAAAGGGGCCGCTGTGGCCCCTTCGGTTTTACTGCTCCGTCGCTTCTGCCACGGTCGCCTCGGGCTTTTTCGGCTTCATCAGGCTGAAGTCGATCAATGCGCGTTGCGCGGTCTGGTACGGGTCGCCAATCAATAGCGGCCGCTCCTTGAAGCTGTCGCTGACCAGGCTCTTGCTGCGGTCGAGTTCGTCGAAGCTCAACCCGGCCATGTCGGCCCAGGTGTGGATCAGGTGCGAGCTGCTGTAAGGGCGGTCAAGGTCGCCGGCAAAATTCCAGTCGTGGTTTTCCTTCCACTTTGGCGAGGCCCAGGCCATGAACGGGATGGTGTACATCGGCGCGGTCGGTTTGTTTTCGTTACGGCCGAGGGTCTTGTGGCCGACCGAGTCGAACACGTCTTCACCGTGGTCGGAGAGGTACAGCAAAAAGCCGTTCGGATCGGATTTGGCGTAATCCTTGATCAGGCTCGAGACGACGAAGTCGTTGTACAGCACCGCGTTGTCGTAGCTGTTGTAGGTCGGCACCTGATCGTCACGCACGCCGGCCGGTACGCCTTCGCGGTCCTTGAACTTGTCGAAGGTCGGCGGATAACGGTACTGGTAGCTCATGTGCGTACCGAGCAGATGCACGACGATCAGCTTGCGCGGTGCGGCGTCGGCCAGAGCCTTGTTGAACGGCTCGATGACGTCGCCGTCGTACTGCGCGGCGTTCTGGTTGCGGTTGTTGTTGAGGTACACCTGCTCGTCGGCCTGTTCGGAAAAGGTCGTGAGCATGGTGTTGCGCTTGGTCATGGTCTGCTGGTTGGTGATCCAGAACGTCTTGTAACCCGCCTGTTTCATCACGCTGACCAGCGATGGCGTCGAGAGGTACAGATCCGGATGCAGTTCGTCAGCGAAGGTCAACACCTGTTGCAACGCCTCGATCGTGTACGGGCGCGGGGTGACGACGTTGTCGAACACCGCCAGTTGATCCTTGAGTTTGTCCAGCTCCGGCGTGGTGTTGCGTGGATAACCGTAGAGGCTCATGCGCTGGCGGTTGGTCGATTCGCCGATCACCAGGACCAGGGTCTGCGGTTGATTGCCCGAGGCATCCTTCAGGTTTTTCAGCGGCGCGATCTTGCTGACGTTGTGCAGCATGCCCTGCATGTCGGCGAGGGTTTCCTGATAGCGGTGATAGGCCACCACCATCTGCCACGGCACCGCCGGCTCGATGCGGGTTTCGAATTTTTCAAAGCCTTGTTCAAAGGTACCCATGCGCAAGGTCTGTTTGACCAGCGGGTAGCCGATCACGGCAATCAGGATCGCCATCGCTGCGACGAAGGCGCGGCCACGCGGCATGTACACCGGGCGCAGACGCGTCCACAGGAAATAGGCAAACGCGGTATGCGCAAGAAACGCCGGGACCATCCACCAAGCGAAGTACTGCGTCATGTATTCGCCGGCTTCGGACACGTTCGACTCGAACATGATGAAGATGACGCTTTGCGAGAATTCCTGCTCGTAAATGAAGAAATAGCCAAGGCTGGCCATCGAGCAGGCCCACAGCACCACGCCGATGATCGCCGCGAGCAGTTTGGTGCGCTTGGGGAACAGCAGCATCGGCGCCAGCCAGATCGCGCTCATGACGAAGGCCTGACGGAACCCGGTGAAGCCCGAGGTGCCGGTCAGTTGAATCAGCAGTTGGGTGATACCTGAGAAGTACCAGAAGAATACGAACAGCCAGAGAAGTCCGGCCCAATCAAAACCTGCCGCAGTCGTTGTGCTGCGTTTGAACAATGCCATTCGGCGCTCCAGCTCTGGTTACAACCACCGCCGGAACATCCGTGAAACCGACGAACGGAGGCCATACACGCAGGTACGGCCAGAATGCGGCGCAGTATCACCAAGCCGATGTGAAAAGTTCGTGAGTTCAAACTCGCGTGGCCCGCAAAGGGGCAGGGGCATCATGTCGGGAACCGCGGCTGCCGTTCCCGAATCAGGCGGGGATCAGGCGTGGGGGTGACGCTGAACGACCGGCAAGGGTTGCGGCTGCGAGCCCTGGGTCAACAGGCGCAACTGCGCCAGCTCGTGCTTCAACTGGTCACGTTCGTCTTTCAACTGACGCAATTCATCGCGACGGATCGTGACGTACAGGGTTTGTGGCGGCATTGCTGTGTGTACTGTGCCCATTGCTCACCTCGCAAATGGCGTGCATCAACTGTAAGCCACCCCTGATCTGAGGTGGTGACTTACTATCGGCGCCAATTTTGATTTCTTTTGCCCATTTATGGAACTTTTTTATTTTTCATGGTCGGTGTGTCTTCGGCACGATTTGCGGCGTTATCAGTCTGGATCGGGCACAATGCCCGGAAACTTCATCGCAACGCTCTGGACTAACCTCCATCAGTCGCGTTGGGCTATAACCAATGACACATATTTATTTGTAGTAAGGAGCATCAGCACATGCAACTCGGGATTATTGGACTGGGCCGCATGGGCGGCAATATTGCGCGACGTCTGATGCTCAACGGTCACACCACCGTTGTTTACGACCGCAATACCGCTTTCATCGACAACCTGGTCGCCGAGGGCTCCACTGGCGTCGCCGATCTGCCGGCACTGGTTGCCGGGCTGGCCAAGCCGCGCGCGGTCTGGGTCATGCTGCCGGCCGGCGCACCGACCGAAGACACCATCAACACCCTGAGCGATCTGCTCGAAGCCGGCGATACCATCATCGACGGCGGCAACACCAACTATAAGGACGACATTCGCCGGGCCAAGACCCTGGCCGAAAAGGGCTTGCACTACATCGACGTCGGCACCTCCGGCGGCGTCTGGGGCCTGGAGCGTGGCTATTGCATGATGATCGGTGGCGATGCCGACACCGTGCAGCGTCTCGACCCGTTGTTCGCCGCACTGGCGCCGGGCATGGGTGACATCCCGCGCACCAAGGACCGCAAGTCCGATGACCACCGCGCCGAGCACGGTTACATCCATGCCGGTCCTGCCGGTGCCGGGCACTTCGTGAAGATGATTCACAACGGTATCGAGTACGGCATGATGGCCGCGTTCGCCGAAGGCTTCGACATTCTCAAGACCAAATCCAGTGAACGCCTGCCGGAAGATCAGCGTTTCGATCTGAATGTGGCCGACATTGCCGAAGTCTGGCGTCGCGGCAGCGTCGTCTCGTCGTGGTTGCTCGACCTGACCGCCGATGCGCTGGCCAGCGATCCGAAACTCGACGGTTTCTCCGGTTCCGTAGCGGATAGCGGCGAAGGCCAATGGACCATCGAGGCGGCCATGGAGCAAGCGGTGCCGGTACCGGTGCTGTCGAACTCGCTGTTCTCGCGTTACCGTTCGCGCGGTCAGGGCACCTTCGGCGACAAGATTCTTTCCGCGCAGCGCTTCGGCTTCGGCGGCCACGTGGAGACAGCGAAGAAATGACCCGAACGATCCGCAGAAAGTCCAAGGCAGAACCCGCACCACCGACCACGCTGTTTCTGTTCGGTGCCCACGGCGACCTGGTCAAGCGCTTGCTGATGCCGGCGCTGTACAACCTCAGTCGCGACGGCTTGCTTGACGACAATCTGCGGATCGTCGGCGTTGACCACAACGCAATTACCGATGAAGCCTTCGCGCAAAAGCTCGAAGACTTCATTCGCAGTGAAGCGGCGGCCAAGGTCGGCAAGGGCGGTCAGATGCTTGATCCGGCCTTGTGGGCCAAACTCGCCAAAGGTATCAGCTACGTCCAGGGCGACTTTCTGGATGACAGCACTTATTCAGCGCTGGCGGCGAAAATCGCCGACAGCGGCACCGGCAACGCGGTGTTCTATCTGGCCACCGCGCCGCGTTTCTTCAGCGAAGTCGTGCGCCGCCTCGGCGCTGCGAAACTGCTCGAAGAAACCCCGGAAGCGTTCCGAAGGGTGGTGATCGAGAAGCCGTTCGGCTCCGATCTGCAAACCGCCGAAGCGTTGAACGCCTGTTTGCTCAAGGTCATGTCCGAGAAGCAGATCTATCGGATCGACCATTATCTGGGCAAGGAAACCGTGCAGAACATTCTGGTCAGCCGGTTCTCCAACAGTCTGTTCGAAGCGTTCTGGAACAACCACTACATCGACCACGTACAGATCACTGCCGCCGAAACCGTCGGCGTCGAGACCCGTGGCAGTTTTTACGAACACACCGGCGCACTGCGCGACATGGTGCCCAATCACCTGTTCCAGTTGCTGGCGATGGTCGCGATGGAGCCGCCGGCGGCATTTGGCGCCGATGCAGTACGCGGTGAGAAAGCCAAGGTGGTGGGGGCGATTCGTCCCTGGTCGGTCGAGGAGGCGCGGGCCAACTCAGTCCGCGGTCAGTACAGCGCCGGCGAAATCGATGGCAAACCGTTGAGCGGTTATCGCGAAGAAGCCAATGTCTCGCCGGACAGCACCACCGAAACCTACGTGGCGCTGAAAGTGATGATCGATAACTGGCGCTGGGTCGGCGTACCGTTCTACCTGCGCACCGGCAAGCGCATGAGCGTACGCGACACCGAGATCGTCATCTGCTTCAAACCGGCGCCGTATGCGCAGTTCCGCGATACCGAAGTCGATGAGCTGCAACCGACCTACCTGCGCATCCAGATCCAGCCCAACGAAGGCATGTGGTTCGACCTGCTGGCCAAGCGGCCGGGGCCGGCGCTGAACATGGCCAATATCGAACTGGGGTTTGCCTACAAGGACTTTTTCGAAATGCAGGCCTCGACCGGCTACGAAACCTTGATCTACGACTGCCTGACCGGCGACCAGACGCTGTTCCAGCGCGCTGACAATATCGAGAACGGCTGGCGTGCCGTGCAACCGTTCCTCGATGCCTGGCAACAGGATGCCAGCGTGCAGCAATACGCGGCCGGCGAAGATGGCCCGCAGGCCGCCGAAGATCTGCTGACTCGCGATGGTCGCGTCTGGCACGGCCTCGGATGAGTGACCTGCCGAAACTCCCTATCCGTTTTCTGCTCAGCGACATGGATGGCACGCTGTTGCTGCCCGATCACACTTTGAGCCAGCGCACCATCGACGCGGTGCGGTCGCTGCGTGAGGCGGGCGTGTTGTTCAGCCTTGCCACCGGCCGGCCGCCTAAAGCCATGTTGCAGCAGATCGAAGCCCTGGGCGTTGATTTGCCCACTGCCGCGTTCAATGGCGGCACCATCGTCAAGCCTGACGGCAGCCTGCTGGCCGCGCATTATCTGCCGGCGACCACGGCGCTGATCGCGCTGGCGTTGTTCGCCGATCAGCCGGACGTCGAAGTCTGGGTATTCAGCGGCGGCGACTGGCTGCTCAAGGATCCGCACGGGCCGATGGTCCCGCGCGAGCAGCACGGCCTCGGCTATCCGCCGGTGGTCGTGGAGAGTTTTGAGCCGTATCTGGAAAGGATCGACAAGATCGTCGCCACCAGCAACAACACTGAGTTGTTGATCGAGCTTGAGGCGCAGCTGCTGCCGAAGGTCAACGGCATGGCGCAGGTCTCGCGCTCGCAACCGGTGTATCTGGATGTCACGGCGCTGGAAGCCAACAAAGGCACAGCGCTGACGACGATTGCTGAATACCTTGGCGTACCGCTGGAGCAAACGGCGGCAATCGGTGACGGTGGCAATGATCCGGCGATGTTCAAGTGCGCAGGCTTGTCGATTGCCATGGGCCAGGCGGAGGAGGCGGTGAAGCGCCAGGCGGATGTGGTCACCGCGGCCAACACCGAAGACGGCGTGGCTCAGGCGATCGAGAAGTTCATCCTTCCTCGCTGAACCAACCCCAAAACCAATGTGGGAGCCAGCCTGCTGGCGATTGCGGTGTGTCATTCAACATTTTCGTTGTCTGACACTGCGCTTTCGCGAGCAGGCTCGCTCCCACAGGGTTCTTCGTTTCGACAGTCGTTATGGGAGCCGGCAGGGTGACTCCCATCCGGAGCAGGTCAGAGCCAGTAGCTCACTGCATACCAGCCCAGCCCACCCATCACCACGGTATACGGCACCGCCATCCACACCATCCGTCCGTACGACAAACGCACCAGCGGTGCAATCGCCGAGGTCAGCAGGAACAGAAACGCCGCCTGACCGTTCGGTGTCGCCACGCTCGGCAGGTTGGTGCCGGTGTTGATGGCGATGGCCAGCGTCTCGAAATGCTCACGGCTCATGTGCCCGGCCAGGAATGCCTGCTTCACTTCGGTGATGTAAATCGTCGCGACGAATACGTTGTCGCTGATCGCCGACAGTAGACCATTGGCAATGAACAGCATGCCCGGTTGTTGCTCGACCGGCAGCGCCAGCACCCACTGAATCAACGGTGCGAACAGCTGCTGATCGTGGATCACCGCCACCACCGCAAAGAACACCACCAGCAACGCGGTGAACGGCATAGCGTCCTTGAACGCGCTGCCCAGACGATGTTCGTCGGTGATGCCGGTAAACGCGGTGATCAATACAATCACCATCAAACCGATCAGACCGACCTCAGCGACATGCATGGCCAGGCAGGCGATCAGGATCAACGCCGCAGCGCCTTGCACCAGCAGTGCCGCGCGTTGGCGCGGGGTGCGGTCGGCGTTGTCTTCGGCGGCGTAATCGGCCAATACGTTGCGCACGTTGTCCGGCAGCAATGTGCCGTAGCCAAACCAGCGCAGCTTCTCCAACAATACGCAGGTGATCAGACCCGCAGCCAGCACTGGCAACGAAACCGGCGCTACCTTGGTGAAGAACTCGCCGAAGTGCCAGCCCATCTCATGACCGATCAACAGGTTCTGCGGCTCGCCGACCAGCGTGCAGACTCCGCCCAAAGCGGTACCCACCGCACCGTGCATCAACAGACTGCGCAGGAACGCGCGAAATTGTTCGAGATCGTCGTGGTGCAGCTTCGGCAGATTCTCATCGTCAGCGATTTCACTGTCCTTGCGCGGATCGTTACCGGACGCAACGCGGTGATAAACCGAATAGAAGCCTACACCGGCGCTGATGATGACCGCCGTTACCGTCAGCGCATCAAGAAACGCCGAGAGAAAGGCCGAGAGAAAGCAGAACATCAGCGCCAGCACGGCTTTTGAGCGCACGCCCAGCAGCAGCCGCGAAAACAGGAACAGCAGCAGGTCCTTCATGAAGTAGATACCGGCCACCATGAACATCAGCAGCAGGATCACCGGGAAGTTGTGCACCAGTTCATCGTAGAGCGCCTGCGGCGTGGTCATCTTCAGCAGCAGCGCTTCGACCAGCAGCAAGCCGCCGGGCATCAACGGGTAACACTTGAGCGCCATGGCGAGGGTGAAGATGAACTCGATCACCAGCAACCAGCCGGCCGCCACCGGGCCGATGCTGAACAGCACCACGGCATTGAGGATCAGGAAGCCAACGATGGTCGCCTTGTACCAGCGTGGCGAATGCCCGAGAAAGTTTTGCGCGAACGCCTGGGTCATCGAACCGGACATCGGTTGCTCCTTTTTTATAGAAGCGCGCAAGTTGCCGGATGTGTCGAGGAAGTTCAAGGTGTAACTGGATTTTACCTCTGCCGCTGATATGAGTGACCGCACCGGAGAAAGCTCAATCAACGTAGGCCGATCGAGTCATGTCTCGACCGGCCTTCATATTCTATTGAATACGCGTTTATCCCAGTTTCGACGGAATCACCTTGATTGCCCAAGGCCAGGAGAGTCGGCCGAGGTCGGATCGCAGCCGGAAGGTATGAAAGCCGTTTTCCTCCAGCCCTTCGATCGTTGCAAAATAGACACCCTGATCGTTAGCAGCGAAGGGCACGAGGTCGCGTTTATAATCGACAATCCAGCCGGTTTCACCGGGGTTTGCTGTGCCGACCAATGTCACCTTCCTATCGGTAGTGGGCTCGTGGTTCCCGATCAATTGAAAGCTTTCATTGCCAATGACAAATTGGATGCTGATGGGTGCTGGTTGCTTTATCAACACCCTCCATGGGGATGATTGCTGCCCATCAGTCTCCCGTGCGATGAAATTTTGAGTTCCTGTGTTGAGGTCTTTCAGGTTGGCGCTCCAGTGCCCGTCTGCGCCGACATTCAGAAGTTTGAGAACGGTACCGTTATTCACCAGTTCCACGACTTTACCTGGCGAACCAACGCCGATGAAATTGAGCTCGTTATGATGGGTATCCTTTCCATTACCAATAAGCGTGCCGTCAGGGCCGTATACCGAGTCGATTGAAACGGTTTCGTGCACTTCCACGTTGATGTTCCACGGGGCCGACTGTTGTCCGTCGGTCGTTTTCACACTGTAAACGTGAAGACCTCGTTTTTGATCAAGTAGCTTGGCGCTGAAATGACCAGTGTCATCAACCGTCACCGGATCGTGCACCGGAATGTCATGGTCAAGTATCTCCGCGAATTGATTTGGCTTTGCCGCGCCGACAAACTTCAAATCACCGTTGGTGGTTATGCCATCAGGTGGAATGAAGAGGTCATCGCCGTTGACGATGGAAAGGATGCGGGTCGCCTCCAACTCAGCGTTTCCCGGCGCAAGTTCAACGTTTCTCCGATGTTTGGATGGCGTTACTAAATCGTTCATATCAAAATTCCTTTTTCGGGATAGCGCGCAACAATTTGCGCGTCCGGCTATCTGAAGCCTGATTGAGCTTGTCGTCTACTGTCAGAAATTACAGGTGCGCATGTAATCCCGACCAACGGTAAGGCTACTCCGCCTACCGATCGAGATACCGCACAACTACCGCCCGATAATTCCCATCCAGCGAAAACCCGCCCACCAGAATCCCGCCATTCGCCTGCACGGCCACCGAATTGGCCGAGTCCAGGCTGCGTCCCAGACGCGTGCGCAGCCAGCCATTGCCATCGCCGAACGCGGGATCGAGGCTGCCGTCGCTCAAATAGCGTGCAACGATAAAATCCGCCTCGACGCCGCCGATGGTTGCGCCGACTGCGATCATCCGACCGTCCGGCAAATGCTGAGCGGTGCTCCACTGGCAACCGCTGTGGCCGATTTGCAGAAGCTGCGGTTGACCACCATGACTGTGGATGTCCGGTCGGCCGTTCGAGTGCAGGGTGAAGGACAGGCACCGGATGGGATCGCGGCTGCTTCCGAAACAGTGCAGTGCATCTTGCGTATCGAGAACGCGACTGACTTGAACACTTTTGTTCTCAGCCTTGAACGCCATAAAGCCGTCCACGGCGAAACACTCATCGAGACGGCCGTCGGGCAGGTAACGCGCGAGCAAGCCTTCCTGGGGAAGATCGATGGAGCCGGCGACCACGATTCGGCCGTCCTTTTGCAACAACAGGCTGCTCAGCCAGGTGTTGAGCAATAAATGACGGATCATCACAAAGCCGCGCCCATTGAAGGTGTCGTCCAGACTGCCGTCGGGCATGAGGCGAATCAGCATGCCGGCATGGTCGACCAGTTCAAAATGATGGTTGGCGATCAACAGAATTCGCCCGTCGTCCTGCACGGCGACGTCGCAGGCTTCGGCCCCCGGCACGCCCGGTGGCAGCCAGGCATCGCGGCTGCCCATGGACAGGTTGCCCGGCAGACATACCACCTGCCGGCCGTTGTCGCCAAAGGACACCTCCGGCTTGCCGTCCGCGTCGAACAAGGCCAACGCGGGCAGGGTGCGATGGGCGTTTTCGTAATGTAGGCCGGCCAAGAGAATGCGCCCGTCCGCCAGCACCTTGACCTTGCCGCCGGTGGCTTCGAAACCGTGGGCGAAGGTGCCAATCACGCTGCCGTGCGCGCCAAAGGTCAGGTCTGCGGAGCCGTCGGCGAGCATGCGCGCCAGGCCAAACCGGCTGCCGCGGGCATCGCAGACTTTCGCCGCGACCAGAATTCGGCCCTGTGCATCGAGGGCGATGTCTTCGCTCAGGCTGGACACGCTGCCTGCGAAATACACCTGGGCGACGCCCTGAGTGCCAAAAGTTTTATCGAGCTGCCCGGACCGAGGAATAAACGACGGCGAAACTGTCGTCGGTACGGCCGGCAACGCAAAAGTGTTCAGGGTGGACATGCACGCATCTCCTTGCGAGTTGACCATGACCGCGAACCGGGTGGGTAACTGCACGAGCGGAACATTCAATCCCTGAACCGGGAGAAGTACAACTGTAAGAACTAACAGGCGGAGAGTCGCACTGTGCCAGAACAGTGTCTTTTTGAACCTAAAGAAAGCCGACCAAGCAATTAAGCCTGGTCGGCTTGAAAAGAATTATGCGGGCAGTTGAAAGCTTACAAGGTTGCAACTAAGCGAAGAGGGCGGATGACAATGAAGTCATCCGCTGCAGCGCCAATCAGTGTGGCATCGACCACGACTGCAGGTTGTAACCTTCTTCGCTGAGTTCAGCGCGAGCCTGCTGCAGCAGCTGCTCGAGTTGCGCCGGGTCGGAGTAGGCGCTGCTTGGGATCTGTTTGCGGCCGATGTGCGAATTGGTCCGGTCGACGACGGTCAGGCTCAGTTCGCCATTGCCGTCTTGCGGCGCCCAGGCCACGCAGTGGAAAGGTTTGAAGGCGTGGTTGGCAATCAGAAGAGCTTCGTTGATACGGAGCGGGGCGGTCATGGGGTCTTCTCTCTGTCGTGCCCAATCAAATGATGTGCCGTCGGTTGGGCTTACCGTTCGGCTGGTTACTTGTACTGATGCACGCAACCCTTGAACGGGTCACACCTGAAACAAAGAAATTTCAAAGTTTCTTTCAAATCTTGCTTTGAAACTGTTTTTTGAAAGCCCGGTGAAAGCGTTTGAAAGCCAACTAAGTCGATAGCTTACTAACAACTTACATTCTTATAACCGGTTTGACTGGGCGCCTATAAGCAATCGATACAAGGGGCTGTCAAAATCTTGCTAGTGTTACAGTCGGGTCTGCCAAATGACTGTTTTTACACTCATTTCCTTTATTTGGCGCCAAGGAACAGTCATGAGCGAAGCGCCTGCGTTACGACGTTTATTGGTGGTCGATCCGTGCGACGACTGCCACCGCTTATTGCCAGGTTTACGCGCGGTCGGCTGGGATGTCGACAGTTGTTCATTGGAGAATGCCGCCGAGCGCAGTTGTGACATCGGTTTGCTGCGATTACAGCCGTTTCACCTCGAACGACCCGAAGCGGTCAAAGAGTTGATCAGCCGAAGCGGCACCGAATGGATCGCCGTGCTCAATCAGGAAGTCCTGCGTTTGCAGAATGTCGGTGACTTCGTCTGTGAATGGTTTTTCGACTTTCACACCTTGCCGTTCGATGTCTCGCGGGTCCAGGTCACCCTCGGGCGCGCATTCGGCATGGCCCGTTTGCGCGGGCAAGGCACGATTCACGTCGACCAGCCCGAGCATGAACTGCTGGGCGACAGCAAACCGATCCGCGAACTGCGCAAGTTGCTCAGCAAACTGGCACCCACCGAATCGCCGGTATTGATTCGCGGCGAAAGTGGTACCGGTAAAGAACTGGTTGCGCGCACGCTGCACCGCCAGTCCCAGCGCCACAGCAAGCCCTTCGTAGCGATCAACTGCGGCGCCATCCCCGAGCATCTGATTCAATCGGAACTGTTCGGCCACGAAAAAGGCGCCTTCACCGGCGCGCATCAACGCAAGGTCGGGCGCATCGAAGCGGCCAATGGCGGCACGCTGTTTCTCGATGAAATCGGCGATCTGCCGCTGGAGCTGCAAGCCAATCTGTTGCGCTTTCTCCAGGAAAAACACATCGAGCGCGTCGGCGGCAGCCAGCCGATACCGGTGGATGTGCGGGTGCTGGCGGCGACTCACGTCGACCTTGAGGCGGCGATCGAGAAAAAACTTTTTCGTGAGGATCTGTATTACCGCCTCAACGTCCTGCAAGTGGTGACCGCGCCTTTGCGCGAACGGCACGGCGATCTGTCGATGCTGGCCAATCATTTTTCGCACTTTTACAGCCACGAAACCGGACGGCGTCCGCGCAGCTTCAGCGAAGACGCACTGATCGCCATGGGCAAACATGACTGGCCGGGCAATGTGCGTGAGCTGGCCAACCGTGTGCGCCGAGGTCTGGTGTTGGCTGAGGGCCGACAGATCGAAGCCCGTGATCTGGGCCTGATCAGCCAACATTCGATCGCCACACCGATGGGCACTCTCGAAGACTACAAAACCCGCGCCGAACGCCAGGCGCTGTGCGACGTATTGAACCGGCACAGCGATAACCTCAGCGTTGCGGCGAAAGTGCTCGGCGTGTCGCGGCCGACGTTTTATCGGTTGTTGCACAAACATCAGATCCGGTGAACAGCCGACCTGCTAAATGAATAAGCAATATGGCAAAGGTCTGCGTCTGTGGAAACGTTGTTGATGAGGCGGACTCTGCAAAAAATGGCCAAAAGACTCATCTGCGAAGTGTTGAGAGGTAGTGGCAGCCGTACATTGTCGCAGAATACGGGTGAATCGGAATAAACCCTTAAGCTAAAATAGCGTATTGGCTATTTATAACGAAAATAAAAATTATGTCCAACTCACGCGCTCAGCTATTATATATAGCCGACAAATATCTATTACGTTTCGAGACTTGTCGGCAATAAAGCTTCAAAAAACCTTCTTTAACCGAAGATTATCAAGCCGCAATGAACCTTCAGCTGATCGTATATTTAGGCATACAATCGGTTCTTCATCAAATCTAACATCAACAGTTTTGGTAGTCCAAATCGATGTGGCCGGCAGATCTGTATTCACAGGTATATGTATTGACGTATCAACTGAATACCTCGCACCGCCCGTTGCTCTATAATCAAAACTAAAACTATATCGCGAAAAAATATCAAGCTCATAAAATATTTTTCCTACCAAAATTTGCCAAAAGCCATCACTTTTAACTGGACTCAAAAAAAACTCGTCTCCATCTTTTACTATGTCGTACTTCCAGCCCCCGCCCCAGTAGTGGCTCATCCAATTATTCCATTGAAAATTTGTAAAATCAGTAAGATCATCAAATCCCGCTCTAATGCTATAAACCCTCCCCCGACACTCCACCGCATCCCCCAACCCCGCCCCCACAAACAACCCAACCTTCAAAACAATCGAAACCGCCGAATCATCCTTGCACTCCCGCAACCACTGCACTTCCGTCGTATAGCTCAACCCTGCCGCTTGATCATGCACCACTCCCAGAAACTGTTCCTTAACCCGTTCCCCGCCACCTGCAAACGTCTCCACATACTTCAACCAAATCGGACACCCCACACACTGAAACGGCCAAGCCCCACATAACACCTTCGTGTCATCCTTGATCAACCCAACATCCAGCACATCCCCATCAAACCCTTCAAGCAAAGGCATCGGCATGCTCGACTGTCGTAACTCGCCAATCCTCAATTCCTGAGTCTGGGCCGGTGCTCCACTGATCACTCGGTATTTCAACAGTACAACGCGCTGCAGGTTTGCTCCGGTAATCGAAAAATGTATTTTGAATTCAACTTTCGTTTGACCGGCCGCGATAACTTTTTTCTCCGGCGGTACCGAACCCTCTCCCGGCCGTCCCGCCACTTCCAGTTCAAGCTCATCATTGGCATTCAACTTCAGATTATCAAACACCACCGTAAAACCCGCTTGATGCACATTCGGATCAAGTTCGTAATCGGGCGCCTCGGGAACGGTAGGCGGCTCGAGTTGGCTGGCTTCACCGATGACGTCGAGGGGCGCGTCGTTTGAGACTCCGATCGGTTGGGCGCCTCGAAACAACTGATATTTCGCTTTAGCCGAACCGCCACCCAAAGGCTTGACCGAAGCGTTAGGAATGGTGAAGTCAAAGTGGCCGGGCACTTCATCCACCATCGTGCTCAGCGGGCCGATGACAATTGGCTGGCCCTGCTGCGGCGTCCCGGTCCACGTCAGGCGGACCTCATCATTCTGTTGGAAATGTGGGGATGTAAAGTAGACGCGGACCGTTAAGTCGCTGCTGCCCAGTTGAGCCAAATCGATGGTGGTTACAGTTTGGTTATTGAACCGAATCAACGGCGCGGCCAAGCGCTCAGTCAGATCCACCGACACATAAGTGTATTTTGCCCAAGGGTCTCTTGGATCAGTGAGATTGCCAACACGGTCCGCCACACGGAAACTCACCGGTATGTCACGGCCGTTGCCTTGTCGCTTTATTACCTCCTCGGTAAAAGTCAAAAAGAGCGGGTTATTGTCCGGATCGTCAATCTGCAGCTGAGTGACGGGATAATGAGTTATCTCTTCGTCTCCCCACTTGGCGAAGATACGGTCGTAAGGGGCGATGTATCGATAGCGATCGATGAGCATTCGGATTCCGCCCTTGGCCATCGTCGCATCGACCCCCTTGGATGGATCTGGCATCAGCTCATATTTAAGACCTGAGTGCCCTGGCTCGCTGTCGCCGTCGTCGTCGCCGCCCGGCCGGGTCAACTTGACCCACATCAGCAACTCGACAGACTTAACCGGCTCCTGAGGAAAGCGTTCGACGGTATAAAACACCTTTGCGGAGCCATCGGTAATCAGGCCTCCGGAGAT
The DNA here is from genome assembly GCF_043496865.1 of Pseudomonas retamae. Lineage (NCBI taxonomy): Bacteria > Pseudomonadati > Pseudomonadota > Gammaproteobacteria > Pseudomonadales > Pseudomonadaceae > Pseudomonas > Pseudomonas retamae. Next base: position 163,114 of record NZ_JBIEIL010000001.1, read on the forward strand.
TTGAAAACGAACCTCCTGAGCAACGTTATCGGGGATCGTAAATGTATCCACCGGTGTGTAATCGTTATCCCAGTACAACTCACATTTATCGTCCTTCGTCTGGTTTAACCAAGGGTCAATGATGACAGTCAGCAACCCTGCTGCAATGGAATGTATCGCGATACCGCCGTGATACGGCCCCGGGGTTTCTAGCCTGGTCGCCGATGGAATCCGTGCAGGATAAAGGTCTGCTGCGGTGAGAGTGGTCATGGCAAATGCTCCTGAGATTAGACTGGTCATCAGCAACCAGGCCATGGAACTATCAGAAGGGATCTGCGGACAAAACGCACCTGTCAGATCTGACAGGTGCGGGGCTGTTTCCGACCAGTGGTCGAATCCACATGCCTTGGTTAAACGAAGGCTGCGATGTTGCTTTGTCAGAAGTAATACGGGAATTTCAGGCTGAAGGAAAAATCCGGCGCATCGTCGGTCATGCCCAGCGACAGATTGGGCACGATGGTCAGGTTGTCGGTGGCCGCGATGGTCATGCCGATATTGAAATAACCGGCGTTGGCATCGCTGGAGATCACCGATTCCCAATCGCCGCCGTCCTGTTTCAGCTTGCTCTTGCGCTGCACCAGGTCGGACACCGAGAACGACATGCTCATCTTCTCGTTCAAGGCAAAAGCGATACCGGCGCCGATCTGGAAGCTGTCGCCGATGCGCACCTTGCCCGGGGTTTTCTGGTTGACGGTGGAGCTGATGTCGTCGAACGACTCCTCCAGGTTGTGGGTGTACGACAGGCTGCCGAACAGCACCGCCGGGTCGAAGGTCTTGACCAGCGAGATGCCCGGGGTGATCGACCAGACGCCGTTGCCGGTGGGCAGGGTGTCGGGCACGAACAGGTTCGAGTTGGCGTCGGTCTGGCGCAGTTTGATGCCGAACGGGTCCTTGCCGGTGGGGGCTTTGACGCGCAGGGTCACGACGGCGTCCGGGGTGTTGACCGACTCGTCGAGGAACTTGTAGGCGATGCCGAAGTTGACGTCGCCAATGGTTGGGTCTTTGGTCACGGTTTCTTCGGTGGTCACCCCGGCCGCGCCCTGATTGCCGCCGCCGGACTGGTAAGTCGATTCGCGGTACACCACCGGCACGTTCAGATCGAACTGCCAGCGGTTGTCGAAGTTGTAGCGGCCGGTGAGGTCGAGGGTCCAGGTGTCAGCCTTGATCCGGTCGAGGTTGATGTTGCCGAGAAAGATCGAATCCAGTGCCAGGAAGCCGTTGAGGATCAACTGGCGGGTGTCATAGCGCGAATAGGTGACGCCGGTTTCGAAACTGAATTTGCCGCCCCCGAAAAAGCCGCTGGCTTCGTCATACAGGTTGGAAACGCTTTGCGCCGGTTGCGAATCATCGGCCAGCGATTGCCCGTAGGATGCGCCACTGCCCCCGGCAGCGCCTCCCGATGCTGCGGCCGCACCGGTGCCGGTGGCGGCTCCGGTAGCGACGCGATTGCCTTTCATGTCCGATGGCGATTTGGCCAGGCGTTTTGGCGGTGGGGCGGCGGGCTGTTCTTCGACCTGGCGAACCCGTTGTTCAAGGACGGCCAGGGCCTGTTGTTGTACTTCGTATCGTTGTTTCAGTTCCAGAAGTTCCCGTTTCAGGGCTTCTACATCGGCGTCGGGCGCTGCTTGCAGCATTGCCGCCGGGAGAAGGGTACTCAAACACACTGCGGCACGCAGTGATACTGATCGATACATGAATAAGCCGTCCCTTTAAGCCCAATGATCGAGACTCAGCGTAGTTCAATATCCGATACTGCGTAGGGCCCCGAGTTGGGTCAGGTTGCAGTCCAGTGCACCGGCGCTTCTGCCGTTATTGTTGAGTACGACGTTGAGTTGCGTAAGGTTGTTAACCACGTTGGCACTGCCCAGCAGGCGGGTGTTTTGCAGCAGGCCACCCTGAGCGACTTGTTGCAGTGCAGTGCCCTGATTGCCGCTGGCCTGAATGGCCATTTGCACGCCGCCGCCATTGGCCGAAACCGCGACGCTGCCAGCGCCGTTGCTGCCAGTGATGGTCTGCCCGGCGACGAGCGCCTGGCCCTGCGACGGCACCAATGCCGGCGCCTGACTGGCTTCGCTGACGTTGATCGCGACGTTGTTGTTGGCGGTGTTGCCATCGCCCGCGGCGCGCACGCTTTGCGTCACGCCTTGCGTGCTGTTGAGGCCGGCGCCACCGATCACGGTGCCCGTCCCCAGCGTTGGCGTGCTGCCATTGCCCGACTCCTTGATGGTCGAGACATAGAACTCCGGTTTGACGGTGGCGGCCTGGACCTGCATCGAGGTGGCTGCGCCGATGAGGTCGCCGCTGGCGTTGCGCCAGGTGCTGCTCATTACAATGCCGAAGCTGATGATCCGCCCCGGCATGACGTACCGACCACGCAGCTCGGCGAGCTCCTGGTCCTTGATTTCGATGGGTTTGAATCCGGCATGGGCAAAGCCTGACGCACCCGCTGCCAGGCAGGCGGCGGCCAGCCAGTATGAGGTTTTCATCTGCTGCTCCCGGGACATCCAGTCCCATTCTCTAACTCGGCGATTAAAAGAAGTCGCTCTGAATGAACCCGAAATCCATCAACTCCGCATCTTTGACCGGGTTGAAACCGTCCAGCGAATTCTTCGCCGTCAGCGGCACGGGAGGGCTGCGCAAGGCATTGGCCTTGTCGTAACCGGGGCCGACGATGGCAAAGACTATGCCGTTCCAACCTTTGACAAAGTCATCATGCTTGTAGCGTTTGTGGCCGAGAACAGGGTCACCGATGTAGACCCAATCTTTGTCCGAACGCTGCAGCACGACGAAATGCTTGTAGCCGCGAATATCCATCAGAACCACCACCGGAATGGTCACCGCTTCGAGTTTTTCGGGCGGGATCCGGTAACCACGGGCGCGCATGCCGATGCTTTCCACGTAGCGCTTCATGTCGAGCATGGAGAAACCTTGCGTACGCACAAGGTCCTGGTCAGCGTTGACCAGCATGCCTTTGATGATGTGCTCCTCATCGACGTCGAGCCAATAGGCCTGGCGCAATACCGTTGCCAGTGCAGCAGCGCCGCAACTGAAATCGGTTTTCTGTTCGACGATGTCGGCAAACTTGCGCTCACGAATGCTTTGCACGTCCTTGTAGACCAGCACGCCGCCAGGCAGGGCAGCGACGGGCATCTGCGCCGCCTGAGTCAGGCCACACAGACAAAGCAGAGCGAGGAGGGCAGGAGTCCGCATGATCGAATACGCCTTGTGGAACCAGGGAAAAAGCCCCGTTGCCGGGGCTTTCGTTTCGATCGCGCTTACATGCAGGCTTTGCAACCTGCGGCGATGGACAGCGAGTTGCTTTGCTGGTTGCCGACACCGGCCGAGACGTTGGCTCCGCCGTTGCCGGAGAAGTTGTTCATCGAGTTGGTCATGTTGGCGTTGTTGACCACCGGGGTTTTCCAGCCATCTTTGGTCAACACTTGTTGGGTGGTGACGCCAGCGAGGCCAAAACTGCCCACGGCTTCGAACTTGGCTTTCTGATCATCGTTGCCGCCGTGGCCGCCGCCACGGTTACCCCAACCGCCATGGTTGTCGTCTTCGATGGTTGCAGTGCCTTTGGCTTTGAACACGCCAGCGGCTGCATAGGTACCGGTAAGGGTGTCGGTTTTGTAAGCCTGCACGCCTTTGTTTTCTACGACCAGGCCAGTGGAGGACTGGTTGGCAGCAGCGGCGGCAGTGGCTACACGGCCACCCGATACGGCGATCGCCAGGTTGTTTTTCTGCTGGTTGAAGTTGCCCGAACTCACGTTGATGCCGATGTTGCCGGAACCATTGTTGCCGGCGTTGTTGAGCGTGGCGTTGTTGAACGTGGAGGAGTTTTTCACGTAGTTGTTGTTGTTGACCTGAGTCGCGCTCGAGGCCGCAACAGCGTTGCCGAAGATGAAGCTTTCGTCAGCGGTGGCCAGCGCAGCAGCGTTGTCCTGCTGATTGCCGTCGCCGGCGGCAACGTTGGCGCCCATGTTGCCGTTGGAGCCGTTGAGCGAGTCGCTGGCGTTGGCGTTGTTCAGCGTGCCCTGGTTTTTCACCACGTTGCCGTCGCTGTTTTGCGCGTCGAGTACAGCGGCGCCGGCGCCGGCGGTGATTTGCAGCAGTTGTTCAAGATTTGGACCCTGTGGCTGGCCGTGACCGTTGCCGTGTCCATTGCCATGCCCGTTACCATGACCGTTGTTGTCATCACGGCCGCCTGCCTGTGCTGCGATTGCCATCACTGCTGCGAGTGCGAAAACCAGTGGTTTGAGAGCCATTGTAGGTTTCATGGTGTTTCTCCATCGTGCTTATTAGTTGGGTTAAGTGTTGTTACTTTTCCACTTGCACTTTGTATGGGTCAGTCTGCGACCCGGATGCTCAGGGTGTTGGCCATTCGGTTCCCCACCCCGGCACTCTGGTTCACCTGGATAACCCCGCGGCTGCCGGTGAAGGCCTGATCACTCGTCGTGACCTGGCGACTGCCGGGTGAGGTACCAGTTGCTCCTGAGCTCGGTAAAAACGCCACGTTCTGTTGCGAAAGGGCGCTGTCGTCAACGCTCTGCGGGGCAGCACTGATGCTGATCCGCGTGACGTTGGCCATTTGATTGTTGGCGCCGGCACCCTGGTTTACACCGAGGATGCCGTTGCCATTGCTGAAAGCGGTGCCGCCGATGTTGGCGCTCGCGTCGATGGCGCGGCTGGCGGGGGTGTCGATTTTCTGCATGACCTGGGTGGTCGCGCGGGATTCGGTGCCGATGGCGATCGCCTTGGTGTTGGCTTGCTGCATCTGGTCACCGGCGGCCTGGTTGACGTTGAAGTTGCCGCGGTATTGCGCGCCGGAATCCTGAAGGTTGGCGCGGTTGACCGTGTTCGAATCAGCCATGGCGCTGGTGCAGCCGAGGAGGGCGAGGAGCAGCAGGGTGCGATTCATTTCATTGGCCTCCGGCCATGCGGGTCAGAGGCGCCAGACCGGTGCTCATGGCACGGTTGACGGTGTTGGAAATCGAGCCACCGGCACCGCCGCCGCTGCCCACGCGCATGCCGGGCAGACCGTTCTGGTTGGTCAGGGTGTTCATGCCGGGCAGGTTCGAATTGGGTGTGGTGATGTTGCCGCGTATCGAAGAACCGCTGGCGACACTGGCGAAATCGCCGTCGCTGAGCTCAGTGCTGTTGACGGTCTGATTGATGCGTGCCGAAGGGTTGGCGTTGACGGTAGTCGGGTAGGGGTCTTTGCCGCCATTGCGCCCGATCGGGATCGGCTGAACGTCGCGCTGAAGGACGATCACGCCATTGCCTTGGGCCTGCACGCTGAGGCTGATCATCGCGCTGGCTGCCGATCCGATCAGCACAAGACAGGTCAATCCAATTTTGAAAGTCCCCACGGCTGCAATTCCTTCTTCAACAGGCTGCCCTTGGTCAGCGTTGTGAAGGAGAGAGCGAAAGCTGTGCCGCTTTTGAAATGTGCTTTGATTTCAGAGTGTTAGTTAAATATTCGTCAGCGTTGTGCGGGATCTGTTTCAACCTTGAAACAGGCAGGCGCGCGCTGAGCTGTCGACTGGCTGAGCGACGCTCTGGATCAAGGCTGGGTGCGGTGTTGTTTCAGGTTTGAAACAACCGGCATGACAAAGCTGTGAATCGTGTTGAAGTCGGCCTTCTTCGGGAGGGAGGGTGTTTCAGGAATGGACATTTGGCCCGTGTTCGGGGCTTTCAGCCAGCAAACGCTCAACGGCAGCGAAAGCCTGCACCTGACGCTCGGCCCAGCTGCCGGCAATGATTTGCAGCGGTTGTTGATGGTCCTCGAGCCACTGTCGAGTCGCCTGATAAAACGCCTGCCGCTCGGCAAGATCCGGCTGGCAGCGCTGACCGTCGTCGGTCCAGTCGACCTGTTCCGGCGATAGCAGCAGATGCAGGTCGTAATGCCGCGTCAGCAACTCCTGTTCCAGCCACGCCGGGCACGCACCGAATAGCGTCTGGCTCCAGAGCATGTTGCTCAGCAGGTGGGTGTCGAGAATCAGCAGCGCAGGCCGCTGCGCCCGCGCGTCGTCCTCCCATTGCAACTGGCCGCGAGCGATCTCGGGAATATCCGCCAGGCAAGTGTCGCGAGGATTGAGCTCGATAAAGCGGCGCACGTATTCATCCACGCGCACGCCGCCAAAGCGCTGTTGCAGGCCGGCCGCCAGCCAGCTCTTGCCGCTGGATTCCGGGCCGGTCAGCACCACCACCTTCATGTGCGCAGCGCCGGGTCGGCGCGCCATTCGCGATAGCCCAGCACGGCCAGCAAGGTAAACAGCCCATACAACGCAGCGGTGAGATAAAGCCCTTTATAGAGGAACAAGCCGACGAAGATCACATCCAGCACAAACCACAGCGCCCAGCATTGCAGACGCTTCTGCGCCATCCATAACTGCGCGACCAGGCTGAAACCGGTAAGCGCCGCATCGAGCCACGGTTGCGCAGCGTCGGTCCAGTGCGCCATGGCCGCGCCGAGCAGCACACTGCCGAGCGCGCCGACGCCAAGGCCAAGGGCGACGGCGCGAGCATCCAGCCGGGTCACCGCACGCCCGTCGTGCATCGTCCCGGCGCGGGTCCATTGCCACCAGCCGTAGAGTTGCAGCGCGGCGTAGATCACTTGCAGCAACATGTCCGAATACAGCTTCACTTCAAAGAAGATCCAGCTGTAGAGCAACACCATGACCAGCCCGATCGGCCAGCACCATGGATTCTGTTTGACCGTCAGCCAGACGGCGATCACACCGAGGGCGGCGGCAAACAGTTCGAGCCCGGACATTGAGGATCCTTGGGGGAGTTGAAGAGGGGGCGGATTGTACTGCATTCGCCAAAACACAGAAGTACCCTGTGGGAGCGAGCCTGCTCGCGAAAGGGCCAGTCCAGTCGACATCTTCTTTGACTGGCCCTACGTCTTCGCGAGCAGGCTCGCTCCCACAGGTTATGGGTCAGACGCGAAACTGGCGCAGCAACCCGTTGAGCTGCTCACTCAACTGCCCAAGCCGCAAACTCGCCGCACTCGACTGCTCCGCCGCCAACGCCGTGCTGTGCGAAAGCCCCGCCGCCTGCGTCACGTTCTGGTTGATGTCTTCAACCACATGCGCCTGCTGCAACGTCGCGCTGGCAATCGAGGCGTTCAGGCCGTTGAGATTGCGCAGGGCCTGGCCGATCGCGTTGAGGCTGGCGCCGGCAAGCCCCGCCTGTTCGATGGTCAGTTGCGAGGCCTTGCTGCTGTCGCCGATCACCTTCACGGCTGCTTCGGAATGATTCTGCAAGCGCTCGATCATCGACTGGATTTCCGCCGTCGACTTCTGCGTACGCTGCGCCAACAAACGCACTTCGTCCGCGACCACGGCAAACCCGCGCCCTTGCTCGCCGGCGCGCGCGGCTTCGATGGCGGCGTTGAGCGCGAGCAGGTTGGTTTGTTCGGCAATCGAGCGAATCACTTCCAGCACGCTGCCAATCTGCGTGCTTTCCGCGGCCAGTGTGCGAATCACTTCCACCGCTTGATCGATGGTGCCGGACAGCTTGTCGATCTGTTGCAGGCTGCCGTCGATGTTGATCTGGCCCTGCTGCGCCTGCGCTTCGGCATCACGCATCTCGGCGGCGGCATGTTCGGCGTTTTTCGCCACGTCCTGCACGCCATACGTCACTTCGTTGATCGCCGTGGCCACCAGTTCCATCTGCTGCGACTGCTGCTGACTGCGTTGCTGCGCCTGCGACGCGTCGTTGCCCAGCTCGCTGGAAGATTGGCCGAGGGCACTGGCCGAGACCTGCAAGTCGCCGATCACCCGGCGTAACTTGGCGGTGAACGCGTTGAAGTGGTGGGCCAGTTCGGTGACTTCGTCTTTGCCGTGGGTATCGAGGCTGCGGGTCAGGTCGCTTTCGCCGCTGGCGATGTTGGCCATGGCGTTGACGGTTTCCTGCAACGGCCGGACGATGCTGCGCGCGATCAGGATCACCAGCAGCGCCATGATCAGGGCGATGGCCAGGCCGATCGCCGAGGCCTTGATCATTTGCCCCTGGAATTCGGCCTGCACGTCATCGACGTACACGCCGGAGCCGATCACCCAGCCCCACGGTTCGAACAGTTTGACGTAGGAGGTCTTCGCCACCGGGTCGGTGGCGCCGGGTTTCGGCCAGCGATAGTTGACCATGCCAGCGCCTTTGGCCTTGGCGATAGCGACCATCTCGTTGAACACCGCAAAACCGTCCGGGTCGCGGATCGCCGAGAGGTTCTGGCCTTCGAGCTTGGGATTGGTCGGGTGCATGACCATCACGGGCGTGAGGTCGTTGATCCAGAAGTAATCGCTCTGGTCGTAGCGCAAGCCGCGAATCGCCGTCAGCGCCTGTTGCTGCGCCGCTTCCCTGGTCAAGGTGCCGGCGGTTTGCAGGCCATGGTAATAGGTCAGCAGGCCGCTGGCGGTCTGCACTACATGCTGGGTTTTCTGGGCCTTGGCGTGGTAGAGGTCGTCATGGATCTGCTTGAGCATCAGCACGCCCAAGGTCAGCAACATCACCACCGCCACAATCAAGATGAGCCACAAGCGTCGGCTGATCGACACACTGCGCAAGCTGTTCATAACGCTGTCACTCCGGATTCTTGTTCTTGTAATGATCGATCGCCAGCATCCAACCATGATTGCGTGGACAGGCATACGCGACCCAAGTCGTATAACGCGGCAGCGCTATTGGGGCTTGTCTGTTAGGATTTCGGCCCCGCGCGTGAAAACCTGAATCCATTTTGAAATTTCACGGAATTTTTACCGTTTCGTGTGGATTCTGTGCGCGCGGAATCGGTACAGCCATAAGCAGCTACGCTGATCGCAGTGAACGTAAAAAAATACTATCGGGGCATGCCGCTGCGCATCGCTCTTTGGGGGTTTGATGGATCTTTGGACGGCCTTGCAGGCACTGATACTAGGAGTTGTAGAAGGGCTGACGGAGTTTTTGCCCATTTCCAGTACCGGACACCAGATCATCGTTGCCGACTTGCTCGATTTCGGCGGCGAACGAGCCATGGCGTTCAATATCATTATTCAGCTCGGCGCGATTCTCGCGGTGGTCTGGGAGTTTCGCCGCAAGATCCTCGATGTGGTCATCGGCTTGCCGACCCAGCCCAGCGCACGGCGCTTCACCGCCAACCTGCTGATCGCGTTTTTGCCGGCGGTGGTGTTGGGGGTGATTTTTGCCGACCTGATCCACGAATACCTGTTCAACCCGATCACGGTCGCGGCCGCGCTGGTGGTTGGCGGGGTGATCATGTTGTGGGCGGAGAAGCGTCAGCACGAAGTGCACGCCGAAACCGTTGACGAGATTACCTGGAAGGACGCGCTGAAAGTCGGTTTTGCCCAATGCCTGGCGATGATTCCCGGCACCTCACGCTCCGGCTCGACGATCATTGGCGGCTTGTTGTTCGGACTGTCGCGCAAAACCGCCACTGAATTTTCGTTCTTTCTGGCGATGCCAACCATGGTCGGCGCAGCAGTCTACTCGGGCTATAAATATCGCCATTTGTTCGTGCCAGCGGATTTTCCGGTGTTCGCCATCGGTTTCGTCACGGCGTTCATTTTCGCCATGATCGCCGTGCGCGGCCTGCTCAAGTTCATTGCCAGCCACAGTTACGCGGCGTTCGCCTGGTACCGGATCGTGTTCGGCCTGGTGATTCTGGCGACCTGGCAGTTCGGCTGGGTCGACTGGGCGGCGGCCAAACCATGAACGATTCCCGCGCACGCCGCACCGAAGGTCGGTCTTCGGGCGGCGCGATCCAGCATCTGAGACTCAAACTGCTGGTGCTACTGGTGGTGTGCGCGCTGCCGCTGTTCGGCTCCGTGTCGATGTGGCTGCGCGAGATTTCCCTGGTGCCGCTGGCGGCGTACGGGATTGTCAGTGTGCTGGCGTTCTTCATGTACTGGGCCGACAAGCGCAAGGCCCGCACCGATGCCTGGCGCACCCCGGAAAACATCCTTCACGCCGTGGAACTGGCCGGCGGCTGGCCGGGCGCACTGATCGCCCAGCAAGTGTTCCGGCACAAGACGCGCAAGGTGTCGTTTCAGGTTCTTTTCTGGGTGATCGTCGCGCTGCATCAGGTGTTCTGGATCGACCAGCTGTTCCTCGGCTCGAATCTGCTGACCCTATTCTAAAGAACTGCAAAAAAACCTGTGGGAGCGAGCCTGCTCGCGAAGGGGCCGTGTCAGACAACATCATCGTTGAATGAAATTCCGCTTTCGCGAGCAGGCTCGCTCCCACAGGGGGATTGGGGGTTACAGCATAAGACCGATTTGGGTTTTCTTCGGCAACTTGCCCACCACCAACTGATGCGAACGCTGCAACAGCCCCTGCAACTCCTCGGCGCCCAGCGGGTAGGGCGGGTGCATGATGATCCACTGCGCTCGTGCCAGATACGGCGCCGGGTGAATCCCCGGGCGGTCGCAATGGCCGAGAAACAGATCCTTGTCGACTTTGAAGGCCAGCGAGTCGCCGCGCAGTCCTTGCAAGGCAAACATCTTGTTGCCGGCAATCGAAAACACCCGCACGCCGCCCCACTTGTAATCTTCCCGAGCGCCCGGCAATGCCAGGCAGAACGCCGCCACTTGGGCTTCGTTCATTTTTCCCTTGCTCATAACGGTCGCTCCCCACAGGCATTGAACGATTCGACCAGATGATCGATCCACGCACGCACCGCCGGCATCACCCCGCGTCGATGTGGATACACCGCTTGCAGCCAACCACCGGGCAGTGACCACTCCGGCAGCATCTGCACCAGCGTGCCGTTACGCAGTTCTTCATCGCAATACATCATCGGCAGCAAGGTGAAACCCTGGCCGGCCAGCACACAGGCCTTGCGCACAATAAAGTCATCGATGCCCAGACGCGCTTCCATGTTCAGTTCGAAACTCTTGCCCTGAGCATCGAGCAAGCGCACATGGACCAGCCGATCAGCCTCAAGCGCCCCGAGCACCGGGAGGTTTTTCAGGTCCTCTGGATGATTGACCGAGTGTCCCGCGATGAATGCCGGGCTGCCGACCACGACCATTTGCGCCTGCCGCAAACGCCGAGTCACCAGCAGTGGATCCTCATCGCCATGCTCGCGCACGCGCAATGCCACATCGAAACCTTCGCCAACCAGATCGACGCGGCGATTGAGCAGGACGACTTCCAATTGCACCTGGGGAAATTTGCCGAGGAATTCGCTGATCACCCACGGCAGCATTTCCCGCGCCAGTCCGGTCGGGCAAGACACCCGCAAGCGCCCGCGCGGCTCGCTGGACATGCTCGCCACCGCCTCATCAGCCATTTCCGCTTCTAGCAGCATCGCCTGACAATGGCGCAAGTAGCGCTCGCCAACCGCCGTCAGATTGAGCTGGCGCGTAGTGCGTTGCAGCAGCCGCGCGCCGAGGCGTTCTTCAAGTTCGGCGATGCGCCGCGACAGCCGCGACTTGGGAATACCCAACAAACGCCCGGCGGCGGCGAATCCGCCGGCCTCGACGACTTTAGCGAAATAGTAGAGATCGTTGAGGTCTTGCATGCAAATCATCCGACTGTTCTATCAATAGGACAAACTATCGCATTGCAGGCGGCTAATCATCCATTGGTTTCTTGCGTAGGATTGTCTCCATTGCGTCGCCACCGACGATCACTTAAGGAGCATCCACATGAAACTGCTGCACATCGATTCGAGCATTCTGGGCGACAACTCGGCATCCCGTCAGCTGAGCAGCCAGGTCGTCAAAGCCTGGCAGGCCACTGAGCCGAGCGCCGTGGTGACTTACCGTGATCTGGCGGCTGACGCGATCAGCCACTTTTCCGCGACTACTTTGGTCGCCGCTGGCACCACCGCTGAACTGCGCGACGCCGCACAACAGCACGAAGCCGAACTGAGCGCCAGCACCCTGGCCGAGTTCATCGCTGCCGACGCCGTAGTGATCGCCGCGCCGATGTACAACTTCACCGTACCCACCCAACTCAAGGCATGGATCGACCGCGTTGCCGTCGCCGGCCAGACGTTCCGTTACACCGAAGCCGGCCCTGAAGGCCTGTGCGGCGGCAAGAAAGTAGTGATCGTGTCCACCTCCGGCGGCATTCATGCCGGTCAGGCCAGCGGCATCGCTCACGAAGAATATCTGAAGCTGGTCTTGGGCTTCCTCGGCATCACCGACATCGAGATCGTTCGCGCTGAAGGTCTGGCTTACGGTGAAGAAGTTCGCAACAACGCGATGACCGCTGCCCAAGCGAAGATCAGTGAGCAGCTGTTCGCCGCCGCGTAAGGCTTGCGTAAAGAACAGCTGAGGTTCAGGCACCACTCAAAAAACTCTGTATTCTGGTTCCGCAAGGGGCGAATACGGAGTTTTTTGTTTCTGGTTATTACATAATCTGGCCCGGGTTATGCAGTTGAACGCTCAGCGTTCGCGCGCCGATCCACGCAGGCAGCGAATAAAAGGATTCAGTCAAAACAGGGTGGGGCATCCATGGTGCGTCTTTGTGCAGTGTTACTGATAGGCCTGCTGGTCAGCCTCGATTCAGTGCAGGCTGCGCCCGGACGACATCCGGTGTGGAGCGTCGGGTACCACGAAATGACCTTTCTCGACCCGCTCGATCTGCAACCGATGCGCGCGATCGCGTTCTACCCGTCCAGCGAGCGCGAACACCAGAGCCTGCTCGAGGGCTATTCGGTCGAGGCGGGTGAAGACACTAAAGTCGCCATCGGCCGTTTTCCCATGCTCATGCTCTCTCACGGCAACACCGGCACGCCGCTGGCCTTGCACGATCTCGCGACTTCGCTGGCGCGCAAAGGCTTTGTGGTGGTCGCGGTGATTCACCCGGGTGACAACTCTAAGGATCACAGTCGATTGGGTACCCTGAGCAATCTCTACGGGCGGCCGATCCAGATTTCCCAAGCGATCACCGCGACACTCGGCGACGGCATGCTTGCGCCTTATGTGAATGCTGAGCAGGTCGGCGTGATCGGTTATTCGGCGGGCGGCGAGACCGCGTTGATCCTCTCCGGCGCGCAGCCGGATCTGGATCGCCTGCGGCGCTATTGCCAGGAGCGCCCCGATGACCATGACGCCTGCAACACTCAGGGTGAATTGATCGTCGATCGCGATGATCTGCAACCGGTGCCCGATCCGCGCGTCCACGCCTTGCTGCTGATGGCGCCGCTGAGCCTGAAGTTCGGCCGGCACACCCTGGCCGATGTGCACGTGCCGGTGCTGCTTTATAGCGGCGATGGCGACAAACTGGTGGCCTTCGACAAGAACGCCGCCGCACTGGCGCGCAAACTGCCGACCGCGCCGGATTTCAAATTACTCGCCGGGGCAGGGCATTTCGTGTTCCTGGCGCCGTGCAATGAAGAGCAGATCCGTGCGATGCCGGCGCTGTGCACCGATGCTGATGGCGTCGACCGCGAGGACATTCACCGCAACCTGATCTCCGAGGCCGGCCGGTTCTTCTCCCATGCGCTGGGCAAGCCTACGCGGGCGGGAATGCAGACGGCAGATCAATAAACCCGACCCAACACACAATGTGGACTACTGTGGGAGCGAGCCTGCTCGCGAAGGCGGTGTACCAGGAAATGAAATGTCGACTGACACTACGCATTCGCGAGCAGGCTCGCTCCCACATGGGCGGTGTGCAGGTTCAGGTGGTGGTCCGGCGCTTGAGCAGCAACGTCAGCCCCAGGCCGATCACCGACAACATCGCCGCACTGAAGAATATCCACCCATAGCCCAGATTCAACGCCACCGCGCCCATCAACGGCCCGGAAATCGCCAGCGCCAGATCGAAAAACACCGCATACGCCCCCAGCCCTGATCCACGGCTGGAACTAGGGACTTGCTTGATCGCCTCGACGCCCAGGGCCGGGTAAACCAGCGACAGGCCAAACCCCGCCAGCCCGGCGCCGACCAGAGCGAACGCGGTGGACGGCGCCAGCCACAGCAAAACCAGGCCCAGGGTTTCGATGCCCATGCAGGCGATGGCCGAAGTGAACCCGCCAAAACGCGCAATCGCCGAAATGAACAGCAGCCGCGACAGGATGAAACACACGCCGAACACCGTCAGGCAGTACGCCGCGCCGGTCCAGCCGCGGTCCAGGTAATAAAGGGTGATGAAGGTGGTCAGCGTGCCGTAACCGATCGAGGCCAGGGTCAGGCTCATGCCGTACGGGGCTATGCGCCCGAACACCGCCCAGAACGGCAGGCGTTCACCGCGGATCACCGGCACCGAGGGTTTGTTGCGAATCAACAGCAGCGCACCGGCCGCCAGCGCAGCCAGGGCAATGCCGAGGCTGGTAAAGCCATAATCGGCGACCATCACCACACCCAGCGGCGCGCCGATAGCGATGGCGCCGTACGATGCAATGCCGTTCCAGCCAATGGATTTGGCCGTGTGTTCGACGCCGACCGCGCCCATGCACCAACTGATCGTGCCCACGCCGATCAACCCTTGCGCCACGCCCAGCAGTAAGCGGCCGATAATCAGAATGATCAGGCTGGTCAGGGCAAAGTCCTGCAGTAACGTCGAAAGCAGCGTCAGCACACCACTCAGGACAATCCCCCACAAACCGTAAATGATCGCCCGCTTGGTTCCGAGGGTGTCCGACATGCGCCCGGCCATCGGCCGGCTGAGCAGGGTGGCCAGGTACTGCGAACCAATCACCAGCCCGGCAATCACCGCACTGAAACCCAGTTGCTCGTGCACGTAACCGGGCAACACCGCGATCGGCAGGCCGATGCAGAGGAACGCAATGAAGGTATAGAAGACGATGGAGACGATCTTCAGCGTGATCGCCAGAGAGCTTTGCGGGGGTTGAGGCTGTGCAGACATGAGAACTCGATCGCGGGCGGCGGTGGGAGCGTTGCGGTCATCATGGCGCGGGCATGGATGAAAAGAAAGCAGGCTAACGACTTCACCGATGAGTGCGGTGATGCTGAGGCCGCCTTCGCGAGCAGGCTCGCTCCCAGATGGTTCTGCGTGCGGTCTGATCGTTCCCACGCTCCGCGTGGTAACGCCGCCATGGACGCTCTGCGTCTGCTTTGGGACGCGGCGCGTCCCGGGCTGCATTCCCACGCGGAGCGTGGGAACGATCATGGCAGGTAAAGCGCATTCCAAATGTGGGAGCGAGCCTGCTCGCGAAGGTCGCCGCACCAACAAATCACTGCGCTCAAAATGCAAAAAGCCCCGTCACCAAGGACAGGGCTTTTAACTTGCAGCTTGCAGCTAATAACTCACAGCTGCGTTTAAAAAACGACGCCTTGGCTACGCAGGTAATCATCGTAAGTGCCGCTGAAGTCGGTCACGCCATCCGGGCTCAGCTCGATGATGCGTGTGGCCAGCGAGGATACGAACTCGCGGTCGTGGCTGACGAAGATCAGCGTGCCCGGGTAGTTTTCCAGCGCCAGGTTCAGCGCTTCGATCGATTCCATGTCCAGGTGGTTGGTCGGTTCGTCCATGATCAGCACGTTCGGCTTTTGCAGGATCAGCTTGCCGAACAGCATGCGGCCTTGCTCACCACCGGAGATGACCTTGACCGACTTGAGGATCTCGTCGTTGGAGAACAGCATCCGGCCCAAAGTACCGCGAATCATCTGCTCGCCCTGGGTCCACTGGCCCATCCAGTCGAACAGGGTGACGTCGTCTTCGAAATCGTGTGCGTGGTCCTGAGCGTAGTAGCCCAATTCAGCAGCGTCGGTCCACTTGACGGTACCGGCATCCGGGGTCAGCTCGTTGACCAAGGTGCGCAGCAGGGTGGTTTTACCGATACCGTTCGGGCCGATGATCGCCACGCGCTCGCCGGCTTCAACCTGGAAGCTGAAATCCTTGAACAGCGGCTTGCCGTCGAAACCCTTGGCCATTTTCTCGACCATGACCGCCTGACGGTGCAGCTTCTTGTTCTGTTCGAAACGAATGAACGGGCTGACGCGGCTCGAAGGCTTGACCTCGGCCAGCTGGATCTTGTCGATCGCCTTGGCGCGGGAGGTGGCCTGCTTGGCTTTCGAGGCGTTGGCCGAGAAGCGGCTGACGAACGATTGCAGTTCGGAAATCTGCGCTTTCTTCTTGGCGTTGTCCGACAGCAGTTGCTCGCGGGACTGGGTCGCCACGGTCATGTACTCGTCGTAGTTGCCCGGGAACAGGCGCAGCTCGCCGTAATCCAGGTCAGCCATGTGCGTGCACACGCTGTTCAGGAAGTGCCGGTCGTGGGAGATGATGATCATCAGGCTGTTACGCTGGGTCAGGATGTTTTCCAGCCAGCGAATGGTGTTGATGTCCAAGTGGTTGGTCGGTTCGTCGAGCAACAGCACTTCCGGATCGGAGAACAGCGCCTGCGCCAGCAATACACGCAGTTTCCAGCCTGGCGAAACTTCGCTCATCGGACCGAAATGCTGTTCCAGCGGAATGCCCAGCCCCAGCAGCAGTTCACCGGCACGGGATTCGGCGGTGTAGCCGTCCATCTCGGCGAACTCGGTTTCCAGCTCGGCGACGGCCATGCCGTCTTCTTCGGTCATTTCCGCCATCGAATAGATGCGGTCGCGCTCGGCCTTGACCTTCCACAATTCTTCGTGACCCATGATCACGGTGTCGATCACGCTGAATTCTTCGTAAGCGAACTGATCCTGGCGCAGCTTGCCCAGACGCACGTTCGGCTCGAGCATGACCTGGCCGCCGGACGGGTCGAGGTCGCCGCCAAGGATTTTCATGAAGGTCGACTTGCCGCAACCGTTGGCGCCAATCAGACCGTAGCGATTGCCCGCGCCGAATTTGACCGAAACGTTTTCGAAGAGCGGCTTGGCGCCGAACTGCATCGTGATGTTAGCTGTGGAGATCAATTACCTTACCTATCAATGGTTTGGAGCGGGTCTTGTGTGCCTGATACCGACTTGATACCAACCTGGAGCTTTGCCGGCTCCGCCCGGTCCGAGCTTGAGTTGCGCCAACGCGCATGCTTCGCCAGCAACCATTGGCCGGTGTGGCCAGGCTGCTGAGCGATGCATGCGGGGGTCATATGTTGGACATTGCGCGCATTGTCGCATAACTGAGAAGGCAGTTGTATGGCAGCGCGACCAGCCAACGCACATTGCTGTGATCTGCTTTGGCGGGTGCGGCAGGATTCACTTGGCTTCTCTGAACCACTCGGTTTCAAGCTGACTGCATTGCCATCGCCATGCTTCGGCCAGCATGTCCGGTGCTGCATGATCGTTGAGCGTTGTACCGACGCTGCCAGCCGTGCTGCGGTTGAAGTCTGAACCGGACGCCTCACCGCTCATCGGGTTTCGGCGCAAGAAAATCGAGGTTTTCCCTGGTCGCCTTGTCATCTCCATGAGACCGCAAGCCTTTTCATACGGCCGTTGCACTGTAAAACGCCATTCGCCGACCCAACGGAATGTGCGCATGATCGCCGTCAAGGCAACTGAGTTGCGCGAGGTAAACCACCGACTTGAGGAGGGCACCATCGTGAGTGAGACCGATCTTGAAATGGAACTGAAAGCGTGGCGTCTGTTGCTGGAGGACGACGCTTATCGTCTGGATTTTCCCGAGCATTATCACCACACGCTGATCCAGCGCGCCGACGAATTGCTGCTTCACGAATGGATCACGCGGGACGACTGGCAACTCTTGAAAAACGCTGCCGATCAAGCCCGGGCATTTACCCTCGAGAGCCTTGCGCGCGAGCAGCGCGATTGCCTGAAAATCTCGTCGCTGCAGTTTCCGAGTGGGCACGAAGAGCGACAGCTGGAGCAACCGCCGAGCGCGGTATGCGTAGCTACCAAGGGGAGCATCATCATGACCGAAGAAAAGCAAGATCAACCCGGCGATCAACCAAACAACCAACCGAACGACACCGCGCCAGCGCATTCCACTGAGCAGGAGCGCGAGCGCTTGAAAGACTTCAATAAAGACGGCATCCCGCCGGGAAACTGTTGATTGCCTGCAGAACGTCGGCAGTCGTCCACTCTGCAAACTTTCCAAGGTGGCGCGATGTCGGCGCTATCGGCGTTTAATGCTGCGCATGACAGTTTTTCACAGATGAAGGTTCACAGTCGGTTACAAACTGTGGCTAAAATGCCACCTTTCACCGACGCCGGATGGCGGCGTGGGCTCAAGGACGTGCCACTTTGTATTCAGACCGCTGCACAAGACGCAGGGCCTTCGGCCACCCGGCGCGCAGTTTGTTCACTTCTGACGTGTGACGATTTCCGTGAAACTCATCATTGCAGCTATCTATGTCGTTTCGATTGCCTACGTTCACCTGCGCGGGCGTGTGCGGCACAAGCTCGGTCGACAACTGAGCGACCACTCGACGTTTCTCGCGCCGATCAATTGCTTCCTCTATCTGTTTTCGAAAAAGCCGAACCAGCCTTATCTCGACCCGAGCGAGTTTCCCGATCTGAGTCCCTTGCAGGCGCACTGGGAGGAGATCCGCGAAGAAGGCCAGAATCTGTTGCGTGCCGGTGAGATCAAGCGCTCGAACCAGTATGACGATGTCGGTTTCAACTCGTTCTTCAAGAGCGGCTGGAAGCGTTTCTATCTGAAGTGGTATGGCGAGAGTCATCCTTCGGCGATGAAACTCTGCCCGCGCACCACTGAACTGGTGCAGAGCATCGGTTCGATCAAGGCGGCGATGTTTGCCGAACTGCCACCGGGTTCGAAGCTGGTGCGTCATCGCGATCCGTATGCCGGTTCCTATCGTTATCACTTGGGGCTGGACACGCCGAACGATGCCGGTTGCTACATCAACGTCGACGGTGAGAGCTATCACTGGCGCGATGGTGAGGCGGTGATGTTCGACGAGACGTTTATTCATTACGCTGAAAACACTACCGACAAGAACCGCATCATTCTGTTCTGTGACATTGAGCGGCCGATGAAGTATCGCTGGGCGGCGGCATTCAATAGCTGGTTCAGCCGTACGGTGATGTCGGCGGCGGGTGCGCCGAACGATGCCGGCGATCGTACGGGTGGCATTAACCGTTTGTTTGCGCGGATCTACAAGATTCGGTTGCGGGGCAAGGAGTTGAAGAAGCGTAACCGTACGCGTTATTACCTGGAGAAGTGGGCGATTTTTGCCGGATTGTTGGCGATCTTTATTCTGATCTGATTTTTGTTCGTGGCTTGCGCAGTGGGTTCATGTGTTTGCGTAACCACTGTGGGAGCGAGCCTGCTCGCGAAGGCTTTTTTCAAGCGCTGAGTTTTTTGGTTTTGGGTGCATATCCGTTGCTGCGGTAACGGCTACTTACGGTTCCGCCCTTACGGCGGGTCACCTTTTTCAAACGCCAAAAAGGTAACCCAAAAGGCTTGCTCCTGCGTTCGGCCCTCGCAAGCTCGGGTCCCTTCGCTGCGGGATCGATCCGGGCGCAGCGGCTACGGTTTGCTGCGCTGCACCTCCTTGCGCTGTGTCTGGCTGCGCCAGACGGTCGCTGCGCTCCCACGCCCGGATCAATCCCTCCACTCAGCCTTCCGATGTCGCTGGTTAGGCAAGATCAAGAGCACGCGAGCTAACGCTCATTGTTGAGTGGTTAAAAGCGGGTGGTTGGCTTGGGATTTGTGGTGGATTCGCCCCTCACCCCAGCCCTCTCCCGAGGGAGAGGGAGCCGATTTGGGTTGGCTTTGACGTTTGTGTTCGACTCGGTATCCGAAGTCAGCGTACCTCTCGCATTCACCTCGGTCAGTTCCCTCTCCCTCTGGGAGAGGGCTAGGGTGAGGGGCTTTTGATTTTCAGCCCTCATTTCGCTGGCTATTGCTCACCCAGACGCCTTCTTCGTCCGCTTCGCCGGTGCCTTGGCCGCCGGTTTTGCCTTGGACTTGGCCGGTGCCTTGCCGCCCAGGCTGCGTTTTAGCAGTTCGGTCAAATCGATAACGTCAGCGGTTTTACGTTCTTCTTCGCCGCCCACTGTTTCAACATCTTCGATCTTGCCTTCATGGGCTTTCTTCTCGACCAGCGCCATGATCTTGTCTTCGAACTCGTCCTTGTAGTCGTCGGGGCTCCAGTCGCCGCTCATGTCTACCACCAGGCGTTTGGCCATGTCCAGTTCGCCCTTGGCCAACTGCGGTTTGGTCACTTCGCTGCCCAGTGCCAGTTCATCGAGACTGCGCACTTCCTGAGGCCAGCGCAGTTTCACCAGCACCAGCGCATCCTCGACCGGCATCAGCGCGGCTAGGTACTGCCGTGTATGCAAGACCACGCGGGAGAGGGCGACTTTGTTGGTTTTGCTCAGGGTCTCGCGCAGCAGTGCGTAGACCTTGCCGCCGCGCTTGTCGGGTGCCAGGTAGTACGGCGTGTCGATGTTTTGCAGGGGAATCTGTTCGGCGTCGACGAAGGAGAAGATGTCGATGGTTTGCGTCGACACCGGGTGCGCGGAGCGGATTTCTTCTTCGCTGAGCACCACATAGCGGCCTTTTTCATAGGCCACACCTTTGACGATGTGTTCTTTGGTGACTTCCTTGCCGGTGACCTTGTTTACCCGTTTATAGCCCACTGGCTCCATGCTGCGGCTGTCGAGCCAATCGAAGTCCACGCCCTGCGACGAGGTTGCCGAGACCAGCGCGACAGGGATGTGCACCAGGCCGAAACTGATCGCGCCTTTCCAGATTGCTCGAGCCATAGCCAGTTCTCCGAGTGATGATCGGATGACCTGTGCGCCGGGCGGAAAGTTTCCCCGGAATGCGTGGGCCGGCTGTCACTTGGTCAAGTCGTGTTACATGTTGTTTAAGGCGTGTGGGTTAACAAATCCGAACCCGCAGCGTAGCGTGGACTCGAAGGCTCTATTCCTTGCTCATCGAGAGGCTGCGTCATGAAGCGAATCATGCTTGGCATCTTCGCCCTGCTGCTCAGCGGCGGTCTGGTTCAGGCTGACCTGTTGCTGGCGCAGAGTCCGACCGGCAACAGCAACAATCCGTACAACAGCCCGATTCGCCGGGCCAATCCCAACAGCATGCAAGGCACCCAGCCGAGTACACCGCCCATTCGCGGTCCCAACACCGTTCCGACGCCCCGTCAGCCCACCGTCGAGAACCGTGGCATTGGCAACGGCCAGCCGATTCGCTCGGTGCCGGGCAAACCTCCAACCTTCATCCCCAACCCGCCTCCGCGCAGCGGAGACAGCAACCGTTGAGCGGCAGAACCGGGTTCTGCCGGCCCTTGAAACGAACAAAAGGAATCGTGCATGTTGCGTAAAACCCTTTTAGCCACACTGTGTGCCAGCGCGCTCATCAGCGCGCCGTCCTTCGCCGCTGCGCCCAAAGAGCTGCAAAGCGAGCAGGGCACCCTCGAAGTCACCACCGTTGCTGCAGGCCTTGAGCACCCGTGGGCATTGGCGTTTCTGCCGGACCGCCAAGGCATGCTGGTGACCGAGCGGCCGGGCAATCTGCGTGTAGTCGGTAACGACGGCAAACTGTCAGCGCCTGTCTCTGGCGTGCCGCAGGTCTGGGCCAAGGGGCAGGGCGGTTTGCTGGACGTGGTGCTGTCGCCGGACTTCAAGCAGGATCGGCTGGTGTACCTGTCGTATGCCGAAGGCGGTGGTGCCGGCAACAAGGCCGGGACGGCGGTTGGGCGCGGGCGGCTTTCCGATGACTTGAAGACCTTGAAGGATTTCAAAGTGATCTTCCGTCAGGAACCGAAGCTCTCGGTCGGCAATCATTTCGGCTCGCGGCTGGTGTTCGACCGCGACGGTTATCTGTTCATCACCCTGGGCGAAAACAACGACCGGCCAACCGCGCAGGATCTCGACAAGCTGCAAGGCAAGGTCGTGCGTCTGTACCCGGACGGCAAAGTGCCGGACGACAATCCCTTCGTCGGCCAATCCGGCGTACGCCCGGAAATCTGGGCCTATGGCCTGCGCAATCCGCAGGGCGCCGCGCTCAATCCCTGGACCGGTACGCTATGGGAAAACGAACACGGCCCGCGTGGTGGCGACGAGGTGAATATCATCGAGCGCGGCAAGAACTATGGCTGGCCGCTGGCAACCCACGGCATCAATTACTCGATGCAACCCATTCCCGAAGCTCAGGGCAAAAACGCCGAAGGCACGGTGGCGCCGCACCATGTCTGGGAGAAATCGCCGGGCGTCACCGGCATGACGTTCTACGATGGCGACCGCTTCAAAGCGTGGCAGCACAATGCGTTTATCGGTGCGCTGGTGACGCAGGAACTGATCCGTTTGCAGTTCGATGGCGACAAGGTTGTGCACGAGGAACGTCTGCTGGGCGAACTGAATCAGCGAATCCGTGACGTGCGCCAGGGGCCGGATGGTTATTTGTATGTGCTGACCGATGAGGATAAAGGCTCGCTGTACAGAGTCGGCCTGAAGTAAGACGACCATTGCCCTGAATTCTGAGGAATCTTTATTGACTGGCCGGGCGCCTTCGCGAGCAGGCTCGCTCCCACAAGGGATATTGCATGCCAAATGTGGGAGCGATCCTGCTCACGAAGAGGCCGGCCGGGGCGAAGCAAAACTCCGGACAGTCCCGCATTTGGCCGAACCGCCGCCGTGATGCCTTGGTATAGTTCGGGGCTCATTTTCAGCCCGGTAAAGGATCACTGCCATGTCTCAATACTCCGCCTTCAGCGTCGAACTGGCCGATAACATCGCCCATGTGCAGATCAATCGCCCGGAAAAGATCAATGCGATGAATGCCGCGTTCTGGAGCGAGATCATCGAGATTTTTCAGTGGATCGACGATACCGACGAAGTGCGCGTGGTGGTTCTCAGTGGCAATGGCAAGCACTTTTCCTCGGGCATCGACCTGATGATGCTGGCAGGGGTCGCCAATGAACTGGGCAAGGACGTCGGGCGCAACGCGCGGCTGCTGCGACGCAAGATTCTCGCCCTGCAAGCCTCGTTCAACGCCGTCGACAATTGCCGCAAACCGGTGTTGGCCGCGGTTCAGGGCTATTGCCTGGGCGGCGCGATCGACCTGATTTCTGCCTGCGACATGCGCTACGCCGCCGAGGACGCGCAATTCTCGATCAAGGAAATCGATATCGGCATGGCTGCCGATGTTGGCACTTTGCAACGGTTGCCACGGATCATCGGTGACGGCATGCTGCGTGAACTGGCTTACACCGGTCGCACCTTTGGGGCTGACGAGGCGCGTAATATCGGCCTGGTCAATCGCGTTTACAGCGACAAGGACGCACTGCTCGAAGGCGTGTTCGACATCGCCCGTGAGATTGCCTCGAAATCGCCGATCGCGGTCACCGGCACCAAGGAAATGATCAGCTACATGCGTGACCATCGCATCGACGACGGCCTCGAATACGTTGCCACCTGGAACGCCGCCATGCTGCAATCCACCGACTTGCGCGTGGCCATGGCCGCCCATATGAGCAAACAGAAACCCGAATTTCTGGACTGAGAAACCATGACAGCTCGCTGGACCACTGCAGTACTCGACACCGATCAACCCGGCGGTATCGCCGTGGCACGCAGCCCGGAAGGCTTTCTGTTCGATGACAACGGCGCGCTGTTCCCACGCGAATGGCTCAAGCGTCAGGACCTGTCGATCCTCGCCGAACATGGCATTGGCCATCTCGATGGCGAGCCGGTGTATCTGTTCGAGTTGCGCAGCGCCAGCGAGGTCCCGGGTTGCAGTTGGAAAGGCCTGCGCGCTTTCATGCTTGAAGGTGAGCACACGATCTACAAAGTGCTCGGTTACGCCGCGCAGATCGGCACCTGGGCCCGCGAGCATCGCTTCTGCGGCAATTGCGGCCAACCCATGACTCAAGTGCCGCGCGAGCGGGCGATGTATTGCCAGCCCTGCGACTTGCGCAGTTACCCGCGAATCTCGCCGAGCATGATCGTGCTGATCACGCGAGGTGACGAGATTTTGCTGGCCCGTTCACCGCGTTTCGTTACCGGCGTCTATAGCACGCTGGCCGGGTTCGCCGAGCCAGGCGAGTCCGCTGAGGAATGCCTGATCCGCGAAGTGCGCGAAGAAGTGCAGATCGAGGTCAAGAACATTCAGTACATGGGCAGCCAGTGCTGGCCATTCCCGCATTCGATGATGCTCGGCTTCCATGCCGAATACGCTGGCGGTGAGATTGTCTGTCAGGAGGACGAGATCGAAGACGCCCAGTGGTTCAACGTGCATGATTTGCCGCCGTTGCCGGCGTCGAAATCGATTGCTCGTTACCTGATCGACGTCTATGTGGCGCGGCGCTTAGGCCACGCTGAACCAGTGCTGCCAGGCTAGGCGTACGGTCAAGCCCAGCACCACGGTAATGAACACCGGGCGAATGAATTTGGCGCCGCCGCTGATAGCGGTGCGCGCGCCAAAGAATGCACCGACCATCACTGACAGGCCCATGCACAGGCCGATGACCCAGTCGACCTGACCGGAAAAGATGAACACCGACAGCGCCGCAATGTTGCTGACGAAATTCATGCTGCGCGCCACGCCGCTGGCCTTGACCAGATCGATCGGATACAGCAGCAGGCTGCTCACGGTCCAGAACGCGCCGGTGCCGGGGCCGGCCACACCGTCGTAGAAGCCGAGGCTGAAGCCTTGGGTCGATTGCCATTTCTTTTTGATCGGCGCGTTGCTGTCCAGCGGCGCTTTCGGCGTGCCGCCGAACAACAGGTACAGACCGCAGGCAAAGACGATCACCGGCAGCATCTTGTTCAGCCACTCGGCGGGCAGGTAATGCGCGACGACGGCACCGGTCAGCGCGCCGACCAGCGTGCCTACGATCGCGTGCGTCCACTGGCGCGGATGGAACAGTTTGCGCTTATAGAAGGTGAAACTGGCGGTCGCCGAACCGAAGGTCGAACTCAGTTTGTTGGTGCCTAGCACCAGATGCGGCGGCAGACCCGCAGTGAGCAGGGCGGGCGTGGTCAGCAGCCCGCCGCCGCCAGCAATGGCATCGATGAAACCGGCAAGGAAGGCAACAGCGGCCAGAATGGCCAGAGTGGTGAGGTCAACGCTGAGTTCGAAGGGCATGGAATCGGCTTATTCGGCAAGGCGCAGAACATGGGCTGCGGGGAGGCCGGACATGTTACTCATTTCCAATTGTTGCGGCGACCGTTACGGCGCCATCGCCAGCACGCTGGCTCTCACAATGATTTCGCGGCGAATGCAAATCCCCTGTGGCCAGCCTGCTGGCGATGGCTGACAACTTGGTATTAAAAGTGACTCAGCAGCCATTCCCCGACTCAAAACCCTGCATCAGAAAAAATGCGGCCTAAAGCCAGTACGTGTTTTTACGTTCTATAGCCATTCTCGGGATTATCGCAGCCTGGGCCGTCCTCTTCGCGAGCAGGCTCGCTCCCACACGGGGAACGCATTTTAACAGGTGGCCTGCTCGCGAAGGCATCATCACATTCACAAGGAGTTTCAAACGTGAAAGGTTTCAAGGGGTATATCGGTTTCGTCACATTGGTGCTGGGATCGGCCAGTGCCTGGGCCGATCTGCCTCACAGTTCGATTCTCAGCCGCTACGGCGTGACCACCGAACAGTTGCCGAGCGCAGCGGACGCTGAGGTCATCGAGCCCGTCGAAGCAAAAAGCCGTTTTCAGATCCAGCCCGAACAACCGTACGTAACGTTTCGCCTGGGCGACGACGTGGTGTCGCAAACCACCGGCAACCCGATCATCGATCGAATGGAGCAGCAGGACCTGGCGCGTTGTCGGCGCCTGCAGGAGGAGCTTGTCCGGCGTGGCGGCACCTATGTCAGTTGCGACAACAGCATTCCGGGCCTGAGCCAGCCCCGGTAATTGCGCCCTCGGAGCTGCCTTGTGCGGCAGCTCCACTGGCGGCTATCAGTCTTCTTCGCGAACGGTGGCGACTTCATCCGCGCGAACCTTCACTTTCGCCCCGGAGATGTCTTCGAACTCATAGAAACCATCCTCGGTTTCGGTCTTCGGCATGTCCTTGGTCAGATACTGGGTGCCGTTCTGCAAAGTGACCACGGTTGCGGTCGAGCAACCGCCCAGAGCCAGGGCTGCAGCGATGGCCAAAGGAATGCCCAGTGTCTTGATTTTCATACCCACCTCGTGTGCCTCATTCATATGCTGCCGAGCATTGTCGGCCTCTAACGCGGTTGGTGCCATCCGTACCGGAAAAGTTCGATGGCCCGCTAAAAAAATGCCATTGATCATTTTCCGTTTGCGCCGGGCGGGGCAGAGCTGATATCTGTACGCATAACCAGTACCCGCTTCGCCATGGCCCTGAATTCCGTGACTGCCAACCCCCTCGACGATCCGTTCTATTACCTTAACAACTTCCGCCAAGTGCTTGATTGGCTTGAACTTCGTTATGCCGACGTGATGAGCGAAAGCGAGCATGCCTTCATTCGCGACTTCAAAGCCTTGCCGCGGCCGTCGCAGGGTTTACTGGTGCGGATGGTCATGCGCAAGGGTGTGCATTTTCGCGCGGGCAAACTCAATTACCTGGAAATCGGCGACATCGCCAAAGCCGCGCAACCGTTGCTGGCCCACGGCTGGGTCGAGGAACACGCGCCTCTGACGCTTGCCGAGTTGTTCGATGTGCTGCTCAAGGCAGAGCTGCTGCAAGCGTTCGGCGCCGCCATCGAGCAGCCCAAGGGGCGCAAGGATGACTGGGTGGCGTTGCTCTCCGAGCAGTTCAGCGAACCGCGCAGCCTGCGCGACTGGGCGCCGCAACTGGCCGACCGCCTGTTCAGCCTGACCCTGATGGACCTGTGCGACCGCTTGCGCCTGATGTTCTTCGGCAATCTTTATCAGGACTGGTCGGAATTCGTCCTCGCCGACCTTGGCATCTTTACCTACGAGAAAGTCGAATTCTGCGCTGACTCGCGCGGCCTGCGCAGTCGTGACGACGTCGACGCCTGCCTCTTCCTGCACCAGTGCCAATTGCGCTTTGAAGCCGGTGAGCCGCTTGAGGACGTCGTCGCGCAGGTCAGCGCGTTGCACTTCGACAACCCGTGGCTGCAACGGCGGCGCGGCAAGGTGTTGTTTCAGATCGGCCAGTATTGCGAGCGCATCAGCGAATTTGCCTTGGCCCTGAGCATTTACCGCGACTGCGGCTATCCCGGCGCACGCTTGCGCATGCTCCGCGTGCTGGAGCGCAGCGGCGAGTACCCGCTGGCGCTGGAACTGGCGACCCTCGCGCAGCAGGCCCCGGAAAGCGCCGCCGAGCAACAGGGTTTGCAGCGGATCGTGCCGCGTTTGCGGCGCAAGCTCGGTGGGCCGCCGCTCAAACGTATTGCGGCGAGAGCGGTGGAGCGCCTGGATCTGCATTTACCCAGAGTCGACCCGACGTTGTCCGTCGAGTATTACGTGCAGGCGCATCTGCACGATGACGACGGCCCGGTGCATTACGTGGAAAACAGCCTGATCAACTCGCTGTTCGGCCTGCTGTGCTGGCCGGCGATTTTCGCGCCATTGCCCGGTGCGTTCTTTCACCCGTTCCAGCGCGGGCCGGTGGATTTGCTCAACGAAGATTTCCAGCAGCGCCGCGCCGAGCTGTTTCAGGCGTGCCTGAGCGAACTCGACGATGGCCGTTACATCGCAACCATCCGCGAACGCTTCGTTGCCAAGTGGGGCATTCAGTCGCCGTTCGTGTTCTGGGGCGCATTGAACGAGCAATTGCTGGAACAGGCGCTGGCTTGCCTGCCCGCCGAGCATCTGAAGCACTGGTTCAACCGCTTGCTGCTCGACATCAAGGCCAATCGCGCCGGCATGCCCGATCTGATCCAGTTCTGGCCGCAGCGCAAAACCTACCGAATGATCGAAGTCAAAGGCCCCGGCGATCGCTTGCAGGACAACCAGCTGCGCTGGCTGGAGTTCTGCCACGAACACCAGATGCCGGTAGCCGTGTGTTACGTGCAATGGGCGGAGCAGAGCGCTTGAGCTACAGCATCGCCGTGCGCGCACTGTGTGAGTTCACTGCCAAGAGCGGTGACCTCGACTTGCGTTTCACCCCGTCACCCACAGCGCTGGAAGGCATCGCCGGGCATCGCACCGTTGCGTCGCGGCGCAGCGAGAAGTACCAGAGCGAGGTGGCGCTCGAAGGCGAGTTCCGCCAGTTGAAGGTCAAGGGCAGGGCGGACGGCTACGACCCGACAGCCAACTGCCTGGAAGAAGTCAAAACCTACCGCGGCGACCTGAGCAAGCAGCCCGCCAACCACCGCCAGTTGCATTGGGCGCAGGCGAAGATCTATGGCTGGTTGATGTGCTGCAAGCTCGATTTGCAACAGATCAATCTGGCCCTGGTGTATTTCGACATCGTCAGCGAGAAGGAAACCTGCCTGGTCGAGTCGTTCAGCGCTGAAATGCTCAAAGCTTTTTTCGAGCAGCAGTGCGGCGTGTTCCTGCTCTGGGCCGAGCAGGAAATGGCCCATCGCGAGGCGCGCAATCAAGCGGCGCAGCAATTGGCTTTTCCCCATGCAGATTTTCGCCCTGGCCAACGGCATCTGGCCGAATCGGTGTTCAAAGCGGTCAGCACCGGTCGCTGCCTGATGGCGCAGGCGCCAACCGGCATCGGCAAGACCCTCGGCACGCTGTTCCCGATGCTCAAGGCGCTGGCGCCGCAGCAACTGGACAAGGTGTTCTTCCTCACCGCGAAAACCCCGGGGCGCAAACTGGCGCTGGATGCCAGCCAGGTGTTGTTCAAACAATCGCCGGCCTTGCCCCTGCGGGTGCTGGAAATGGTCGCGCGGGACAAGGCCTGCGAACACCCGGACAAGGCCTGCCATGGCGACTCCTGCCCGCTGGCCAAGGGCTTTTACGATCGCCTGCCCGCGGCGCGCGAGGCGGCCAGTCGGATTCGCTTGCTTGATCAAGCGGCGATGCGCGAGGTCGCCGCGCAACATGCGGTCTGTCCTTATTATCTGAGTCAGGAAATGGCGCGCTGGGCCGACGTGGTGGTCGCCGACTACAACTATTACTTCGACTTCAGCGCGCTGCTGTTTGGCCTCGCCCAGCTCAACCAATGGAAGGTCGCGGTGCTTGCCGATGAGGCGCATAACCTCGTCGAACGCGGCCGGCAGATGTACAGCGCCAGCCTTGATCAGTTTGTGCTGGGCAGCGTGCGCAAAACTGCTCCCGCGCCGCTGAAAAACAGCCTTCAACGCCTCAATCGTGAATGG
This sequence comes from Pseudomonas retamae, assembly GCF_043496865.1. Lineage (NCBI taxonomy): Bacteria > Pseudomonadati > Pseudomonadota > Gammaproteobacteria > Pseudomonadales > Pseudomonadaceae > Pseudomonas > Pseudomonas retamae. The sequence continues at coordinate 192,210 of NZ_JBIEIL010000001.1, forward strand.
AACGCCCTGCATGCACCACAGACGCTGGCGTATCAGGCGTATGACAAGGCGCCGGAAAAGCTTCTGCAGGCGATTTCACTGTGTTGCGCCGCCATTGGCGACTACCTCAACGAACACCCGCAAGGCCTCGACAGTGGCTTGCAGAATTTCTATTTCGAGCTGCTGCAATTCGCCCGCGTGGCGGAGCTGTACGACGCGCATTACCTGTTCGATATCAGCAAACGCGACCTCGAACGCAAAAAGCCGCTGTCGCAGTTGTGCCTGCGCAATGTCGTGCCGGCGGCGTTCATTGGCCCCAGACTGACGGCGGCGCGCAGCAGTGTGCTGTTTTCCGCCACGCTCAGCCCGCGCAATTATTACGCCGATCTGCTCGGCACACCCGCCGACACTGTATGGATCGACGTCGAATCGCCGTTCCACGCCGAACAGCTGAATGTGCAGATCATCAGCCGCATCTCCACCCGGTTCAACCATCGCCAGGCGTCGCTTGAGCCGATCGTCGAACTGATCGCGCGCCAGTTCAGCGAGCACCCCGGCAACTATCTGGCGTTTTTCAGCAGCTTCGACTATCTGCAACAAGTGGCGGCGCTGATGGCCGAGCGTTATCCGCAGATCACCCTCTGGCAACAGTCGCGGGGCATGGTCGAAGGCGCGCGGCAGGCGTTTCTCGATCAATTCACCGCGCACAGCCAGGGCATCGGCTTTGCTGTGCTCGGCGGTGCGTTCGGCGAGGGCATCGATCTGCCCGGTGCGCGCTTGATCGGCGCGTTCATCGCCACACTGGGGCTGGCCCAGCTCAACCCGATCAATGAACAGCTGAAACGGCGCATGGCGGCGATTTTCGGTGCCGGTTATGACTACACCTATTTGTACCCCGGCCTGCAGAAAGTCGTACAGGCCGCTGGCCGAGTCATCCGCACCCGTGAGGATCGCGGCGTGGTCATGCTGATCGACGACCGCTTTGCCGAAAGCCGGATCAAGCAGCTATTGCCACGCTGGTGGGCAATCAATCATGAAACCACGGCTTCCCAAATCGACGGATTGCCGCATAATTTCGCTCATGACAACGGCCGGTGAGCAAGATGAGCGAAAACCCTAAAAGCGCTGAGATCGAGAACATGCGTTTTCGCCTGCTGATCGACTCGGTGATCGATTACGCGATCTACATGATCGACCCTGACGGCATAATCACCAGCTGGAATTCCGGGGCCAAACGCTTCAAGGGCTACGAAGAAGCAGAAATCCTCGGCGAACACTTTTCACGGTTCTACACCGCAGAAGACCGCGCCGCCGGTTTGCCGCAACGTGCGCTGAATACGGCGATCAACGAAGGGCGCTTTGAAGGCGAGGGCTGGCGAGTACGCAAGGACGGCACCAATTTCTGGTCGCACGTGGTGATCGACCCGATCATCGACCCCGATGGCCGCCTGCTCGGTTTCGCCAAGATCACCCGTGACCTCACCGATCGCAAAATGGCCGAGGAAACCCTCAAGCAAAGCGAACAGCAGTTTCGTCTGCTGGTGCAGGGCGTTACCGATTACGCAATCTACATGCTCAGCCCCGAAGGCCGGGTCAGCAACTGGAATCAGGGTGCGCAGCGGATCAAGGGTTATATGCCGGGAGAGATCATCGGTCAGCATTTCTCGATCTTTTACACCCCCGAAGACCGCGAACTCGGCGAGCCGCAACGCTCGCTGGAAATCGCCACCCGCGAGGGCCGTTTCGAGAACAAGAGCTGGCGCATGCGCAAGGACGGCACACGCTTTCTGGCGCATGTAGTGGTCGATGCGATTCGCGGCGATACCGGCATCCTGCTCGGTTTTGCCAAGATCACCCGTGATATCACCGAAGCCCATCAATCCCGCCAGGCATTGGAAAAAACCCGTGAAGCGCTGTTTCAGGCGCAGAAGATGCAGGCCATCGGTCAACTCAGCGGGGGCATTGCCCATGATTTCAATAACCTGCTGACGGTGATCCTCGGCAATCTGGAGATCGTGCAAAAGCGCATGGGCGCCGACCCGAAGATCAGCCGTCTGCTGGAAAACGCCACTCAGGGTGCCTTGCGCGGTGTGTCGCTGACCCAGCGCATGCTGGCATTCGCCCGCCGCCAGGAGCTCAAGACCGAATCGGTCGATATTGCCCAGTTGGTGCAGGGCATCACCGGATTGCTGCGCAGCTCGCTGGGGCCGGGCATCCGCATCGAAACGCGCTTTCCCGACGATCTGCAGCCAGTGCTGGCCGACAACAATCAGCTCGAACTGGCCTTGCTCAATCTGGCAACCAATGCCCGCGACGCCATGCCCGACGGCGGCACGGTGACTATCACCGCGCAGCCGCAAGTGGTGCTGGAGCTGGGTGATTCGCAGTTGCCGGCCGGGCACTACGTGTGCCTGAGTCTGATCGACACCGGGGAGGGCATGGATGCCAACACGCTGGCGTCGGCCCGCGACCCGTTTTTCACCACCAAGGGGCTGGGCAAGGGCACCGGGCTGGGCTTGTCGATGGTCCATGGTTTTATTGAACAGCTCGGTGGCCGTTTCATCCTCAAAAGCGAAAAGGGCCAGGGCACCACGGCTGAACTGTGGATTCCGGTCGCCCTTGAGGGCGTCGCCAGCAAGCCGCAGCTTTCCTCGGCCACGCCGGTTTCGGTGCCACGCCTCAGCGTGCTGGTGGTCGATGACGATTCGCTGGTACTGACCAGCACCAGCCTGTTGCTTGAAGACCTTGGCCATCGCGTCCTCGGCGCCACGTCCGGTGAGCAAGCGTTGCGCCTGTTCGATCAGGGCGAACTCATCGACCTGATGATCACCGACATGGCCATGCCCAAAATGAGCGGTGCGCAACTGGCCCACGCCGTGCGTATGCTCAAACCGGACCTGCCAGTCATCCTCGCCACCGGTTACGCCGAGCGCCTGGAGGGTTTCGCCGCTGAGCTGCCGCGCCTGCCCAAGCCGTTCACGCAGATGGGGTTGGTAGCGATCATTGCGCAATCGATGAAATGAGGCGCTGGTCAGTTCGCCTGAACTTGTCCGCCTCCAAGGTTTTCGAAAGGTTTTTAACCACCTCGGAGCGCGTTTGTTTTGTCTCGCATATTGACCCACCCTACCGCTGAAGAAGAGGCGCTGACCGAACACAACGCCAAGATGTTCGGCTCGCCCAAGGAACGTCTGGATTTCTATCGACGCGAAATCCAGTACGAAACCAGCATCCTCGCCAACCGCACCGACGCCTATCTGGCGGCGCAGTCGTTTCTGGTGATCGCATTCGCCTCGTGCATGGCTAACCTCAACCCGGAGTGGGGCAAGTTGTTCACATTAGTGGTGCCGCCGTTTCTTGCCTTGCTCGGCGTGCTCAGCTCGCTGAACGCCTGGCCGGGCATTCGTGCGGCGTATGAAATCATTGATCACTGGCATTTCAAGCAGAGCCAGTTATTGCAGGCTGAACCGGTGATGGGGTTGGCGTATGACGAGTCGCCGCTGTTCAGCGAGGTCGAGTCGAGCCACAAGGGCTATCGCAAGTCGCTGTTGTTTTCGCTGCGCACGCCGTGGATCTTTGCGACGTTCTGGATAGTGCTGGGGGGGTATGCGGTGTTTATCCAGGTGACGAATCCGGGGGGATGATGGCTGCGGGAACTGAGAAGCCCTGGAGGCTTGGACTCTTTGTTCGCATGGATTTTGTAGTGGATTTTCGATCGAACCCCCTCACCCCAGCCCTCTCCCCCAAGGGGGGCGAGGGGGAAAGGGAGCAGATCTTCGCAAGATTCAAATTTGGCGTTCACTCGGTATTTCAGGTCGACGCAATTCAAATAGTCACTGCGGTCGGTTCCCTCTCCCTCCGGGAGAGGGCTAGGGTGAGGGGCTTTTCAGGCTCAACTCGCCACTTCAAGCTCGCGCTCAACCGCCTGGGAATACTGCGACGCCTGTGGAATCGGCGGAAAATCCTCATTCAACACGCATAAATGATCAATCGCATCCTCAAACAGCAAATCGGCTTTCTTGCGTAAGGCCCGGTAATGCTCGAACTGCTCCATATCCAGATTCTCCACCTCAAGCAACGCGTTGGCCGCGCGGTTGAGGGTGTGGGCGTTATCGAACAATTGCCGGTTGCGTTCCAGAGCCAATGCTCTGCAAGCCTTGATTTGCGCAGGAGTCGAACGTTCTTTCATGACCGTAACCTTTTTCTTCAGGATTCCGTTTCATAGGCGTCGCGCCGCAGGGGAATCGAACCTGCCGGGCCGCCGCTTGATGCATTCAGCGACGGTTATGGTTGTGACCGCTGGCAACGAAGCGGGGATCCATTTTTTTGCAGAAAAAACTTCGATCAATTAACCGTTAAAGCGCCGGATTAAAAATCAGCTTTTTTGTTTTTTGTACTGTTCGTAGCCCGCAAGGATTGGCTGGGTGCTGATGCCGTGCACTAGGATGCTCAGCGCCACCACCGATAACGTCAGGTCGGTACACAGGGTGGCGACGTTGTTGGTCAGACCGTGATTCAAGGCAAAGAACAGGTAAAACAAGCTGCCGATCCCGCGAATGCCGAACCAGCCGATCAACAGCCGCTGACGGCCCTTGAGCAGAGTGCCCCATGGCATCAGCGCGACGCAGGCTGGGCGAATCAGGCAGAACAGCACAGCGCCCACCAGCAGCGCCCGCCAATCCCAATGCGCCAGCAGCACCACGCCAAGCAGGGTCACCAGAAACACTTCCATGGCCCGTTCGACCAGCCCGCCGAACGCGAGCATGTCGCCCATCATGATGCCGGCGGCCAATTGGCTGCTCTTCAGTTCATCGGTGTCGCCGCGCACGGCGTGTTGCGGTTCGACGTTCAGGTGGCCCACCACCGGTTGCACCAGATGCTCGGCCGGCGGCTGGCTGACGCCGGTGGACTTCACTTCGACCTGACGCAAGCCGAGGCCGGCGGCGAATACCGAGAGAAAGCCGTAACCGCCGATGGCTTCGGCGAGCACGTAAGCCAGGGCGATCAGCGCCAAAGCGAGGTAATCATTGGGGCTAAGAGTGCTGTCTTCATTATGGATACGCAGCAACACCGTGACGCGCCCGATGCCGCGACCCATCCAGTAACCGGTCAGCAAACCCGCCGGCACTGCCCACAGCACACTGCGCAACAGCCAGCCTTGCAGCTCGCCGCCGGCGTTGTCGCTGTGAATCAGCAGCAACCCGAGAATCACGAACGGGAAGGCGATGCCGTCATTCAAACCGGCCTCGCCGGACAGGCCAAAGCGCACGCTGTCGATGTCACGCGCATCATTGACCTGCACCAACGCCGCGAGCACCGGATCGGTAGGTGCCAGAATCGCGCCGATCAGCAACGACGGTCCCCACGGCAACTGCAGGCCCCAGTGCAACAGCAGGCAGACCCCGGCGATGGTCAGCACCATGACCGGGCCGGCCAGGCCGAAGGCAATGCGCCAGGGTTTGTCAGTCAGCGGTAAACGCAGCTTCAGGCCGCACACGAACAGGGAAAACAGCACCGCCACCTCGGTCAGGTGCTCCATCCACAGCGAGGCGTTTTCCAGCGACAGTTTCAACAGATTGAGGCCGCTCGGACCGATGGCAATGCCCAGCAACAGGCACACGGCCGACGTGGTCACTGGCATCCAGCGCAGGTACGACGAAGTCAACGCCAGTGTCAGCAGAACCGCGCCGAGCACGGCAACCCACACCGTGAAACTCACGAACGGCCACCATCAAACAGCAAGGTAAACACATTCATAGGCTCAACCCGTGGTCGTGCGCAGGTACTCGGGAATGAGCACGTTGAACCACAGCAGAATCATCGATACCAGCAGCGTCACCAGCACCAACAGGCCAACCCCCCAGACGGAGGCGGAGTAGAGCAGGCCTTGTTCCTTGCGCTCGTGCATGAACGTCGGCAGCCCGACAAACAACAGGAAAGTCGAATAAATCGACGCCGCACCGAGCACCAGAATCGCCAGCCAGCGGCTCGGGTAAAGCCCGGCAATCCCGGCGATGAAAAACGGCGTCACGGTGTAAGCGGCAAAACCGATGCATTGGTTGAGCGTCGGCCGCGCGTCAAAGGTGCGCGACATCCAGCGAATGAAGCCGCCCATGATCGCCACGCCGACGACGATGGTCACGTATAGCAGAACGCACAGCTGCAAGGCGCTGGCCGTGCTCAGTCGCACGTTCTCGCCGACCGCCAGGCTCCAGCCGACGTTGGTGGTGCCGATGAACAGGCACACCGCTGGAATCAGCGCCAGCACCAGCAGGTGCGCGAGGTAGTGTCGGGGGTGGGCTTCTTCTTCGCGGCGGATATCGGTCCAGGCGAAGTTGGGGCGGGTGAACAGCTTGACGATAGGTGCGGACATGACGACCTCCTGATCCTGTTAGCCCGTCGGGCTCTACAGTTATGGAGAGGGCGCCACGCCGCTGGGTTCAGTTTTTCTCGCGGGCGGTCAGAGCATCGGTTTACCGCCGGTCACGCCGTAGCGCTGACCGGTGATGTAACTGGCTTCGTCCGAGGCCAGCAGCACATAGATCGGCGCAACTTCCACCGGTTGACCGGGGCGACCAAGCGGCGTGCTGCCACCGAAGTTCTGCACTTCTTCGTCAGGCATGGTCGAGACGATCAACGGCGTCCAGATCGGCCCCGGCGCGACGCTGTTGACGCGGATCTCCTTCGGCCCAAGCATCTGCGCCAGGCCACCGGTGAAGTTGGCAATCGCCCCTTTGGTGGTCGCGTAGGCGAGCAGCGTCGGCTTGGGCATGTCCGAATTGACCGAACTGGTGTTGATGATCGATGAGCCTGGGCGCATGTGTTTGATCGCGGCCTGACAGATGCGGAACATCGCCGTGATGTTCACATCGAAGGTCATCACCCATTCTTCGTCGGGAATCTCTTCGAAATTCTCATGGGTCATCTGGAACGCCGCGTTATTGACCAGCACATCGATACGGCCAAAGCGCTCGACGGTCTTGTCGACCAGCGCCTGACACTGGGCTTTATCGGCGATGTCACCCGGCAACAACAGACACTGACGCCCAGCCTGCTCGACCCAGCGCGCGGTTTCCTTGGCGTCTTCATGTTCGTCCAGATACGCCACGGCAACGTCGGCGCCTTCACGCGCAAAGGCAATCGCCACCGCGCGACCGATGCCACTGTCAGCACCAGTGATCAAGGCAATCTTGCCGGCCAGCCGCCCCGAACCGACATAACTTTGCTCACCGCAATCGGGATACGGCTCCATCTTGCGCTGCGAACCAGGCACAGGTTGGGCTTGTTTGGGGAAGGGTGGTTTTGGATAGTTGCTCATCGCAGGGTCTCCTTCGTTTCAAGGCAAGTGTCTCGGGTTGACCCGGGGGATTTGCCGTGAGTTCGATCGGATTTGCGCTGGCGTCTTTCGAACGAGATGCAAAACCAATGTGGGAGCTTGCGGACAAGCTGCCACAGGGATCGTGTGCACCACCAGTCCAGCAACCGAAAATCAAAAGCCCCTCACCCTAGCCCTCTCCCGGAGGGAGAGGGGACTGACCGAGGTGGATGCGAGGGCTGCGCCGACTCCAAATACCGAGTCGTACTCAAATTTTGAAAGGCACGCAGATCGGCTCCCTCTCCCTCGGGAGAGGGCTGGGGTGAGGGGCGAATCCACTGAAGATCTCAAGCCATACGGCGCTTCTAACCACTCAACAATGAGCGTTAGCTCGCGTGCCCTTGATCTTGGTCTTGCCTAACCAGCGACATCGGAAGGCTGAGCGCAGGGATTGATCCGGGCGTGGGAGCGTAGCGACCGTACGACGAAGTCGTACACAGCGGAAGGAGGTGCCGCGCAGCAAACCGTAGCCGCTGCGCCCGGATCAGTCCCGGAGCGAAGGGACCCGAGCCTGCGAGGGCCGAACGTAGGAGCAAGCGTTTTGGGTTACCTTTTTGGCGTTTGAAAAAGGTGACCCGCCGTAAGGGCGGAACCCTAAGCCGCCTTTACCGCAGCAACGGATATGTACCCATTCAAAAGAAGCAAGCCACCGCTTGCAGGCAAGCTCCCACCGGGAAATCAAGCACCACGCTGCGCCAGCGCACGCTCCATCCGACCGATGCCTTCTTCCAGCAACGACCGCGGGCAACCAAAATTCAAGCGCACAAACTGCTGATGCTGATCACCAAAATCCACCCCCGCACTGAGCCCGACCTTGCCCTGCTCAAGAAAGAACCGCTGCGGATCCGGCAGATCCAGCGCCGAACAATCCAGCCACGCCAGGGAAGTCCCCTGCGGCACATTGATCGTCACCCCCGGCAAACGACTGCGCACAGCCTCAACCAGCCAGTCACGATTGCCCTGAAGATAACCCTTCAGCTCGGCCAACCAAGGCGCGCCTTCGCTGTACGCCACGCGAGTGGCCTCCATGCCCAGCGGATTGACGCTGTCGACCATGCCGCAACGAGCATGATTGACACGCTCACGCAGGGCAGCGTTCTGAATGATCATGAACGACGTCTTCAGGCCGGCAATGTTGTAAGCCTTGCTCGCCGACATCAGCGTAATGGTGCGCTGGGCGATCTCGGGGCTCAGCGATGCCGTCGGAACATGCACGCGACCGTCGAAGCACAGCTCGGCATGAATTTCGTCAGAGATGATCCAGGCATCGTGAGCCATGCAGATCTCAGCCACATCATGCAGCTCCTGCGCACCGAACACCTTGCCGATCGGATTGTGCGGATTGCTCAACAACAGCGCGCCGCCGCCCACCAGCGCATCACGCAGCGCCGTCAGTGGCGTTGCATAGCTGCCATCCGCCTGAGCAACGAACTCCAGTTCAACCTTGTTCAACCCCCAATGGCCCGGCGCGTGACGCAGCGGCGGGTAGTTCGGCACTTGCACCACAACGTTCTGCTGCGGCTGCACCAATGCCTTGAGCGCCATGTTGAAACCGGACTCGACACCCGGCAGGAAGATCAGCTCCTGCGGCTTGACCTGCCAGGCGTACTTGGCCCACAGGTCGGCAATGATCGCCTCACGCAAGTTGTCCTGCGCCACGCTGTAGCCCACCAGCGGGTGCAGCAAGCGCTGCTGCAAGGCCTCGATCACCACTGGCGGCGCGGCAAAGTCCATGTCCGCGACCCACATCGGCAGGACATCCGCCGGATAGCGGCTCCACTTGGTGCTGCCGGTGTCGTGGCGGTCGAATACCTGATCAAAATCGAAAGTCATGCGCGGTCTCGTGAAGGCGGGTTGTTCAGGGGCGTCATGATAAGCCCGTGGCTACGGCGAGGCATACAAAACCTCATCACACCGCAGCCCCCTGTGGGAGCGAGCCTGCTCGCGAAAGCGGTGTGTCATTGAAATGAATGCCGACTGACACGACGCATTCGCGAGCAGGCTCGCTCCCACATGGGCTTCGGTAGCGGGGCTGAAAACACCCGACGGTCGGTTTTCACCCAGGCGCTGCGCTGATTGTCTACAGTGAAAAAGTCGACGCCAAGGCGTCGCAACCGTGATTGTCCAGATAAAACCCGGCACCAGTACCGGGTTCCACCTGATCAGGAGTGCACGATGGATCTCAGCCGTCGTCAGTTCTTCAAGGTCGCAGGTATCGGCCTTGCAGGCTCAAGCCTGGGCGCGTTGGGCATGGCCCCGACGCCAGCCTTCGCCGAGCAGGTGCGCCACTTCAAGCTCGCCCACACCCATGAAACCCGCAACACCTGCCCGTATTGCTCGGTCGGCTGCGGTTTGATCATGTACAGCCAGGGCGATGCCGGGAAAAACGTGGCGCAGAACATCATTCACATCGAGGGCGACGCTGACCACCCGGTCAATCGCGGCACCCTTTGCCCGAAAGGCGCCGGTCTGCTCGACTTCATTCACAGCCCCGGCCGCTTGCAGTACCCGCAGGTGCGCAAGCCCGGCAGCAGCGAGTGGACGCGAATCAGCTGGGACGAAGCGCTCGATCGCATCGCCGACCTGATGAAAACCGACCGCGACGCCAATTTCATCGAAAAGAATGCCAACGGGCAAACGGTGAATCGCTGGCTGAGCACCGGTTTCCTCGCGGCCTCGGCGGCGTCCAACGAAGCCGGCTACATCACCCAGAAGGTGATTCGCAGCCTCGGCATGCTGGGGTTCGATAACCAGGCGCGTGTCTGACACGGCCCGACGGTGGCAAGTCTTGCCCCGACGTACGGCCGTGGTGCCATGACCAATACCTGGACCGACATCGCCAACGCGAATCTGATCCTGGTGATGGGTGGCAACGCAGCAGAAGCGCACCCGTGCGGCTTCAAATGGGTGACCGAGGCCAAGGCGCACAACGCTGCGCGGCTGATCGTGGTCGATCCGCGTTTTACTCGGACCGCTTCGGTGGCCGACTATTACGCGCCGATCCGCACCGGCACCGACATCGCCTTCATGGGCGGGCTGATCAATTACCTGCTGACCACTGACAGGATCCAGCACGAATACGTGCGCAACTACACCGACGTGTCGTTCATCGTCAAAGCCGGTTATGGCTTCGAGGACGGCATTTTCAGTGGCTATGACGCGGAAAAGCGCAGCTACACCGATAAGTCCGGCTGGGGCTACGAGTTCGCCGAGGACGGCTTCGTCCGGGTCGACCCGACCCTGCAGGACCCGCGCTGCGTCTATCAATTGATGAAGCAGCATTACAGCCGCTACAACATCGAGTTGGCGAGCCAGATCTGTGGCATGCCGGTCGACGCCATGCAAAAAATCTGGGACGAGATCGCCACCTGCTCGACGCCTGGCAAGACCATGACGATTCTCTACGCCCTCGGCTGGACCCAGCACTCGATCGGCGCGCAGATCATCCGCAGCGCGGCGATGGTGCAATTGCTGCTGGGCAACGTCGGCATGCCAGGTGGCGGGGTGAATGCCTTGCGTGGGCACTCGAACATTCAGGGCCTGACCGACCTCGGTCTGCTGTCCAACGCGCTGCCCGGTTACCTGACGCTGGCCAGCGACACCGAGCAGGATTACGCCCAGTTCATTCACAAGCGCACGCAAGTGCCGCTGCGGCCGGGGCAGCTTTCGTACTGGCAGAACTACAGCAAGTTCCACGTCAGCCTGATGAAATCCTGGTACGGCGCCAACGCCACCGCCGAGAACAACTGGCTGTTCGATCATTTGCCGAAACTGGACATTCCCAACTACGACGTCCTGAAAATGTTCGACCTGATGAGCCAGGGCAAAGTGAACGGCTACATGTGCCAGGGCTTCAACCCGATCGCCGCACTGCCGGACAAGAACCGCGTGATGGCCGCCCTGGCGAAGCTGAAATGGCTGGTGGTGATGGACCCGCTGGCCACCGAAACCTCGGAGTTCTGGCATAACGTCGGGCCGTACAACGACGTGAAAACCGCCGAAATCCAGACCGAAGTCATTCGCCTGCCGACCACCTGTTTCGCCGAGGAAGACGGCTCGCTGGTCAACAGCAGTCGCTGGCTGCAATGGCACTGGAAGGGCGCCGATGGCCCGGGCGAAGCGCAGACCGACATACGCATCATGAGCGAACTGTTCCTGCGCCTGCGCAAACGCTACCAGGCCGAGGGCGGCAAATTTCCCGATCCGCTGCTGAAACTGTCGTGGCCGTACAAGATCGCCGACGAGCCTTCGCCGGAAGAACTGGCCAAGGAAATCAACGGCAGCGCAGTGACCGACTTCACCGATGCCACTGGCGCCATGGTCAAGGCCGGTACGCAACTGGCCGGGTTCGGCTTGCTCAAGGACGACGGCAGCACCGCGTCGGGTTGCTGGATCTTCGCCGGCAGCTGGACCGAGGCCGGCAACCAGATGGCCCGCCGTGACAATGCCGACCCGTACGGCATGCACCAGCATCAAGGCTGGGCCTGGGCGTGGCCGGCCAATCGGCGGATTCTCTATAACCGCGCTTCCGCCGACCTTGCCGGCAAGCCATGGGACCCGAAAAAACGTCTGGTCTGGTGGAACGGCAAAACCTGGGGCGGCACCGATGTGCCGGATTACAAGGCTGACGTGCCGCCGGAAGCCGGGATGAATCCGTTCATCATGAACCCCGAAGGTGTGGCGCGCTTCTTCGCCGTCGACAAGATGAACGAAGGGCCATTCCCCGAGCACTACGAGCCATTCGAAACGCCGATCGGCATCAACCCGCTGCACCCGCAAAACAAGAAAGCCACCAGCAACCCGGCAGCGCGAATTTTCGATTCGGTCTGGGAAAGCCTCGGCGAGGCCAAGGACTTCCCCTACGCCGGCACCAGTTACCGGCTGACCGAGCATTTCCACTTCTGGAGCAAGCACTGCAAGTTGAACGCGATTGCGCAACCCGAGCAATTCGTCGAAATCGGCGAAGTGCTGGCGAAAGAGAAGGGCATCGCCGCCGGTGATCGCGTGCGGGTCAGTTGCAAGCGCGGCTTTATCGAAGCGGTGGCAGTGGTGACCAAGCGGATTCGGCCGCTGCAGGTCAACGGCCAGGTCGTGCACCAGATCGGCATCCCGCTGCACTGGGGCTTCACCGGCCTGACGCGCCACGGTTACCTGACCAACACGCTGGTGCCGTTCCTCGGCGATGGCAACACCCAGACCCCGGAATCCAAGTCATTCCTGGTCAACGTGGAGAAGCTCTAGTGGAGATCTTATAAATGGCCAGCCAAGACATCATTGCCCGCTCGGCCACCACCACGGTGCCGCCGTCGGTGCGCAATCAGCAAGCCGTCGCCAAGCTGATCGACACCACCAAATGTATCGGCTGCAAGGCCTGCCAGGTTGCCTGCTCGGAATGGAACGAGCTGCGCGACGAGGTCGGCCACAACCACGGCACCTACGACAACCCGCAGGACCTGACCGCGGACACGTGGACGCTGATGCGCTTCACCGAGCACGAAACCGACGCCGGCAACCTCGAATGGCTGATCCGCAAGGACGGCTGCATGCATTGCGCCGAGCCCGGTTGCCTCGCGGCATGCCCGAGCCCCGGCGCGATCATCCAGCACGCCAACGGCATCGTCGATTTCAATCAGGATCACTGCATCGGCTGCGGTTACTGCATCACCGGTTGCCCGTTCAACATTCCGCGCATCTCGCAAAAGGATCACAAGGCCTACAAGTGCACCTTGTGTTCCGATCGCGTGGCGGTGGGCCTGGAACCGGCCTGCGTGAAAACCTGCCCGACCGGCGCCATCGTCTTCGGCACCAAGGAAGACATGAAAGAGCACGCCGCCGAACGCATCGTCGACCTGAAAAGCCGTGGTTTTGAAAACGCCGGTTTGTACGACCCGGCCGGCGTCGGCGGCACGCATGTGATGTACGTGTTGCACCACGCTGACACACCAAAACTCTACGCCGGGTTGCCGGATCATCCGGCGATCAGTCCGCTGGTGGAGTTGTGGAAAGGTGTCAGCAAACCCTTGGCGCTGCTGGCGATGGGCGCGGCGGTGATTGCCGGGTTCTTCCACTATGTACGCGTCGGCCCCAATCGCGTCGAAGAGGATGAACAGCCGACGCCGCCCGACACCTCGGTGCATGTCGTCGACCCGGCGGTGCACACCTACGATCCACGCGGGGAGGAGCGGCCATGAGCCACAAGACAATCCTGCGTTACAGCGCCAACCAGCGCACCAATCACTGGCTGGTGGCGATCCTGTTTTTCATGGCCGGGTTGTCCGGGCTGGCGCTGTTTCACCCGGCGCTGTTCTGGCTGAGCAACCTGTTCGGCGGCGGCACCTGGACGCGGATTCTGCACCCCTACATGGGCATCGCCATGTTCGTGCTGTTCCTCGGCCTGGTCTTCAGCTTCTGGCGTACGAACTTTTTCATCGCCAACGATCGGCAATGGCTGCGGCGGATCAACCGGGTCATGGTCAACGACGAAGACAGCGTCCCGCCGGTGGGCAAATACAACGCCGGGCAGAAACTGCTGTTCTGGACTTTACTGCTATGCATGTTGGCTTTGCTGTTCACCGGGCTGGTGATCTGGCGCGCGTGGTTCAGCGTGTACTTCGGCATCAGCGTGATCCGCTGGGCGATGCTGTTGCATGCGCTTGCCGGGTTCATTCTGGTGTTGAGCATCATCGTGCACATTTATGCCGGGCTGTGGATCAAGGGCTCGGTCGACGCCATGTTGCACGGCTGGGTCAGCCGCGCCTGGGCGAGAAAACATCACGCGCTGTGGTACCGCGACATTACCCGCGATGAACGTCCCGTGGACGTGCCGGAGCGACCCATCAGTAAAAAGGGCTGACGTTTGCCGACTATTCTGGAACCCGGTGAAATCGAAGCGGCGGCCAGTTCGCCCCCGTTTTTGTATCTGCCGCCGCGCAACCTGTTTGTGCTGCGCGCGCAACGGCTCGAGCAACTGGCCGAGGGGCATGCGCTGGCTGACTATCTGCGTTTGATTGCCGGGTTGTGCCGGGTTCAGCAGCAGGTGTTCGATGATCCGCCGCTGACCGCGCCATTTGATCAGCAACGCATCGAGGCTTGCCAGCAACATGGCTTGCCGCCGTTCGCTGCTGACACGCTGGTGCGCGAGGAGGGCTGGCAGGCTTATCTTTTGGCGCTGTTGCAGCGTTATGAACCTTCGGGGCAACCCGCTGTTATCGAGGCAGTGACGACCTTGCGGGTGGCCAGCGCCGGTCAATGGCGTTCCTGGGCTGTCGCGCTGGTCAGTGGCCAGTATTCCTTAGTGCCGGCGCAACTGGTGCCATTCCTTGGCGCGGCGCTGCAAGTGGCGTGGAGTCACTGGTTGCTCAGCGCCGCCCATCTGCAACTGAAACACGGCGACAGCCTCAGCCAATGCCCGGCGTGCGGTTCTCCGGCGATGGCCGGGGTGATCCGCCATCGCGGTAAACACAACGGCTTGCGCTATCTGGTGTGTTCGCTGTGCGCCTGCGAATGGCATGTGGTGCGGGTCAAGTGCGTGTATTGCGAGTCGAGCAAAGGCCTCGATTATCTGAGTTTTGAGGACGATCGCCACGCCGCCAATCAGGCACCGTTGCGCGCGGAAGTCTGCCCCGGCTGCAACAGCTATCTGAAACTGGTCTATCTGGAAAACGATGCCGAAGCCGAGGCTTTATCGGCGGATCTCGGCAGTTTGCTGCTGGACATGCGCCTGGCGCAGGACGGCTTTCAGCGGCTGGCACCGAATCTGTTGCTGGCGCCGGGAGACGAATGAGCCGCAGCGTCTACACTCTTGGGCGATAGCGATTGACTCCAGGAGTGGCGGATGTCCCTGCGGTTACCTTCCATTGATGGGCTTTTGCGCCATCCGGCGTGTGGGCCTTTGCTTGAGCGTCACGGCCGCGAGTCGGTGCTGGCGAGCCTTCGACAATTGCTCAATGAGCTGCGAAACGACGTGTTGAACGGGCAAGTCTCGGCAATTGAAATCAGTCCCGAAGTGCTCGCCGGCCGGGTTGGCGAACGCCTGACCCAGCAGCAGCGCAGTCAGGTGCGCCGTGTGTTCAACCTGACCGGCACGGTACTGCACACCAATCTCGGTCGCGCCTTGTTGCCGGACGAAGCCATCGCTGCGGTGGAGAACGCCGCACGCTATCCGCTGAATCTGGAATTCGATCTGGCCAGCGGCAAACGCGGCGATCGCGACGATTTGATCGAAGGCCTGATCCGCGAACTGACCGGCGCCGAAGCCGTCACCGTGGTCAACAACAATGCCGCCGCCGTGTTGCTGACCCTCAACAGCCTCGGCGCGCGCAAGGAAGGCATCATCTCGCGCGGCGAGCTGATCGAGATCGGCGGCGCCTTTCGCATTCCCGACATCATGGCCCGCGCCGGTGTGCGCCTGCACGAAGTCGGCACCACCAACCGCACCCACGCCCGCGATTACGAAGCAGCGATCAGCCCGCGCAGCGGTTTGATCATGCGCGTGCACGCGAGCAACTACAGCATTGAAGGTTTTACCGCTCGCGTGCCGACCGCTGAACTTGCCGAGCTGGCCCATCAGCATGGCTTGCCGTTGCTGGAGGATCTGGGCAGTGGCAGCCTTCTGGATTTGACGCGCTGGGGTTTGCCGGCGGAGCCGACGGTGCGTCAGGCGCTGCTCGATGGTGCCGATATCGTCACCTTCAGCGGCGACAAATTGCTTGGCGGCCCGCAGGCCGGGTTGATCGTCGGCCGCAAAGAACTGATCGCGAAGATCAAGAAAAACCCGCTGAAACGTGCGTTGCGCGTGGACAAGTTGACCCTGGCCGCGTTGGAGGCGGTGCTCGGGCTGTATCGCGATCCTGATCGACTGGCCGAGCGCTTGCCGAGTTTGCGGCTTTTAACCCGCTCGCAGGCTGACATTTTCGCCCAGGCTTCACGGTTGCAGCCGGTGCTGGCTGACATGCTGGGTGAGACTTGGAGTGTCAGCGGAGTCGAGGCCCTGGGCATGATCGGCAGCGGCAGCCAGCCGGTGGCGCGTTTGCCGAGTGCGGCGCTGTGTTGTCGGCCGCAGGTGTCGAAGCGCCTGCGCGGGCGTTACCTGCTGAATCTCGAAGCCGCGTTGCGCGCCTTGCCGATCCCGGTGCTCGGGCGCCTCGACGACGATGCGCTGTGGCTGGATCTGCGCCAGCTCGACGATGAGCCGGCGTGGCTCGCGCAATTGCCGCAGTTGCAGGCCGTACCGTGATCGTCGGCACGGCGGGGCACATCGACCACGGCAAGACGTCGCTGCTGCAAGCGCTGACCGGGCAAACCGGCGACCGTCGCCCGCAGGAACGCGAGCGCGGCATGACCATCGACCTCGGTTATCTCTACGCCGAACTGCAGCCCGGTGCTGGCCTGAGCGGGTTTATCGACGTGCCCGGCCACGAGAAATTCACCCACAACATGCTCGCCGGTGCGCAGGGCATCGACTTGGTGTTGCTGGTGGTCGCCGCCGATGACGGCGTGATGCCCCAGACTCGTGAGCATCTGGCGATTGTCGAACTGCTCGGCATCCCCCGCGCGGTGGTGGCGATCACCAAGTGCGACCGGGTCGAGGCGGGCAGGGCGGAAGAGGTGCAGCGCCAGGTGCTGGATCTGCTCGCGCCGGGGCCGTTCGCCGACGCGCCGATCTTCACGGTGTCGAGCGTGAGCGGGCGGGGCGTTGAGGCGTTGCGCGCGGCGTTGGTGCAGGCGCAAAACGAGGTGCAGGCGCGCAGTGGCGAAGGTGGATTTCGTTTGGCGATCGATCGCGCGTTCAGCGTGGCCGGCGCCGGGATCGTCGTCACCGGCACGGCGCTGTCGGGCACGGTGTCAGTCGGCGACAAACTCACCCTCGCGCCGTCCGGTAAAACCGTCCGCGTGCGTGGCCTGCATGCGCAGAACCAACCCGCCGAACAGGCGCTCGCCGGCCAACGGGTGGCGCTGAACCTGAGCGGCGAGCGCCTGGAACTGGCGCAGCTCCATCGCGGCCAATGGCTGCTGAGCGAGTGGCTGCACGCGCCGACGCAACGGGTCGATATCGACTTTCAACTGCTGCCCGGCGAACGCACCTTCGAACACTTTCACCCGGTGCACGTCCACCTCGGCACCCAAGACGTGATCGCCCGCGTCGCTTTGCTCGAAGGCCCACGGTTGAGCCCCGGCGAACGCATGTTCGCGCAACTGCTGATCAACGCGCCGGTACACGCGGTGCAGGGCGACCGGCTGATCCTGCGTGATTCCAGCGCGCAACGCACCTTGGGCGGCGGCACGGTGCTCGATCCGTTTGCCCCGGCCCGGCAACGCCGCAGCCCGGAGCGTCTGGCGCAACTGCAAACCCTCACCAGCAGCGACAGCCTCGAACAGGCCTTGCCGGTGCTCCTCAACCACAGCGCCGGCGGCCTTGATCCGCAACGCCTCGAACGCCAGTTCAATCGCCCGCGCGCATCCTGGTCATTAGCGCACAACGTCCGCCTGATCGACACCCGCCAAGGCCCGCTGCTGTTCAACGTACAGCGCTGGGCGCAACTGAAATTCAATTTGCTGCAACGCCTCGCACAATTTCACGAACAAGAGCCCGACCAGATGGGCCCCGACCGCGACCGCCTGCGGCGCTTCAGCGGTCTGGCGCTCGAGCGTTCGACCTTCATCAGCCTGCTCGACGAACTGCTCAGCGCCGGCTCGATCCACACCAGCGGCCCCTGGATGCACCTGCCCGACCATCAGGTGCGCCTGAACGCCGAGGACGAAACCCTGTGGCAGCAACTGCAACCGCTGTTCGACAACGCCGAATTCGACCCGCCATGGGTCCGCGACGTCGCGAAAATGCTCGGCCACGACGACGCCGCCGTACGCCTTCTACTGCGCAAACGCGCGCGGCTCGGATTGATGCATCAAGTGGTGCGTGATCTGTTTCTGAATGACGCGCAACTGCGCCGCATGGCCGAGGTGTTACTGGCACTGGCCGCGGAAAATCCGCAGATCCAGGTGACAACCTTCCGCGATGCGCTAGGCTTGGGACGCAAACGCTGCATTCAGTATCTGGAGTATTTCGACCGACTGGGCCTGACCCGGCGCATCGGCGAATCACGGCAGATCCGTCACGACAACGCGCTGGCCAATGCCAACGCGCAATGAGTCAAAGGAAGGCAATCGCGCCCGGTGGCGCGGCCGGGCTTCAAACCCGGTTGGGGACGGCATCCGTTCCCGGGCAGGTTCGACTCCGGCTGCCTTCCGCCAGTTTCCTTAAAGCATTGGCGGTTTAATGTGGGAGCGAGCCTGCTCGCGAAGGCGGTGTACCCGCCGACCTCTCAGTGACTGACCCACCGCCTTCGCGAGCAAGCTCGCTCCCACAGGTTCTGCGTGTAGACACAAAGTTGCTGATCGACACCATTCCCTGTGGGAGCGGGCTTGCCCGCGAAGACGTCAGTAGCCGCAGCGCTTAATTAGGGCTTGTTACTGCGGCAATTCCAGATTATCCAGCGCCCGACTCACCGCCAGCTCGCCGAGCATGATCAGTTGCGCAATCCCCAGCAGCGTTCTGCGTTGCGAGGCCGGAATGAGGTTGGCGAAGTCATTGGCGATGGTTCTGGCCGAGGCGAGGGTTTCGCAGGCGTTGGCCAGCAGTTCCTCGTTTTTGAAATCGGCGGTCACGGCGTACATGGTGCGTTTTTTACGCGGCGGTGGCGGGGAGCCGGGCGGGCAGAGGTAGTGATCGAGGGCGCGGTCGGCGGCGTCGTGGAGTTTGGTGGAGTCGAGGGATTCGTAGGGGGAGGTGGGATCGGTTTCGGGCGGGTTGGGGGTTGGTTTGATCATGGTTGAAGCCTCTAGAGTAGTGAAGCTGCCACCGTTCGCTGCTAACGAAGTAGGTGGCGGCTGTACGCGGGTTAGCAGACCAGGACTCTAGAACCCGGCGCACCGAAGTGCCCCACGCAAAGCCGCCATAACGGAGACAGACTTTGTGCGTCTAGAGATAACCCGGGCTGCTAAACCCGATCACTGAATATTCAGCGACCGGACCACAATAGAACCCGCCCCCAAAACGCACAAGCCGGCGGATTCTGGCTTGGCTGTAGGCAATGGCGCAAGGATTTGTAGCCTCGGAGGCGTGTCTGGAGGTGTCTTTTAAACGCCTTCGTTTAAATCGAAAAGTTGCTCCGAATCTGATGGCCTGCTCGCGATTAGGATGTTTCAGGTCGATGCATTCGAACCAGACAAACCGCTATCGCGAGCAGGCTCACTCCTATACCTGTCCTTGTTCAGTTACTAAACTCAACGTTATCAATATAGGCGCTCTTGTATGCTTTTATTCTGACGGACGCAATGGCGGATAGTGTTCCTGAATCAATTTCCTGAGCCCGCTCTGGGGAAATAGCCTGCACATTTTTTGTAAGTAATGTTGTGCCCGATGAGTTTAAAAAAGCGATGGTCGTATCTGACGAGTCTGGTTTGCCGGGCCATAAAAAAAGCCAAAATCTTATTCTGCTTGTTGTCCGACCAATCAAGTCGAGTTGATAAGTAATGGACCAACCGTTAAACGGAACCCATGCGTAAAACATCCTTCCTCCCATGGGCGGGAATTGTCCATAAGGTTCTTCGATCGCTAAAAGGCCGCTGTTGCTTGCGCTTACAAAGGTCATTTTCAATTTGCCAGCGTTTGCGAATTCCCCGGGTGAAAATAACTCTATATTTTTGACACCTTCAAAATTTTCAATGTCTACGTCTTTGACCCTCAATTTCCACGGGGTTGATTCTTTATAAGTCCCATATAAGGCTTTGGCGGTGAATTCATGCTGCCCAATACTGAGGTTTTCAACCGTAAGCTTCCAAATGCCTGATATTAAATCGGCAATGGCCTGGCCTTTTGGAACTGTGTTATCAATTAATTTGACCTCTTGACCTTTCGCGGCGATACCGCTTAGTACAATTGTAGTTACTCCAGTCGTGCCATCCTGAGGAATATTCTCACCATTCACTGCGCCTTTAACAGAGTTAATGGTGGGGACAACATCTTCTGTCACCGTCAAATTCCGCACATTCGAATACACCGGATTACTCGGATAACAAGCCTCGGCGTACAAACGCCGCGCGCCAAGTGGCACGGTAATCGAAAGTTCCCAGATACCTGTCACTCCGTCAGCGGTCGCGGTTCCCCTTGTGGCCGAGCCGGCACCGGTGCCGTCACGGATATTGATTTTCTGACCCAGGCTCGCGGTTCCTTTAAGCGTCAGCTCGGTACTGACGGTCGTTTTACCCTCTGGCACATCCACCCCTTTGTCATCCAGCACATCGTCCAGTGTCGGCACTACCGATGCGACCACGACAATGTTCCAGGTATTGGAGAGCGTGCCGTCCTTGCGTCTGGCGCTCAGGCTGTAGGTAGTTCCGGCAATCAGAGTCGTCAGTGTGAATGTCCATTTCCCCTTTGAGTCTGTTTGCATTTCGGTATTCGGCATCAGCGTGCCGTAATTGGCCAGATCGATTTTTGTGCCTGGAGTGGCCGTACCTGACAGGATAATGGCCGTTTCTACGGTCTGGCCGCCGGCGGGAATATCATCCCCGCTAGGCGAACCTTTTACTGAGGTGATAGTTGGGATTACTTCCTCAACAGCCTTGAGCGTATAAGTACGTACCGGAAACGTCTGTGCAGCGGCTTCATTCGTACCTCTATCGAACGTCACCTTGAACTCGATCTTCAACTCCGAGCCATCTTTTAATCCACGCAAATCAACGACTGGAGCATTGGGGGACATGCCATTGGGCAAACCAGCGGAGGGTACGGGCGTCGCGTTATAGGTCTGCGAACTGTACGGCGAGTTATCGGCCTTGGTGCCGAAATAACGCATCCAGAGTTTCTGCCCGAGCGCGATAAGCGCCCATTTAGCGATCCGCGTGCTGGCGGTATCGATCAATGCATGGACATCCAGCACCTCACCCGGCATACCGTCGATTTCAGGGCGGGGTAAATCTTTCTGTTGCAGTGACTGCACCGTCAGCGTTAATTGCAGCGACGGCACCGGCTCACCGCTGCCACGGATCACGGTGTAGCTCACCGTCACCGGTTTGCCAAGGTTGAAGGCCACCACTGATTGCAGCAGTGGGATCTCCTGCGGCCCGACCGTCGCCACCGGCCACGGCGCAGTAGTATGCGAGCCATCCGCGGGGGTGCCTGCAGCTGCGGCCCAGGTCACCGTGATTTTGTCGTCGACGAGCATGCCAACATAATCGATCACGGCTGTCAGCGCGTTCTGCGCATCCAGCGGATCAAGGCTCGTGCCCGAAGCTTGTTTAATCGTCGGCGGGGCCAGTTCGGGTGCCGCCTCACCAATGATGTCAGCCATGGCCGTGCGTGATGTGCCAATGACGTTGCCCTTTGGTCGTTCAACCACAAAACGCACCTGCAAGCTTTTGCCTGAAATAAGCTGATCATTGGGTATGTAAA
The DNA here is from genome assembly GCF_043496865.1 of Pseudomonas retamae. NCBI lineage: Bacteria > Pseudomonadati > Pseudomonadota > Gammaproteobacteria > Pseudomonadales > Pseudomonadaceae > Pseudomonas > Pseudomonas retamae. Next base: position 214,013 of record NZ_JBIEIL010000001.1, read on the forward strand.
CGATGCACGGATCCAGTCCGCCAAAATCATCAGCCGGGAACGCACCACCTTCTGTCGCCTTTTCCACTGAATCGTCCAACTGGTAATACGCCGTCACCCAGTCGCCCAGCTCATACAGCGAATGGTTTGGACGAACAACCACTAACAGTGGGCCGCCATCCAGCTTCTTGAGATCCACTATGTATGGATCATCCGTGTTATCTGCGGCTTTTTCGCGCAACAGCGGCATCGGCAAGACCACCCGCTCAAGATCAATGTTGGCAAAAATGAACGTTGACCAGCGGCGGTTGTGGGTGGCATTGAGCAGTTGATCGACCAGGGTGTAGGAAAACGGGCAGTTGTCGAGGCTGCCAATCATTTCGAACTTGGCGCGATCAATCAGCACCGAGACAGGCTTGTCGATTTCATCGGGTCTGACCGTGTAGGTGAAACGTTCACGGTTGATCTCGTAGATGATGGTGTCGTGAGCTTTGCGGTAGGGGTAGTCAAAGGTGAGCTGGACACCTTTTTCGACTTCGTCCTTGCCGATGCTCGCCGGGTTACCCAATTCCGGAGGAAATCTGATCGCCAACGCCGGATGTGCGCCCGCTCCCGGCACGTTGTTGCCACCGGGCAGGGTGGCGCTATACAGCGCCCAGAGCTCTGTGGATTCGCTGATATTGCCGCCGTGGGTTTTCAGTTTGTACTGAAGGACATTGATCGCATTGTCACGCAACTCAGACTGGAACAGGTCGAAGGTCATGATGTCGTCGACGACATTCTGCGGCAGGCCGATCTGAGTGCCGTTGAGCCACAATGTGATTTCTTCGTACAGGCGGGTATCCAGCGGCGGGTCGACAAGGACTTTAACGGCAGCGGCGAGTGTGCCGTTCGCCCGAGTTACCTCCTTGAAAATCCCCAGCGGTACCCCTTCCACCGTCACGCCCGCCGGTGGGGCGGGATCGCTGATGACACCGTCGGTGGCCAATTCGATGGTGGCAGGATAAAGGACGAGCGCTTCGTCGTTTCGAGCAATTGCCATGGGACACCTTCCTGGGTGAATGGCCAGAGTGAGCGCTGGCCTCGATACAGCGATCAAACACCGGGTGGGGAAGGTTGGCTACTGTCAACTCTGACAGGTGGCGACGGACGGTAGTGGATTCAAAAGCACAGAATCGCATTCCTTCAACCGCCAGCGACCTTGAGATTTGCCGCGATTCCCTTGTGGGAGCGAGCCTGCTCGCGAAGGCGTCGGATCAGTCAGCTTAAGGTTTGATGACACACCGCTTTCGCGAGCAGGCTCGCTCCCACAAGGGTTTGTGCCTGGCAGTTTGACTTTGTGGATAGGTCAGACTTGCACGCGAGTTCGCTATTTCAGGGTGTTCAACATTCTGTTTTTGAATGCCTTGGGATCGAATGGCTGAAGATTTCCACTGATTTCGCCTTTCCCAAGCGCAGCGCGGACGGCTTCCAACGCAGTGTTTCGCTCTTGCTCACGGCCCACTGAATCCTGGATGCATTCGCTGTCGTTACAGCCGTCACTTGCATCGATCTGAGCTTGGATTCGTTGCTCTCGGTGTTCAGTCCCGATGCTGGTTTTTCGTATGGTCAAACGAATGGGTGGCAACTGTGTGCAGGTTGACGGACCGGTCCTCACAAACCCGGCGCATCCGAAGATGCCCCACACACAGTCACCATGCAATGAGCGGGCACAAAAGTGCACGAGCAAAGAGAGGCTATGCGCGTAGTGAGGAAGTCCAGGCCGTCAAACCCGGTCACGAATGAGTCGTGACAGGGCGCGAGGATAGGGAGTGAGGCCAAACCCGCCAACCGCCGCCAACCTTGCGAACTTGCCCCGTTCTTTTGTAGGAGTGAGCCTGCTCGCGATAGCAGTTGTTCAGCCACAAATGTTGTGCCTGACCTGCCGCCATCGCCAGCAGGCTGGCTCACACAGGTTGAACGCATTGCAAAATGAACGGGTTATAAGCCCAGCGGGTATTCGATGACTACATAAACCCGGTCAATATCATCCCCGGCCTGCGCCTCATTCGCCCGGTGGGTGACGTGCGACAGTTGCACCGACAGATCCTTGGCTGCGCCGGACTGGACGACGTATTTCAAGTCGATATCGCGTTCCCAGTGTTTGCCGCCATCGCCTTGCTGTGGCTGGTATTGTCCGCTGTCGGCGTCGAACGGGTTGTAGGCGCCGCCCTTGGGCGCGTGGGTGCCGTCGATATGGCTGCCGGTGACGTAGCGGGTCATGAATTTCAGGCCGGGGATGCCGAAGGCGCCGAGGTCGAGGTCGTAGCGGGCCTGCCAGGAGCGTTCGTTGGCACCGTTGAAGTCGGCGTATTTGATCGAGTTGGCGAGGTAGATCGAGTCGCCGCCGACGAAATCGAAGGGGGTGTCGCCGTTGATGCGTTGCCAGCCGAGCATCACCGCATGTGGGCCGAAGGCGTATTTGCCGGACAGGCTGAACGCGGTGTTGTCGATCTCGCCGGCCAGTGCACGACCGGTGTCGCGGGTGTGGTAGAGGTTGGCGTCGAGCAGCAGCCCGGATTGTTTGAAGTGCAGGTTGCCGTAGTACTGGTGCCAGGTGTCGCTGAGCTCCGAGGCGTACAGCGCGCCGCCCAGCGGATTGTCGCTGAACAGGTCGGCGCCGACGAAACTGATGCCGCCGGCTTCGGTGTTAGCGCCGTAACCGTAGAAATCGCCGTGGCCGGAGGAACTGTCCTGGTTCTTGAACGCAGTGAAGTGGCCGGCGACCAGGTTGAGGTTGTCGAACTCGGCGCTGTTGAGCAGGAATCCCGTGGCGTATTCCGGTTGCAGGCGTTTGTCGGAGGTGTCGAACACCGGCGTCTCGACGGTCATTTCACCGAAGGCGAGGGTGGTGCGTGAGGCCTTCAGTTTCAGCGCGCCGCCGGCGCTGGAGTAGTCGTTTTCGCTACGGCCATCGCTGTCGACGGGCAGCAGGCCGGCTCCGGAATGGCCTCTGCCACCGTCCAGTTTCAGCCCCGCGAAAGCGTGGGCATCGATACCGAAGCCAATGCTGCCTTCGGTGAAGCCGGATGAGAAGGTGCCGATAAAGCCTTGAGCCCATTCCTGTTTGTAGTTTTTGCCCGAGGGCGTGGGCGAGCGGTAGTCGTTGCTCAGGTAGAAGTTGCGGCTCAGGACCTGGCTTTTGGCATCGTCGAAGAAGCCGCTGGCGTGAGCGCTGGCGTTGAGACCGCAGAGGAGCGCAAGCAGGGTGAGGCGCGATGGGGCGCGGTCGATCATGATCAGTGTGCCAGCGGTAGTGGGGATGGCTGGGATGATCGGGGAAATGGGTGCGAAGGGATTGCGCGGATGTGCTTACTTCTTGCCGTGACACAAACCCTTGTAGAAGTGAGCCTGCTCGCGCTGGCGGTGGGTCAGTCACAATCTCTGCAAGCTGACACACCGCTTTCGCGAGCAGGCTCGCTCCCACAGTGGATGTCGGTTCGGCTTCAGAACCGTGGTGAATTGGCTGGCGCCATCGCTGGCGAGCCAGCTCCCACAGGGTTTTTTGGTGTGTCTGAATATTCAGCCATGACACAAAACCTGTGGGAGCTTGCCTGCAAGCGATAGCGGTTGAACATTCAACCTTTCATTGACTGAGAGTCAGCTATCGCCAGCAGGCTGGCCGCCACAGTGATTGCTTTTCAAATAAAGATCTTTATTGCCCCTTGGCCGACAGCGGCGGTGTGCGCGGGGGGATCTGGCGTTTGTTGCCGGTGGATTCGAAGGCGGCGGCCAGGCGCAGCAGGCTGGAGTCGTCGTAGGCGCGGCCGGCGAAGGTCAGGCCGACGGGCATGCCGATGTCGGCCATGACACCCATTGGTACGGTGACCGTTGGTACGCCGAGGTGGCGGATTGCGAGGTTGCCGTTGGCCACCCAGATGCCGTTGCTCCAGGCGATGTCGGCCGAGGCCGGGTTGACGTCTGCGTCCGCCGGGCCGACGTCGGCGACGGTGGGGAACAGCACGGCGTCGAGGCCGAGGTTGTCCATCCAGTCTTCGAGGTCGAGGCGGCGGGTCTGTTCGAGGCCGCGCAGGCCATCGGCCACAGTAGGGATTTCATTCCACGGCGTAATACCGCGCTCAGCCATGCGTACGTATTCGTCCATGCCGGCGGCCAGATCGCCTTCACGATTGGGCAGGGTGCCCGGATCGTGCGGGAAGATCTTCGGCCCGTCGACGTCAACCAGACGATTGAGTTTCGGGTCACCGTTGGCTTGCAGGAAATCGTCGAACGCCCACGCAGTCAGGTCCCACAGTTCATGATGCAGAAACTCCTTCGACACCAGCCCACGGTTGAACACGGTCGGCGCGCCGGGGCGATCGCCTTCGCAGTTCGATACCAGCGGGAAATCGGTTTCGACTACTTCAGCACCGGCCGCTTCCAGCGCTTGACGCGCTTGCTGCCATAGCTCGATCACCGAGGCGCGGGTGTTGATGCGTTGGCCGGTCGGGCCACCGATGCCCGGGGCTTCGCTGGTGCCGGCTTCGGAATCGGCATTGATGTACATGCGCGGAATGGCGAAACGCTTGCCGGCCAGCGCGGCACGATCGGCAGCGAGTTCGGCGTAGGACGCCGGGCGCACTTCGCTGACGCGCGGGATCGGCACCCACGGTTGCAGGCGCCAGAGGTCGCCGCGAGTGTCCGGGTCTTCGGCGACGACCACGTCGAGTACTTCGAGCAAGTCGGCCATGGTCCGCGCAAAAGGCACCACCACGTCCATGGTCGGGGTCAACGGCCAGTTGCCGCGCACCGAGATGATCCCGCGCGACGGCGTATAGGCGCACAAACCGTTGTTGGATGCCGGGCCCCGACCGCTTGACCAGGTTTCTTCAGCCAGACCGAACGCGGCGAAACTGGCGGCGGTCGCGGTACCGGCACCGTTTGACGAGCCAGAGGCAAACGGCGCGGTCAGATACGCGGCGTTGTAAGGACTTTCGGCACGGCCATAAACACCGCGCTGCATGCCGCCATTGGCCATCGGCGGCATGTTGGTCTTGCCCAGGCAAATCGCCCCGGCGGCGCGCAGGCGTTCAATGGTGAAGGCGTCGCGATGCGCGACCAGATCGGCGAAGGCCGGGCTGCCCGAGGCGGCGGTCAGGCCTTTGACCAGATAACTGTCCTTGGCGGTGTAAGGAATGCCGTCGAGCGGGCCGAGAGTCTGGCCCTTGGCGCGGCGTGCGTCAGAGGCGCGGGCTTCGTTCAAGGCTTCGGGGTTGCGCACCACCACGGCGTTCAGCGCGGTCGGTGTGTCGGGGCCGTCGTAGGCATCGATGCGTGCCAGATAGGCCTCGACCAGCTCGACCGCGGTGGTCTGGCCGGATTCGAGTGCGGCGCGCAATTGCGCGATGGACACTTCGGTGACTTCGATCATGCGCGCACCGCCGTTTGCGGTTGGGCGTTGTAGCAATAGCTGTTCATGGCAGTTCTCGTTGCACGGCTTCAGGCGACAAGGTTAAGACTGGCGCCTATTTAACACCAAGCAGGGCGCGGAGTAATCGGCGGAGTGGATTGGCAGCAGAATTTCTTCTTTTTCGTGGGCCTCATCGCCAGCAGGCTGGCTCCCACAGGGGCTGCATTTCAGGCGGCAAAAGGTTGCACAGGAATACTGCATTTAAGGCGGCCATGGGTTTGACGGGAAGAATGCATTCCAAATGTGGGAGCTTGCCTGCAAGCGATGGCTTTCTTGCAGGCGCTGAGTTTTGGGTACATATCCGTTGCTGCGGTAACGGCTGCTGGCGGTTTCGCCCTTACGGCGAGTCCCTTTTTCAGACGCCAAAAAGGAACCAAAAGGCTTTGCTCCTACGTACGGCCCTCGCAGGCTCGGGTTCCTTCGCTCCGGGACCGATCCGGGCGCAGCGCCTACGGTTTGCTTCGCTGCACCTACTTGCGCTGTGTCTGGCTGCGCCAGACGGTCGCTGCGCTCCCACGCCCGGATCGATCCCTGCGCTCAGCCTTCCGATGTCGCTGGTCAGGCAAGATCAAGATCAAGAACACTCGAGCTGGCGCTCATTGTTGAGTGGTTAGAAGCGGGTGGTTGGCTTTGGGATTTGTGGTGGATTCGCCCCTCACCCCAGCCCTCTCCCGAGGGAGAGGGAGCCGATTTGTGGGCATTCAAAGTCTGAGTTCAACTCGATATCGCAGGTTGGCGTATCTCTCGTATCCACCACGGTCAGTCCCCTCTCCCTCCGGGAGAGGGCTAGGGTGAGGGGCTTTTGATTTTCAGGTTGAGTTCAGGCATTTACCTGACCTGCGCTATCGCCAGCAGGCTGGCTGCCACAAGGTGATGTCGTTCCTACTGAAAGAATGCGTTCAAAATGTGGGAGCTTGCCTGCAAGCGATAGCGGCCGATCAGCCGACACCACTGAAACTGATCCACCACGACCCCCAGCAAAATCACAACAACTTAAAAAAACCCATAAAAAAACCCCGCGACCGAATGATGCGCGGGGCAAAAAAATTGGTTGGTTGCGGCCAACCAAAGGAGCTCTTTTAAAAGCGATTACTTGCTGGCAACGGTCTCCGGCTGCCAGCCGCCGCCGAGGGCTTTGTAGATGGCGACGATGCCGCGATACAGATCAACTTCGGCCTGGGCCTGGCTGTCTTCGGCGTTCAGCCGCTCGCGCTGTGCATCGAGCAGCACGAGGAAGTCGGTGGTGCCTTCGCGGTAGCGGATTTCAGCGAGGTCGGCGGCCTTGCGGCTCGATTCGCTTTGACGGATCAGCGAGATCAGCCGTTGCTGACGCTTGCCGTAATCGCTGAAGGCGTTTTCCGATTCTTCCAGCGCCAGCAGCACTTGCTGCTCATAGGTCGCCAGTGCGCCTTCGGCTTCGGCATCGGCGCCGCGTAAACGGGCGCGCACGCTGCCGAGGTCAAACGCAGCCCAGGTGATGCTCGGGCCGAGGGCCCAGGCATTGGCGGCCGACGAACCGATCTGCGAGCCGCGCCCGGCGGTCCAGCCGAGGAAGCCGCTGAGGCTGACGCGCGGGAACAGATCGGCTTTCGCTACACCGATACGCGCCGTGGCCGAGGCCAGTTGGCGTTCAGCGCTGAGGATGTCCGGGCGACGTTGCAACAGTTCACCCGGATCGCCAATCGGCAAGGCCTTGGCAATCGCTGGCAGGTCTTTCGGGCTCAGGTCGACGGTCAGCTTGTCCGGGCGCTCACCGAGCAGGGTGGCGATGCGGTTTTTCTGCCGCACCTGTTCCGCCTGCAATTGCGGCACGGTCGCTTCGACGTTGGCCAGGCGCGCATCGGCGCGTTCCACGTCGAGCTGATCACCGACACCGGCATCACGCAGGCTGACGGTGATCTTGCGTGACTCGACCTGGTTGTTCAGGTTGGCCACTGCGATCTTTTCGCGCAGTTGCGCACCGCGCAGTTGCCCGTAAGCGTCGACCAGTTCGGCAATCATGGTGACTTGCAGTTGATACAGGTCGGCTTCGGCAGCCTGCTGGTCGGCGTCGCTGGCTTCCAGATTGCGCTGGATGCGCCCGAACAGGTCCAGTTCCCAGGCCATGTCCAGGCCCAGATCGTAGCGTTCGCTGTTGACCCGGTCGGTGGTCTGGCCGGGAATCTGGCCTTTGCCCAGGTCACTGCTGGCACGGCTGGTGATGGTCGGCATCGCGTCGTTGCTGGCATCGTCGCGAATTGCCCGAGCGGCTTTCCAGCGGGCAAACGCTACGCGCAGTTCACGGTTGCCTTGCAGCGATTGCGTGACCAACTGGTTGAGGGTCGGGTCATCGAATTGCTGCCACCAGATGCCTTCGAATTTCGACCGGTCGAAGTTCTTTTGCCCGGCGGCGCCGTCGGTGGCGGCCGTGATGTTGGCCGCCTCCGTGGCTGGGGTCTTGTAGTCGGGGCCGACGGCGCAGGCGCTGAGGGCCAGCACCAACAGGCTCGGCAGGAAGACTTTCAGACTCATTGATGCGCCTCCAGTGGCTTTGGAAGGTTGTGCGCTTTGGCCGCCTTGCGGGCCTCACTGCGTTCAACGAAGTTACGGATCAGCACGTAGAACACTGGCGTCAGCAACAGACCGAAGAAGGTCACCCCGAGCATCCCGGAGAACACCGCCACACCCATGGCATGACGCATCTCGGCACCGGCACCGCTGGAGAACACCAGTGGCACCACACCCATGATGAACGCGAAGGAGGTCATCAGGATCGGCCGCAGACGCAGACGGCAGGCTTCCAGTACCGCGGCGAGCGGGTCGAGGCCTTCTTCCTGTTTGTCCTTGGCAAACTCGACGATCAGAATCGCGTTCTTACAGGCCAGTCCCACCAGTACGATGAGGCCGATCTGGGTGAAGATGTTGTTGTCACCGCCCGAGATGATCACGCCGGTGATGGCCGAGAGCAGGGTCATCGGTACGATCAGGATCACCGCCAGTGGCAGGCTCCAGCTTTCGTACTGAGCAGCGAGCACCAGGAACGCCAGCAATACGCAGAGCGGGAACACGAACAGCGCGGTGTTGCCGGACAGAATCTGCTGGTAGGTCAGGTCGGTCCACTCGTAGGTCATGCCGTTCGGCAGTTCTTCCTTGAGCAGTTTCTCGATGGCTTTTTCCGCCTGGCCGGAGCTGTACCCAGGGGCGGCAGCACCGTTGATTTCTGCGGTGATGAAGCCGTTGTAGTGCATCACACGGTCCGGCCCCGAGGTGTCGCTGACCTTGATGAAGGTCGCCAGCGGGATCATCTCGCCTTTGTTGTTGCGTACTTTCAGCTGGCCGATCTGGTCGGACTCGAGGCGGAACTGCTGCTCAGCCTGAACGTTGACCTGATAGGTGCGCCCGAAACGGTTGAAGTCGTTGGCATACAGCGAACCCAGGTAGATCTGCAGGGTGTCGAAGATGTCGCTGACGGCCACGCCGTGGGTCTTGGCTTTTTCGCGATCGATAGCAGCATCGACCTGCGGCACGTTCACGGTGTAACTGGTGAACAGGCCGGCCAGTTCCGGCACGTTGTGGCTCTTGTTGATGATGTTCATGGTTTCTTTGTACAGCTCGTCGTAACCGAGGTTGCCACGGTCTTCGATTTGCAGACGGAAACCACCAATGGTGCCCAGACCCTGTACCGGCGGTGGCGGGAAGATCGCCATGTACGCCTCTTGAATGTTCGCGTACTGACCGTTCAAGGCCCCGGCGATTGCACCGGCGGACATGCTCGGGTCTTTACGCTCGTCGAACGGTTTCAGGGTGACGAAGACGATGCCGGCGTTCGGGCTGTTGGTGAAGCCGTTGATCGACAGGCCCGGGAACGCTACGGCGCTTTCCACGCCCGGCTGTTTCAGCGCCAGGTCAGACATGCGCTTGATCACGTCTTCGGTGCGATCCAGGCTCGAGGCGTCCGGCAGTTGCGCGAAGGCCACCAGGTATTGCTTGTCCTGGCCGGGTACGAAACCGGTCGGCGTGCTGGAGAAACCGAAGAAGGTCAGCACCATCAGGCCTGCATACAGCAGCAGGGCGATGCCGCTGCCACGGATGACCCGGCGCACGGTGCCGACGTAACCATGGCTGGCACGATCGAAGAAGCGGTTGAACGGGCGGAACAGCCAGCCACCGAAGATCTTGTCGAGCACTTTCGAGAAGCGGTCTTTCGGCGCGTCGTGGCTTTTCAGCAGAACGGCGGCCAGCGCTGGCGACAGGGTCAGCGAGTTGAAGGCCGAGATCACCGTCGAGATGGCAATGGTCAGGGCGAACTGCTTGTAGAACTGCCCGGTAAGGCCGGAAATGAACGCGGCAGGTACGAACACCGCACACAGCACCAGCGCCGTCGCGATGATCGGGCCGGTCACTTCACGCATCGCCCGTTTGGTCGCTTCGACCGGTGTCAGTCCGAGTTCGATGTTTCGCTCGACGTTCTCCACCACCACGATGGCGTCGTCCACCACGATACCGATCGCCAGTACCAGGCCGAACAGCGACAGGGCGTTGAGCGAGAAGCCGAACAGGTGCATCACCGCAAACGTACCGATCAACGATACCGGCACCGCCACCAACGGAATGATCGAGGCGCGCCAGGTCTGCAGGAACAGGATCACCACCAAGACCACGAGGATCAGTGCTTCGAAGAGGGTGTGAACCACCGCCTCGATCGAGCCGCGCACGAAGATCGTCGGGTCATAGACGATGCTGTAGTCCATGCCCTGCGGGAAGCCTTTCTTCAGCTCTTCCATCTTGCCGCGAACTTCGTTCGAGATATCGATGGCGTTGGAGCCCGGGCGCTGGAAGATCGGAATCGCCACGGCCGGCTGGTTGTTCAGCAGCGAACGCAACGCGTATTGGCTGGAGCCGAGCTCGACGCGAGCGATGTCTTTGAGGCGGGTGATTTCGCCGTCGTCACCAGCACGAATCACGATGTTTTCGAACTCTTCCTCAGTGACCAGACGGCCCTGGGTGTTGATCGACAACTGGAAGCTTTGCGCGGTCGGGGCAGGGGGGGCGCCGAGCTGGCCGGCAGCCACCTGACGGTTCTGCTCGCGGATCGCAGTGACCACGTCGGTTGCAGTCAGATTGCGCGAAGCGGTCTTGTTCGGATCGAGCCAGACACGCAGCGAGTAATCGCCCATGCCGAACAGCTGCACGTCACCGACACCACCGAGACGCGCCAGCTCATCCTTGATGTTGAGGATCGCGTAGTTGGACAGATAGAGCATGTCGTAGCGCTTGTCCGGGGAGGTCAAGTGCACAACCATGGTCAGGTCGGGCGAGGCCTTGTCGACGGTGATACCGATGCGCGTCACTTCTTCTGGAAGTTTCGGCTCGGTCCGGGTCACGCGGTTCTGCACCTGTACCTGCGCGTTGTCCAGGTCAGTGCCCAGGGCGAAGGTGATGGTCAGGGTGATCTTGCCGTCAGCGGTCGATTGCGAGGACATGTACAGCATGTTCTCGACGCCGGTGATGGCTTGCTCCAACGGCGCGGCCACGGTTTCACCGATGACTTTGGGGTTGGCACCCGGGAAGTTGGCACGCACCACCACGGTCGGCGGCACGACTTCCGGGTATTCGCTGATCGGCAACTGGAACAGCGAGATCGCACCGGCGATCAGGATCAACAGCGACAGCACCGCTGCGAAGATCGGCCGGGAAATGAAGAATTGGGAAAAATTCATCGGAGTTGTCGTCCCTTAACCGCGTGGGGTCGTGGCAGCCAGCTTCGCAGCCGAACCCGACGCACCCTTGGCAGGGGCGACTTTGGGCAGGTTGCTGGCTTCCAGCGCTTGACGTTGTTGGGCGAGGGCGGCGAGGGTCTGCTCGCTGGCCATCGGGATCACTTCAGGGGTAACCGGCGAGCCGGGACGCACCCGCTGCAGGCCCTTGACGATGATCGTGTCGTCTTTCTGCAGGCCGGTGCGGACGATGCGCAGGCCTTCGATTTTCGGCCCGAGCTCGACAGGGCGGTAAGCGGTTTTGTTGTCCGCATCCATCACCAGCACGAACTTCTTGCCCAGGTCGGTGCCGACGGCTTCGTCGTTGATCAGCATGGCGTTGTAGGTGCCGCTGCCGACCAGTTTCAGCCGTGCGTACAGGCCTGGGGTGTAGGTGCCGTCAGTGTTGTCGAACACCGCGCGGCCACGGATGGTGCCGGTTTTCGGGTTGACCTGGTTGTCGACGAAGTTCATCTGGCCGAGGTGCGGGTTGCCGTCCTCGTTGGACAGGCCCATGTACACCGGGGTCGTCGCGCCGCGCTGACCGTTGCGGGCCAGTTGGGTGTACTTGAGGAACACACGCTCGTCGGCGTCGAAGTAGGCGTAGACCTTGTCGGTCGAAACGACGCTGGTCAGGGCAGTGGTGTCGGCGGTGACCAGGTTGCCGGCGGTGATCTCGGCACGGCTGACGCGACCGCTGATCGGCGCGGTAACGCGGGTGAAACTCAGGTTCAGTTTGGCCAGATCGAGTTGCGCTTGCAGGGCACCGACGGCGGCGCGGGCTTCCTGGGCAGCGCTGGTGCGCGAATCGGCCAGTTCGGCGGAGATCGCGTTGCTGGTACGCAGACGTTCGCCGCGAGCGGCTTCGTTTTCACTGCGGGTGGCGGTGGCGCGGGCTTGGGCAACCAGGGCTTCGAGGCGGCGGACCTCGGCCTGGAACGGACGCGGGTCGATCTGGAACAGCAGGTCGCCTTTCTTGACCAGTGCGCCTTCGGTGAAGGCTACCTGATCGATCTGGCCGGAGACCCGTGGACGGATTTCGACGGTTTCCGGCGCTTCGAGGCGCCCGGTGAATTCGTCCCACTCATTGACCGGTTGTTCCAGCACCTTGGCCACGCTGACTTTTGCAGGTGGCATGGCAGCGGCGGTCTCCGGGGTTTTGCCGCAGGCGCTCATCACCAGTACGGCCAAAAGGGCCAACGGGAAGCGCAAATGTTTGAGTGAATGTTCCATGGATGCATCCGCCAAAGTATTGAAGATGGGCGGATGATGCTCGGCGGGGTGTGATGGCACGAATCGAATGAAGCAAAGGTAACTATCATTCGGAATGATATAAGACCGTGATCAGCCCTCTAGCGTGCACCTTTCGTTAGGGGGCTATCAATAGGGTTGTGGGCAATGATCTGTTGCGTGGCGTGCAACGATCGCGGTTTATGGGTCGCGTTGGATTTTGTGGGAGTTTGCCTGCAAGCGATGGCTTTGTTTCAGGCGCTGGTTTTTTTGGATGCTGTGTACATATCCGTTGCTGCGGTAACGGCCACTTACGGTTCCGCCCTTACGGCGGGTCACCTTTTTCAAACGCCAAAAAGGTAACCCAAAACGCTTGCTCCTGCGTTCGGCCCTCGCAGGCTCGGGTCCCTTCGCTCCGGGATCGATCCGGGCGCAGCGGCTACGGTTTGCTGCGCTGCACCTCCTTCCGCTGTGTCTGGCTGCGCCAGACGGTCGCTGCGCTCCCACGCCCGGATCAATCCCTCCACTCAGCCTTCCGACGTCGCTGGTTAGGCAAGATCAAGATCAAAGGCACTCGAGCTAAAGCTCATTGTTGAGTGGTTAGAAGCGTCGCTTGGCTTGGGATTTGCGGTGGATTTGCCCCTCACCCCAGCCCTCTCCCGGAGGGAGAGGGAGCCGATCTTTGGGCTTTTCAAATTTTGCGTTCGACTCGGTATCGCAGGTCGGCGTTGCTCTCGCATCCACCCCGATCAGTCCCCTCTCCCTCCGGGAGAGGGCTAGGGTGAGGGGCTTTTGATTTTCGATTGCTGGCCTGGTGATGCACGCGATCCCTGTGGGAGCTTGCCTGCAAGCGATGGCGGTCGCACAGGCGACACTTTCATTGCCAGACCCACCGCCATCGCCAGCAGGCTGGCTCCCACAGGTTACGCGGCAATTAAAACGCCGAACCCACCATTGCAGCGGGCCCGGCGAGCCAATCAGAGTTTCGGCAACTGGCCGATGCGGCCGATCATTTCGGTGACGATTTGCAGGTCCAGCTGGAATTGCTCGACGGTTTTGAATTCGCCGTCGGTGTGGCCGGTGTATTTCACGTCAGGCATGGCCAGGCCGAACTGCACGCCGTTAGGCAGTTCATGCACCGAAGTTGCGCCTGCAGAGGTGCCGAACTCGTGTTTCATGCCAAGGTTTTCGGTGGCGACCGCCAGCAATGCCTTGACCCATTCACCCTCGGGGTTGCGGTACATCGGTGCTGCGACCGAATAATCGAACGCCACTGCGACGTGAGTTTTCTTGCTCCAGGCGGCGAGTTTGTCGGCGATTTCGGCTTTGAGCTTCTCCGGCGACTTGCCCTTCGGCACTCGGAGATTGACCGCCAGCTTGAAGGTCTTGTCGTCCATGCCGACGAAGGTCGGCGAGGTGGTCAGCGGCCCCATGAACGCGTCGGAGAAACCGACGCCGAGCTTGTTGCCGAGATAATCCAGGCCCCAATTGTCGGCGAGGTAACGCGCGGCGTCGGTGATGTGGTTGTGTTTGAACGCGACCTTGCCATCAAGGCTATTGATGAAGTCGAGCATACGCGCCACCGGATTGACTCCGGACTCGGGTTCGGAGGAGTGCGCGGACACGCCAGTCACCGTCAGTTTGACGTCCTTGCCATCGACTTTGGCGCTGACCTCGAAATCGCCACCGTTGCGCTTGGCGTATTCGTTACCGGCCTTTTGCAGGCTGGCCGCCAGTTCTGCGGGCTTGTCGGTGAGCAGGGTGGCTACCGAGGCAGATGGGATCTGATTGGTCGCCATGCCGCCGGTCAACGCAACGATTTCTGCACCGTTGCCTTCGCCTTTGCGCTTGGCGAAGTTGGCCATGACGGTGCCGTAACCTTTTTCGGCGATCACCACCGGGTAGCCGCCGTCCAGTGCGAGGTTGTAGTTGGGCGTCGGGTTGCGTTCGAAGTAGTAGGGGATCGCGTCACCCGTGGTTTCTTCGGTGGTGTCGACCAGCAGCTTGAAGTTGCGCACCAGTGGCAGCTTTTCTTCCTTGATCACCTTCATTGCGTACAGGGTGACGACGATGCCGTTCTTGTCATCTTCAGTGCCGCGACCGTACATGCGGTCACCGATCAGGGTGATCTTGAACGGGTCGAGGCGGGTGCCATCCTTGAGCACCCAGTTTTCCGGCGTCACCGGCACCACATCGGCGTGCGCGTGAATGCCCACGACTTCGTCACCGCTGCCGTCGAGGGAAATCTCGTAGACGCGATTGTCGATGTTGCGGAATTTCAGACCGAACGACTCGGCGAGACTCTTGATCTTCGCGGCGATCTTGATGAATTCCGGGTTGTCGTGCTGCTCGACGCCGTCCTTGCGGTAGGTCGGGATCTCGACCAGCTCACGCAGGGTTTCGGTGGCCGCAGCGCTGTATTTCACTCGCGTGTACAGCCCGAGCAGGCGATAGATTTCGTTCTGCTGTTCAGCGGTCAGGGTCTTTTTGCCGAGATAGGCGCTGATGGCCGGGCTGATCTCGGCTTTTTTCGCCAGATCACTTTTGCCCAGTTCAGTGAGGAACTGATGGAAATCAGTCACCGACGTGGTGTTGTAGGTTTTCAGTATCTCGGCGCTTTGCTGCGCGGTGATGTTGGCTTGTGCAGGCGCGGTGAAGACGGCGAGGCCGGCCAGCATCAGCGTTGTGGCCGCGAGTTTTTTGAAAGGGACATTCATTGCGAAAGGCATTCCTTTGCAGAGTGATAAATAAGTCGTGCCTGAATCTCAGGACACATGCACTTACAAACTACCACCGCTGCGCAGGAATGCGGGAGCCCTGAAACGGGACGTGTCGCACAGAACGGCAAAAGCGACGCATCGATGAAAACCTCTCACGGCGCAAAAACGCGTCATGACTTGATCATGAGCGGTTATTCATGCTCAGCTCGTGGCCGCCAATTCGATCGGATGACCGGCCCATGAAAGATCTCCCGCCGACCGCAACCTTGCGTGCCTTTGAAGTCGCCACCCGGCACCCGACTTTCACCGCTGCCGCAGAAGAACTGCATGTGACCCAAAGCGCGGTCAGCCATCAGCTCAAACACCTCGAAGCGCTGTGGGGGCTGCAGTTGTTTGAGCGCGGCAAGGCGCTACGCCTCACCGCCGCGGGGGCGACGCTGGCGCCGATCGTGCGGGAATTTTTCATCAGTCTGGAGGCGACACTGGCTGACTTGCGCGAGCAAAAGGGCAGGGTGCGGCTGAGCGTCAGCACGACGTATTCGTTTGCGCTGAAATGGCTGTTGCCGCGATTGCCGAATCTTTCGCGGCAGCACCCCGAACTGTTGGTGGCGCTGGACACTACAGACAAAATCATCCATTTCGCCGCGGGCCAGGCTGACGTGGCGATCCGCCTGGGCAAGGGCAACTACCCGGGGCTGTATGCGGAGTTTCTGTTCGGCGAGCAGGTATTTCCGGTCGCCAGTCCCGAATTGTTGCAACGCTTAGGCATGCCGCACAGCCCGGCCGAACTGCTGCACTTTCCGCTGCTGACCCGCGATGGCGCCGAGCTGGTGCCGAAATGGGAAGCCTGGTTCGAAGCCATCGGGCTGGGGTTTTCGCCCGTTCGCGAAAGCGTCCGGTTTGGCGACACCAACATGACGGTCGAAGCGGCTTTGCTCGGTCAGGGTGTGGCGCTGGTGCGCAGCGGCCACGTCGGGAACGAGATTGCCGATGGCCGACTGGTGCGCCTGTTCGACGTGCCATTCGCATCGCCGCTGGCCTACTACTTTGTCTGTCCCAAGGGCATCGAAGCGCAGCCGCACATTGTCAGCTTTCGCCAATGGTTGATGAGCGAGGCGATGAAAGTCCGCTGAGTGGATACATGAGGAATTACTCATGACACAGTGAGGAGACTTCGCTTCAGTCCGCTGATTGCCTTACCTAATATGGTGCCCATGCCTACTCATATCGTCATCCTGGTTCTTTTCGCCGCACTGCTGCATGCCAGTTGGAACGCTCTGCTGCGTGGCGGAGCTGACAGGCTGTGGTCGATGACGGTGATGTGCATCGCCATTGCGATCACCTGTGCCATCGCCGCTGCGTTCATGCCGCTGCCCGCCGCCGCAAGCTGGGGTTACGCGCTGCTCTCGGCGCTGCTGCATGTCGGCTACAACCTGTTTCTGGTGCGCAGTTACCGGGTCGCGGAGCTGGGCCAGGTCTATCCGATTTCCCGTGGGTCGTCGCCAGCGCTGATCACCCTCGGTGCTGCCGTTTTCGCCGGTGAACGCATCGCGCCCGGCCAACTGCTTGGCGTTGCGTTGGTGTCGGGCGGAATTATTTCGCTGGCCTTTAGCGGGCGCAGGCTGTCGGTGCCGAGCCTCCCTTACGCGCTCGGCACCGGTTGTTTTATTGCCGCTTACAGCGTTGTCGACGGTATCGGCGCCCGGCTGTCCGGCGCGCCGCTGGCCTACACCGTGTGGATGTGCGCGTTGTGGGGTTTGCTGATGCCTGCGGTGTATATCGCCCTGCGCGACGCCCGCAGCCTGTTCACCCTGCGTCCCGGAACGTCAGCCGCCGTCATCGGCGGGCTGGTCTCGTTGCTGGCCTACGCCATCGTCATTTACGCAATGAACGAAGCGCCGCTGGGCGCGGTATCGGCATTGCGCGAAACCAGCGTGCTGTTTGCGGCGTTGATCGGCTATCTGTTTCTCGGCGAAGCACTCAGCGTCCGGCGGATATTGGCGTGCGTGGTGATCGTCAGCGGTATTTTCATCATCGGCTGACACGGCCGACCAATCAGGAGTCAGGTTCATGAGTGAAGTCTCGCAGGCACCCTTGATTCTGATCACCGGTGGCAGCCGCGGAGTGGGCGCCGCCACGGCCCGACTCGCTGCCGCGCAAGGCTATGACGTCGCCATCAGCTACGTGGCCAACGAGTCCGCGGCGCGGGCGGTGATTGCGGATGTGCAAGCCGCGGGGCGCAGGGGGTTGGCGGTGCGCGCCGACAGTGCCGATCCTGAACAGGTCGCCGAATTGTTCGCGGCCATCGACCGCACGTTCGGACGCATCGACGTGCTGGTCAACAATGCCGGGATGCTGGCCAGGCAATCGCGTCTCGAAGACCTCGACTTCGCGCGGATGCAACGCATTTTTGCGGTCAACGCCATCGGCCCGATCCTGTGCGCCCAACAGGCCATCAAGCGCATGTCGCACCGGCATAACGGCCCGGGCGGCGTGGTGATCAATGTGTCTTCGGCATCGGCGCGTCTCGGCAGCCCCAATGAATACGTCGACTACGCCGCGTCGAAAGGCGCACTGGAAACCTTCACCATCGGCCTGGCCAAGGAAGTCGCCCGCGAAGGCATACGCGTCAACTGCATCCGCCCCGGCCACATCTACACCGACATGCACGCCAGCGGCGGCGAACCGGGACGAGTCGATCGCGTCAAGGACTCGATTCCCATGGGCCGAGGCGGGCAACCGGAGGAGGTTGCGCGGGCCATTCTTTGGCTGGCGAGCGCCGAGGCATCGTTTGTCACTGGTACCTTTCTGGATGTGACCGGTGGGAAGTGATTCAGACGGCTGAAGCTGTATCGGCTTTGAAACTCAGCCGAGCTGACGGACTGAAGGCGCAGCCGAACTCTCACGTATCGTCAGCTCAAACGGCAGGATCACGTGCTGCTCAGGTTTGATCTTTTTCTCGATCAGATTGATCAACATCTCCACAGCCTTGCGGCCAAAACCTTCGGCGGGCTGGGCAATGGTGGTCAGGGGGGGATCACAGTAATGCGCCAACGGAATATCATCGAATCCCACCACCGAGATATCTTCGGGCACCCGCAGGCCGGCTTCCTTGATGCGCTTGAGCGCGCCAATGGCCATCTCATCATTTTCACAAAACAGCGCGGTAGGGCGATCGCTTAGCGTCAGCAGGGCGGCGGCGCCGTCGTAGCCGGCGCGCAAGCTGAAATCGCCGTGGCAGATGATCGCCGGGTCGCTGGGGATGCCTGCCTTGGCCAGCGCCGCCTGATAACCCGCTACCCGCGCTTGGGTAAGGGGGCTGTGTTGAGGGCCTTTGATCAGGCCAATCCGCCGATGGCCCAGACCGATCAAGTGTTCAGTCATGGCCTTGGCCGCGGCATGATTGTCGAGGCTGATGGTGGGATGGCGTCCACCCTGGATGACTTCACAGGCGTTGACCATCGGTGGCGGCTCAGCGCTGCCGGTCGGGAAGGGGTCATAGGCGCGCAACTGGATCACACCGTCAGCCTGATGCGCGTAGACCAGTTCGGCGAACTCACGCTCGATCTCTTCGCGACCCTGGGTATCGCACAACAGCAGTCGATAACCGGCGGCCTGGGCAGCCGATTGCGCGCCGCTGATCACCCGGGCAAAAAAGCTGTTGGCAATCTTTGGAACCAGAATCACGAGGTTACCGGTGCGCCGTGAGCGGAACTGCACGGCCATCAGGTTGGGGCGATAACCCG
This sequence comes from Pseudomonas retamae, assembly GCF_043496865.1. Classification (NCBI taxonomy): domain Bacteria; kingdom Pseudomonadati; phylum Pseudomonadota; class Gammaproteobacteria; order Pseudomonadales; family Pseudomonadaceae; genus Pseudomonas; species Pseudomonas retamae. The sequence continues at coordinate 232,872 of NZ_JBIEIL010000001.1, forward strand.
CTTGCTCGACGGCGGCATTGACGATGTCTCGGGTGGCCTGGCGCACACGCTCGGGCGATTTCAGGGTGCGCGATACGGTGGCGACCGAAACGCCAGCGAGCCGCGCGACTTCACGGATATTGGACAAAACCACCTCATGTGTGAACTGAACGTCGGGCGAGCTTACAGCAGGTCTGCCTGCGCTTGAATCCTTGCGAGCGTGATGATCAGTTTGACAGCTCAGGCCCGAGCGCCTAAATTCCTGCTCAAATGTAACCGGTTACATCCTAATGGCTTCCAGCCGCGCCGGACAGAGAAGGTCAGCAATGAACACAGTGATTCCTAAAATAAGAATGGGCTTTGTCGGTGGCGGAGAGGGCTCGTTTATCGCTCAAGCGCATCATCAGGCCGCGGGGCTCGATGGCCGCTTTGAGTTGGTGTGCGGAGCGTTCAGTCGCGACGCACAGAACAACCTGCGTACCGGCAACCGCTTGGGCCTGCCTCAGTCGCGCTGTTACAGCACATGGCAATTGATGCTGGAAGCCGAGCGTGCGCTACCGGCTGAGCAGCGCATGGAGTTGCTGGTAATCGTGACGCCCAATCATCTGCACGCGCCGGTGGCCAGCGAAGCACTGGCTGCAGGTTTTCATGTGTTCAGCGAGAAACCCGCTGCGTTGAGCCTGGCTGAACTGCAGGACCTCAGAACCCGGTTGAACAACAGCGCCGGACTGTACGGCCTGGCGCATACCTATCTGGGTTACCCGATGGTCTGGCAAGCACGGGACATGGTGCGCAACGGCGTCATCGGAAACGTACGCAAGGTGCTGGTGGAATATCCCCAGGGCTGGCTCAGCCAGGATGTAGCCGGGCAGGGCAACAGGCAGGCCGAGTGGCGCGGGCAGCCAGCGTTGTCCGGTGCGGGCGGCTGCATCGCCGATATCGGCACCCACGCCTTTTCCCTCGCCGAGTTTGTGGCTGATCAAACCATCACCCACCTGTGTGCCAACCTCGGTGTGCACGTCGAGGGCCGTCAGTTGGATGACGATGCCGCCATGCTCTTCAAGACGGCACAAGGGGCCAGCGGGGTGCTGATCGCCAGTCAGGTCTGTGCGGGCGAAGAGAACCCCCTGAGCATTCGAGTCTACGGTGACAAGGGCGGCCTCGAATGGCGTCAGGAACAGCCCAACAGCTTGATTCATCGCTCACTCGAGCAACCGATGCGCACCCTGCGTTCCGGCACCGGGCAGCCGTGGTTGTGCGCGGCCGCGACCCAACGTATGCGCCTGCCCGCCGGGCATCCCGAAGGTTATCTGGAAGCGATGGCCAATCTCTACGGCGACTTTGCCACGGCCATTCGCACAGGTGGCGCTAAAAATACCGCGCCTGGCGTGCCGGGGATCGAAGTGGGCCTGCGCGGCATGGCGTTTATCGAAACAGCCATTGCCAGTCACCACAGCGATGCCAAATGGACGCCTTTGGAGTGCAACGTATGAAACCGCAACCATCCGCTGTGTCCGCGACTGCTGCGGTTTCCCAAGGCCTGCGCGGCCCGGGGATCTTTCTGGCGCAGTTCATCGGTGATGAAGCGCCATTCGACACCCTGGCCAATATCGCGCAATGGGCGGCGTCCCAAGGCTACAGCGCCATTCAACTGCCGACGCTGGGCACACGCTTTATCGATCTGCAACGCGCGGCTGAAAGCCAGAGCTATTGCGATGAATTGAAAGCCGTGTGCGCCCACGCCGGCGTGGAAATCAGTGAACTGTCGACGCACCTGCAAGGGCAATTGGTGGCGGTTCACCCGGCGTTCGATGCGCTGTTCGATGATTTTGCGCCGGCTCATTTGCGCGGCCAGCCTCAGGCGCGCACCGAGTGGGCCATCGAGCAATTGAAACTGGCGGCGCGGGCCAGCCAGCGACTGGGCCTGACCGCACACGCCACGTTTTCCGGGGCTCTGCTCTGGCCCTACATGTACCCGTGGCCGCAGCGCCCAAGCGGTCTGGTCGAGCAAGGGTTTGCCGAACTGGCCAAGCGCTGGTTGCCGATCCTTGACTGTTTCGACGAGGCCGGTGTCGACCTGTGCTACGAAATTCACCCCGGTGAAGACCTGCACGACGGCGCCTCGTTCGAGCGTTTCCTTGAAGCCGTCGATCATCATCCCCGCGCCGCGATCCTCTACGACCCCAGCCACTTGTTGCTGCAACAGATGGACTACCTGGGCTTCATTGACCGTTATCACTCGCGTATCCGCATGTTCCACGTCAAGGACGCGGAATTCCGTCCGGATGCACGTTCCGGTGTCTATGGCGGTTATCAGGGCTGGGTCGAGCGTCCCGGACGCTTCCGTTCGCTGGGTGACGGGCAGATCGACTTCAAGTCGATTTTCAGCAAGCTGACTCAATACGGATTCAGCGGCTGGGCCGTGCTGGAGTGGGAGTGCTGCCTGAAAGACTCGGCGCAAGGCGCTGCGGAGGGTGCTGCATTCATCCGCGAGCACATGATTACCCGAAGCCAAAAGGCCTTTGACGATTTCGTCAGCGTGGCCAGCGACGCGGCTTCCAACAGGCGCTTGCTGGGCTTGCCCGACGCCTGAGTTTCACCCGCTGCTTCCAATAAAAACAAGACGGTGACTGTGATGACCTGGATGACCGCGCGCCTGAGCGCCATGATGTTTCTGCAGTTCTTTATCTGGGGTGGCTGGTTCGTCACCCTGGGCACTTTTCTTTCCAGCCAACTGGGCGCCAGCGGCAGCCAGATCGGCATGGCGTTCTCGACCCAATCCTGGGGCGCGATCATTGCCCCGTTCGTGATCGGTCTGATCGCTGACCGTTTCTTCAATGCCGAACGCATTCTGGCGGTGTTGCATCTGCTGGGCGCGGTGTTGCTTTATCAGCTTTACCGGGCGGCGGATTTTGCCGCGTTCTATCCCTACGTACTCGCCTACATGATGATCTACATGCCGACGCTGGCATTGGTCAACTCGGTTGCCTTTCGGCAGATGCGCGACCCGGCGCTGGAATTCTCGCGCATTCGTGTGTGGGGCACCGTGGGCTGGATCGTTGCCGGTGTGGTGATCAGTTTTGTCTTCGCCTGGGACTCGAAAGCCGCGATCGCGTCGGGCGGCCTGCGCAACACCTTCCTGATGGCGGCGCTGGCCTCTCTGGTGCTGGGCGTCTACAGCTTCACGCTGCCGCGTACCGCACCGTTGAAAACCGAGAACGCCCGAACTGGCGTCAAACAGCTACTTGGCCTCGACGCCCTGGGCCTGTTGAAAGACCGCAGCTACCTGGTGTTTTTCATCGCCTCGATCCTGATCTGCATCCCGCTGGCGTTCTATTACCAGAATGCCAATCCGTTTCTGGCGGACATCGGCATGACCAACCCCACCGCGAAGATGGCCATCGGGCAGGTGTCCGAAGTGCTGTTCATGCTCCTGTTGCCGCTGTTCATTCACCGCTTCGGCATCAAGATCGCGTTATTGATGGGCATGCTGGCATGGGCCTTGCGCTACGTGTTGTTCGCCTACGGCAACAACGCCGACCTGGCCTTCATGCTGTTCACCGGTATCGCCCTGCACGGTATCTGCTACGACTTTTTCTTCGTCTCCGGGCAGATCTACACCGACGCCAAAACCCCTGAGCGCTTCAGAAGCTCGGCCCAGGGCCTGATCACCCTGGCGACCTACGGCGTTGGCATGCTGATCGGCTTCTGGGTCGCGGGGCATGTCTCCGATTATTACGCCACACCTGAAGGGCATCAGTGGCAGAGCATCTGGTTGTTTCCGGCGTTCTTTTCACTGGGCGTGGTGTTGGTGTTTTTGTTTGCCTTTCGTGACGCTCGCAAGTCCGGGATGGTGCCTGCCAAGGCTTGAGCGGGGACCTGCGCCTGTTCGCCTCGGCCATCGACTAGCTGCGTTCGGCTTGCCTGACCTTGCGACTCAATCCAGGCGTCTCGCCTGTAATGCGTTTGAATGCACGACTGAACGCGGCCTGGGAGGTATAGCCCAAACGCTGCGCTACCTCTTCAATCGGTAGCCTCTCGAGGGTCAGCCATTGGCTTGCGAGCCGCATTCGCAGTTCGGTGACATAGCGCAGCGGGGCCATGCCAATGGTTGTCTGGAAGCGGTCCGCGAAGGCCGAGCGTGAGGTATTGCAGTGTTCTGCCAACTGCGCAACAGTCCAGTCGCGGCCCGGTTGTTGATGGAGCGCAAGCAGTGCACCGGCCAAGCGGGGGTCGCGCAAGGCGGCGACCAGGCCAGAAGCATTCCCGCAGGCGCACTCCACCCAGCCGCGAACGACCATGGCGGCTACCACGTCGGCCAAACGCGCGAGGATACCGGCGTAGCCAACGCGTGCGGCGCTGACCTCGCGTTCCATGGTGGTCAGGATCGGCACCAGCCCGGGGTAGCGCTGGCCGCCGGCGTCAATCAGCATCAAGCCCGGCATCAGCCTGCCAAGGCCATGGATACTGCCCAGTTCAAACTCCATACAAGCACTGAACAAAATAGTGCTCGGGGCAGGGCTGGCATCGGTTCCGGTGTCTACCGCGCGGACGGCGTCACCCAAGGGCGCACCGTCCAGATGATCGATGTCCTGGACAGGCGCATCCGGATGGGAAAACAGTCGATGGGCTACGCCATGGGAGATGAACACCGCGTTGCCGGCAGACAGCGCATAGGTGCTGCCGTCGTCCATTCGCAGCACCGCATTGCCGACGGCCATGAAGTGGAACCAGGCGTGCCCTGGTTTTTCCGCAAAGCCCAAACCGAAGATTGAGCCCGTCTGGATACGCCGGTAGTCAACGCCACGCAGGCGCATGCTGCGCAACAGTTCGTTGATGAGGTCCGAGGAGAGAGCAAATTGATCTGCAGGCATCGTTCAGGTGTTTCGGTCAAAAAGCAGAGACTCAGGATCATAGATCATCCAGTTTTCGACGCCTAGACTGCGGCTCGAAATGAAGATTGGGAGATCCAAACAATGACTGACTGTGTATGTAACACCGCGTCCGACCGCCATTGCGGCGTCAGCGCTGACGTAGAGCCAGCAGCACCCGCGTGGATGGCTGTCTTCTCGTTGGCAATGGGGGTGTTCGGATTACTGACCGCTGAATACCTTCCGGCCAGCTTGTTGACGCTGATGGCGACCGAGCTGGGCGTGTCCGAAGCGCTGGCGGGGCAGGCAGTAACGGTGACAGCCGTGGTGGCGCTGTTCGCTGGCTTGTTGGTGCCTGGTCTGACCCGCGGCATCGACCGACGTTGGGTGTTGTTGGGTTTCTCCCTGTTGATGGTCGCTTCCAATCTGTTGGTCGCCGTTTCCTCAAGCTTCGCGGTGCTGTTAGTGATGCGCATCTTGCTGGGCATTGCGCTTGGCGGGTTCTGGAGCATGGCGGCGGCAGTAGCGATGCGCTTGGTGCCGAGTGCCTTGTTGCCGCGGGCGCTGTCGATCATTTTCAGCGGCATCGCCATCGGCACAGTAGTGGCAGTGCCGCTGGGCAGCTATCTGGGCGGGTTGTATGGCTGGCGCAGCGCGTTCTTTGCAGCGGCGGCGGTAGGCATGGTGACCCTGGCTTTCCAGTCATTCACGCTGCCGAAACTCGCGCCGCGGCGGCCAGCAAGGCTTCGCACCGTTTTCGAGGTGTTGCTGCGCCCAGGCATCGCCATGGGGATGTTCGGTTGTGTGCTGGTGCACAGCGGACACTTCGCGATGTTTACCTATGTTCGGCCATTCCTTGAAGGGACTACCGGGATCGGTTCGCAAGGGCTGTCACTGATGCTGCTGGGGTTCGGTGTGGCGAACTTCGTCGGCACGTTGTTAGCCGGCAGGCTGCTGGAGCACCACCCGTTGGCCACTCTGGTGCTGATGCCCGCGCTGGTCGGTGTTGCAGCACTGGCGTTGGTGCTGCTGCCGGCCTCGGTGCCGGCGCAGGCGGCGCTGCTGGCAGTCTGGGGCTTGGCCTTTGGTGGTGTGCCGGTGGCGTGGTCGAACTGGGTCGCCAGCGCGGTACCCGATCAGGCGGAAAGCGCCGGAGGCATGGTAGTGGCCTCCGTGCAGTCAGCCATCGCCACGGGCGCCGCCGCAGGTGGGGCGATGTTCAGCCTCGGTGGCAGCGCAGGCGTGTTCGTAGCGGCGGCCGTGCTGATGCTGCTGGCCGCGTTGCTGATTGCCCTGCGTGTTCGCGTTCCCTCTAGCCATGGCGTTCACCCGCCCAAACCGGCGTTGCACCTTTGATCCGGTTTTCCCACCGCCTCGATTCGCCGCAAATCGTTGCGCGCAGCAGGTATCGGTAATGCGCTGGAATGGTTGGAAAAATGGTCAGCTGAACGGGCTGTCCGGCGACGCTTAAAGACTGTCCGGATCGCCGAAGAACATCTGAATCCGCGACCTCAACCAACGCTCACCCGGGTCATTATCCTGCGACCCCCGCCAGGCCATGTGCAGTTCAAACGTGCGCGTCGGCAACGGCGGGTCTTCGGCGCGCAGTCCGCCAGCAGCCGTCAACGCATCTGCGGTGTAATCCGGCACGGTCGCGACGATGTCCGTGCCCGCCAGCAGCGTCCCCAGGCCATTGAATTGCGGCACGGCCAGCACCACGTGGCGTTTGCGGTCGAGTTTTTCCAGTTCTTCGTCGACAAAGCCGCTGAGGTCGCCGGCAAACGACACCAGCGCATGCGGGCGCGCGCAATAATCGTCTAGGCTCAGCGGGCCGGGTACGGTGTCGGCGCGCAGCAGTTTGGGGGCGCTACGGCGCAGGACTTTGCGCTTGGCGTTGGCCGGAAGGTCGGTGGTGTAGCTGACGCCGATCGAGATTTCGCCGGAGGCCAGCAGGCCGGGCATCAGGATGTAGTTGACCCGGCGCACCACCAGCACGATGCCCGGTGCTTCGGCGCGCAGGCGCTTGAGCAGCATCGGCAGCAGGGCGAATTCGACGTCGTCGGACAAGCCGATGCGAAATACCGAGGTGCTGGTGGCCGGGTCGAACTCCGCCGCGCGGCTGACGGCGGTGGAAATCGAGTCGAGGGCGGGCGAGAGCAGGGCGAAGATTTCCACCGCGCGGGCAGACGGTTCCATGCTGCGCCCGGTGCGCACGAACAGCGGGTCGTCGAACAGGCTGCGCAGGCGTGACAGCGCCGCGCTGATCGCCGGTTGTCCGAGAAAGAGCTTTTCTGCCGCCCGGGTCACACTGCGTTCGTGCATCAATGTTTCGAATACGATCAACAGGTTCAGGTCGACACGACGCAGGTCATTACGATTCATCTGGAGTCCTGGCAGAGTCATCAAGCTTGACGAGAGCGGCCATATGAGAACAATGGCCGGCATGAATCTTACGGGGAAAGGCTGGTACTCTGCACCGGAAAATTCAGCTTTTACCAGACGGCGGCAGCGCTTTTTTGCTGATTGTTGCCAATGCCGCCCCAGTTGCGGAATCAATGACAGGCATGTCGACTATTAATAGCCACTGATGGTCTTGGGCCGAAAGCCCAGATAGAGTTCATGGCATTAGAGGTTACTTTGACGAGGTTTGCGATGTCCCGCACGATCCGTTTTCACAAGTTTGGTCCGGCCGAGGTGCTCAAATGCGAAGAGCATGCGGCCGCTCAGCCAGGTCCTGGCGAAGTGCAGGTGCGTGTCGAAGCCATCGGCATCAGCTGGTATGACACCCTCTGGCGTCAGAACCTGGCTTCGTCCCAGGCACGTCTGCCATCGGGCCTTGGCCATGAAATGGCCGGTGTGGTCACCGCAGTCGGTGCCGACGTCGAGGACCTGTCCGTTGGCGACAAGGTCGCCAGTTTCCCGGCTGAAAGCCCCAACGACTATCCGGTTTATGGCGAGTCGATTGTGCTGCCGCGTACCGCGCTGACCCGTTATCCGGACGTCCTCAGCCCGATCGAAGCCAGCGTGCATTACACGCCGCTGCTGATCGCCTACTTTGCTTACGCCGATCTGGCGCGGGTCAAGCCGGGGCAATTCGCCCTGGTCACCGATGCCAGTCATTGCGCCGGCCCGTCATTTGTCCAGTTGGGCAAGGCGCTGGGTGTGCGGGTGATTGCCGCGACCAAGGAAGCCGGGGAACGCGAGTATCTGCTGTCCCTTGGTGCAGAGAAAGTCATCGTCACGGAAGAGGAAGATCTGTTGATGCGAGTCAACAAGATCACCGACAACCGTGGCGTCGATGTCGTGTTCGACGGGCTGGGTGGCCCGCAGATGTCGCTGCTCGGCGATGTGCTGGCACCGCGTGGCAGCCTGGTGCTGTATGGCTTGCAGGGCGGCAATCAGACGCCGTTCCCGGCCTGTGCGGCATTTCAGAAGAACATCCAGTTCTTCGTCCATTGCATCGGCAATTTCACTGGCAAGCCCGAGCTGGGCATCACCCAGGACCACGTCGCCCTGCAACGTGCACTGCGTGACATCAACCAGCTCACCGCTGACCGCGTACTGCTGCCGCTGAAAACCCGTGTATTCGCGTTCAACGAGTTTGTCGAAGCACATCGCTACATGGACGAATGTCCGTGCCGCGAACGGGTCGCCCTGCAAGTCGAACCGGCATAAACCCTGCCCCTCGGAGTCCGTGGTCCCACGGACTCCTCTGCGTTTAGTCTTCCTTGCGAAAACCCCATTTGTTGAAGCGGCATCCGCATGCCTTTTCTACAACTGAACTGGTTTTTGCTCTCGATCTGTATCTTCTAATCGCCATATAAGCCCTGATAATTGAATGATTACTTTCATCTCAAGGAATGAGCCATGGCTGTGCATTCTATTTGTCCTGCGCGACATCTAACGGTTGAAACTGTTGATAGCGGCAACTTTTGTTTAATTGCTGTAAGACGATTCGGAAACCGCTTCTCTTTTTCTTGTACTCACTTGCCTTCGGACGCTGTGGGAAATTTCCTAGGACGAATGGTTAATGGAAATAACCCAGCAAATACAGGGCTTTGAGGCCAAAAAAAGGCGATCCTCAGGGTTTTGCCAGCTCAAGTGTTTCAAATAACTTCAAAGTTGTAAGTGTTAGCATTTGAGCGTCTATTACTTATTGATGAATTGTCGCGTCACGGCTGTCTGCGTGAGCGCGGCATGAAACTTTCGATTCCGGGTAAATACCGATGAGCACGATCCATGATCAAGCAATGAACTATGTCTATCAGCAAGTGTTGCAACGGTTGCTGAGCTTTTTTTCCCGTGCCGAACGCACGGCCCTGCAGCTGTTGATCCAGCGGCTGGCGGTGGCCGCGGGCGGCATGGAGAACATTGGTCATTTCAAGGTATTGGTGAACCAGTCCGGGTCGCGGGACAGTTGTTACACGCTGGCGTTGCTGCGCGCGGCACAGTTGAGCATTGCGAGTCGGGCGCCGGCGACATTTCAACTGCGAGTCGCCAATCTGCGCTGGAACGGCAATAACCAGACGTCACTGCAGAACATGCATCGCAGCTACAGTGCCTTGTTTCTGTATGACGATCCGCGAGTCGAACTGGTGATGGTGGACCATCGGGAAGTCGTGCCGTTTGATCATCAGTCGCCGGTCAGCGATGCAGGCCGCGAAGCCAATCGCCTCAACCTGTTATTGCTCGGGCATCGCCGCAACCGGGACGAACCGCTGCATTTGTGGGATGACGCCTACCTCGCTACCGCCGAGTTCTATGGCCAGGTCGCGCGCTGGAATCACGGCGTGGACGCAATGATCGGCAGCGAATCGGCGCGCCGTCAGCAGCATTTTCTGGACGGGCTGGACCGTGCTGTTCAAAAGGCTGGCATCGCCGGGCCGCAGGTGAGCAATGTCGGCTTCGACAGACTTTTCCCTTTGCTTGATGCGCTGGGTGGCGATTATTACCGTGAATTCTATCCGGAGGACGAGCGGGTGGTCTGGCGTCCGGAAGGCCAATTTGAAGCCTGTCGGCGCACCAGTTTCATTCATATCAACGACATGATTGTCGGCAAGCTTGAGGAACGCTGGCCATTGCTCAGTGATTTCCTCGGTTTTCAGGCGGACGACATGACGCTCTATCAAACCGACGATGAACACGCAGAACCCGTAGTGGTGGCTCATTTGCGCGGTTTGCAGGCGCAATTCATCGAAGGGCGGACCTACGAGGCGGGAGTCGGCGATTACCTGACAAGCAGTTTGCTGACGATGCGGCAAAAACAGGTACCCGAATCCGTGTGCGAGCAAATGCTGGCCAGTTTCGGCAATTTGCGCGAGTTCGATCAATTGGGCGCGCAGGCGGAAGGGGCTTTGTCAGCCAGCTTCGATTTGAACCAGATACAACTGACATGCCTGCTGTTTGCCCCGTTCATCGACGGCGGCGCTGGCCTGGAGGCGTTCCTGCGCCATTGTCACCCTGGCATGCTGGTGGCGATTCCGGACCTGCACCGGGCGATGCAAGGCCTGCATGCCCCCGAGCAGGTCGTGAAGTGGATGACCGATGTCAGCGGGCTGCCGCTCAGGTTGATCGTGCGTCTCTATGCCATGGGGCCGGTTTGTCTGTCTGCACCAGGCCCGGCCGAGTCGCCCGGCCTCGACGACCATTGCGCCGCAGCACAGCCGCCGATAGACCGATCGGCGAAAGGCTGATGATGAACGCCTCGTCTGGAGATGAATGGATGCCCACGGATACGGGATTGTGAAAGCGTCGAGGGACAATGACTTCGTTTATCAGGCGGTTTATCGGTATCTGACCTTGTTGATAGACGAGGCTGGAAAGGGGCCTCCCGTGCGCTTGCCTTCGCTGCGGCAACTGGCAGAGCGACTAAGCGTATCAATCTCGACGGTGCAGTACGCCTATTCGCTGCTGGAAAAGGAGGGGCGTGTCTACTCGATCGCCAAGTCCGGATATTACGCTCAGGCGCTTCACGATATGGATTCGCTTGATGGCAGCCATGATCTGCTGGAAACGGTGTACGTCAACGCCAGACGCCCGGGCATGTGCGTGCTGAGCGCCGACGACCCGGCATCATTGCAGCCACTGGACAGTCCGTTACTGATGCTGGAACGCGAGTTGCTGCGCCAGTATCCACGGCAAGCACCTGCGCTGGTTCAACCCTGCGGCGAGCGGGAGTTGCGCACCGTATTGGCCGCGCGATACACCACATCCACGGCCAATTACTGGCGAGCGGATGACGTCTATATCGGCGCGGACTTGCGCGGGGTGCTGGAGATTCTGATTTCGGTGCTGGAATTGCGCGGTGCCACCGTGGTGGTTGAATCGCCATGCGACTGGGTGATCCTGCGTCTGCTGGAAGCGGCGCAGGTGCACGTCATCGAATTGCCGCTGCTGGGCGGAGGGCAGGTGGACCCGCAACGGCTCGAGTCGCTGCTAAAGCACGAATCGGTGCGCTTGATGCTGGTGTCTTCTGCATTGAATATGCCGTGCGGCAGTCTGCGACCGTTGAGTAACCAGCAGGCGATTGCGCATTTATTGGCATTGCATGGCACCTGGGTGCTGGAAAACGATTGCTACAGCGAACTGCATGATGGTGAAGGTGCACAGCCCTTGCGCGATTGGCTGGATCCTGAACGGTTGCTGGTGTTCTCGACGTTCGAAAAATTCATCGGCGCAGAAGCACCGTTCGGTTTTCTGTTGTCGCGGCATTGGCGCCATGAGTTGCAGCGGCACTTTCTGTTGCGCGCGTTCCGCTTGTCACCGATCCGCCAGAAAGCCATTGCCAGACTGCTGGGTGGCGGTCGACTGGACCAGCATCTGTCGGTATTGCGAAGAATGCTCAAAGAGCGTCGCACGCCGTTGATTGCATTGTTGCATGATCGCCTGGGCGATGCCGTGCACGTCGTCGAGCCTGAAGGCGGCGCGACCGTGTGGGTGCGCTCGTTGCGACCGGTCAACATGGCTCAGGTTTTCCAGCGGCTGCTCAGACAGCAGATCGTGGTTGCGCCGGGCGAATTGTTCAGCTTGCAGGGGTTGCACAGGCAAAACCTGCGTTTGAGTTCACTGAGTCATGGTGAGCGTGATCTGGCCAGTGTGGTCGGATTGCTGGGGGATGCCTTGCGCCTGGCGCCCGCTGAGTAACGTTAAAAAACATCGGAAGAGTTCCGGATAGATCCCGTCGCACGACGGTCAAACTGCCAGTAAACTGCGCTCTATTCCTGAATCACTCCATTTCAGAGGTTTTGCATGACACTCAGTCCTTTTGCGGGCAAACCGGCACCGGCAGAACTGTTGGTCGATATCCCGCGACTGGTAACGGCTTACTACACCGGACAGCCCGACGCGTCGATTTCCACTCAGCGTGTGGCGTTCGGTACTTCCGGACACCGGGGCAGCTCGTTCGACCTGAGTTTCAACGAGTGGCACGTTCTGGCGATCAGCCAGGCCATTTGCCTGTACCGCGAAGCGCAAGGTATTACCGGGCCATTGTTCGTCGGCATCGACACGCATGCGCTGTCGACCCCGGCCGGTGCCAGCGCGCTGGAAGTCCTGGCAGCCAACGGTGTCACGGTGATGATCGCCGAAGGTGATGAATACACGCCGACACCGGCCATTTCCCACGCCATTCTCTGCTACAACCGTGGCCGCACCTCGGGCCTGGCAGACGGCATCGTTATCACGCCGTCGCACAACCCGCCTCAAAGCGGTGGTTACAAATACAACCCTACCAATGGCGGGCCGGCTGATACCCACATCACCAAGTGGATCGAAGCCAAGGCCAACGAATTGTTGGTCAACAAACTGGCAGGTGTGAAACGCATCAGCTACGAGCAGGCGCTCAAGGCCAGCACCACCCATCGTCATGACTACGTCAACACCTACGTTGCCGACCTGATCAATGTGATCGATTTCGACGCCATCCGTGACGCCAAACTGCGTCTGGGTGTTGATCCGCTGGGTGGAGCAGGGGTGCGCTACTGGTCGGCGATTGCCGAGCATTACCGTCTGGATCTGCAAGTGGTCAACAAGGAAGTCGATGCGACGTTCCGTTTCATGACCGTCGACTGGGATGGGCAGATTCGCATGGACCCGTCCTCCAGCCACGCGATGCAAGGCCTGATCGGCCTGAAAGAGCGCTTTGACGTTGCGTTTGCCTGCGACCCGGATCATGACCGCCACGGTATCGTCACACCGTCGGGAGGTTTGCTGGCACCGAACAGCTATCTGGCGGTTTCCATCGATTATCTGTTTCAGAATCGTCCGCAATGGCGTGCGGATGCCGCCGTGGGTAAAACCGTGGTCAGCAGCGGCTTGATCGACCGCGTCGCCAAACGTCTGGGCCGTCGTCTGTACGAAGTCCCGGTCGGTTTCAAATGGTTCGCTGAAGGCCTGTTCGATGGCTCGCTGGGTTTTGGCGGCGAAGAAAGTGCGGGTGCGTCGTTCCTGCGCAAGGACGGCGGCGTCTGGAGCACCGACAAGGATGGTCTGATTCCGGCCCTGCTTGCCGCCGAAATGACCGCGCGAACCGGGCGCGATCCGAGCCAGGCGTACAAGGCGCTGACCGATGAGTTGGGCGAGCCGTTCTCGGTGCGCGTCGATGCCAAGGCCAATCCGGAGCAGAAGGCGCTGCTGAGCAAGCTGTCGCCGGAGCAAGTGACCTCGACCGAATTGGCCGGTGAGAAAATCCAGAGCATTCTCAGCCACGCGCCGGGTAACGATCAGGCGATCGGCGGTCTGAAGGTGATGACCGAGAACGGCTGGTTCGCCGCACGGCCGTCGGGCACTGAAGACATTTACAAGATCTACGCCGAGAGCTTTATCGGTGATGACCACCTCAAACAACTGGTGGTTGAAGCGCAGGCATTGGTGGATGGGGCTATTTCCAGCCGTTGATGCTTGAACGATGACAAAAAGCCCCCGTCATCTCACGATGGCGGGGGCTTTTTCATTTCAAACAGCAACCAGCATTCCCTGTGGGAGCGAGCCTGCTCGCGAATGCGGCGTATCAGCGAACGAACTCATCGACTGCAACTACGCCATCGCGAGCAGGCTCGCTCCCACAAGGGGTTGCAATGGAGGCCTCAGGCCAGATCCACCAGCACGATTTCACTGTCTTCAACTGCAGTCACCGTCAGCACTTGCTCCTGCGCAACCGCAACGCCGTCTCGAGCTTGTGCACGCAAGCCGTTGACTTCAATCACACCGGTAGCCGGGACGAGATACGCGCGGCGCCCTTCATCCAGACGGTATTCCGCGGTTTCGCCGGCTTTGAGATTCGCTGCAACCAGACGCGCATCGGCGCGGATTCGCAGGCTCTGATTATCGCCGTCCTTGCCGCTGGCCAAGGTTACAAACCCTTCACGCTGGCCTTTCGGAAACGGTTTGGCTCCCCAGGAGGGCGGCGCACCGGTTTCAGTCGGCAGAATCCAGATCTGGAAGATCCGCGTGTCCTGGGTCTCCAGATTGTATTCACTGTGCGCAATGCCGGTGCCAGCGCTCATCACCTGTACATCGCCGGCTTCGGTGCGGCCCTTGTTGCCCAGGTTGTCCTGGTGAGTGATCGCACCTTCACGCACATAGGTGATGATTTCCATGTCGCGGTGCGGATGCTGCGGAAAACCGCTGCCGGCGGCGATCACATCGTCATTCCACACGCGCAGGTTGCCCCAGTTCATGCGTTGCGGGTCGTAATACTCGGCGAACGAGAAATGATGGTGGGCGTCGAGCCAGCCGTGATTGGCTGCGCCCAGCGAATTGAAAGGTCTGAGTTCAAGCATGATCGTCTCCGCAATAGGTTCGGCACAGGGCGAAACCGGTGGTTTATGACGGCGATCATCTACCCGTTAACTATCGATAAAAAGCGTAAAAAATGCGCCATTACCATCGAATTACTTGATGTAAAGAAAAACAAAAACATCTCACCCGACTTTCATTTCATCGTCTAAACCGATGACCCATAAGCATTTCGCTAGAAACGCGCGGCGAATCCGGCCACCATAGCCGCCTTAGCCTCACACACTGGAGCCGTCTGCGTGGCGCAACACACCCCCGATCTCCCTCCCGAACTTCGTCCATTGGCCGAGATGCCCTGGTTCAAACGCCTCGCGGCGCGTTTTTTCGGCCATGGCTTGACCCGTTTGCGCGCGCAGCACCGTGCGTCCTGGTTGCACGGGCAGGCGGATGGCTTTCGCAGCGGGCACACCGCCGGTGTCGATTACGGCTTTAAACAAGGCAAGCTCGAAGGGCTAGAGGAAGGCCGGCAGGTGCTGCTGATTCGCGACAGCCGCAACACCGAGCACCGCCCGCCCAGCGTCGACAATCATTTGTTCGACGATTGGCGACTGCCGCTGACGGCCGAACTGAAAAAACGCATGAAAGCCGATGTCGCCCGCCTGCTGCCTGCCCACGCGCAGCCGAGCGCCGCGCAATGGAAGATGATCTTCAGCGAAACGCCGTCGACCTCGGTGGTCGCCGGGGCCGGTGCGGGTAAGTCGACCACGCTGGTGCTGCGTATTCTTCTGCTAAAGCACTATCTGGGTTTCGAGCTGGACTCAATGACGGTGGTGACCTTCACCCGCGAGTCACGCAAGGATTTCATCAACAAACTGATTGAAGTGTTCGCACTCTGGGATTTGCCAGTGAATCTGCGCCAGGCTCGTGAACTGGTGCGTACCTTCCATTCGCGCATTCTGCCAATGGTGCGGAGCTTGCCGGGTTTCGAGCGTTTACAGGCTTTCGAGAATCTCAGTGACAGAGCGCAGGGCGCTGCCGAAGAGGTCGACAGCAACCCGTTTGACTTGCGCATCAATGACGCGCAGCGCCAGCAGCTCAATGCCTGCTATCACCGCTTGTTTAACGAAGACGAGCGTTTCTGTCAGCTGATTCAGCCGTTATCCCGCGCCGGTTTGCAGTTGAAAGAGCTTGAGCGTGATCACCCGGACGTACAGAAACGCGTAGCGGTAACGGAACTGGCGTCGCGGCGTGATGAAGAACTCTGCGATGTGATCGAGGATCTGTGGTTTCGCGCCGGTGCGTGGCCGATCAAAGGCATCGAGCCGAATCGGCAGACGTTCGAGATCAATGGTGCGAAATTCCACAGTCACGGCTACATCCCGAGCCTGGACGCGTGGGTGGTACTGGGTTTCGATCAGCGCGAAAATCCGCAGCTTTGCCGGCCAAACGCCAAACTCAGCGTGCGCGCAGAGTGGGCGGTAAAGCGCACCCTGTTTCAAGCTTTCTGCCGTAAGCCATTGATCTGGATTGATAGTTACGAATCGTCAAGGCGCGTTTTGGCAACCTTGGGGGGTGATGCCAGCGCCGGGCCGGGCTTCGAATACAAGGTCAAGGGCGAGCTGGCTTCCGCGCCGCTGCTCGATTGTTTTGTCGCTGCGGCCGGGTTTATCGAGAACCTGGGGCTGGATGTGCCTGACGCCGTCAGTCGCATGAGTTTCGCCAAGGACGACCCGGACCGGTTTTTCTTCGAAGCGCTGAGCCTGTTCTGGCGTGCTTTCGAGGACCATCTGCTTGATCAGAAACCACCGGTCATGACCTACAACCGGATGTTCGCCTTGTTCAGCGAGCATTCGCCGGAAAACCTCAAGCTGTTGAGCGATGAGCTGCTTCGGCCGCTGTCGCACCTGATGATTGACGAATTTCAGGACGTTTCGCCGCAAATCGTCTCGTGGATACGCGCAAGCCTCGCAGAAATTCGCAGCCGAGGCCCGGCCATGCATGTCGGGCGCGGCGCGCAGCGATCATCGTTGCTGTGTGTTGGCGATGACTGGCAGTCGATCTACGGCTGGCGCGGCAGTTCGCCGAGTTACTTCATGGCGTTCGACAAGGAATTCCCGTCGCCGAGCACGACGCGTGTGATGCTCAGCGACAATTACCGCAGCCACCAACACATCATCGATGCCGCCGAACATATCGTTCGCGCGGCGCCGGCCATCCCGGGCAAAAAGGCCAGGGCCAGCGGTGCGCCCAAGCCGTTGCAAGCGGTCAACGTTCTCGAACGAGACGATCAGGCACTGGCCGAGCGCTTGTCCGAGCACTATCGCCAAGGCCATTCGATCTTGATGCTTTATCGAAAAAGCGGCGATAAGTCATTGATAGCAGAACATATTCAGGCCGTAGTTAATGTGGATTCGAGCTTGCCCTATGAGGCTCGGCGTCTGAAACAACTGACCTACCACAGCGCCAAAGGCTTGCAGGCCGATGCGGTGTTCCTGCTCGGCGATTGCCAGCACCTGACCAGCTCGCCGTACAAGAATCAGGTTTACCGCATGGCCGGCCTCGGTAAAGCGGGCGACAGCGATCCCTATGACAACGCGCAAAAGGACGAAATCCTGCGCCTTGCCTATGTCGGTATCACCCGTGCTGTCAGCCATTGCTATTGGTACGTTGAGCCCCAGGAAGGGCAAGCGGTGAACATGCCACGGGCGTCCGATCGGGTCGCCAGCAACAAGCCGTTCTTTGTTGATCATCGCAAAACCAGATAAACCATCTGAACACAAAAAAGCCCGCACACTGCGGGCTTTTTTCTTTTTATATCAATGGGCTAGGCGTAACTCCTGAGAGACTCTGGAGGAATGAAAGCTTCCAGCTCATCCTCCACGGCCTCGATGATTCGTTCCACGTCTGCCGCATTCATGACCGTCGCGCAGGGAATACCGGCGATGGCAATCATGGTTTCCCCACTGGCGCGATCGAACAGACGGGCAACCATGCTGCCTGGCGCGTCCATCGTTGCTTCGAAACCCATGGGATGAAAATGCCAGCGCATCAGCTGGCATGCATTGGGGAACGTGACTTTGCTAAACCCTTTATTCATGTGTTGCCCGCCTTCTTCATCGAGCGCTTCCTTTTGCTCATGTTAGGTGGGAAGAGCCTTCATTGGCTCAACCGGTGACAGTTATTAAAAGTAGCATCGAGTTGTGAAATTCTCGTGAGAATTTTCAGTCCATTTGGCGATTGCAGCGATTATTTTGATGTGGATCACGTCGCCCAGAGAAGTTACCAAATGGCCATCACTGATTTTTCGTTGCCGCACCTGCCGATCTTGGGCAAGCTCGGTTCTTTTTTTCGAGCCTTCCATGCAAACCGATGACGACGGCCCCGATCAGACCCAGGCCACGGCGGCTGTGGTCATGCGCTACCACTTGAGCTGGAAACATCGTGATCTGGACAGCGTCATGGCGCTGTATCACCCGGACATCCAGTACAACGATTTTTTCCAGAACCGCGTGCTTGGCCTTGATGAATTGCGTGAGTACGTGCGGGTCAGCATGCCGCGAGAATCCGACGAACTGCTTGAGCATTGCGACCGCATTCGCGTCGATGGCAACACTGCGTTCATTCAATACGAAGTGACCTTACGCGGTGGTGATGGCCTGGTGTCGTTCCGCTCGAGCGAGGCGATCACGGTCAGGGATGGGCTGATCTGGCGGGTCAACGAATACGCCTCGCTGGTGCGCACGCAAACGGCTGGTACTGCCTCGGCGAGTCAGCGGCCGGCAGCGAGTCGCCTGGGCCTGTCGCCGCGCCAGTTGAGCTTCATGGCCGAAGACCTGCAGCAATACTTCGAAAAGCAGCAGCCGTACCTCGATCCCGAACTCGACCTGCAGCGGGTGGCAAAGGAGTGCGGCTACAGCCGCAACCAGATTTCCTACCTGCTCAATCAAGTGCTGGGGCAAAGCTTCTACCGCTACGTCAATCAGGCGCGCTTGCAACATTTGCTGCGCTCACTCGACAGCGCGGTGCCGCCGCTGCGTATCGATGAGCTGGCGTTCGCCGCCGGTTTCAATTCGTTGTCAGCGTTTTACAGCTGTTTTCGCCAGCACACCGGCCAGTCGCCCAAGGCCTACGTCAAGCAAATTTCTTTGCGGGCACGCGCGCAAGACATGGGTTGAGCAGTGCCACTAGGATCGACGCCATCGAAGATTTTCAGTGGCGGAGTCTGGCATGCCGGCGTGGCGCACGATCAGTTTGTGGATGGACCAGCTCGACGAGTCGCTAACCGCGCGGCCCGAGCTTGAGCGAGACCTGGATGTCGATGTGGCGATTATCGGCGCCGGCTATACCGGGCTGTGGACGGCCTATTACCTGAAAAAACACGCACCGGGCCTCGACATTGCGATTGTCGAAGCGCAAACCGCCGGTTTTGGCGCATCCGGGCGCAATGGCGGCTGGCTGATGGGCAACCTGCTCGGCGAGGATCGCTTGCTCGCCGGACTGTCGCCAGAGCAGCGTCGTGCGTCATTCGATCTGCTGCACAGTATTCCCGATGAGGTAGAAATCGTCCTCGAACGAGAGGGTATTGACTGTGATTATCGCAAGGGCGGGGTGCTGTACTGCGCGGCACGTTATCCGGAGCAAGAAGCGAACCTGCGCGATTATCTGGCAAAACTCCGCGCCCAAGGCCTGACTGACGACGATTACCGTTGGCTCAGCCCGGAACAACTGGCGCAGCAGATCCGCATCGCCAAGCCATACGGCGGCATTTACGCGCCTCATGTAGCGACCATTCACCCGGCGAAACTGGTGCGGGGGCTGGCGCGTACCGTGCAGGCCATGGGCGTGAATATCTACGAAAACAGCCCGGTCACTCAATGGCAGTCCGGCAGTTTGCGCACGGCCAAGGCCAGTGTGCGCAGCCGCTGGATCGTGCCGGCCGTCGAGGGCTATTCGGTAACGTTGCCACCGCTGGGCCGTTATCAGTTGCCGGTGCAAAGCCTGATCGTCGCCACTGAGCCGCTGTCCCAGGCAACCTGGGACGAAATCGGCCTCAATCGCGGTCAGGCCTTCAGCGAGTTCAGCCGTCAGGTTACCTATGGCCAGCGCAGCGCCGATAACCGTTTGATCTTCGGCGCGCGCGGCGGTTACCAGTTTGCCGGCAAGCTGCGCCACAACTTTGATCTGAGCCGCGATGAAGTCGAGCTGCGGCGCTATCTGTTCGGCGAATTGTTCCCTCAGCTGAAAAACGTGCAGATCACCCACGCCTGGGGCGGCAATCTCGGTATGTCGCGGCACTTCAAACCGCACATGCTATGCGACCTTGCCAACGGCATCGCGCTGTCGGGTGGTTATGGCGGGGAGGGCGTCGGTGCCAGCAATCTCGGCGGCCGGACTCTGGCTGATCTGATTCTTGAGCGCGACAGCGAACTGGTGCAGCAACCCTGGGTGCTGGCGGATGGCGGCATTCATGCCTTGCGCGCCTGGGAGCCGGAACCGTGCCGCTGGCTCGGCTACAACGCGATCATCAAAAGCTTCGTCCACGAAGACCAGACTCTGGCGAACCCTGCGACTGCGCCGTGGCGACGCAAACTCGCCAGCCGGGTCGCCGGTTTCATGGAAGGTTTCATGCATTGAACGTCGTCATTTCCACAAACAGGTAAGCCCATGAGCATCACCCAGTTCAAGAATACCGCCACTTTACAACTCGATGAATCCAGCCCGGTGGCCGTGCCCCTCGGCGAGCCGGTCGCGGTGGCCTCGACCACCAGCGTCGAGCGCGACGATGGCGTCGAAACCGGCGTCTGGGAATGCACCCCCGGGCGCTGGCGGCGGCAGATCACCGCGCAGGAGTTCTGCCATTTCATTTCCGGACGCTGCACGTTCACCCCCGACGGCGGTGGCGAAACCCTGCACATACAAGGTGGCGACGCACTGATGTTGCCGGCCAACACGCTCGGTATCTGGGATATCCAGGAAACCGTGCGCAAGAGCTACGTGCTGATTTTCTGATTATTTGATCCTTTGATTGCCTGCCAACAAGAAAGACAACCCACACAGGAATCGATCCATGATCCGCAAGACCCTCGCTCTGGCACCGCTGATGCTCGCCGTTTCCCTTGCTCAGGCCGCGGAAACGGTCAAGGTTTACAACTGGTCCGACTACATCGCGCCGGATACCACCAAAAACTTCGAAAAAGCCATGGGCATCGGCGTCACGTACGACGTCTACGACAGCAACGAAACCTTGGACGGCAAGTTGATGACCGGTAAATCCGGTTACGACGTGGTGTTTCCGTCGAACCATTTCATGGCTCGGCAGATCCAGGGCGGGGCGCTGAAGAAACTCGACAAGAGCCAGTTGCCGAACTGGAAGAACCTCAACCCGGTGCTGCTCAAGGCGCTGCAGACCAATGACCCGGGCAACGAACACGGTTTTCCGTATCTGTGGGGCAGCACCGGCATCGGTTACAACATCGCCAAGGTCAAGGCGGTGTTGGGTGACAACGCACCGGTGGATTCCTGGGACCTGATCTTCAAGCCCGAGAACATGCAGAAACTGCAGAAGTGCGGGGTAGCAATTCTCGACAATGGGCCGGAATTGCTGCCGGCGGCGCTGAATTATCTGGGCTTGCCGCACCACAGCAAGAATCCCGAGGACTATAAAAAAGCCGAAGCGCTGTTGATGAAAGTTCGGCCGTATGTGAGCTATTTCCATTCGTCGAAATACACCAGTGATCTGGCCAATGGCGATATTTGCGTGGCGGTGGGGTTCTCCGGGGACATTTTGCAGGCGGAGAACCGGGCGAAAGAGGCGAAGAATGGTGTCGAGATTGGCTATGCGATTCCCAAGGAGGGCGCGGCGATCTGGTTTGACATGGTGGCCATGCCGGCTGATGCGCCGGATGAGAAGGCCGGGTATGCGTTCATGAATTATCTGTTGCGCCCTGAGGTGATGGCGGGGATCAGTAATTATGTGCATTACGCCAATGGTAATGAGCAGGCGGATGGCTTGATTGATCCGGCGATCAGGAACGATACGAAGGTTTATCCGAGCCCTGAGATGATGGGTAAGCTGTTTGCGCTGGAGGCGATGCCTTTGAATATTGACCGGGTGCGGACGCGTGTTTGGAACAAGATTCGTACGGGGAGTTGAGCTTCTTTTTGGGCTTTGGACTTGGCGGCCTCTGGGCCGACCAGGTTCCTGGGGTTTTGGGTGAATATCCGTTTGCTTGGGTGTTGCGGCTGGCGGTTTCGCCCTTACGGCGAGTCCCTTTTTCAGACGCCGGAGTGCCGGCCCAGCAAAAAGGAACCAAAAGGCTTTGCTCCTGCGTTCGGCCCTCGCAGGCTCGGGTTCCTTCGCTCCGGGATCGCTCCGGGCGCAGCGGCTACGGTTTGCTTCGCTGCACCTCCTTCCGCTGTGTCTGGCTGCGCCAGACGGTCGCTGCGCTCCCACGCCCGGATCAATCCCTCTACTCAGCCTTCCGATGTCGCTGGTTAGGCAAGATCAAGGGCACTCGAGCTGGCGCTCATTGTTGAGTGGTTAGAAGCGGGTGGTTGGCTTTGGATTTGTGGTGGAGTTTCCCCTCACCCCAGCCCTCTCCCCCTGGAGAGGGAGCCGATCTGCTTTGGCTTTGAAAATCGCGTGCGACTCGGTATCCCGTCGGCGTAGATCTCACATCCACCCCGGTCGGTTCCCTCTCCCTCCAGGAGAGGGCTAGGGTGAGGGGCTTTTCGGGGGAGCGCCGCTTTAAAGGTTTTCACTCCCAATATTATTTGATATCAATCCAATATCGCCGCATTAAAAAGTGCGACGCACCTAACAAAATCAAACTTACCGATATTTAATATTTAAATAGAAAATCGTCAGACGATTTCGCACTCGCTTAGCAACTTCAAACAATCTTCAACCTTTGCGTGCCATGTTTCCGGCCATTTACCCGGAACACTCTCCTTCCAACTAAAAAAATCCTTTACGCAACATTTCCAATTGTGTCAGGTTTCTTACGCCTTCATTGGGCGAGTGATAGGACGATCTCGCCAGGGATCGTCCTATCGGACAAAAACTGTTCCATTGCTTAACAAGGAAGTGTGTTTATGTCGAAAGTCAAAACCAGTGCTGTTGATTCCGCCGAGCAGGCGTTTCAGTTGGCTGCCTTCAGTTCGGCCTACAACCAGATCAACAGCTTCAGCCATCAATACGATCGTGGCGGTAATCTCACGGTCAATGGCAAACCGTCCTATTCCGTCGACCAGGCCGCTACGCAGTTGCTGCGCGACGGTGCTGCTTATCAGGACAAGGACGGTAGCGGCAAGATCGAGCTGACCTATACGTTCCTGACCTCGGCTTCGTTCAGCACGATGAACAAGCACGGGATCAGCGGGTTCAGCCAGTTCAGTGCGCAGCAGCAGGCTCAGGCCAAGCTCGCCATGCAGTCGTGGGCCGATGTGGCCAATGTGACCTTCACCGAGAAAGCCTCGGGCGGTGACGGGCACATGACCTTCGGTAACTACAGCGGTGGTCAGGATGGCGCGGCGGCGTTCGCTTATTTGCCGGGGACCGGTGCCGGTTATGACGGTACTTCGTGGTACCTGATTAACAGTGGTTATACGCAGAACAAGACCCCGGACCTGAACAACTACGGCCGTCAGACCCTGACCCACGAGATCGGTCATACCCTCGGTCTTGCGCACCCTGGTGACTACAACGCCGGCAATGGCAACCCGACCTACAACGATGCGACCTACGGGCAGGACACCCGCGGTTACAGCATCATGAGCTACTGGAGTGAAAGCAACACCAACCAGAACTTCAGCAAGGGCGGGGTCGAGGCGTATGCCTCTGGGCCGCTGATGGACGATATCGCCGCCATCCAGAAGCTCTACGGCGCCAACATGAACACCCGTACCGGTGACAGCACCTACGGCTTCAACTCCAACACCGGCCGGGATTTCCTCAGTGCTTCGTCGTCCAGCGACAAAGTTGTGTTCTCGGTCTGGGACGCGGGCGGCAGGGACACCCTGGATTTCTCCGGCTTCACGCAGAACCAGAAAATCAACCTTAATGACGCCTCGTTCTCCGACGTCGGTGGCATGGTCGGCAACGTGTCGATTGCCAAAGGCGCGATCATCGAGAACGCCATTGGTGGTTCCGGCAGTGATTTACTGATCGGCAACAGCGTGGCCAACGAGCTCAAGGGCGGTGCCGGTAACGACATCCTCTTCGGCGCGGGCGGTGCCGACAAGCTGTGGGGCGGTTCGGGTTCGGACACCTTTGTGTTCGCGGCCAGTTCCGATTCCAGGCCGGGGGCGATCGATCAGATTCTCGATTTCGTCAGCGGTCTGGACAAGATCGACCTGACGGGCATCACTAACGGCGCAGGCCTGCACTTCGTCAACAGCTTCACCGGTGCGGCCGGCGATGCAGTGCTGACCTCGTCGGGTGGCAACAGCCTGTTGTCGGTGGACTTCTCCGGGCACGGCGTGGCTGACTTCATCGTCAGCACCGTTGGCCAGGCAGCCACCAGCGACATCGTGGCGTGATGTAAAAGGACCAAGCGGCGCGTGATGCGCCGCTTTGTCCGCTTGCATTGAGCTGGACTGTAAGCAAGGCTACACGCCGGAGTGATTATTCCCATGATCGGTAAGGCTTTTACCTACAAGGCAGAGGCGTGGCTTATGGCGGCGTTCATCATGGTTTCAGGAGAAACGAGCATGGCAAGCAGCCTCAGACTGGAAGATCCGGCGGTATTTGCCGGGCAGTGGCAAGCGACATTGTCTGCGGCAGGTGATGATCGGCAGGCGCAAAAGCATCAGGACAAGCCCTCGAACACCTGTACGGTGGAGTTGCGCGCGAACCAGACGTTGGGTGAAGGCGCCGACTGTCTCGGCGCCTGGCTGGAGCAACCGCCGATCGGCTGGTTTGCCGAACCTGACGGCCTGTCGGTCACGGGCAACGAAGGCTCAAGAATCCAGTTCTTCAGCCGACAACGTGATGGGCTTTATCTGAGTACTTTGAAATCGGGCCTGATCATTACCCTTGAGCGCACAGCGCGTTGATCGGCAGCGATCAAGTCAGAAACGAAGTTTGAATATAAAGGACTGCCTCGGCGTTATAAGCCACCCTTAATTGACAACTGCTCCGTAGTTCAAGGTGCTAGTTGTTATGAAAGTGTAAGCGCCAGGCGAAAATGCAAGTTCCGCCAGTGTGCGGATTATCAACTCGAATTTCGCCAATGAATGGCGAGAGATTGTTTTCAGGAATACTCAATGAAGATGGCGAAGGCTCCAGCCACCGCTCCCTTGTTCAAGGCTTTGGCTGACTATAAAAGCATCCTGATCAGTGTCGGTTGCTTCACGGCGCTGATTAACGTGCTGATGCTGGTGCCCTCCATCTACATGCTGCAGGTCTATGACCGCGTGCTCTCGTCGCAGAACGAAACGACCCTGGCGATGCTGTCGCTGATGGTGGTCGGCTTCTTCGCCTTCATCGGCCTGCTGGAAGTGGTGCGCAGTTTTATCGTCATCCGTATCGGCAGCCAGCTGGAACGCCGTTTTAACCTGCGGGTGTATCAGGCCGCGTTCGAACGCAACCTGTTCAAGGGCGAGGGCAATGCC
Organism: Pseudomonas retamae; assembly: GCF_043496865.1. NCBI lineage: Bacteria > Pseudomonadati > Pseudomonadota > Gammaproteobacteria > Pseudomonadales > Pseudomonadaceae > Pseudomonas > Pseudomonas retamae. Next base: position 258,071 of record NZ_JBIEIL010000001.1, read on the forward strand.
GGGCAATCGCTGGGCGACCTGACCCATATTCGCCAATTCGTTACCGGCCCCGCGCTGTTCGCGTTTTTCGATGCGCCGTGGTTTCCGGTGTATCTGTTTGTGATTTACCTGTTCAACGTCTGGCTTGGCGTACTCGCCACGGCCGGCGCGCTGTTGCTGATCGCGCTGGCGTGCCTGAACGAATACATGACCAAAAAGCCGTTGGGCGAAGCCGCGGGTTTTTCGCAGAAATCCAGCCAGTTGGCTACCAGCCATTTGCACAACGCCGAAACCATTCAGGCGATGGGCATGCTCGGTTCGCTGCGCAAGCGCTGGTTCCAGGTGCACTCGCGCTTTCTCGGTTTTCAGAATCAGGCCAGCGACACTGGCGCGGTGATCAGCTCGCTGAGCAAAACCCTGCGTCTGTGCCTGCAATCGCTGGTGCTGGGCCTCGGCGCCTTGCTGGTGATCAAGGGCGATATGACCGCCGGCATGATGATCGCCGGCTCCATTCTGATGGGCCGCGTGCTCAGCCCGATCGACCAGTTGATCGCGGTGTGGAAACAATGGAGCGGGGCGAAGCTGGCTTACCGCCGTCTCGACGCGCTGCTGCAAGCGTTCCCGCCGAGTGACGACGCCATGGCGCTGCCGGCGCCGAAAGGCCAGATCACCTTTGAACAGGTGAGCGCCGGCCCGCCGGGGCAGCGTAACGCGACCTTGCATATGGTCAATTTCAACCTCGCCGCTGGCGAAGTGCTTGGTGTGCTCGGCGCTTCCGGTTCGGGTAAATCGACCTTGGCGCGGGTACTGGTCGGCGTGTGGCCGACGCTGGGCGGCACCGTGCGCCTGGACGGCGCGGATATTCATCGCTGGAATCGCGATCAGCTCGGCCCGTACATCGGTTATCTGCCGCAGGACATCGAACTGTTCAGCGGCAGCATCGCCGAGAACATCGCGCGTTTCAGCCAGGCCGACCCGCAGCAAGTGGTGGCGGCCGCACAACAGGCCGGCGTCCACGAGATGATCCTGCGCTTGCCGCAAGGCTACGACACGCAGCTGGGCGAGGACGGCAGTGGCTTGTCCGGCGGCCAGAAGCAGCGCGTCGCCCTGGCCCGCGCGATGTATGGCACGCCGACGCTGGTGGTGCTCGATGAACCCAATTCCAACCTCGACACCGTCGGCGAAGCAGCGCTGGCCAGTGCGATTGCCGCACTCAAGGCGCAGGGCACCACAGTGGTGCTGGTGACGCATCGTTCTTCGGTGCTGGCCCAGGCTGACAAGTTGCTGGTGCTCAACGAAGGCCGCCTGCAAGCCTTCGGCCCGAGCCAGGACGTGCTCAAGGCGCTCTCCGGCAACCCTGAACAACAACGTGAAAAAGCCGCGCAGGCACCGGGCGGGCTCAGCATGAGCCGACAGTATCAGCCCTCGACGAGGAATTCGGGTGTATGAGCAGCGCAAGCATGAACACTGAAAACGAAGCGAACATGGAACACGCCTACCTGAGCGAGCGCCCGGAGCGCGATGCGAAGTTTTTCGCGCGCATGGGCTGGATTCTGGCGATCGTCGGCGCCGGCAGTTTCTTTACCTGGGCGGCACTGGCGCCGCTCGATCAGGGCATTCCGGTGCAGGGCACCGTTGTGGTTTCCGGCAAGCGCAAAGCCGTGCAGTCGATGAGCAGCGGCGTGGTCAGCCGGATTCTGGTGCGCGAAGGCGAGATCGTGAAGCAGGGTCAACCGCTGTTCCGTCTCGACCAGACTCAGGTCGCCGCCGACGTGCAGTCGCTGCAAGCGCAATACCGCATGGCCTGGGCCAGCCTCGCGCGCTGGCAGGCCGAGCGTGACAACCTCAAGCAAGTGACTTTCCCGGCGGAACTGAGCAGCGATCCGGACCCACGCCTGGCGCTGGTGCTGGAAGGCCAGCGGCAACTGTTCAGCAGTCGCCGCGAGGCGTTCTACCGCGAGCAGGCCGGATTGCGCGCGAGCATCGAAGGCGCCACCGCGCAACTGGCTGGCATGCGCCGCGCCCGCACCGACCTGAACGCGCAGGCTGACTCGCTGCAACAGCAACTGAGCAACCTGCAGCCACTGGCTGACAACGGTTACATCCCGCGCAACCGCTTGATGGAATATCAGCGGCAACTGTCGCAAGTGCAGCAGCAACTGGCGGAAAACACCGGCGAGAGCGGCCGGGTCGAGCAGGGCATCCTCGAAACGCGCCTGAAGCTGCAACAGCACAGCGAGGAATATCAGAAGGAAGTGCGGACGCAACTGGCCGACGCGCAACTGAAAAGCGTGACCCTGTCGGAGCAACTGACCTCGGCCGGTTTCGACCTGCAACACAGCGAGATTGTCGCCACTGCCGACGGCGTCGCAGTCAACCTCGGCGTGCACACCGAAGGCGCCGTGGTGCGCCAGGGCGAAACGTTGCTGGAGATCGTGCCGCAGGGCACCTCGCTGGAAGTCGAAGGCCACTTGCCGATCAGCCTGATCGACAAGGTCGGTACGCATTTGCCGGTGGACATTCTGTTTACCGCGTTCAACCAGAGTAAAACCCCGCGCGTACCGGGCGAAGTCAGCCTGATTTCCGCCGACCAGATGGTCGACGAAAAAACCGGCGTGCCGTACTACGTGCTGCGCAGCAGCGTCAGCGACCAGGCCATGGAAAAGCTCAACGGTCTGGTGATCAAACCCGGCATGCCGGCAGAAATGTTCGTGCGCACTGGTGAACGTTCACTCCTCAATTACCTGTTCAAACCGCTGCTCGACCGGGCCGGTTCCGCATTGACCGAGGAATAAGGATGTTCGGCTGTATGACCAGGTTTTCAATGCTGGCGGCGCTGACGCTGCTCGCGAGCCAATCGGCAGTAGCGGCCATGGGGCCGTTCGAGATCTACGAACAGGCGTTGCGCAATGACCCGGTGTTCCTCGGCGCAATCAAGGAACGCGATGCCGGTCTGGAAAACCGCGCCATCGGCCGCGCCGGGCTGTTGCCGCGCATCGGTTACACCTATAACAAGGGCCGCAACTCGTCGAAAGCCACGTCGCTGGACGAGCGCGCCCGCAATCGTACCGATGATCGTAACTACAGCAGTTACGGCTCGGCGCTGACTCTGCAACAACCATTGCTCGATTACGAGGCGTATGCGGCGTATCGCAAAGGTGTGGCGCAGTCGTTGTTCGCCGACGAAGCCTTCCGTGGCAAGAGCCAGGAATTGTTGGTGCGTGTACTCGACAACTACACCAAGGCGCTGTTTGCCCAGGACCAGATCGACATCGCGCTGGCGAAGAAGAAGGCCTACGAGCAGCAGTTCCAGCAGAACGAACACCTGTTCAAGCAGGGCGAGGGCACCCGCACCGACATCCTCGAAGCCGAGTCGCGCTATGAACTGGCGACCGCCGAGGAAATCGAGGCGCGCAACGAGCAGGACGCCGCGCTGCGCGAACTGGGCGCACTGGTCGGCACGCCGGCCGTGGACATCGGTGATCTGGCGCCGCTCAACCAGAACTTTCAGACCTTCGCTCTACAACCGGCTAATTACGATACCTGGCACGAACTGGCGGTTAGCAACAACCCCAACCTCGCCTCGCAGCGCCAGGCCGTGGAAGTTGCGCGTTACGAAGTGGAGCGCAACCGCGCCGGGCACCTGCCGAAAGTCAGCGCCTACGCCTCGATGCGCCAGAACGAATCGGAAAGCGGCAACACCTACAATCAGCGTTATGAAACCAACACCATTGGCTTTGAAGTCAGCGTGCCGCTGTATGCCGGTGGCGGCGTATCCGCCTCGACCCGCCAGGCCAGCCGCACCATGGAGCAGGCCGAATACGAACTGGACGGCAAGACCCGCGAGACGCTGATCGAACTGCGCCGCCAGTTCAGCGCTTGCCTGTCCGGGGTGAGCAAACTGCGCGCCTATCAGAAAGCCCTGAGTTCGGCCGAAGCACTGGTGGTGTCGACCAAGCAAAGCATTCTCGGCGGTGAGCGGACCAACCTCGATGCGTTGAACGCCGAGCAACAACTGTTCACCACCCGCCGCGATCTGGCGCAGGCGCGGTATGACTATTTGATGGCCTGGACCAAGTTGCATTTTTACGCCGGGACCTTGAACGAGCAGGATCTGGCGCGGGTGGACGAGGCATTTGTGGTCGCCGGGCAGCCCTCACCCTAACCCTCTCCCAAGGGGAGAGGGGACCGATTGGGGGATGCTGAAGAAGTCCGCCGACCTGACGGTTCGATAGTGAATTCACTACAGAAGCTGAGTTGGACTCGGTTCGAAGCTCAACACAAAACGGCTCCCTCTCCTGGGGGAGAGGGCTGGGGTGAGGGGAAGCAGGCGACACCATAGAAAAGCCTGCCACAAAAACAATAAAAGCGAGAACAGAACATGGACGTACGCATCAAGCCGGTTTCGGTCGGCACCCTGCTGTTTGTAATCTCGGCAACACCGGCCTGCGCCGCCTACCTCGAAGCCGGCAAACCCGGCGATCCAGCCAGTTGGCGCAGCGCCGAATTCGTCCGCGACTGGGGCTTGAGCCGCATGCAGGCCGAGTACGCTTACGCGGCGGGCATCACCGGTAAAGGCGTGAAAATCGGCGCCCTCGATTCCGGCTTCGATGCCGCCCACCCGGAATTCAGCCGCGACCGCTACCAGCCGGTGCTGGCCAGCGGCACTTACCTCGACGGCTCAGCGTTCAACGTCGACGGCACCCTCAACCCCAACAACGATTCTCACGGCACCCACGTGGTCGGCACCCTGGGCGCCGCGCGCGATGGCAGCGGCATGCACGGCGTTGCGTACAACGCGCAGATCTACGTCGGCAACACCAACAACAACGACAGTTTCCTCTTCGGCCCCAGCCCCGACCCACGCTATTTCAAAGCGGTGTATGACGCGTTGGCCGATGCCGGCGTGCGCGCGATCAACAACAGTTGGGGCAGCCAGCCGCCGGATGTCAGCTATCGCACACTGGCCGACCTGCATGCCGCTTATGCCCAGCACTGGAATCAAGGCACTTGGCTCGACGCGGCGGCGGACGTATCGCGCCGTGGCGTGATCAACGTGTTCAGTGCCGGTAACAGCGGCTACCCGAACGCTAGCGTGCGCTCGGCGCTGCCGTACTTTCAGCCGGATCTGGAAGGCCACTGGCTGGCGGTCTCCGGGCTGGATCAAAGCAATCAGCAAAAGTACAACCAGTGTGGCATCGCCAAATACTGGTGCATCACTACCCCCGGCGCGAAGATCGACAGCACCATTCCTGGCGGCGGTTATGCAATCAAGTCCGGCACCTCGATGGCCGCACCACATGCCACCGCCGCGCTGGCGCTGGTGATGGAACGCTATCCGTACATGAACAATCAGCAGGCGTTGCAAGTGCTGCTGACCACCGCAACGCAACTGGATGGTTCGCTCACCGATGCGCCAAACGAACGCGTCGGTTGGGGCGTGGCCAATCTGAACCGGGCGATGCGCGGACCGGGGCAGTTGCTCGGCGCGTTTGACGCCAATCTTGGGGCAGGGCAGAGCGATGTCTGGAGCAATGACATCTCCGACAAGGCGCTGGTCCAACGGCAAAACGAAGACCTCGCCGAACACCGCGCCTGGCAGCAGACCCTGCAAGACAAGGGCTGGCAGAACGGCGTTCCAGCCGGTGCCAGTCAGCAGGATCAGACCGATTACGCTGTCGGCACGGCGCGCGATGCGGCAGCAGCGGGGCGCGTATACGAGGGCAGCCTGAGCAAATCGGGCGCCGGGCATTTGGTCCTGAGTGGCGACAACACCTATCGCGGGCCGACCACGGTCAATGGCGGGCTGCTGTCGGTCAATGGCTCGCTGACTTCAGCGGTCACGGTCAACAACAGCGGCACCCTCGGCGGCTCTGGACGCATTGCCACGCTGTCGGTGAAAAACGGCGGGCGAGTCGCGCCGGGCAACTCCATCGGCACCTTGAACGTCGCCGGTGATGTGACGCTGGCCGCAGGGTCGACTTATGCGGTGGAGCTGTCGCCGACCAGCAGTGATCGCATCGTCGCCGGCGGCACGGCGAATGTGAGTGGCGCCACCGTCAGCCTTTCACTGGAAAACAGCCCGACGCTGCTCAGCACTGCCGAGGCGCAAAGCCTGCTCGGTCGCCAGTACAACATCCTGCAGGCGGCTGGCGGTATTCAGGGCCAGTTCGGCGCGATAGTGCCCAATTACCTGTTCATCGGCGGCAACCTCGATTACGCGGCCACTGGCATTCAACTGAACATCGAGCGCAACGCGACGTCGTTCGCCAGTGTCGGCCAGACGCCGAACCAACGCTCGGTGGCCGCTGCCGTCGAAGGACTGGGCGCCGGCAACGCAGTGTTTGAAAGCCTGCTGCGTGCGCCAGACGCGCCAACTGCGCAACAGGCGTTCCAGCAGTTGAGCGGCGAAATCTACCCGGCGCTCGGCACGATGCTGATCAATGACAGCCGCCAGGTTCGTGACGCGGTGGGCGAGCGCCTGCGCGACAGCCGTGCCGGGCAAAGCAACGGCTGGGTCAAAGCCCTCGGCGCGTGGGGGTCAACCGATTCGGGCCACGACACGGCCGGCTACAACACCTCGATCGGTGGCCTGCTGGCGGGTGTCGATGGCGCACTGGACGAGCAGACCCGCATCGGTCTGGTCACCGGTTACAGCGACAGTTCGCTGAGCATGGGGTCGGGCACGCACTCGTCGGCCAAGGTCGACAGCTATCACCTCGGTGCCTACGTCGGGCACGAAATCGGCGCCTGGCGCTTGAGCACTGGCGCGGCGTACAGCTGGCAGCGCGCCGATGTGCAGCGCGACCTGCATTACGGCGACGTCAGCGGTAAACAGAAAGCCAAGGTCGACGCGGCAACCACACAAGTGTTCGGCGAGGCGGCCTATCGAGTCGACCTGCAACCGTTGGCGCTGGAGCCGTTTGCCAACCTGGCCTACGTGCACCTGGACACTGAAGGTTTGACTGAAAAAGGCGATGCGGCAGCGTTGAAAAGCTCGGGCGATCAGCGCGACGCGGTGCTCAGCACCCTCGGTGTACGGGCGCGCAAGACCTTCAATATCTCGAGCGGGCAAGCGCTGGACGTCAGCGGCAGCCTCGGCTGGCAGCACAGCCTCAGCGACATCGATTCCGAGCAGCACCTGCGCTTTGCCAGCGGTGGCACGCCGTACGCAGTGCAAAGTTCAGCGCTGGTGCGCGACGCCGCGCTGGTCGGTGTGCAGGCCAGCCTGGCGTTGAGCAAGGACGTGCGGGTCAACCTCGATTACCACGGACAACTGGCCAGTCGCGAGAAGCTGCACGGCGTCGGCCTGAGCCTGAACTGGCAGTTCTGAACACTGGTCCTCTGACGTGATCGTTCCCACGCTCTGCGTGGGAATGCCTCAAGGGACGCTCTGCGTCCAGTGACGCGGAGCGTCACGGGCTGCATTCCCACGCGGAGCGTGGGAACGATCAGCGTGCGGATTGAGACGGATTTTTCGCAACAACACTAAGGAAGGTCGCTGGATGAACAACAACAATACCCCCGCGCAAACGGGTGGCCGCTTTGCCCTGAAAACCCTGACCCTCGCCGTGCTTTGCGCCATTGGCACAGCCCACGCTGCGCCTTACGTGGAGAACGGCCGCACGGGTGATCCGTCGAGCTGGCGCAGTAGCGAATTCCAGGCCGATTGGGGCCTGGGCGCAATCGGTGCCGATTACGCCTATGCCGCCGGTTACACCGGTAAGGGCGTGAAACTGGGGATCTTCGACCAGCCGGTGTACGCCGCGCATCCGGAGTTCTCCGGCAGCAATAAAGTCGTCACCCTGGTCACCCGCGGGATCCGCGAATACACCGACCCGTACATCCCGGTCAAAGCCGGGGACGCGTTCCTCTATGACGGCTCGCCTACGGTCGGCTCGAACGGCAAACTCGGCGCTCACGGCACCCACGTCGGCGGCATTGCCGCTGGCAGCCGTGACGGTGGCGTCATGCACGGCGTGGCCTTCGGCGCGCAGATCATCAGCGCCGACAACGGCGACCCCGGCCCGGAAGACGGCATCGTGCGCGGCAACGACGGCGCGGTGTACAAGGCCGGTTGGGATGCGCTGATCGCCAGCGGCGCGCGGATCATCAATAACAGCTGGGGCATTGGTATCACCGACCGCTTCGACCTCGGTGGCCGTGATCCGGCGTATCCGCACTTCACCGTCAATGACGCGCAGTTGCAGTTCAACGAGATCCGCACGCTGCTCGGGACCAAACCCGGCGGCGCCTATGACGGCGCCATCGCCGCGGCGCGCAGCGGCATCGTCACGATTTTCGCCGCAGGCAACGACTACAACCTCAACAACCCCGATGCGATCGCCGGCCTTGGCTATTTCGTCCCGGATATCGCGCCGAACTGGATCACCGTCGCCGCCCTGCAACAGAACCCGGATCTGGCCAGCAGTAATCCGTACATCATGAGCACGTTCTCCTCGCGCTGCGGCTACACCGCGAGCTTCTGCGTGGCCGCGCCGGGCACGAAAATCTACAGCTCGATCATCGAGGGCACCAACCTCGACAACCTGAGCACCAGTTACGCCAACTACAACGGCACCTCGATGGCGGCGCCGCACGTTGCCGGTTCGGTGGCGGTGCTGATGGAGCGCTTTCCGTACATGACGGGCGATCAGGTCGCTACCGTTCTGCGCACCACCGCGACCGACCTTGGCGCACCGGGCATCGACGCGCTGTACGGCTGGGGCATGATCAACCTGCGCAAGGCCATCGACGGTCCGTCGATGTTCGTCACCGAGCAGGACATTCCCGCCGAATTTCGCATCGACGGCGCCTACGGTTCCGGTCAGTTTGTCGCCGATCTGCCGGGCATCGGCGCAATCATCGATAAGGGCAAGCCGACCGAGCGCGTATGCACGGACATCACCTGCGGCCTCGACACCTGGCGCAACGATATTTCCGGTCACGGCGGCCTGACCAAACAGGGCATCGGCACCCTGGTGCTGACGGGCAACAACACCTACAGCGGCCCGACCCTGGTCAATCAGGGACGGCTGGCCATCAATGGTTCGCTGCAATCGGCCGTCACCGTGAATGACGGCGGTATCCTCGGTGGCAATGGCCGTGTCGGCGCGTTGGCGGTGAACAGCGGCGGCACGGTGGCGCCGGGTAACTCGATCGGCACGCTGAATGTTGCCGGTGACGTGACCTTCGCGCCGGGTTCGACCTACGCCGTCGAGCTGTCGCCGACCAGCAGCGACCAGATCGTCGCCGGTGGTAAAGCGGTCATCGAAGGCGCCACGGTGAGCATGTCGCTGGAAAACAGCCCGACCTTGCTGACCACCAGCGAAGTGCAGAGCCTGCTCGGTACGCGTTACAACATCCTGCAAGCGGCCGGTGGCATTGAAGGACGCTTCGGCCAGGTGTTGCCGGATTACGCCTTCCTTGGCGGCACGTTGGCGTATTCGGCGGACGGCATTCAACTGGCGGTGGGGCGTAATGACGCCTCGTTCGCCAGCGTCGGCCTGACGCCAAATCAGCGCGCGGTCGGTGCGGCGGCTGAGCGTCTGGGCGCCGGCAATGCCTTGTTCGAAACCCTGCTGCTGTCGCCAAACGCGGCGTCGGCGCAGCAAGCGTTCCAGCAACTCTCCGGCGAGATTCATCCGGCCATCGGCACCTTGCTGATCAACGACAGCCGCTACCTGCGCGAAGCGGTGGGTGAGCGTCTGCGTGAGCGCGATCTGTTCAACGCGGATGCGCCGACTGACGATCGCAGCAACGCCTGGGTCAAGGTGCTGGGGTCGTGGGGCAAAAGCGATGGCGGCCACGAGAACGCCGATTCCACGAGCTCGATCGGTGGTCTGCTTGCCGGTGTCGACGGCTTGATTGCTGAAGATACACGCCTGGGTTTCGTCACCGGTTATAGCGACAGCTCGTTGAGCATGGGCAGCGGCACGCATTCGTCGGCGTCGGTCGACAGCTACCACTTGGGTGCGTATCTGGGGCATGAGGTCGATGCCCTGCGCTTGACCGTTGGCGGCGCCTACAGCTGGCACCGCATCGATGCCAAACGTGATCTGCAATTTGCCGGTGTCAGCGGCCAGCAGAAAACCAAGCGCGATGCGACCACGGCGCAGTTGTTCACCGAGGCCGCTTACGACCTGGGCCTGCAACCGATGAATCTGGAGCCGTTCGCCAATCTGTCCTACGTCCACCTCAACACCGACAGCTTCACCGAAAAGGGTGACGCGGCGGCGCTCAAGGGCGGTGAGGACAACCGCGACGTGGTGCTGTCGACCCTCGGCGTCCGGGCCAAGCGCAGCTTCGCCTTGTCTGATCAGCATCAGCTGGAACTGGGCGCGAGCCTCGGCTGGCAGCACAACCTGAGCAGTGTCGACGCCGACAGCCACCTCGCATTCGCCAACGGCAACAGCGCGTTCACCGTGCAGAGCGTGTCGATGGATCGCGACGCAGCGGTGGTCGGCGTGCGCGCCGGTCTGGCGCTCAATCGTGACGTGCGGGTCAATCTGGATTACAACGGTCTGGTGGGCTCGAACGAAAAAGACCACGGCGTGGGGCTGACTCTGGATTGGCAATTCTAAAACGCTGTTTTTGAGATGAGCGGCAGTGCCTGCGGGCACTGCCGGTTCAAGGGAAGAGAGGGCACGACATGGGATTGTTCGATTACCGAAATGCCGATGGCAAAGCGTTGTACAGCGACGCCATCGCCCTGACGCTGTATGCCTACTCGCCGACCGGCAAACCTTTGCCGGCCACCGCCTGGGCGCCCGTCGCGGCGTCGGCGCTGGGTTATCAGGGCAAGGTCGGCCCGCTGGGCACGTTCTTCGGTGAGCAGGACGGCTACACCAGCGCCGAGGCCGAAGTGCTCGGCAAATATGATGCCGCCGGCAAGCTGATCGGCATTGGCATCGCCTTTCGTGGCACTGGCGGGCTCGGTTACAGCGACACCTACGGCGACATGAAAAACAACCTGCTGGCCGCTTTCGGTCCATCGGATTACGCGAGCAACTACGCGAAAAATGCCTTCGATAATCTGCTCAAGGCTGTTGCCGCATTTGCCATCGCCAACGGCATCGCCGCCAAGGACGTGTTGATCAGCGGCCACAGCCTTGGCGGGCTCGGGGTCAACAGCGTGGCCGAGCTGAGCACCAGCCACTGGGGCGGGTTCTTCAAGGATGCCAGTTACATCGCCTTCGCCTCGCCGACCCAGAGCAGCACCGGCAGCAACGTGCTGAACATCGGTTATGAAAATGACCCGGTGTTCCGCGTGCTCGATGGCACGACGTTCAGCAGCGGCTCGCTCGGCAAGCACGACGGCGCGCACGATTCGACCACTGACAACATCGTCAATTTCACTGACAACTACGGGTCCACCGCGCAGAACCTGGTGCCGTTCAGCATCGTCAATCCGCTGAACTGGTCGGCCCACAGTTCGCTGGGCTATGCCGATGGCTTGAACCGGGTGATCGACTCGCAGTTCTATCCACTGACCCATAAGGACTCGACGATCATCGTCTCCAACCTGGAAGAGGCTTCGCGCGGCAAGACCTGGGTTGAAGACCTTGGTCGCAGCGGCGAGCCGCATGTGGGCAGTACGTTGATTATCGGCACGCACAGCAGCGACTGGCTCAAGGGCGGCAGCGGTAACGACTTTCTGGAAGGCCTGGGCGGTGACGATCGGTTCCGCGATGACGGCGGTTTCAACATTCTGCTCGGTGGTCAGGGGCACAACACCTTCGAACTGCAAAAGCCGCTGCAGAACTTCAGCTTCGCCAACGACGGCGACGGCACCCTGTACGTGCGTGACGCTTATGGCGGCATCAGCCTGACCCGTGACATCGGCGCGCTGGTCAGCCAAGAGGCGGGGTCGTGGTGGGGCAGCAAGGAGATCACCTGGGGTGTCACTGCCAAGGGTTTGAGCCATGGCAGCGAGCTGACCCACTACAACCATTCGCTCAGCGGCGATGGTTACGGCAATGCGCTGCACGCCAGCGCTGACGGCGACTGGCTGTTCGGCCTCGGTGGCGACGACCGCCTGATCAGCGACAAGGGCCAAGTGACCTTTGTCGGCGGCGCTGGTAATGACGTGATGACGGCGGTGGGAGGCAACAACACGTTCCTGTTCAGCGGCGCCTTCGGCTTCGATGCGATCAATGGATATCAGGGCAGCGACAAACTGGTGTTCATGGGCGTCGAAGGCGCGGGGCAGGGCTACGACTACAAACAACACGCCGCGCAGTCCGGTGGCGATACCGTGCTGAAGATTGGCGACTATGCCGTGACCCTGATCGGGGTCGGAGTGGCTAACCTGTCGGACTCGGCGTTCGTTTTCACCTGATGGCAAATCTGTAGGAGATCCAATGTGGGAGCGAGCCTGCTCGCGAAAGCGCTGTGTCAGCGAGGCAAATATTGACTGACAGATCCCATTCGCGAGCGGGCTCGCTCCCACAATGAAAAATCTAAAGCAGTAGTGACAATGCTCCGGGGCGTCCCCGTGGGGCGCTCTGGCTGTGAGCTATCTCTGAACAATTCCAACAACAAGAGAGGCAATAGCAATGGGTGTGTATGACTACAAGAACCTCGGTACGGCCGATTCCAAGGCGTTGTTCAGCGACGCCATGGCGATCACGCTGTATTCCTACCACAACCTCGATAACGGCTTCGCCAGCGGTTATCAGCACAACGGTTTCGGTTTAGGTCTGCCGGCCACGCTGGTCACCGCGCTGATTGGCGGGACCGATTCGCAAGGCGTAATCCCTGGCATTGCGTGGAACCCCGACTCGGAAAAGCTCGCCCTTGAAGCGGTGCAAAAGGCCGGATGGACGCCGATCAGCGCCACGCAATTGGGCTATGACGGCAAGACCGATGCACGCGGGACGTTCTTCGGCGAGAAACCCGGCTACACCAGTGCGCAAGTGGAAATCCTCGGCAAATACGATGCCCAAGGCCATCTCACCGAATTGGGGATTGCCTTTCGCGGTACCAGCGGCCCGCGGGAAATCCTCATTGGCGATTCGATCGGCGACGTGATCAACGACCTGCTCGCTGCGTTCGGTCCTGCCGATTATGCGAAAAACTACGTCGGCGAAGCGTTCGGCAACCTGCTCAACGATGTCATGGCGTTCGCCAGGGCCAACGGTCTTACCGGCAAGGACATTCTGGTCAGCGGCCACAGTCTTGGCGGGCTGGCGGTCAACAGCATGGCGGACCTGAGCGGCGGCAAGTGGGGCGGTTTCTTTGCCGACTCCAACTACATCGCCTACGCCTCGCCGACCCAGAGCAGCACCGACAAGGTGCTCAACATCGGCTATGAAAACGACCCGGTGTTCCGCGCCCTCGACGGCTCGACCTTCACCGGCGCTTCGGTAGGCGTGCACGATGCGGCGCACACCTCGACCACCGACAACATCGTCAGCTTCAACGACCATTACGCCTCCAGCGCCTGGAACGTGCTGCCGTTCTCGATCCTCAATATTCCCACTTGGATTTCGCACTTGCCGACCGGTTACGGCGACGGCATGACGCGGGTGCTGGACTCGAAGTTCTACGACCTGACCAGCCGCGATTCGACGATCATCGTCGCCAACCTCTCGGACCCGGCGCGGGCTAACACCTGGGTGCAGGACCTCAACCGCAACGCCGAAACCCACAAGGGCAGCACGTTCATCATCGGCAGCGATAACAACGACCTGATCCAGGGCGGCAGCGGCAACGATTATCTGGAAGGCCGCGCCGGCAACGACAGCTTCCGCGACAGCGGCGGCTACAACATCATTCTTGGCGGGCAGGGCAGTAACAGCCTCGACCTGCAAGGTTCGGTGAAGAACTTCGAGTTCGCCAACGATGGCGCTGGCAACCTGTACATGCGCGATGCCAGCGGCGGCATCAGCATCACCCGCGACATCGGCAGCATCGTCAGCAAAGAGCCGGGCTTTCTCTGGGGGCTGTTCAAGGACGACGTGGTTCACAGCGTCACGGCCAGCGGCCTGAAGGTTGGCAGCAACCTCAGCGCGTACGAATCCAGCGTGAAAGGCAGCAGCGGCGCCGATACGCTCAAGGCTCATGCCGGCGGCGACTGGTTGTTCGGGCTCGACGGTAACGACCACCTGATTGGCGGCACTGGCAACGATGTGTTTGTTGGCGGCGCCGGCAATGATCTGCTCGAGTCGGGCGGGGGCGCCGATACCTTCCTGTTCAGCGGCGCGTTCGGCCAGGACCGGGTGACCGGTTATACGGCCAACGACAAACTGGTGTTTCTCGGCGTGCAGGGCGTTTCGCCGGCGGAGGATTTCCGGGCGCATGCCAGCAGCGTCGGCCAGGACACCGTGCTGACGTTTGGCAATGATTCGGTGACGCTGGTCGGGGTGTCGCTCAATAGCCTGAGCGGCGACGGGATTGTTATCGCCTGATGGGGTGGCGCTTATTGCGCCGGATTGCCGGTGATCCGGCAATCCGCTATCGCCAGCAGGCTGGCTCCTACATTGAAAATCTGATTCAAAGACCGAGATCGGACAGCCCTGGGTGATCGTCCGGGCGCCGGCCCAGCGGCCAGAGGAACTTGCGCTCGCTTTCCTTGATCGGCATGTCGTTGATGCAGGCGTAACGCTGGAACATCAAACCGTTGTCATCGAATTCCCAGTTTTCGTTGCCGTAGGAACGGAACCAGTTGCCCGAATCATCGTGCCACTCGTAGGCATAACGCACCGCGATGCGGGTATCGGAGTAGGCCCAGAGTTCCTTGATCAAACGGTAATCCAGCTCTTTGGCCCACTTGCGGGTGAGAAAGGCCTTGGCTTCTTCGCGGTTGGTGGCGAACTCGGCGCGGTTGCGCCATTTTGTGTCGAGGGTATAAGCCAGCGAGACCCTTTCCGGATCGCGGCTATTCCAGCCGTCCTCGGCCAGACGCACCTTTTCGATGGCCGATTCGCGGTTGAACGGTGGCGATGGCGGACGTACCTGGGCTGCAGTCGACATATCAGTCTCCCTAATGAGTTAACAATCAAACAACATGTCCGGCTTATAAAGGCATTACAGCCCCAATAACTTTCGCGCCATGCATTGCGCATTATCGGCGGCACTGTGATCACCCATCACAAGCGCTACGGTAATGGCGCCGTCGATCAGGATCAGTAATTGCCTGGCCAGCAACAACGGATCTTCGGCGCCATGTTCGGTACAGAGCTCGCACACATAGTCGAGCAGCTTCTGTTTGTGTTCCTTGGCGACCCGCCGCACCGGGTCCTGCGCGTCGCCGGTCTCGCCACTGGTATTGATGAATGCACAGCCGCGAAAGCCCTCGGAGGCGAACCAGCCTGTGAGCACGCTGAACAGGTTGAGCAGGCGATCGGCCGGGGTTTCGGCCTGATCGACAGCGTTTTTGTACCAGTCCATCCAGCGGATATCACGGCGTCGCAGTGCGGCAACGACCAGCGCGTCCTTGTCGGCAAAGTAACGGTAAATACTTTTTCTGGAAACGCCGGCGGTCTTCACCAGAAGATCCATGCTGGTGGCGGCGATGCCACTCTTATAGATCAGCTTTTCGGTGACATCGAGAATGATGTCGCGGGTCTCACTGCTAGTAAGTTCGTTCATGCTGCGAACAGTAGAACGGATGTTCTCCTTGGTCAAGCAACTTCTTTCCTGGCCTTGAAATCGCCTTCGCGAGCGGGCTCGCTCCCACATTTGAAATGCATTCCCCTGTGGGAGCGAGCCTGCTCGCGAAGGGGCCATCACAGACACTCACGAGACCCGAAGGGAACGATGGTGTAAGCTCTCAACCTCTTCGGATTCGACCCATTGCGAGCCCTATGCCGTTGCTTTTCAAACGTTCCCTGCTGCCCAAACTGCGCAGCTTCCCGCTGACCGCCGAGGCCGTGACCATTCTGTCCGGTGCCGCCGAGTTCCGTCGTTGCCTGCTGGAAAAAATCGCCAGCGCGACGCAGCGCATCTACATCGTCGCGCTGTATCTGCAGCAGGACGAAGCCGGTCAGGAAATACTCGATGCCCTGCACGCCGCCAAACTCAAGCGCCCCGAGCTGGAAATCGCCGTGGTGGTCGACTGGTTGCGCGCGCAGCGTGGCTTGATCGGTGCCGGCAAGCAGCCGGGCAATTCGGCGTGGTATCAGGAAATGACCCGCACTCACGAAAGTGAAGTGCCGGTGTACGGCGTGCCGGTGCAGACCCGCGAACTGTTCGGCGTCTTACACCTGAAGGGCTTCATCATTGATGACTGCGTGGTGTACAGCGGCGCGAGTCTGAACAACGTTTATCTGCACAAGTTCGACAAGTACCGCTTCGACCGTTATCACGTCCTGCACAGCCACGACCTGGCGGACTCGATGCATCACCTGGTCAAGCACGGTCTGATTGAATCGAAGGCGGTTCATCGCCTCGATCTGCCCAACCTGCCGACCACGCGCAGCCTGCGCAACGATATCGGTGATCTGCGCAGCCGCTTGAAATACGCCACGTACGACACGGCCAAAGGCAGCAGCGGCAGGGAAGGGCTGTCGGTCAGCCCGCTACTGGGTGTCGGCAAGAACAACCCGCTGAACCGGGCGATTCTCGAGCTGATTGCCAGCGCGCAGACCCAACTGACCATCTGCACGCCGTACTTCAACCTGCCGCTGGGGGTGATCCGCGAAATCAACCGGGCCTTGGCGCGCGGGGTGAAGATCGACATCGTGGTCGGCGACAAGACCGCCAACGACTTTTACATTCCGCCGAGCGAGCCGTTCAAGGTGATCGCCGCGCTGCCGTATCTCTACGAGATCAGCCTGCGCCGCTTTGCCAAACGCCATCAGCGCAACATCGACAGCGGTCAGTTGAACCTGCACCTGTGGCGCGACGGCGACAATACCTATCACCTCAAAGGCATGTGGGTCGATCAGCGTTACACGTTGCTGACCGGCAACAACCTCAATCCACGGGCGTTCCGCCTCGACCTGGAAAACGCACTGCTGATCGATGATCCGAAAGGTGAATGGCTGGCACCGCGAGCGCAGGAGCTGGAAGAGATATTCCGCCACACCACGCGCATCGACAGTTTTCAGAACCTGGAGACGCTGCCGGATTACCCGGCCGGGGTGGCCAAGTTTCTCAAGCGCGTGAGTCGGGTGCGGATTGAGCGGTTGCTTTACCGCATTTTGTAAAACCCGATTGATGTAGCGCGGCGAAAAACGCCTTCGCGAGCAGGCTCGCTCCCACAGTTGCAGTGCATTCCCCTGTGGGAGCGAGCCTGCTCGCGAAGAGGCCTGTTCAGGCGCTACAAACCCTAGTTCAGGCCCAGCTTGCCGCGCAACGTCGACAAATCCTCAGCCAAGGTATTCACCGGGCCGACCAGCGCCTTGCGGTCGTTGTCCTTGACCTTGTCGTAGGTCTCGAACCCGCCATCAGCGGTTTTGTACTTGGCGAGGATTTTGTCCACGGTGGCAAAGTTCTTGTCGACCTTGGCGGCAAATGCCTTGTCCTGCTGCTCGATCTGCGGGCGGAACAGGTCGACGATTTTTTTCGCGCCATCGATGTTGCCCTGGAAGTCATAGAGGTCGGTGTGGCTGTAGCGATCTTCTTCACCGGAAATCTTTGTCGCGGCGACTTCTTCGAGCAGCGCCGCCGCGCCACCGACGACTTTTTCCGGCGGGAAAGTCAGGCCGGCGACGCGGGTCTGCAGGTCTTTGACGTCTTTGTTCAAACCGTCGGCCAGTGCGTCGAGCCCTTGCGTCGACTTCTCCGAAAACAGTGAATATTCGAGGCGGTGGAAGCCGGTGAAGTCCTCGGCCTTGACGCCCTTTTCGTGATCGTCGACGCGTGAATCGATGGATGCGTCGAGGTCGCTGAACAGTTCGGCAATCGGCTCGATCGACTCGTAATACACACGGGTCGGTGCGTAGAGTTTTTGCGCGGTGGCGAGGTCGCCTTTTTTCACGGCGTCAGTGAACTGCTGGGTGTGGCTGGCCAGTTCATCGAGCTTTTCGGTGACATAGATCTTGTAGTCCGACACCGGTCCCACCAGATCCAGCGGTGCCGTCGCGGCGAAGGCCGACAGCGGGGTGTTGAGCAAACCAAGGGTCAGCAGTAAAGCGAGTGGGGTCTTTTTCATCGGGGCGGCTCCAGTGTGTTTTCAGGCGGCAGTTTTTGGTTGGGTGGCGTTGAGCAGCGAGCGACCGATAAAGTCCTTGTCGCTGGTGACACCGGGCAGGGTGAAGAAGTAGCCGCCGCCGACCGGTTTGAGGTATTCCTCAAGCGGTTCGCCGTTGAGGCGGGTTTGCACGGTGATAAAGCCTTTTTCCAGGTCGGCCTGGTAGCAGATGAACAACAGGCCCATGTCGAGTTGACCGTTCTTGTTCACACCGTTGGAGTAGTTGAACGGCCGGCGCAGGATCAGGTTGGCCTGGCTCGCGGCGGTGCGCGGGTTGGCCAGTCGGATGTGGGCGTCGAGCTTTGTCAGCTTGCCGGCCGGGTCCTTGCGGTAATCGGGGACCTGGCTTTCATGCTCGGCGCCCATCGGCGCACCGGTGGTTTTGACCCGGCCAATGATGCTTTCCTGTTCCTGCAACGGCGTGCGGTCCCAGCGTTCGACGAAGTTGCGGATGATCCGCACCGCCTGATAACTGCCGTGGGCCGCCCAGGCCGGCTCGTCGCTGCCGGGCTGCACCCAGACCAGCCGATCCATTTCCTTGCCGTCGTTGGAGTCAGGGTTGGCCGAGCCGTCGCGAAAACCGAGAAAGTTGCGCGCCGATTGCGCCGGCACGCCCGGCTTTGCCGGGGCTTGCGGCGGTACGCTGCCTTCCTGTTTCCAGCGCACCAGCAGCAGGTCCGGAAGGTTTTTGACGATGTCGCGCAGCGCATGAATGTTGGTGTCGGCAGTGTTCGAGCAGAACTGCAGGCTCAGGTCGCCGTGGCAGCAATCGGCATCCAGCGCGTCGTTGGGGAAGCCGACCATGCGTTGCAGACGTTTCGGCTTGGCTGCGGCGAGACCGAAGCGCTCGTCGAACAGCGAATCACCGACAGACACGGTGATGGTCAGGTTGTCCGGCGTGACATTCGGGCCAAGGATGCCGGAATCCGGCGGCGGCAGTTTCGGATCGATCTGCGCCACCGGACCGCCCTTCATCAGAAACGCGATGCGCTCGTTGAGGGTGCGGAACAGCCGCTCCAGATCGTTTCGATCACTGGCCAGCACATCGAACGCCACCAGCATGCCCGAGGCCGGGCGCGGCGTGACAATTCCGGTTTGGTGTACGCCGTGGAAATCGTGGCGGTCTTCGGTCTTGTCGCTGCTTGGCGCTTCGGTGACTTGCGCCGGCGCGGCGGCCATGGCCGGGCAGCTCAGGGCCGAGCCGGCGAGGGCGACACCGGCGGCGCCCATGCCCATGAGCACACGGCGACGTTGCAGGTTGAGCGTTTCGAGTTCTTTCATCGGGGTCAGGTCTTCTGCTTACAGGCCGGAAAGGCCAAGGGCGGGATCGATGCCATTCAGCGCGTCGGCCAGGGCCTGGGCTTTATTGGCGAGCTGCTGACGTTGTTCGCCGCTGACGCTGTCGTAGCTGGCGTAGCCGTCGGCAAGCTTGTGGTTGCTCAGCGCGGCCTCAAAATCGGCCTGCGCGGCGTCGATTTTCGGCAACAGCTCGGCGGCGGATTTGCTCAGCATCGGACGCAGTAGATCGACGACCTTGTGCGCGGTCTGCGCATTGGCGGCGAAACCGTTGAGGTCAGTGTGGCTGTAGCGTTCTTCTTCACCGTTGGCTGCGCGCACGTCGGCGAGCGTGTTGAGGTTGCGCACGACGATGCTCACCAGTTGCTCCGGTGGCAGTGACTGGGCGAGCAGTTGCTGTTTCAACTCAGTGACGTCGCTGAGCAGTTGTTGCGCCACCGGCGCCAGGCCGTCGAGTTTGCGTTGCTGGAACAGCGCGTATTCGAGGCGATGGAACCCAACGAAGCCCGGATCCGCTTCGCGTTTTTCGAAGTAATCGGCGCGGGCATTGATGCGGTTATCCAGTTCGGCGAGGCGTTGCGCCGCCGGGGCCAAACGCTGATAGGCAGCACGCGCCGGCACATACAGCGCCTGCGCCTGACTCACATCGCCGTTGGCGATCGCCTCATTCAGGGCGCTCACGGTTCTGATCAGTGCGCTGCTCTGGCTGGCCAGGTACACGCGAAATTCCGACAGCGGCCCGACAAACGCCACCATCGACGGCTTGGCTTTGGCCGCGGCGTCGGACGCTGCGGTCGGGGTCACATGCAAGGTGCCACGCGGATTGCTCAGCAAGCCGCAGGTGATCGCATAGTCGCCGGGTTGCAGATTGGCGTTGATTACCTGACTTAGCCCCGGTGCAATGTTTTCGCGCTCTTCGACTACCAGCACGCCGTCGAGGATTTCCCATTCCACGGCGCGGTCCGAACGGTTGACGATACGGAAACTGGCGCGCCCGGCCGGCACGCTCAGGGCATTCGGCTCGCAGTTACCGGGATGGATGTTGACCACCACTTCGTCGCGGTTATGCTGACGCTTGGCAGCGGCCAATTGCGACGCGTAATAGAACAACCCGCCGGCGGCGATCATCACCACCACCGAACCGGCCAGCGCCCAGCGCAAGGCACGGGGAGGCGAGGCCTGTGGAGTTTTAGGCTTGGACATGGAGGCCCTTATTGGCTGGAAACGGAAGTCGATGACACGGATGGCGCGGGCGCCGGCAGAAAGAACATCACCAGCGCCACCAGCAGGTAGATCACATAGGCACCGAGGGTGCTGAAAGTCGGTGCATCCTGATAACCGAACATGCCGGCCAGCACCGCGCCCAGCGGGCCATCCATCGGCAGGGTCGCGCTGAAGTCGAACAGCACGGTCTGCCAGTGATTCCACAGCCCGGCCTCATGCAGCGCCTGCACCGAGTTGGCGAGGATGCCGGCGGCCACCACCAGAATGAACAGCCCGGTCCACTTGAAGAACGCCGAGAGATTGAGGCGCATGCTGCCGCTGTAGATCAGCAAGCCGACGATGACGGCCAGTACCAGCCCGAGCAGTGCGCCGATCGGCGCGCCCGGACCTTCGCTCTGCTGGAACACCGCGAGCAAAAAGAACACCGTTTCCAGGCCTTCGCGGGCGACAGCGAAGAACACCATGGCGATCAACGCGATCACCTGATGCTTCGACGCGGTCAGCGCCTGATCCAGCGAGGCCTGCAGCGAATGCTTGATCGAACGGGCGACCTTGCGCATCCAGAACACCATCGAACTGAGAATGCCCACGGCGACCAGCCCGACGACGCCCTCGAACAGCTCCTGTTGCTTCTGCGGGAATTCAGCGCTGACCAGTTCCAGGCCACCGCCGACCAGCAAGGCGAGGGCGGCAGCGAGGAAAACCCCGATCCACACGGCGGGCATCCACTGCCCACGGCCGGTTTGCTGCAGGTAACTGGCGATGATGCCAACGATCAGCGCGGCTTCAATGCCTTCGCGCAGCATGATCAGAAAGGGAACGAGCATTCGGCACAACCAACGGTGATTTAGATAGGTGGCTAAGTTGTAACATAATGACACTCATTCCCAAATGGCACTGATTGACATTTAGCTGAACCTAACCTGAACAAAACCGATCTTCGCCTCACCCATATCCCTTGTAGGAGCGAGCCTGCTCGCGAAAGCGGTGTGTCATTCACTTTATGAGTCAACAGGCAGACCGCTATCGCGAGCAGGCTCGCTCCTACAGGGGGGGGTGTGGATAGCCACGATTCTGCGTACGCCACCAATCCTGTGGGAGCGAGCCTGCTCGCGAAGACGGCGGCACTTTCAACATCGTAGCCGCCTGACCCAACGCCTTCGCGAGCAGGCTCGCTCCCACCGGGGTAAGATGCCGGCACCGGAATAACCATAAGGCTCGCCGCGTTCCATGTCGGAAAAAGACACCATCGCCATTCAACTGGTGCGCGAAGCGCTGTTGCAAAGTTGTGCGCCTGGCGCGGGCACGCAAGAGGTTTTGCGCAAGGTCGGAATTGATCCGGCATTGCTTGAGGCCGAGCACGCACGGGTGCCCGCATCGCAGTACGCGAAGCTCTGGCGCCTGTTGGCCCGACGCTGCGACGATGAGTTTTTCGGCATGGACCCGCGCAAGCTCAAGTCCGGCAGCCTGGCGTTCCTGTGCCGCAGCGCCATGGCGCAACCGACGCTGGCGACGGGGCTGGATACCGGGCTGGGTTTTCTCTCGCTGATGCTCGAGCGGCTGCCGGCGCAATTGGTGCACCAGCAGAGTCTGGCGGAAATCGTCCTGCTCGAAGACCACCCCGAACCGCGTCGCGCTTTTACCTACTTCACCTACTGGATGATCGTCCACGGCGTTGCCTGCTGGCTGGCCGGGCGGCGCATCCCGATTCTGGCGATCGAGCTACGTTGCCCGGCGCCAGACTTCACCGACGACTATCAAGTGATGTTTTCGCCAAACCTGCGTTTCGGGCGCCCACGCACGCGGATGATTTTTTCCGCCGACTGCCTCGACCTGCCGATCAAGCGCAGCCCCGAAGAACTGCAGCGCTTCCTGGCCCATGCGCCGGCGAACATTCTGGTGAAATATCGCGATCCCGAGAGCCTCGCCAGCCGGATCAAGCACGATTTGCGACAACTGCCTGCCGAACAATGGCCGGAAACCGAAGCGCTGGCCCTGCAGTTGTGCATGTCCGCGTCGACGTTGCGCCGTCGCCTGGCGGTAGAAGGGCAGACTTATCAAGGGCTCAAGGACAGCGTGCGCAAGGAACTGGCGATCTCCTGGCTGGCGGAGCCGTCGATCAGCTTCGCCGAAATTGCCGCGCACCTAGGCTTTGCTGACGTGAGTTCGTTCTACAAGGCGTTTCGCAAGTGGTCGGGGTCGAACCCCGGCCACTATCGTAGCCTGATCCTCAGCCAGCCAGCGGGATCCAGCCCGGCTGAGCACTGAATCAAAGCTCCTTCACACTGACCAGCGCCGTTGTGCCGGTGCCAAATGCGGAGGCTTTGATGCGCAAGCTCAATTCATTCTTCGCACCGCGCAACACGTAGATATGATCCGACAGTTTCGGGCTTTCGAGTTTGTAGAGCTTCACGCTGCCCTTTGGATACCGTGTGGGATCAAGCTCCAGCACGGCATGAATTTTGTTGGCGCGAGAGGAAACGTTGTGGCGGTTCTTGCCAAACAGGGTTTCCGACAGCTGCTGGCGTGGCATTGAATTAGGGGCCAGGTCGGTCACGTACAATCCGACGACACTGCGCTGCGGCCTGCCGTAAGCATCGTTCGAGGAGTTATTGATGAACGACGTGCTCAAGGCTTTGATCGACGCCAGCTTTTCCTTGTTGACGTAATGATACAGACGCTCGGGCAGGGTCTCGATTTCGGTTTCGATGACGGCCGGGAATCCACTGCTGTCAGCAATCGCCCGGCGTGATGGGCCCGGCGCCTCGTTATTGGAGCCGTCGTGCGCGCGTTTGTTAGGCGCTCCGCCCCTCAGGTACAGCCGGTTATCTATCGTCCAGCGCCCTTGACCGTCAGAAGTCAGGAAGGGGCCCGGACGGGAATTGTCCACGGGGTCAATGATCAGCACCGGACCTTCTTCAATCGAGACGCGAAAGAATTGCTCGCCAACCAGCGCGTGCCACCTGTCGTTGTAGCGATACAGGCCCTTGTTTCGCCCTTGTGCGATCGCCGGGCCCAGATCCGCCGGTTTTTTCAGTGCAAAGCTGTCGAGCAGTGCCTGCTGCCCCTCGGAATACGCAGCCCGCGGCTTGGCCCATGCGTTTGTGGTGCTCGCCTGGTCTGTCTGCGGGTGCTGCTCACTGGGCAGCGTTGCGTGTTCTTCAACTGGAATATCTGGCGCAGCGGGATCTGGATTTTCGACCGAATATTCGAAAACCTCAGGCTCGATGAGCGGCGCATTGTTGATTTTTCCAGCGCCCTTGGAGAGGCGTCCCGCGTGCATCAGGACCGCAGCGAGGTTGAGCAGCAGGTCAGCGACGGCAAATGATTTGTCCTGACCGTCCGATGCCGATAGCGCTTGAAGGTCAGCCTTGAGGCTGACCGCCAATTGCAGCAACCATCCCGCAGTGGCCGCCGGCCCGGTGACCAGTGGTAGCAGCGATTCGAATATCAACCAGCCAAGCGTCTTGAAGTTGGCCCAGCGACTCTCGGCGTTGGACACCGACTGCCGGTCCGCCAGCTCCACCAGCGCCTGGCTGTTGGCCGCGTACAACGGTTGAAATATATCGCCCTGCAGGGCGGGCGATACGGTCATTTCCCAACGCAGGCGAATTTCGTTGGCACCCAGCAATCCAGTGTGACGCACCGAGGCTTTGTACCAGTCGTGAATACTTTTTTGCAGCGCAGCATCCGATTCGATCGCGCGTTGCAGATGTTCCCTGGAGGCAAATTGAATCAATGAAGGCGAATAGAAGGGGCGGTAAAGCACCACCGGTGCATTGCGTTCGGTGCCTTCAATGACAAACATGTTCAGCACTTGACCCAGGCGCAGATGCAAGGGACTGACGCGCAGCGTGTTCGCCGCTTGTTGCTCGTCAGCCAGTGCGATGATCAGGTTGGCACCGTTATCATCAAATCCGTGCTCACCGCCAAGTTTTGCCTGCAGTGCCTGCAGGGGGAGCTGGTCGCGTAATTGCACCTTGAACAGGTTTTGTCGCGACGCCGCTTCGTTTGGGTCATCCAGCAGGTGTTGTTTCAGATACGCAGGATAGGTGCGTCCGATGTCAACTGCCTGGATAAGTGCTTTGGCGTATTGCGGGGTCAGCCAGTCCGGTACGTTTTGCTGCTGCAAGCCTTTGACGGTCATCTGCCCCCAGGGCAGGCCGGCAAGATTCTCCAGTGCAAAGTCGATAACGCCCAGGCGCTTCGTTTCCTGAATTCCCCAGCCGCCGGGAACGCCTTCGGAGACTTTGATGTGCAATTCGATGCGATCGGGATCGACCGGTTCATGTCCGTCGCGACTCATCTGCTCGATGAGGGCCTGATAGGTGAAGTCGCGGATGGAGAGCAGATGGGTGAAGAACGTTGCGCCGTCGTACTGCCAATGCGTGGCGGCCATCGCTGCAACAAAACGCCGATAAGTCCGGCGGTCGTCAGCATCCGCGTGTGCAAGCCACGACGGCAAATGCCTGTCGACGTTCTCTGCGTGAGTAATCATATGCCTCGTACCCGCAAACAAGCGAAGCGGGTCGGTGATCTTGTCGAACTGTTGCTCGGCGCTGACGAACATTTGATCGACCGGAAACCTGATGTTTTGCAGATCGAGCAATTGCCGATCGATCAAAACCCGCGCCAGTTCATCAAAAATATCGGCATTCGGTTCATAACGCTGGACGCTCAGAGATGCAACTTCCCAGCGCAGTTGCAAGTGCTGAGCGACGTTTTGTATGCACGCCGACTCGGTGCTGAACCTTTCCCAGGCACCAGACGGTTGAATCAATACGGTGCCTGACGTGTCGGTAACCATCAGCGCCGGATAAATCAGCGAACAGGCATCCTCGCCTTCATTGATGGTGAATTTCAATAAACACGCCGAGGGCCGCAAATGCTCATTGAACAATGCCCTGTGCTGTTTTTCCGGTCTGATGACCAACCCCGTCAATGCAAAATAAAACGCTTCATCTTTCTGGTGAAGTGCCTCATTGATATTAGACGCGCAGGCATCTTTCAATGCTTCCGACAACCATTGCCAGCGACTCATCTGGTTGTCGGCCGGTTGCTGCCAGTAATTCAGTAGTTGCTCTTGCAGGGTATCAACCAAAGTATGACAAATATCTTCGATAGCCGATTGGAAGTCGGCCAGGTCGATCTTGTCCCGATCGGCGGCGTTGACTGGAATGATCAGAGTATCTGCGTTTATCAGCAGGCAACGCCCAGCGGCGAAAGCTTGAAGAAACGCCTCAAGCAACGTGACTGGATCAGCGTCCGGGGGCAACTGAGGGTCATTATAAAAAAGTATATCCAGCGATAACGATGACGATGCCAGACAATGCTGGAGATAATTTTCCAGTTGTTGTCGGGCTGTTTTTCGTAGTGTCGGCCGGTCCTTGAACTGCGCCAATAGCGATTGTTCGAAAATGAAATCCTGTGCATCAGGAATGGTTGAAGAAAGTGACATGGCATACTTCTCAGTGAATAAAAATAATGACGGTTTGAAGTATTCACGAAGCTACCGATATACCCTGGCAATCGCCAGTGCATATGATTATCAACTTGTAAGCGAGAACGAATCGAGCTGAAGGATTTTGGCCAAACCAGTCAACCAGCTTGATGGCTTTGACCATTGCCCGGCGCCCCGTGCAGCGCGACTATTGCCCTGTTGTTTACGGTTCCCAGCCTAATAAAAACACCGAGGGATTCTGGCAATGCGCGATTACTTGTCTGCTACCGCACGGTTCAACTATCAGCACACCGTCGAGGCCGCGCTCAGCGGTTCGCTGGCGGCGCTCAACGCCTGTGTCGAATGCTGCGACCGCCACGCCTTGCCGGGGCGCATCGCGTTGTTCTGGGAGGGCCGCGACGGCAGCAGTGCGACGTACACCTTCACTGACCTGCAAGACAAAGCCGCGCGTTTCGCCAACTTCCTTCTCGCCCAGGGCGTGCAGAAGGGCGACAGGGTCGCCGGACTGCTGCCGCGCAATGTCGAGCTGCTGATTACCGTACTCGCCACCTGGCGCATCGGCGCGGTGTATCAGCCGTTGTTCACCGCATTCGGCCCGAAAGCCCTCGAACATCGGCTGAACAGTTCCGGCGCCAAAGTCGTGGTGACCGATGCGGTGAACCGGCCGAAACTCGCCGAAGTCGCCGATTGCCCGACGCTGGTCACCGTGGGCGGCGCCAAGGGCCAAGGCATCGTGCGCGGCGATTACAGCTTCTGGGCCGAGTTGGCCAACTATTCCAGCGCATGCAAACCGGTGCTGCTGACCGGCGAAGATCCGTTCCTGCTGATGTTCACCTCCGGCACTACCGGCCCGGCGAAAGCGCTGTCGGTACCGCTCAAGGCCATCGTCGCTTTCAAGAGTTACACCCGCGATGCCGTGGACCTGCGCCCGGAAGATGCGTTCTGGAACGTGGCCGATCCGGGCTGGGCCTACGGCATCTATTTCGGCGTCACCGGGCCGTTGGCGCTGGGCCATCCGATCACCTTCTACGACGGCCCGTTCACCCTCGAGAGCACCTGCCGGGTGATCAACAAATACGGCATCAGCAACCTCACCGGGTCGCCGACGGCCTACCGGCTGTTGATTGCCGGGGGTGAGGAATTCGCCAAGTCGATCAAGGGCAAACTGCGCATCGTCAGCAGTGCCGGCGAGCCGTTGAACCCGGAAGTGATTCGTTGGTTCGCCGACCATCTCGACGTGGTCATCCACGATCATTACGGCCAGACCGAACTGGGCATGGTCCTGTGCAACCACCACGGCCTCGACCATCCGGTACACGTCGGCGCCGCCGGTTTCGCCTCGCCGGGCCACCGCATCGTGGTGCTCGATGAACACCACAACGAACTCGGCGTCGGCCAGCCTGGCATTCTCGCCATCGACCGCCCGCAATCGCCGATGTGCTGGTTCGGCGGCTACGAAGGCGCGCCGACCAAGGCGTTTGTCGGCAACTATTACCTCAGCGGCGACACCGTCGAGTGGAACCCGGACGGCAGCATAAGCTTCGTCGGCCGCAGCGACGATGTGATCACCACCTCCGGTTACCGCGTCGGCCCGTTCGATGTAGAGAGTGCGCTGATCGAACACCCGGCGGTGGTCGAAGCGGCGGTGGTCGGCAAACCCGACCCGGAGCGCACCGAACTGGTCAAAGCCTTCGTCGTGCTCAGTGCGCAATACCGCGCAGCGCCCGAGCTGGCTGAAGAACTGCGCCAACACGTGCGCAAGCGTCTGGCCGCGCATTCGTACCCGCGGGAAATCGAATTTGTCAGCGAATTGCCCAAGACCCCGAGTGGCAAATTGCAGCGCTTTATCTTGCGCAACCAGGAAATCGCCAAGGCTCAAGAGGCTGCGGCGCATAACGTTTCAGCTTGAATCGAAGGAAACAGTCATGCAGATCGAGAACAAGGTTTTTATCGTCACCGGCGGCGCGTCCGGCCTCGGTGCCGCCAGCGCTGAGCTGCTGGTCAGCGCCGGCGCGAAAGTGATGCTGGTGGACATGAACGCCGAGGCCGTGGCCGCTCAGGCGCAGCGCCTGGGCGCGCAAAGCGTGGTGGCCGACATCAGCAACGAAGCTGCCGCCGAAGCCGCAGTGCAGGCGACGCTGGATGCGTTTGGCAGCCTCAACGGCCTGGTCAACTGCGCCGGCATCGTCCGTGGCGAAAAAATCCTCGGCAAGACCGGCCCGCATGCACTGAGCAGTTTTGCCCAGGTGATCAACGTCAACCTGATCGGCAGCTTCAACATGCTGCGTCTGGCCGCGGCGGCGATTGCCGAGTCTGAAGCCAACGCCGATGGCGAGCGCGGGGTGATCATCAACACCGCCTCGGTGGCGGCGTTTGACGGCCAGATCGGCCAGGCGGCGTACTCGGCCTCCAAAGGTGCGATCGCCAGCCTGACCCTGCCGGCCGCCCGCGAACTGGCGCGCTTCGGCATCCGCGTGATGACCATCGCCCCGGGGATTTTCGAAACGCCGATGATGGCCGGCATGACCCCGGAAGTGCGCGACTCGCTGGCCGCCGGCGTACCGTTCCCGCCACGGCTGGGCAAGCCGGCCGAATACGCCGCGCTGGTGCGGCACATCATCGAAAACAGCATGCTCAACGGCGAGGTGATCCGTCTCGACGGCGCCTTGCGCATGGCTGCCAGGTAAGGAGGATTTGTCATGACTATTTCCAATGATCCGATTGTCATCGTCAGCGCGGTGCGCACGCCGATGGGCGGTTTCCAGGGCGAATTGAAAAGCCTCACCGCGCCGCAACTCGGTGCTGCCGCGATCAAGGCTGCGGTCGAGCGCGCGGGTGTCGCCAGCGATGCGGTCGATGAGGTGTTGTTCGGCTGCGTGCTGCCCGCCGGCCTCGGCCAGGCACCGGCACGTCAGGCGGCGCTGGGCGCCGGGCTGGATAAATCGACCCGCTGCACCACGGTCAACAAGATGTGCGGTTCGGGCATGGAAACCACCATTCTCGCCCACGACATGCTCATTGCCGGCAGCGCCGATGTAGTGATCGCCGGGGGCATGGAAAGCATGTCCAACTCGCCGTATCTGCTCGATCGCGCCCGCGCCGGTTACCGCATGGGCCATGGCCGCGTGCTCGACTCGATGTTCCTCGACGGCCTCGAAGACGCCTACGACAAGGGCCGTCTGATGGGCACCTTCGCCGAAGACTGCGCCGAAACCAACGGCTTCAGCCGCGAGGCTCAGGACGCTTTCGCCATCGCCTCGACCACCCGCGCCCAGCAGGCGATCAAGGACGGCAGCTTCAAGGACGAAATCGTCCCGCTGACGGTGACCGTGGGCAAAGAGCAGGTGCTTATCAGTCACGATGAACAGCCACCAAAAGCCAAGCTGGACAAGGTTGCCTCGCTGAAACCGGCGTTCCGCGAAGGCGGTACGGTGACGGCGGCCAACTCCAGTTCAATCTCTGATGGAGCCGCGGCGCTGGTGCTGATGCGTCAGTCGCAAGCGCAAACCCTGGGTTTGAAACCGCTGGCGGTGATCCATGGTCACGCCGCTTTCGCAGACACGCCGGGGCTGTTTCCGACCGCACCGATCGGGGCGATCAAGAAGCTGATCAAGAAAACCGGCTGGGCGCTGGAGCAGGTCGACCTGTTCGAGGTCAACGAAGCTTTCGCCGTGGTCGGCATGGCGGCGATGACGCACCTGGAGATCCCCCACGACAAGCTCAATGTGCACGGCGGGGCGTGTGCGCTCGGCCATCCGATCGGGGCGTCAGGTGCGCGGATTCTGGTGACGCTGCTGGCGGCGCTGCGGCAGAAACAGCTCAAGCGCGGGATTGCGGCGATCTGCATTGGCGGCGGCGAAGCCACGGCGATGGCGGTGGAATGCGTTTATTGACGCGCCGCGAAACGCCATTGTGGGAGCGAGCCTGCTCGCGAAAGCGGTGTATCAGCCAAATGAATGCTAATTGTACCGACGCCTTCGCGAGCAGGCTCGCTCCCACAGGGGTCTGTGGTGTTACAAGGATTAAGGATTCACCATGATTCCCAACGAAGACCAAACCCAGATCCGCGACATGGCCCGGCAGTTCGCCGAGGAGCGCCTGAAACCGTTCGCCGCCGAGTGGGACCGTGAGCACCGTTTTCCCAGGGAAGCCATCGCCGAGATGGCCGAACTCGGTTTTTTCGGCATGCTCGTGCCGGAGCAGTGGGGCGGTTGCGACACCGGTTACCTGGCCTACGCCATGGCCCTGGAAGAAATCGCCGCCGGCGATGGCGCCTGCTCGACGATCATGAGCGTGCACAACTCGGTGGGTTGCGTGCCGATCCTCAAATTCGGCAATGACGACCAGCGCGAGCGCTTCCTCAAGCCGCTGGCCAGCGGCGCCATGCTCGGTGCCTTCGCCCTGACCGAACCGCAGGCCGGCTCCGATGCCAGCAGCCTGAAGACCCGCGCCCGGCGCGAGGGCGATCATTACGTGCTCAACGGTTGCAAACAGTTCATCACCTCCGGGCAGAACGCCGGGGTGGTGATTGTGTTTGCAGTGACCGATCCGAGCGCCGGCAAGCGCGGCATCAGCGCGTTTATCGTGCCGACCGATTCGCCGGGTTACAGCGTCGCGCGGGTTGAAGACAAACTCGGCCAGCACGCCTCGGACACCTGCCAGATTCTTTTCGAAGAACTCAAGGTTCCGCTGGCCAATCGTTTGGGCGAGGAGGGCGAAGGCTACAAAATCGCCCTGGCCAACCTTGAGGGCGGCCGCGTCGGCATCGCCGCGCAGTCGGTGGGCATGGCCCGCGCAGCTTTCGAAGCGGCGCGTGACTACGCCCGTGAACGCGATACGTTCGGCAAGCCGATCATCGAGCATCAGGCGGTGGCATTTCGCTTGGCCGACATGGCTACGCAGATCGCCGTCGCCCGGCAAATGGTCCATTACGCCGCCGCCCTGCGAGACAGCGGCCAACCGGCTCTGGTCGAGGCATCGATGGCCAAGCTGTTCGCCTCGGAGATGGCCGAGAAGGTCTGCTCGATGGCCTTGCAAACCCTCGGCGGTTACGGTTATCTCAACGACTTTCCGCTGGAACGCATCTACCGCGACGTGCGGGTCTGCCAGATCTACGAAGGCACCAGCGACATTCAGCGCATGGTCATTTCGCGCAATCTCTGACAAGGAAACTTCTTCATGATTTTCGACACCATCCTGCTCGAAACCCACGGCCGCGTTGGCCTGATCACCCTCAATCGGCCGCAGGCGCTGAACGCGCTGAACGCGCAACTGGTCAGTGAAGTGAACCAGGCCCTTGATGCGCTGGAAGCAGACGCGAACATTGGCTGCATCGTCCTCACCGGTTCGAAAAAGGCTTTTGCTGCCGGGGCCGACATCAAGGAAATGGCCGAGCTGACGTACCCGCAGATCTACATGGACGACCTGTTCAGCGACAGCGACCGCGTCGCCAACCGGCGCAAGCCGATCATCGCCGCGGTCAATGGTTTTGCGCTTGGCGGCGGTTGCGAACTGGCGCTGATGTGCGACTTCATCCTGGCCGGCGACAACGCCAGATTCGGCCAACCGGAAATCAACCTCGGCGTGCTCCCAGGCATGGGCGGCACCCAGCGCCTGACCCGCGCCGTGGGCAAGGCCAAAGCCATGGAAATGTGCCTCAGCGGGCGCATGATCGATGCGGTAGAAGCCGAACGCTGCGGCATCGTCGCGCGGATCGTGCCAAGCGATGAATTGCTTGATGAAGCGCTGAAAGTGGCGGCGGTGATCGCTGACAAGTCACTGCCGATTGCGATGATGATCAAGGAAAGCGTGAACCGCGCCTTTGAGGTAAACCTGAGCGAAGGCGTGCGGTTCGAGCGTCGGGTGTTCCATGCGGCGTTTGCCACGCAGGATCAGAAGGAAGGGATGGCGGCGTTTATTGGCAAGCGGCCGGCTGAATTTCAGGGTAAGTAAGCGGCAAAAGCACAAGCAACAGCCAAGGCAAAAGCCCCTCACCCTAGCCCTCTCCCGGAGGGAGAGGGGACTGACCGTGGTGGATGCGAGTGATCCGCCGACCTGAGCTGGCTTCACTGAATCCATAATCAACTGGGTTTTTCAGGTCGGCGCATGACGCAGGACACCTCGGTCGGCTCCCTCTCCCTCTGGGAGAGGGCTGGGGTGAGGGGAAGCGGCCGACACCACTACAACTGATAGCTCTTCAAATCCCGCGCAATCACCATCCGCTGAATCTCGCTCGAGCCTTCATAGATCTGGGTAATCCGCGCATCGCGGTAGTACTTCTCGACCGGGTAATCTTCCAGATAACCATAACCGCCATGGATCTGAATCGCTGACGAGCAGACTTTCTCGGCCATTTCCGAGGCAAACAGCTTGGCCTGCGACGCTTCGGACAGACACGGTTTGCCCGCCGTGCGCAGCCGCGCTGCGTGCAGAATCAGCAAGCGTGCCGCGTTGATCTGCAGGTGCATGTCGGCCAGCAGGTTGGCGATGCTTTGGTGTTCGATGATCGGTTTATCGAACTGCACGCGCTCCTGGGCATACGCCAGCGCCGCCTCGAACGCCGCCCGGGCGATGCCCAGTGCTTGCGCGGCGATGCCGATGCGTCCGCCTTCGAGGTTGGACAGGGCGATCGCCAAACCTTTGCCGCGTTCGCCGAGCAGGTTGGCCTCAGGAATGCTGCAGTTGTTCAACGTCACCGCGCAGGTGTCGGAGGCGCGAATGCCCATTTTGTGTTCGGTACGATCGACGATGAAACCCGCCGTATCGGTCGGCACCAGAAACGCCGAAAGGCCTTTCTTGCCCAGCTCGGGATCGGTCACCGCAAACACGATCGCCAGTTTCGCCCGTTTGCCGTTGCTGACAAATTGCTTGGCGCCGTTGATCACCCACTGACCGTCATGCAGTTCAGCGCGCGTGCGCAGATTGTGCGCTTCAGAGCCGGCCTGCGGCTCGGTCAGGCAAAAGCAGCCGATGGTCTGGCCGCTGGCCAGATCGGCCAGCCAGGTCTGCTTTTGCTCATCGCTGCCGTAATTGAGCACCGGGCCGCAGCCGACCGAGTTGTGAATGCTCATGAACGCGCCGGTCGCGCCATCACCGGCGGAGATTTCCTCCACGGCCAGCGCATAGGCGACGTAATCGACGTAGGTGCCGCCCCATTCTTCCGGCACCACCATGCCGAGCAGGCCCAACTCGCCCATTTTCGCCACCAGCGCGTCGTCGATCCAGCCAGCCTTTTCCCACGCTTGTGCATGGGGCGCGATTTCGCCACGGGCAAAATCCCGGGCCATGTCGCGGATCATCACTTGTTCTTCAGTCAGTTCGAGATCGTGCATGGCTCAGCTCCCGCTTTCATCAAAACTGTGGAAAAAACTCGCGACGTGCGCCGCGTCGAGCTCGCGGAGGGTGGGCGGACTCCAGCGTGGCGTCTTGTCTTTATCGATCAGCAGGGCGCGCACGCCTTCGATCAGATCGCCACGGGCAAACCATTGGCGATCCAGATGCAGTTCCAGGTCAAAGCACCGCTCAAGGCTCAGTTGACGTCCACGGCGGAGCATTTCCAATGTCACTGCCATCGCCAGTGGCGAGCGGGTTTCCAAAAGGTCAGCGGTGGTCAGCGCCCAGTCGTGGCTGTTGGCGACAGTGACCTCGCGCATTTGCTCGACCATGCTCGGCACATCCGGCAGGGCGAAAAAGTGATCGATGGCCGGCCGCAAGGCTTGCAGCGGAGCATCAGGCAAGGTTTGCACGGCGTGTTTGGCGAGCAGGTTCTGCAGCGCTTTGAGTGGCGTGTCCTGCCATTCCATCTGGTCGAGTTTTTCGTCGAGCAGCGCCAGTTTGCTGCTGTCCAGATACCAGTCGGCCAGGCCGCAATACAGCGCATCGGCCGCGCGGATCTGCACGCCGCTGACGCCAAGATAAATCCCCAGTTCGCCGGGGATGCGCGAGAGGAAATAACTGCCGCCGACATCCGGGAAATAACCGATGGCCACTTCCGGCATCGCCAGACGGCTCTTGTCGGTCACCACGCGCAAATCGGCGCCTTGCACCAGGCCCATGCCACCGCCGAGGACGAAACCGTCCATCAACGCCAGCACCGGCTTGCGGTAGTGATGCAGGGTCAGGTCGAGGGCGTATTCCTCGACGAAGAAATCTTCATGCAGGGTGTCGCCGCTTTTGAAACTGTCGTACAGCGAACGAATGTCGCCGCCGGCGCAGAAGGCTTTTTCGCCGGCACCGCGCAGAACAATGGCGTGCACAGTGGCGTCGGTGGCCCAGGCATCAAGCTGCTGTTGCAGTTGGCGGACCATGTCGAGGGTGATGGCGTTGAGGCCGGCGGGGCGGTTCAGGGTCAGGTGACCGATGTGGTTGCGCACCTCGGCCAGCACTTCGTTCTGTGTGGCATCCATGGACGCGGTCCGCTGGGATGAAGCCTGAGCTGTCATCTGTAACTCCCTGCTTTTATTGTCTTTATTTGAAAAGCCCGCGCACGGGCAGTAGCCGATCGTAACAGTGCAAATTTGCCCTGTACAACCCGGATATATGCAGGCGCTGTTTGCGTTTTTACCTTAGCCGAACCATGGAAAATTACTTGGAAAAAACTTCTCCGATGCTGCGACGCTTGGCGTACAGCTCACTGACATGCACCAGACGCTCAAGGTCTTCGGGGGTAACGTCGATGAACGCCTCCATCTCCGCCAGCGCCAGTTTCAGGTCTTCGGCAGTGATGGCGAGGTTGTCGACCGGCGTCACCAGCGGCGCCGGTTCGGCCGGACGTTTCGGGTAGCGGATGCGGGTCAGGTTGTTGTAGGCGAGGGCGCTGACGAGCATGCACACCGCGCCGAGCATTACCGGTTCCATGGCTTTCCAGTCCATCGCGATGGTGGCGGGGTCAGCCAGCACCAACGTTAATGCCAAGGCGCCGGCCGGTGGATGCAGGCAACGCAGCCAGCACATCAGAATCAGCGCCATGCCCGCTGCCAGACAGGCACTGCCGAGGGTGCGGCCGAGGACATGGGCGACCAGCAGCGCGACGCCGCCGGCACACAGGTAACCGCCGAGGATCGACCAGGGCTGGGCGAGGGCGCCCGAGGACACCGCAAACAGCAGCACCGCAGAGGCGCCGAGCGGGCCGATCAGGTGATAGGCAACGTCATGGCCGAAGACTTGTGCGCACATCCAGACACTGAACAACGTCCCCAGCGCCATGCCGATGGCGGCGCGACTCCATTCGGTGGGACGGGTGTTGATAGCGGCGGGCAACCAGCGAGCGAGCATGTGAATCCGATCCTTTGCAGCAAATTCAGGACAAAAAAAAAGGACTTGTCCGGCATACCCGGAAAGCCCTCGAAGCGTTCCAACATTGGGGGAGGAACGCGCACAGTTTGCCGGGCAAAGTGGATGCTGACAAATTCATATTAATGCAGAGTTAGTGCATTAATTTTGAATTTAATCAGTTCGGCATCTTCGCGACTGAGCGAAATTGTGCATTTGCTGGCGGTCTAGCCGCGACACCGCGCATTCCTTGTGGGAGCTATGGTTTTTATTTCTGGCGCTGGTTTTTTTGTGTACATATCCGTTGCTTCGGGTGCTGCTGCTGGCGGTTTCGCCCTTACGGCGAGTCCCTTTTTCAGACGCCAAAAAGGAACCAAAAGGCTTTGCTCCTACGTACGGCCCTCGCAGGCTCGGGTCCCTTCGCTGCGGGATCGATCCGGGCGCAGCGGCTACGGTTTGCTGCGCTGCACCTCCTTCCGCTGTGTACGACTTCGTCGTACGGTCGCTGCGCTCCCACGCCCGGATCAATCCCTCCACTCAGCCTTCCGACGTCGCCGGTGAGTCAAGATCAAAAGCAGGCGAGCTGACACTCGGCCTATTGAGTGGTGAGAAGCGGCGCATGGCTTGGGATTTGTGGTGTGGCTGCCCCTCACCCCAGCCCTCTCCCCGAGGAGAGGGAGCCGATCTGCTTTGCTTTGAAATCGCGTACGACTCGGTATCGCACGTCGGCGTGCCTCTAACATCCACCACGATCAGTTCCCTCTCCCTCCGGGAGAGGGCTAGGGTGAGGGGCTTTTGATTTTTGAGAATCGCGTACGACTCGGTTCGCACGTCGGCGTACCTCTGGCGTCCACCCCGATCAGTTCCCTCTCCCTCTGGGAGAGGGCTAGGGTGAGGGTTGGCGTTGTCTGTTTGAAATGAATTTGAAAAGACTGCGAATAAACAGGACGACTTACGCCACATCCGACGCACGCGGCCATTGTTGCAGCGGGATCGGCAGTTGCCGCGATTTGCCGCGGCCCATGGCGAAGTAGTGGAAGCCGATGCGGGCCAGGCGTTCGGCGTCGTAGAGGTTGCGGCCGTCGAAGATCACCGGGCTGTTGAGGCGTTGTTTGATCAGTTCGAAATCCGGGGCTTTGAATTGTTGCCATTCGGTGCAGATGATCAGGGCGTCGGCGCCGGGCAGGACCGATTCGGGGGTGCCCATCAACAGCAGTTTCGCTTCGTCGGGGTAGAGGTTCTGGGTTTGCTGCATGGCTTCGGGGTCGAAGGCGCGGACGCTGGCGCCGGCCGCCCACAAGGCTTCGAGCAGGACCCGGCTCGGTGCTTCGCGCATGTCGTCGGTGTTGGGTTTGAACGCCAGGCCCCACAGGGCGAAGGTCTTGCCACGCAGGTCGCCTTGGTAGAACGCGTTGATACGCTCGAACAGCTTGTGCTTCTGGCGCTGGTTGATCGCTTCGACCGCTTGCAACAAGTCGCTGGAGCAGTGCGCTTGTTCGGCGCTGTGGATCAGCGCGCGCATGTCCTTGGGAAAGCACGAACCGCCATAGCCGCAGCCCGGATAGATGAAGTGATAGCCGATGCGCGTGTCGGCGCCGATGCCTTGACGCACCGCTTCGATGTCGGCGCCCAGGTGTTCGGCGAGTTCGGCAATCTGGTTGATGAAGCTGATCTTGGTCGCGAGCATGCAATTGGCGGCGTATTTGGTCAGTTCGGCGCTGCGCAGGTCCATGAACAGGATGCGGTCATGGTTGCGGTTGAACGGCGCATACAGATCGCGCATCACGTCGCGCACGTCGTTGCCTTCGCAGCCAATGATGATGCGGTCCGGGCGGCGGCAGTCGGCAACGGCCGAGCCTTCCTTGAGAAATTCCGGATTGGAGACAATATCGAACTGCAGCAGCCGGCCGACCTTGATCAAGGCCTTTTCGATGTGCGCGCGCAAGGTGTCGCCGGTGCCCACCGGCACCGTGGATTTCTCTACCACGATCAACGGCTGCTCACGGTGCCGGGCAATCGCGTCGCCCACGGAGAGCACGTAACGCAAATCCGCCGAACCATCCTCACGTGAAGGCGTGCCCACGGCGATAAACGCAACCCGGCCGTGCTGCACTGCGAGTTTCTCATCGCTGGTGAAGTGCAGGCGTTTGGCGTCCAAGCCCTCGCGCACCAGGTTTGCCAGCCCCGGTTCGAAAATACTGACGTGGCCCTGGCGCAACTGGTCGACTTTGTGCTGATCGACGTCCATGCACACGACCTCATGGCCCACCTCGGCCAATACCGCCGCTTGCACCAGACCCACGTAACCGCTGCCGAAGACCGTGATTTTCATAGGACACTCCTGAGCCGGACGGGTGTTCATGATCTGGCGTCAGGATAGGCAAGGGCATGTTTCAATTTGCCTACCGTTTTGTGCGATGCGACTTGCTGGCGGTGCAGACAGGCAGGCGATGCTGACAGCCGTTCACTCAGCACAGGCTCAATGCCAGCACCCGGTTGTCTGAAAAGCGCTTCAATTCAAGGGGTTGGAATGCCGACCGGGGAATGCCTGATTGACTTTCAAGCGGTCGGGCGGCAGGTTGTAGGCCTTTTTTTGGGGCAGCCCGGCACTTGCCCGTTTTGTCATCGTGTCGTTTTGTTGAATTGTATTTTTACCAAGGCCGTTTCGTTTGATTGACTTGTCGAGTACTGAATCCACCGCGTCCACCACCAATCCACTGACGCTCTACCTGACGCGCCTGGCGCCTTCCAGTCAGTTGACCATGCGCTACGTCCTGCAGGACGCGGCCGATCGCCTCGGCTTCGAGGACGTGGACATCGAGGACATTCCCTGGCACGGCCTGCAACCGGAAGACGTCGTGGCGCTGGTCGCCGCGCTGCGCGAAGACGGCTACGCGCCGAACACCTCTTCGCTGTACGTGAACGCCGTGCGCGGGGTAATGAATGAAGCCTGGCGCATGAGCCTGATCAGTCAGGATCATCTGTTGAAGATGCGCTCGGTCAAAGCCATCGCCGGTACGCGCCTGTCTCAGGGGCGCAACCTCAAGCGCACGCTGATTCACGAATTGATGGAGGTCTGCGCCGCCGATCCACGCCCGCAAGGGCTGCGCGACGCCGCTGTGATCGCGCTGCTGTATGGGACCGGTATGCGCAAATCAGAGTCGGTGGATCTGGACCTCAACCAGGTCGACTTCAGCGAGCGCAGCCTGACGGTCACCGGCAAGGGCAACAAACAACTGATCAAGTACGCGCCGACCTGGGCGT
The DNA here is from genome assembly GCF_043496865.1 of Pseudomonas retamae. Classification (NCBI taxonomy): domain Bacteria; kingdom Pseudomonadati; phylum Pseudomonadota; class Gammaproteobacteria; order Pseudomonadales; family Pseudomonadaceae; genus Pseudomonas; species Pseudomonas retamae. The sequence goes on from NZ_JBIEIL010000001.1 coordinate 296,704, forward strand.
TCGCCAAACTCAATGCGTGGCTGGAACTGCGCCGTTCTCAGCTGAAGGAGGGCGAGAGCGATGATGCGTTTCTGTTCAACCGCATTCGCAGGGGCAACCACATCACCCGCGAGCGCATCACCAAGCACGCGATCTACTACATCGCCCGTCAGCGTGGCACGCAGGTCGGGGTGAAGATCATGCCGCATGATTTCCGTCGGTCATTTATCACGCGGGTTATCGAAGAACACGACCTGTCGATCGCGCAGAAACTGGCGCATCACAGCAACATCCAGACCACCGCCAACTACGATGTGCGCGATGACAACGAGCGGCGGCGGGCAGTGGATCGTTTCGATCTGTGAGCTGATTCAGTTCGAGGCCGGGCAACCGCTTGAACGGCTGGCGGCCTGAGTGATCTGCGCGGCCAGACGTTTGACGTTGTTCTGCTGCGCGGTCACCAGTTCCTCGATGCTCGGCCCCGACGGCGTCTGCAGGATCGAGCGACAGGTCAGCAAGTCGGCGTCAGGCTCACCGAGCGCACGCAGGCGCCATTTCACATCCATCAACGCGTATTGGCCGGGAATCGAATCGAAGCGCTGTACTTCCACGCGCACCGACGCGCGTTGCTGGCCTGCGCCACTGCTCAACTGGTCGAGCAGGGCGCTGCGCAGTTCGTCGATCAGGCTGGCGCCCCACCAATCGGTTTCGAGAATCGCCAGGCCGCTATTGCCTTCGCGGATGACGATTTGCGGCCGATCGACCTGCGGCGGCACGCTGACGCTCTCGATGGCAATGTCCGCACCGCTGCGCCCGGCGCCCTGATGCACCGGGGTCAGGGTGTGAAAGCTGATCGGGTCGCTGCGGCAGGCGCCGAGTAGCATGATCGCCGCGAGCACGCTGATTTTCAGCGGTGATGCCATGGGTTTCGCTCCTGTGCTCAATTGCGTGGCGGTCCTTTGAGGTCCAGCGGTGCGGCGTTGTCGGGCCGCCCGCGAATCAGCGATTCCGGATGCCGGCCGAGGTAATCCGACAGCTCACGCAGGGAGCGCGACATGCGTCCGAGTTCGTCGAGGGTCTGCCCCAGTTGCTCGCGTTGCGGCGAATCTTCGGCGAGGGTCGAATTGGCTGACTGCAACGTTTTGCTGACATCGGCGAGGGTGCTTTGCACGCTCGGCAAGGTCTTGGCGTTGAACTGGCTGAGGCCTTTGCGCAGCTCGACCAGATTGCTGTCGAGATTGCTGGCGATGCGTTCCACCGGCAGTGCGTTGATCTTGTTGACCATCGCTTCGAGTTTTTCCTGCAACTGCTCGAGGCTGCCGGGGACAGTCGGGATGCTGATCGGCCGGGCTGTCGCATCGAACGCGACTTTCGGCGCTTTCGGGTAGAAATCCAGCGAGATGTACAACTGCCCGGTAAGCAGGTTGCCGTTGCGTGCCTGCGCGCGCAGACCATTTTCAACGAATGTGGCGATCAGGCGCGCGCCGGTGGCTTCGTCGTTTTCGTCGCCTTTGTAGGTCTTGAGGATTTTCGCGTGGGCGCGACCCAGTCGTTGCGGATAAATAACGATGCCGACGTTCACCGGAAAGGTTCGCTTGACCTCGTCAAAGTCCAGATTGACCGCGACCACTCGACCAATCTCGACGCCCAGGAATTCCACCGGAGCGTCGACTTTGAGCCCGCGCAGGGCCTGATCAAAACGCAGAGTCAGGTATTGCGCCTTGCCATTGGGTGGGGCGAGGGCGCTGGTCTGGTCAGCGAACAGTTCATAATCCTTGTCCTCTGCGGCGGTGGTGTCATTGGGGCTGTAGTCTGGCGCGCGGAAAGCGATGCCGCCGACCAGCAGGGTCGACAACGATTCGGTTTTCACTGCAAAGCCGTTGGCGCCGACATTCACGTCGATCCCGCTGGCGTTCCAGAACCGCGTGTTCTCGGTGACGTAGGCGTCGTTGGGCGAATTGATGAACACTTCTATGTTGACGCCTTTGCCATCGGTATCCAGCGCATACGACACCACTTGGCCGACGGGAATCTTGCGGTAGTAGACCGGCGAGCCGATGTCCAGCGACCCGAGGTCGGGCGCGTGCAGGGTGAAGCGTTTACCCGGCTCGCCGTAGGTGATCGGCGGTGGATTTTCCAGACCGGTGAAGTGCTTGGCGCGGTTGTTTGCCTGACCAATGTCGGCGCCGATGTAGTCACCGGAGAGCAGGGTGTCGATGCCGGACACACCCCCAGCGCCAATGCGCGGGCGCACCACCCAGAACTGCGAATCCTCGCGGGTGAAGCTTTCGGCCTGTTTGGCTAGTTTAATCGTGGCGTTGACGTTTTTATGGTCGTCGGCCAGTTCAACATCCGAGACATGCCCGATCACCACGTTGCGATAGCGCACTTCGGTCTTGTTGGCGGTGAGGCCATCACCGGTCTTGAAGGTGACGGTGATGGTCGGACCTTCCTGGAGGATGTTGTGGATCACCAGCGAGATGCCCACCAGAACGGCGACGATGGGCACGATCCAGACCAGTGAAACGCCGAAACGGCGGGTCTTGATCGGGGCCTGACCGGGTGCGCGCGGCTCGTCGCTGGCTGACGACTTCATCCATGTCCTCCTTAATTCATTGGGCACTGAGCGTCAGGAACGCAAAAGCACTTCATCAATATAGAAGTGCCTTGCGATAGAGCAAACCGAAATAGCCAATTCCACCAGCCCCTGAGATGGCCCCGGCACCAGGCAACCCCCCAATTCCGTGTGGGAGCTGGCTTGCCAGCGATAGCGGTCTGTCAGCCACCATTGCTCCAACAGACCCACCGCCATCGCCAGCAGGATTTCAACCGAGCAATTCGCGCAGCCGATACCAGAACATCCCCAATGCCAGCAGCGGCGAGCGCAGCGCCGTGCCGCCGGGAAAGGTCATGTGCGGCACACGGCTGAACACGTCGAGGCCTTGGCTGTGTCCGGCGTGGATCGCCTCGCCGAGCAGTTTCGCGCACCAGTGCGTGACGTTGAGGCCGTGCCCGGAATAACCCTGCGCATAGAACACGTTCGGCTGTTGCTGGAGGCGGCCCACCTGCGGGAAGCGATTGGCGGTAATGCCGATCTTGCCGCCCCACTGATAATCGATACGCACATCGGCCAATTGCGGAAACACTTTGAGCAGCTTCGGCCGCATGTATGCGGCGATGTCCGCCGGATCGCGCCCGGAATAGTGACAGGCGCCGCCAAACAGCAAACGCCGGTCAGCCGAGAGCCGGTAGTAATCGAGGCCGACTTTCTGGTCGCACAGCGCCAGGTTCTGCGGGATCAGCTGCGCGGCGCGAGCAGCGGACAACGGCTCGGTGGCGATGATGTAACTGCCCGCCGGCAGCACCTTGCCGCTGAGCTGCTGTTCCAGTTCATCGAGATGCGCATTGCAGCCGAGCACCAGACTGCCGGCGCGCACCGTGCCGCCCGCGCAGCGCACCTGCACGGTGGGGCCATGGACGATTTCAAGCACAGGGCTGTGCTCGAACACCCGCACACCGAGCGCGGCCGCCAGACGAGCCTCGCCTTGCACTAGATCGAGCGGATGCAGATGCCCGGAACCCATGTCGATCAGTCCGCCGGCATAACCTTCGGCGTTGACCACTTGCTGACGGATCTGTTCAGGCCCGACCAGACGGGTTTCATGGGCATAGCCGAGTTTGCCAAGTTCAGCCTGTTCCGTCTGGAACGCAGCAAACTGCGCGCGGGTGTTGGCCAGTTCACAGAAGCCCCAGCGCAAGTCGCAGTCGATCTGATGCTCAGCGATGCGCTGGCGTACCAGCTCTACCGAATCGATGCCCGCGCGCTGCAAATACGTCACGCCTTCCTCGCCGACGTATTTGGCGAAACCCGAAACGTCATGGCCGATGCCGCGAATCAACTGACCGCCATTACGCCCGCTGGCACCCCAGCCGATTCGCCGCGCCTCGAGCAGAATCACCGAAAGCCCGCGCTGCGCCAGTTCGATCGCGGTATTGACCCCGGTGAAACCGCCGCCGATTACGCAGACATCAGCGCTCAGATCGTCCTCGAGAACCGGGTAGGCAGTGCTCGCTCGCGCCGATGCGGCGTAATAGGAGCGCGCGTGTTCCTGGCTGTACTGACTCATTTGTTCGACTTCACTTTGCTCCACGAGCGGGTCATCAACCGCATGATCGCCTGCGGTGGTGTCGAGGAGATGTAGAGTTTGTCGAGCACCGCTTGCGGCGGATAAACCTCGGGGTTGTTGACCAGTTCCTGATCCATGAACGGCTTGGCGGCCGGGTTCGGGTTGGCGTAACCGACCGCGGCGCTGACCTTGGCGATCACCTGCGGATCGAGCAGGTAATTGATGAAGGCGTGGGCTTCCTTGGGGTTACTGGCGTCGGCCGGGATCGCGAGCAGGTCGAACCACAGGTTCGAGCCTTCCTTGGGAATGGCGTAAGCGATGTTCACGCCGTTCTTGGCTTCCTTGGCGCGGTTGGCCGCCTGGAACACATCGCCGGAGTAACCGAACGCCACGCAGATATCACCGTTGGCCAGGTCGGAAACGTACTTCGAGGAATGGAAATAGGTGATGTATGGGCGGATGCTCAGCAGTTTGGCTTCAGCCTTTTTATAGTCTTCGGGGTTTTCGCTGCGCGGGTCCATGCCCATGTAATTGAGCACGGCGGGGAACACCTCGTCGGCGGAATCCATCATCGACACGCCGCAGGCACTGAGTTTTTTCAGGTTTTCCGGCTCGAACAGCACGGCCCACGAATCGATGTGGTCGATGCCCAGCACTTGCTTGACCTTGTCGACGTTGTAGCCGATGCCGTTGGTGCCCCACAGGTACGGCACCGAATGGGCATTGCCCGGATCGTTTTTCTCCAGCAGTTCGAGCAGTTTCGGGTCGAGGTTTTTCCAGTTTGGCAGTTGCGAGCGATCGAGCTTGAGGAAAGCGCCGGCCTTCACCTGGCGTGCGAGGAAGTGGTTGGACGGCACCACCACGTCATACCCGGTACGCCCGGCGAGGAGTTTGCCTTCGAGGGTTTCGTTGGAATCGAACACGTCGTAGATGACTTTGATTCCGGTCTGGTTCTGGAAGTCGGCGAGGGTGGTTTCGCCGATGTAGTCGGTCCAGTTGTAGACGCTGACCTGGGGTTGGGCTTGCGCCACAGCGCTGAACACAATGCTCAGTGCAACCGGGAGTACGGATTTCAACAGACGCATGTCGACACCTCTTCAAATTGTTGGATTTCTTGGGCGTTACACGATTCATGTGGGAGCGAGCCTGCTCGCGAAAGCGGTATGCCAGGCGACATTGATGTTGGATGTGCCGCCGCCATCGCGAGCAGGCTCGCTCCCACATTGGAATGGCGCTGTACATAGGACCTGACCACACTCCAAAACCCTGTGGGAGCCTGCCTGCTCGCGATAGCGGTGTTTCAGGCGACATTGATGTTGGATGTGCCGACGCCATCGCGAGCAGGCTCGCTCCCACATTGGAATGGCGCTGTACATAGGACCTGACCACACTCCAAAACCCTGTGGGAGCGAGCCTGCTCGCGAATGCGATGGGGCAGGCGACATTGATGTTGGATGCGCCGACGTCATCGCGAGCAGGCTCACTCCTACAGGGATTTGTGCAGGTTTGGGTCAGACGCTCAGCAGCAGGAACTCGCGCTCCCACGAGCTGATCACGCGTTTGAAGTTTTCGTGTTCGGCGCGTTTCACCGCGACGTAGCCGCGCACGAACTTGGCGCCCAGGTATTCGGCCACGGTGGTGCATTCTTCCATCTGGGTCAGCGCTTCTTCGATGGTGATCGGCAGGCGCAGGTTGCGGCGCTCGTAAGCCCGGCCTTCAACGGCGGCGCTCGGCTCGACCTGTTCGACCATGCCGAGGTATCCGCAGAGCAGACTTGCAGCGATCGCCAGATACGGGTTGGCATCGGCGCCAGGCAGGCGGTTTTCCACGCGCATCGATTCCGGGCCCGAGGTCGGCACACGCAAGCCGACGGTGCGGTTTTCTTCACCCCATTCGACGTTGACCGGTGCCGAGGTGTCGGGCAGGAAGCGGCGGAACGAGTTCACGTTGGGCGCGAACATTGGCAGCACTTTCGGGATGTACTTCTGCAAACCACCGATGTGCTGGCGGAACAGCTCGCTCATGCTGCCGTCGGCATTGGCGAAAATCGGCTGGCCGGTGGCGATGTCGACCACGCTCTGGTGCAAGTGCATGGCGCTGCCCGGCTCGTCGCCAATCGGCTTGGCCATGAACGTTGCGGTGACGTTGTGCTTGAGCGCCGCTTCGCGCAGGGTGCGTTTGAACACGGTGATCTGGTCGGCCAGGTCCAGCGCGTCGCCGTGGCGGAAGTTGATTTCCATTTGCGCCGGGCCGTCTTCGTGGATCAGCGTGTCGAGGTCCAGACCTTGCAGTTCGCACCAGTCGTAGACGTCTTCGAACAGCGGATCGAATTCGTTGGCGGCATCGATGGAAAACGATTGCCGGCCACTTTCCGCACGACCGGAGCGGCCCAGCGGTGCCTTGAGTGGCAGGTCCGGGTCTTCGCAGCGTTGGGTCAGGTAGAACTCCATTTCCGGCGCGACAATCGGCTTCCAGCCTTTGTCGGTGTACAGCTGCAGGACTTTCTTCAGCACGTTGCGCGGCGACAGTTCGATCGGGTTGCCGAACTTGTCGAAGGTGTCGTGGATGACGATCGCGGTCGGCTCGATTGCCCACGGAATCACATACACCGCATCGGACACCGGCTTGCAGACCATGTCGATGTCAGCAGGGTCGAGCAGGTCGTAGTAGATATCGTCGTCGACAAAATCCCCGGTTACCGTTTGCAGCAGCACACTTTCCGGCAGGCGCATGCCGCGCTCCTGCAGGAACTTGTTGGTCGGTGCGATCTTGCCGCGGGCGATGCCGGTCAGGTCGCTGACCACGCATTCGACTTCGGTAATCTTGTGATCTTTCAGCCACGTGAACAGCTGATCGAAGGGGGCATTCATAAAGACCTCGTTATTGGTTTTGTAGACGCCGGGGAGGGCGGGTTTCATCTTCCGCCCCTTCCCCTGTGGCGCGTTGGCGTCTATCTTGGGCGCGGCCAGTGAATCCATCTATCCACTTTAAGCAGCACCCAAGCGCACCAAAAGAGTGCGCAAGGTCACCTCATGACAACGTGCAATCCGCTTCAGGTTCAAGCCTTCAACACCGCCGATGTGGCCGAGCAAGTGCGCGCCACACCGGGCTGGGTCCAGCATTACCAGCAGATGTCGCCGGGGCATTTCGCCGGGCAGATCCGCTATCTGGATCTGCAGGGCGTCGAGGTCTACGAAGAGCAGATGAATACCCGGGTCGAGCAGAATTTCAGCGCGCCGTCCGGGGCTCTGGCGTTCTGTTTCGATCGCAGCGACAACGCGCTGTACCTGCTCAACGAAGAGAGCCGCAACATCTGGATCACCCCGGAGAATTACCAGGAAATCGCCGTGGTGTTCGGTCCGGCATTCGTCCGTGAGCATGGGCTGGATGTGGCGAAATTCGACGGGCTGTTCATGGCGCCGCTCACCTGCGGACAGAACGCCTTGTTCAGTCGCTGGTTAAGCGCGACTCTCACGAAGTTGTCGCAAGCCATTGATATAGAAGGAAAAGAGGCGCTGACTCAACAGCTGTTGGAAGACTGTCTGTTCATCCTCGACAACGCGCAGGCGCGCCTCGATCGCAGCGGCCTGCAGCGGCGCGGCGAAGAACGGATGATCATGAAACGCGTGGGGGAGTGGGCGGCGGATTCGCCGGAAGATGCGCTCAATCTGCTCGAGTTGGCGCAGGTGGCGGGGGTGTCGCTGCGGCAATTGCAACAGGCCTTCAAGGCCTACACGGGGATGACGCCAAGCCACTGGTTACGCTTGCGTCGGTTGAACAGCGCGCACCGCGAACTGCTCAGGCGTCGGCCGACGGAAACCACCGTGGCCGAAGTGGCGATGCACTGGTCGTTCTGGCATCTGGGGCGGTTTTCCAGCAGCTACCGGGCGCTGTTCAAAGAGCTGCCGAGCGAGACGCTCAAGCGCGGCTGACCCTGGCGGACTAGTCGGCCCTGACCAGTTTGAAGGAAATCGACAGAGACTTTTTTATCGACTGCGCCATGGGTTTCTCGATCTGCTCGTGAATCAACCACGACACACCGATCATGAACGCCAGCGTGCCCCAGAGCAGCAGGTGCGGATCGATCGCCGGGTAGGCGATGTTGAAAATCATGAAACCAATCATCTGATGCAGCAGGTACAGCGGGTAAGTCAGCACGCCCAGCGCTGTCCAGTTCCAGCGTTGCAGAGCGGACATGCGGTTGGTCGCGATCAACAGGAAAATCACGAAAAACAGCACCACCACGGCGCAGATGATCAGCGGGTCGTAGTCGGTGGCATATTTGCTCTCGATCGACGCGGCCCACACCACGGAAGTGAACAGCGCCAGTGCCAGTGCGCCCGCCAGCAGCACAATCCGCAGTGGTGTGAAGCCCTTGGCCCAAGCCAGATAAAACGTCGCCCCGGCGATAAACCACGCGGCATAATCGGTAATCAGCATCGAGCGCAGCTTTTCGAATTGCAGCACCTCAGCGACTGCAGAGATCAGCAGCCAGACTGCCATGCACGGCTCGATCCGGTCGATTTTCTTCAAGGCCAGCAACACGGAAATCATCAGGTAGAACTTGATCTCGACGAACAGCGACCAGTACACGCCGTCGATGGGCTCGACATTCAGCATCTCGCTGAGAAACGCCATGTTGACCACGTATTGATAAAAATCAGCGCTGAACCTGGGTTGGCCAACAGCGAGGATCACCAGGAAGGTGATCGTGCAGCACACCCAGAAGGCCGGGCACAGGCGCACCACGCGGGAGATGAAAAACACTTTGAGGTTATTGCTGGAGGCGGTCATCAGAATCACGAAGCCGCTGATCATGAAAAACAGCTCAACCCCCAGATAGCCGTACTTGGCCGGCTCAGCCAGCAGCGGGTAGGGCATCGCCGACATGTCGCCCTTGGCATAACCGCGAAACGCATAGTGAAAGAACACCACGGCCAGGGCCGCCAGAAAACGCAGTAGATCCAGTTCCTTGAGCCGTCGATTGTTCATGTAGATGCGCTCCGGACTGATCAGCGCTGATCAAAAACTGACGACTCTGTCGAACAAGGTTCGACCCAAGGCGCAAGCTGAAACAGCAGTGGCGGCTCATGGCGTGCTCCCGGCCTGGGACAGCGACGCACGGCGTTGCCACATCTTGATGTAGTCGACTTCGAACGTTGAGGGAAGGTCGGCATCGTCGACCACGCCAAACCATGACCACATGGCCTCGCTGTCGAAGACGATTTCCATCGGGAAGAAGAAGTATTTGTTGCGCGATTCGCGCACCAGCACGCCATCGACATACCAGCGCAACGTGTCGGGCTGCCAGTCGAAGCCGTAGACATGAAAGTCGTCGGCCAGTCGCCATGGGCTGACCCAGATGCTGCCATCGGCGATGTGCTCGGTGCTTTGCGGCGTAGCCCAGAGGTGGGCGTTCATGTGGTACGAACGGTCCAGCTTGCCGTCCTTGGTCTTGCCGGCGATTTCGAAAATGTCGATTTCGGTGGCGTTGTCGGCCATGCCGGTCCAGGCCAGCCAGAAGGCGCTGGAGCCGGCGGAATTCATCGGTTTCGCCCGCGCTTCGTAATAGCCGAACAAGCCCTTCTCAAGGGTGCGGACCATGGCGGAGGTGTAGTCCTTGAAACCGAGTTTCACGTACTTTTCCGGCAAGGTTTCCTTGCGGAAAACAATGTTCAGGTTGCCGTTGCTGACGCTGGCGTTTTTCTCGGTGTACAGCGCCGGTTTGCGGCCGAGCGATTCGTTGCCGACGCCGTGATTGACGTGCCAGCGTGTGCGGTCGAGCGTGCTGCCGTTGAACTCGTCGGACAGCTTGTCGTTGAGCACCCACTGACTGCTGTTGGCCTGATCGGACAGCGGCAGATTGCTGTTGGTCCGGTTCGGTACAGCGCCGAGCGGGCCGACCCGGGTCCAGGTATCAGCGATCGGCGGGACCGCCACGGTCCAGCGGTCCGCCAGGTACTGAAAGGCTTGCTGGCGGTCGGCGAGCGAGGCAAACGCACGGTCATAGACCAGCACTTCGGCGATGTCGCCGCGAAAGTTGTCCGCCGTGCCAACGGCGTTGCGGCCGATGCCAAACGGGCCGATCGGTACGTCGTAAAGCTCCAGCACCGAAACGTTGATCGCATACGCGGCGGCGTCGCGCAGGCTGATGGCGAAATTCGGCAGGACGTTGTCGTTGCTGGAGGTTTGCGGGCGTGAACTGAACAAGCGTTGCCAGGCATCGGCCCCGGCTTGTTCTGTCGTGCGCCGGGATACGACTAATACGGTCACCGGACCTTTGGCGTTGCGGATGGCTTTGCCGAGCAAACCCGACACGCCGTTGAAGCGCACCACCGCACGACCGTTCACCGCGTCCGGCAGCCACTGAGGCGCCGCGCCGGGGCTGTCGGCGCTGGCATCATGGCCACTGGCGGATTTGTCCTTCCAGCGCAACACGCGGTTCTGCTCGTCGAGTTGCACGCTTTGCGCATCAGCGGCGTCCAGCCACAGCACCAGCCCGGCGGCGGGAACACCGGGCGGCGCTGGCGCGGCGTTGCCGGCCAGGGCAAACCCCAGCAGCCACAGAAACAGCACGCCATGAACCCTCATCGGGCGACGCTCAACGCCGGAATCTTGAAAGAAGACTGATAGCCCTGCGGATTGCACGACTGCCAGCGCCAGGCATCGACGATCATCTGTTGCAGGTCGCGCTGCGCGGTCCAGCCCAATTCCCGTCCGGCCTTGCCCGGGTCGGCAAACATTTTGGCAACGTCACCTGCACGGCGCGGGGCAAAGCGATAGGGGATGGCGATGCCGGTGATGTCTTCGAAACTCTGAATGATCTGCAGCACGCTGTAACCCACGCCGGTACCGAGGTTCCAAACGTCGACGCCGCTGGTGTGCTGCAACTTCAGCAGGGCCTTGAGATGGCCGATGGCGAGATCGACGACATGGATGTAATCGCGCACGCAGGTGCCATCGACGGTCGGGTAATCGCTGCCGAACACCGTCAGTTCAGGTATCCGGCCAATGGCAACCTGGGTCAGGCACGGCAACAGGTTGTTCGGCCGGCCGCTGGGATCTTCGCCGATCATCCCGCTCTCGTGAGCACCGATCGGATTGAAATAGCGCAACAAGGCGACACTCCAGCGCGGATCGGAGTGGCACAGATCGGTCAGCAGTTCCTCGATCATCAGTTTGCTTCGGCCGTAGGGGTTGACCGGTTTGCCGGTGCCGACATCTTCTGAAATCGGCGTGCTCGCCGGATCGCCATACACCGTCGCCGAAGAGCTGAAGACCAGTTTGAACACTTCGTTGCGCGCCATCGCCCGGCACAGTTCCAGCGTGCCGGCGACATTGTTGGTGTAGTAGTCCAACGGGTTGCTCACGCTTTCGGCCACGGATTTGAGGCTGGCGAAATGCACCACGGCGTCGATGTCGTAGCGGCCGAAGAGGTTGTCGAGCAAGTGCGCGTCGCGAATATCGCCCCTGATGAAATCGACCCGGCTCAGGGTCAACTGCTCCAGACGCTTGATGCACTCGCGACTGCTGTTGCACAGGTTGTCGAGCACCAGCACGTGGCGTCCGGCATTGATCAGGGCCAAAGCGGTATGCGAGCCGATATAACCGGCGCCGCCAGTAATCAACGTAGTTTTACGCATGGATGGGCCTTCCTGTTTTTCGGGGACTGAATTCAGCGAGCGGTGAACACCGATTTGAATTCCTGCGGCCAGCGCGGGTGCAGGACGCTATACGCCACGGCATAGCTCAGCGCGCCAAGCGAGATGTCGCACAGCAGGTGCAGGTAGCCTTGAACCGCCAGGTGCGGCGACACCGACAACACGGTCGTGACCATCACCAGCGAGGCCAGCACGCTGCGGTAGTTGGAATCGAAGAAGCGGCGCCAGTCATAACCGACGGCAGCGTTCAGGCCGCGGATCTGCAGGGGCGTGATCAGCAGCATGCGCACCAGCAGCGCCACCGCAGCGGCCATGCCGCCATAGACACTGCCGAAGACGTACACCAACAGCAGCGCCAGCAGCGTGGTCAGCACTTCGGCCTTGATCGTCAGATGGCTGCGGTTGACCGCGACCAGCGCGGTGGTGGCGTACATCGCCATGTTGCCGACGGCCGCCGTGCACGCCAGCACTTGCAGCAAAGGAATCGCCTCGGCCCACTTGGCGCCGAAGATCAACAGGATCAGATCGCTGGCCGTCAGGGCGATGCCGAGGAACAGCGGCGTCAACAGAAAGCTGCTGACCACAGTCGAGTCGCCGATGATTCCGAGCAGGCGCAACGGCTCGGTGCTGCGCCGGGAAAACGCTGGCAACGCATAGCTCAGCAGGCCGTTGTAAATGGCCGTGCGCGGCAGGTCGATGATGCGCATGGCCATGTTGAACATGCCGACCGCATTCGCCCCAGCCGTGATCCCCAGCACCACGTTGACGCCGCGCTGCAGGGTCTGTGAACTGAGTGCGTTGATTGCCACCGGGGTGCCGGCCTTGATCAGCTCACGCAAGAACGCACCGTCGATGTAAAAAGCGATGCGCCGCGGGTCTGCGCGCATCAGCACGATGATCGAGATGAATTCCATGATCAGTGCCTGAGCGATCACCGCCCAGGCGCCGAGTCCCCAGAGCGCCACCGCGATACCGGCGAAACCGCCGACAATCTTGCCCAGCAAGGTGCGCGAGGCGAGCGCCTTGAAGTTGCCGCTGCGGCGCATTTGCGCCACGTAGACCCGCGCCATCATGGTGAACAGGATCTTCACCGAGGCCAGCGCGGTCATCCAGCGCAGCACCGGGTCGGTCGTATAAAACAGCACCGCCACGGAGATCAGCACAATCGACGCGAGGCTGACCAGCACCGCCGCCCAGAACGCCGTCGAGATGTGTTTGTCCTCCAGCCGTTCCAGGCGGACCAGCGGGTCTTCCAGCACCGAGGAGTAGATCAGCCCGACCAGCTCGACGATGGCGATGATGATCGTGCCCACACCCAGCTCGGCCGGTGACAGCAGGCGCGCATAGGCGACGAAGGTGATCATCGACAGCAGGATCAGGCCGAACTTTTCGGTGAAGATCCAGCCGAGGGTGACGAGGCGGTGATTGGCCATGGCGGTTACCGGATCATTGAGCGGCGGTTGATGCCGGTGCCTTGAACCCGGTGCGGGCGAGGGCGTAGAGACAGCGCAAGGTCGGTTTGCCGTGATCGAAGATCAGCGTCTGCCAGGAGTATTCGAACATCCGCCGGTACACATCGAGCACCTCGGCATGATCGCCACGCCGGGAAAAGGTATTGAGAAAATCGGTGTGATTGCCGAGTACGAAATCGATGTGCTGCTGTTTGCTCAGCTGCGCGCCATAGCGCTCGAGATACACGTCGATGAACTTCATCTTGTTCTGGTAGTGCTTTTTCGGTTGCGCGGTCATGTTGCCGTCGTTGACCGTGCGTTCGAGCAGCACTTGCGGCACCGTGTGGATTTCCCAGTGTTCGGCGATGCGCGTCCACATGAAGCGGTCTTCGCAATAACGCAGGCCGGCATCGAAGCCGCCGAGTTGCAGCATCACGTCGCGTTTGACCAGTGCGGCAGACACGCCATTGAGCACGTTGGCGTGGACGAAGTCGTAGAAGTGCATGCCGCTCTTGCGCACGGCGTCCAGCTGTCGCTTGCCGTTGCTGTAATTGACCTGCGTGTAGCAATCGATCAGCCCCACCGGGCGACCCTGCTGTTCAAGTTCGTCATATAGCGCCAGTTGCAGCTCGAGTTTTTGCGGGCGCCACTGGTCATCGGCATCGAGCATCGCCACGAAGGTTTCCTGACTGTGGTGCAAACCGGTATTGCGCGCACTGGCCTGGCCGGCGTTGGCCTGCTGCAACAGGGTCAGGCGAAACGGCGCGGCGAAGTTCCGCACCCGTTGCGGCCCGTCATCGGTGGAGCCATCGTCGATGACGATGACGTGATCGGGCAGGCGCGTCTGTTCGGCCAGCGAGGTCAGCGTTTGCTCAATGCTGTCGACGCCGTTGTACATCGGGATCAGAACGCAAACAGTATGCGGGGCTGGGTTTGTCACGGCGGCTTCTCCTTGGGTTACGCCTTGGCGGAATCAGGCGCAAATGCCCGGCCAGCCTGACGCTGGCGCGGGTTTGTCGGTTTGAACGCGGGGAGCATCACCAGTTGATGCCGGAAGGACAGGGCGAGGGTGCAGAACACCAGGAATTCGGCGGAGCGGTAGTTGGGAATCACGTACGCCACGTAGTTGGTGACGGCGAACAGGCCGATGATCACCAGCGCACTGGCGCGCAGTTGCGCCGTGTGGTTGGCGGTCACGGCGCGGTACTGTTTGAGCAGCGCTTCGCCGAACAGCAGAATCAGTGCGCTCAACTGGATCACACCGCCGTTGAGCAGGGTTTCCATGTAGCCGCTGTGGGCGTTGCCGATGTAGCCCCAACGGGTGATGAACGCATCGGCATCGGGGCTGGCCCAGAAAGCGCCGAAGCCATAACCCTTGAGCCATTGCTCTTCGACGAAGGGTGAAAGCAGTTCCCAGATCAGCGTGCGGTCGGTCAGCGACGGGTCGCGACCAGCGATTTCCAGCAGCCAGGCAACGTGGTTGTAGAGCAACAGGCCCGCCAGCAGAAACAGCGCCGTGCTGGCGAAAAACAGCGCCTGCGAGCGGTGGATGCGCAGGCGGATCAGGGTCAGGAAATACCAATAGCTCACCGTGCCGAACACCACCAGAGCGACGCCGGTCGCCGACTGCGCGAGCAGAATCGCCACCAGCGAACACAACGCGCAGAACAGCGCCCGGCGGTTGCCCTGACGGATCATCGGCAGCAATAACAGGATGGCCACGGCGTTAAGCCGCGCCCCGGCATTCTTTTCGGCAAAAATCCCCTTGAAGGCGCCGTCGCGGATGCCCCCGGAGAGGAACGCGACGTCAGGCATGACCACCGCCAGTATCAGCCCGATGAACGCCGCGGCGCCGATCGCACAGCCGAGCATGTACACGATCTTTTCCAGCGGGTAGTTCCAGGCAATAAAGCCGGCGAAAAACACCACGCCGAGCAGCGCGATCACCCGTTTCAGACTGAGCATCGGGTCGTGGGACCAGCCGATCGAAGCGATCACACAGAACAGGAACAGCAGCAGAAAGAAGTTGCTGCGGTAGAAGGTTTTGCTCAGGAAGACCTTGTTGCGGATAAAGAAAAACAACGGCACCAACAACGTCACCAGTCCGCAAACCTGGTTGGCGACGCTGCCTTCGAGGTCTTTGTCGACGTCGCCAAAGCTGAAACCGCCGCCAAGGCCGAGGGCAAAGGTGATCACCTGGATGTAAAACAGCACGCCGAACAGGGCGAAGCCGTCGCGCAACGTTGAATAGCGGATCGTCAGGGTGCTCATGATGCAGCGCTCCCAAGCATCGCCGTGAGGTAGGTCTGCAGGGCGGGGGTATTGGCGAAGCGGGCCGCCGCCTCGAGCCGGGTATCGCGCTTGAAATGGCGCGGTGTGTTGAGCTGCAGGCCGATCGCCTGCGCCAACGCGGGCGCGTCGTCAACCTCAACCAGCGGTGCCACCAGACCATTGATGAGGATTTCCGCCGGGCCGTGGGGGCAGCGAGTCGCGACCACCGGCGTGCCCGTGGCCAGGGCCTCGACCAGCGCATTCGGGCTGCCCTCGAAGCGCGACGACAAGACAAAACAATCGGCAGCGGCGACTTCCGCCAGAGGGTCGGCGGTGTAACCCGGCAGATCGACACGCTCGGCGACGCCCAGTTCGCGGGCCTGTTCCAGCAACTGCGGGCGCAGCGAACCTTCGCCAAAGATGATCAGACGCACGTGGGTATCGGGTAGCGCGGCCATCGCGCTGATCAACGTGTCGAAACCTTTTTGCCGGGCCAGACGGCCCACCGCAACGATTACCGCACCGGACTTTCCCAGCAGCCAGCGGTGACTGGGGCGGCCCGGGCGCTTTTTGTAGAAGTCGTCGTCGAGCACCGGATTGTCGGCAGTGGTCACGTCCTGGCGGCGGGCGATGGTGGTATCGACCAGATCCTGGGCAACGCCTTTCGACACGCAAATCACCGGGTTGGGAATCAGCCGATACAGCAGCGGCGCCGCGCTGTAGGCCAGCCGCACCATGAGGGCTGGATTGACGTGTTTATCGTGGGAAAACGCGTTGCGTTCGCTGACGTGCAGGCGCGCCAGCGTGCCGGACAGCAGCGCCGCGGCGATGGCCACGACGTTGACGTGGGTCAGCGCCGCCAGTTGCGCATCGAAACGATTGGCGCGCAGAAACCGCGCGAGTGCCGGAATCGCACGAACACTACGCGGGCTGTGCAGCTCGACAGTCTTGACGCGTGGATCGAGGTATTTGGCGTTGATGCCGCCGCCGGTGAGCAGGAGCAGGGTTACATCGTTGCCCGCGTCGACCAGCGCACCGGCCAGGCGCGTCATCATTTTCTCGGCGCCGCCGGCGCTGAGGTCGTGGAGGATGATGAGGAATTTTTTCATTGATTCCATACCTGGTAATACGCCTGTGCCGCGTGCTGGCTGGTATACGGGCGCAGCGCTTCGGTCAGAGTGTGTTCATGGGGCATCGCGTCATCGCGCGAAGTCAGGCTTTGCAGCATTCCCTCAGCCAGTGCCGGCACGTCGTTGACCTTGACCAGCAGGCCGAGCTGGCCGTTGTCCAGCAGTTCTCGGGGCCCGGTTTCGCAGTCGCTGGCCAGCACCGGCGTGCCCAGTGCCAGCGCTTCGATCAGCACGGTCGGCATGCCTTCGTGGGTGGAACTGAGAATGAACAGCCGCGCGTTTCTGAGCAGCGGATAGGGGTTGCTCAGGTAACCGGTGAAGTGCACCCGTCGTGCGATACCCAGGCGTTGCGCCTGCGCTTTGAGTGCGTCGCGCATCGGCCCGTCGCCGGCGATCACCAGGTCCGGCAGGGTGCGTTGTTGCAAGGCCAGGGCGTAGGCGTCGAGCAACAAATCAAAGCCTTTCTGCTGGGTCAGGCGTCCCAATCCCAACCAGTAAGCTTCGGGCAACCCGGCGAGCAACGGTGCCCGTGAGGCCTGGAACAGTTGCTCGGTGATCACCGCGTTCGGACAAAAGCTGATGCGCTTGCGGCCCCACGGCAACAAGCGGACCAGCGACTGGCGCAACGCCGTGGAGACCGTGACCACTTTGCCGCTGCCGCACAGGTACAAGGCGTATAGCAGGCGCAGGCTCGACGGGTTGGTTTTCTGCTCTTTGCAATCAAGGGCGATGTGTCGGCTGTAGATGACTTGGCAGGCACTGCCCAGCGTGGCGAACCAGGTGCAGAGGTTGGCCTGCTCCTTGGCGGAAATCAGATGGGTCACCTGCTCATCACGAATCACCCGGCGCAGCAGCACGATCGAGCGGAGCAGGCCGGCGATGCCGTTGCCACCGCCGCTGTGGTGACGTTGATTGCCTTCGGTGTCCGGGGTTTCGCCGTTCATGACGAAGAAACTCACGCGCCGGCCATCCTTGAGAAACTGCTCGGACAGCCGCTGCTGCACGCGCTCGACGCCGCCACCGGATTTGAAATCCTTGAGAATGAACAGAATGTGCATGGTCACTCCCCGACACTGATGGCGACTTTGCGCCGTGCGAGCAGGGCCAGCAGGTGCAGGAAGTTGCTCGGGTAATCGATGAGGTAGCGCTTGATCGTGTGCGGCTCGCGGTACATGCGGTAGAAAGCGCGCAGGTGCAGGCGGTTGATCAACGCCGGGTAGTATTGCCGCGACGCCAGTGCTTCCTGGCGAATGAAGCCGCCACAGGTGAAGGCAACGCCTTGAAAACCTGCGCGCAGCACATCCTGTTCGAACTGTTCCTGCAGGCCGGCGCCAAGGCCGACAATCAGAATGTTCGCTTCGCTGCGGCAGATGTCGGCGTGCAGCGCCTCAGCCTCGGCGGCGTTGAAATAACCGTTGTGGTAACCGGCAACGTTCAGCCGTGGATACAGGGCCTGGATCTTGCGCATGAACAGCTCAAGTTCGCCTTGCCGGGCACCGACGAAGTAAACCCGTTTGCCCAGGCGCTCGGCCCCACCCAGGACATGGTCGGCAATCGAGGTGAAGTCGAAGCTGACCCGGCCGATGGTTCTGCCGGTCACCCGCGACATGAACGACGACATCAGCATGCCGTCGCAAAAATAGGTGATGGCCCCCGAGCGCTGCGCGAAGACGCTGCTGATCGAGGCAAAGTTGATGAACGAATAGGCCTGGTTGGCCTCAAGCAATTTCGGCGAGTACTGCCCGACCAGTTCAAGTTTCAACATGGCGCGGCTCCCGTCAGATCACAGAGAGGGTCTGACGACCCACCGAGACGTAGGTGAAGCCGCGTTTGCTCAAGCGTTGCGGATCGAACAGGTTGCGCCCGTCGAAAATCAGCGGTTGCTTGAGCCGCGCGCTGAGGACGTCGAAGTCCGGCGCGCGAAACGCCTGCCACTCGGTGACGATGATCAGCGCGTCGGCATTTTTCAGTGCCGCTTCCTTGGTGCCGGTCAGGGTCAGGTCATCGCGCGAGCCATAAATGCGCTGCGCCTCTTCCATGGCTTTCGGATCGAAAGCCTGCACATTGGCGCCGGCGCGCCACAGGGCTTCCATCAACACGCGGCTGGGTGCTTCGCGCATGTCGTCGGTGTTGGGCTTGAAGCTCAGCCCCCACAGGGCAAAGGTCTTGCCGCTGAGGTGGCCGTCGAAGTGATTGAAAATCTTGCTGTAAAGCGTGGTTTTCTGTTCCTGGTTGCGCGCCTCGACGGCCTTGAGCACGCGGGCGTCAAAGTCGACGCCGGTGGCGGCGTGGATCAGCGCCTTCACGTCTTTCGGGAAACACGAACCGCCATAGCCTGGGCCGGGGTAGATGAACTGATAGCCGATGCGCGGGTCCGAGCCGATGCCGTGGCGGACCTTCTCGATATCGGCGCCAAGGCTTTCGGCCAGGCAAGCCATTTCGTTCATGAAGCTGATCTTGGTCGCCAGCATGCAGTTGGCGGCGTACTTGGTCAGCTCGGCACTGCGCACGTCCATGACGAGGATTTTTTCGCGATTGCGATTGAACGGCTCATACAGTTCGCGCATGACTTCTTCGGCACGCGCGCTATCGGTACCGATGATGATCCGGTCCGGGCGCATGCAGTCGTCGACGGCGCAGCCTTCCTTGAGAAATTCCGGATTGGAAACCACATCGAACGTCAGATCGCTGCGGTCGTTGTCGGCCAGTACCTGCTCGATGTGGGCGCGCACCCGGTCGCCAGTGCCGACCGGCACGGTGGATTTGTCGACGATGATCTGGTGGCGATCCATGTTCAGCGCGATGGTGTGCGCCACGCTCAACACGTATTGCAGGTCCGCCGAACCGTCTTCGTCCGGCGGTGTGCCGACCGCGATCAGCAACACATCGCCATGGTGCACGGCGTCGACCAGGTCGGTGCCGAAGCGCAGCCGACCGCTCTGATAGTTGTCACGCACCAGGCTTTTCAGGCCCGGCTCGTAGATCGGCAGAGTGCCTTCCTTCAAGGCCTCGACCCGGGCGACGTCGACATCGACGCAGAGCACACTGTGCCCGACCTCAGCCAGTGCGGCGCCTTGGACAAGGCCAACATAACCAATACCGAATACGCTCACATTCATGGTCAAACCTCAGGTCGTCATGACCGGTTATCAACGGACGGGCAGGGGCAGGCAGCGGTGGGGCAGGGGGTCAGTAGATGTTTTTCGAGAACAGCGTGAAGGGGGTCTTGAGGAGGATCTTCAGGTCGAGCCACAGCGACCATTGATTGATGTAATTGAGGTCCTGGGCGACGCGCAGCTGCATCTTTTCCAGCGTTTCGGTTTCGCCGCGATGGCCGGTAATCTGAGCCAGCCCGGTGATGCCCGGCTTGAGCCGATGGCGAGCCATGTAGGCGCGCACCTTGCCGGTGTAATAGATGTTGTGGGTGACGGCGTGGGGGCGCGGACCGACCAGGGCCATCTGCCCGAACAGGACGTTGAACAGCTGCGGCAATTCATCGATGGAGCTGCGCCGCAGGAAGTGGCCGATCGGCGTGAGGCGGTTGTCGTTGCGGGTGGCCTGGCGCACCTCACGGTCGTCGTGAACGTGCATCGAACGAAACTTCCACACCTTGATCACTTCGCCGTTGCAGCCGTGGCGGTTCTGCTTGAACAGCACCGGGCCGGCGGAGGTCAGCTTGATCGCGGTCGCCACCGCCAACAGCAACGGGCTGAGCAGCACGATCGCCAGGGCGGCGAGGCTGCGCTCGAACAGGTCCTTGCACAACAGACTGGCCGGATGCGAGCTGATCAGGCTTTCGTTGAGGTAGATGGCCGGCATTCGCTCGATTTCCGAGATCGAATGGTTGAGCAACACCATGCTGCCGAAATCCGGAATCCACACCACGTCGACATTGACGTCGAGCAGGTCGATGTACAGCGCCTCGATGGTCGCGGCATGCGCCATGTTCAGCACGATGTACACGCGGCGTACCTCAAGGCGGGCGATGATCTCGCGGATCGCGTCGACACGGCCAAGCAGCGGCAAGATGCTCGGTGCGGGGCCGCTGTCATCGGCGGCAGCGACAAAGCCCAGCACCAGCGCACGATTAGGTGTGGAGAGCTTTTTCGCCAGTTCATGCGCGGTCGGGCAAGTGCCGATGATCACCGAGCGGCGCTCGTTGCAGATCTTGCGTGAGTACAACCGGGCCAGGTAATGCAGGGGCAGAAAACTCGCCGCCTGGACCACGAAACCCAACACCGCCCAGAGGATGATCACCTGGCGTGAATAGATCGCGCTGGTCTGCGTGACGAAGGCAATCGCCGCCAGCACCGCGAGCAAAATCAACCAGCCGGCCAGCAGTCTGCCGAGCCCGACCACCAGGCCATAGCGTTTGTGATACACGCGCATCACGCTGTAGATCGGCACTGAGCCGAGCACAGCCAGGATAATCAGGATGCGATATTCGCTGGTCAGGTAGCCGACGCGCCAATACACCAGCAGCACCAGCAACGACGTGGCCAACAGCATTGCGCACGACCACTGACCCCAGAAGGTCAGGCCGCGGCGTTGCGTCATATGAGCGGTATAGAGCGGAGTCATGGGCTTGACCTCAAGGCAGCAGTAATGCGTCAGCGCTGAGCGAGCAGACACGAGGTGTCTTCCCGCTGGCTTTTCCGTGGCTCGGCAGAGGTGAAGCGAGTTGTGTGTTGGCAGAAAGGGGTGCGGCGGCAGGCGCGAGCGCCCGGTGTTACCTGGGCGCGAAATCGTAGTTATAGAACGCCCGGGAGTGGTGATGGCCATACTTGCGCGCCTTGCGCAGGTCGACCTGGTTGAGCACTGTGCCAAATACCGGCACATGACTCTGTTGCAACATGGCGAGGCCGCGCTGGACCTGGCTGATCGGGGTGCTGTCAGCCTTGACCACGTAAATCACCGCGTCCGAATGCTTGGCCAGCAACAGCGCGTCGCTGATCAATTCTGCAGGCGGCGAGTCGATGATGATGTGCCGGTAACGCGAGCGCAGCGCTTCGAGCATGCGCGCCATGCGCGGTGAACTGAGCAGATCCTGCGGCGGTGGTTGCAGCGCGTTAGGCGGCTCGGCAGGCGAGGGCAGACGCGGCGCGGCGTGCGAATCGCGCGTCGACGGCATGACCTTGCCCGCCAGCAACATGTCCAGATTGCCCACCGAAACGATGCAGTCTTCAAACCTCGCGGTACCGGCAATCACATTGGCCAGGCCGGGGCTGTCCGGCGGGAAGTCAAAATTCTGCGACAGCGTCGGCTGGCGCATGTCGGCATCGATCAGCAGTACCCTTTCCAGCGGTGCCAGCGAGCTGGCGAGGTTGTTGGCAATCGTGCTTTTGCCTTCACCGGCAACCGTTGAAGTGATCAGCACCACCTGCGAGGGCATCTCGTTGCTTTGCAGCATCAGCCAGGTGCGCAGGTTGCGGATCGTCTCGGAGAAGCGTGGGTTGTCGTTGTCTTCGAACAAACGCGCCAGTTGCCGACGATTCTTCTTCATGACCAACGGCACCACGCTGAGCAGCGGGATGTTCAGCGCGCTTTCGATCGACTCGTCGGTTTTAAAGGTATTGCTCAGACTGTCGAACAGCAGGGCCAGGGCCACACCGATCACCGCTGCGATCAAGGCAACGATCGCCACGATCAAGGTTTTGCGCGGTTTGCTCGGATCGACCGGCACAATCGCCGGGTCGACGATGCGCACTTTGGTCGAGTCCATGTCGGCGGTGGCGGTGGTTTCCTTCAGGCGGGTGACGAAGGTTTCGTAGAGCGCCCGCGAGCTGTCGACCTCACGCTGGAACTCACGCAACTGGAATTCCTTGCGGGCAATGTCCTGAATCTGCGCCTTGTTGCTGTTGAAGGACTGGCGCAGCGAAGCCTCACTGGCCGTGGCGAGCTGGTACTGCCGCTCGATCCCGGCGACCACCTGTTGCACCTGCAACTGCAGGCTGGTGGTGGCGGTGCGCAATTCCGATTGCGCGGACAGCAGGCTCGGGTGTTTCGGCCCATAGCGCCCAGACAATTCATCGACCTTGGCCTGGGCCAAGGCGCGGTCCGCCTGGAATTTCTGCACCAGCGGGTTACTCAACACCGCCGGTACGCTGGACAGTTTGCTCAGATCACCGTTGCCCAAGGCCTTGGCCTGCCGATATTCGCTTTCGGCTTCAGCGCGGTTGCGGCGGGCGTCGACCATGCGATTGCCGGTCATCTCCAGCTCGTTGGCGCTGATCGTGGCGACGCCGCCGACGTCTACCAGACCTTGTTCTTCGCGGTAGCCCTGGAGCTTTTTCTCGGCGGCACGCAAGTTGTCACGCAGCTTCACCAGCCGGGTGTTCATCCACGCCGTGGTGGTTTGCGTGGACTTTTCACTGGTGTCGAGCTGGCTGTCGGTGAAACCGCGGGCCAGTGCATTGGCTGCGGCGGCGGCGAGAACCGGGTCTGGCAGCTCGACCTCGATTTCGAGCAACTGGCTCTTGCCGACGAACTTGACACTGGTGTGCAGCATCAGGTTTTGCGTGACCTGATTGAACACCTCGTCTTCGGTGACCGGCTGTTTTTCCGGCAGCCAGCGCTCCAGGCCCAGCCCCGGT
The DNA here is from genome assembly GCF_043496865.1 of Pseudomonas retamae. Classification (NCBI taxonomy): domain Bacteria; kingdom Pseudomonadati; phylum Pseudomonadota; class Gammaproteobacteria; order Pseudomonadales; family Pseudomonadaceae; genus Pseudomonas; species Pseudomonas retamae. The sequence goes on from NZ_JBIEIL010000001.1 coordinate 319,916, forward strand.
AACCATTTGTCCAGATCAACAGCGGCCAGCCATTCGCGTGGGGCGAACCACGACTTCGGTTGCTGGCGCGGGTCGGTGACCGGGTGGGTGGTCAGCCCAAGTTTTTTCACCGCGCGCTCGGCCAGATCCCGCGATTGCAGGAGCGCCTGTTGCGTTTGCAGGTAGTCAGTGGTGTTGCTGTTTGAGTCCTTGACCTGCTGAAAAGACATCAGCGGCGGGCTCTTGTCGTTGAACAGCAGGGTGGTGCTGCCGATGTACTGGGGAGTGATGTTCGAGACCACAATGGTCGCCAGCAAACCGCTCACCAGAATCAGCCAGGCGATACTCCATTTCGCGCGCCAGATCACCCGCCAGAGTTTCAGCAGATCCAGGGTGTCCTTGTCTTCGCTGTGCTGTTGATGCGGCTGCACGTGCGCTTGCAAAGGACGTTCGACGTAAGTGCCAAGGCTGTTGTCCATGATCAGAAGAACCCTTGTGCAATGGAAATGGTGTCGCCGGGGGCAATCGTGGTGCTGCGCGTCACGTTATCGGTGTCGGTCGCGCCACTGTCGCCTCGCAAGATGGTGACGCGCTTGATCGAAGCCCGCTCGGTCAAGCCACCACCCAAGGCAATGGCTTTCTCCAGCGTCAGGCCCGGCACGAACGGATAGCTACCGGGCTTTTTCACCTCGCCATTGATGTAAAAGGAGCGGTATTCGATCTGGCTGAGACTGACTTTCGGGTCGATCAGGTAGCCTTGTTTGAGGCCGTCGACAATAATCTTTTCGACCTGGCTGGGGGTCAGCCCTTTGGCGGAGATTTCGCCGAGAAAGGGGTAGGAAAAGGTGCCGGCATCGCTGAGACGGATCTTCTTCAGGCTCAACTCCGGCTCACCGAAGACGATGATGCGCAACACATCGCCAGCGGCCAGTTTGTATTGCGTGCCGGGGTCTGCCGCGTAAAGAGGCGATGCCATCACCAGCGTGAACGACAGGACAAGTGCGGATGTGTTCATGTCGAGACCCTCTCAAAGGCTGACGTTGAAACTGATCTGAAACACGTTGCGGGTGAAGCTTTCGTTGTCGGCATCGGAATCGTTGTCGCGCAAGCGATAGCCGACTTCGATGTCCAGCCAGCGGCGCATCGCATAGATCACCGCGAGGTTGTAATCCTGAAAGTCGTCGGTGCGGCTCTGTCCTTCGTAGACGTAACGGCCGAGCCCGGCCTGGGCCACAGTGGTAATTCGTTCGGTCCAGCCGTGCCGCCAGCCGACTTGCGTGAAGGTCGACTTCACGGCCTCCGCGCCATCGTCGCCCTCGGCAAGCGCCTGGCGTGCGACAAAGGTAAACGTCGAATACGTGCGCGGTTTCCATTGCAGATCGACTTGCCAGGTGGGGTTGTCGAGGTCATTGGATTGGTTGCTGTCGAAGTTCTTTTTTTCATAACCGACGCGCACTTTGCCCGTCGTGCGTGCCGTGAAATCCCAGACGGCACCGGCGAGTACGGCGTCCGATACGCTGCTGCGCGGACTGTTCGCCTGCTTGTAGTCGAAGTCGGTGTGGTCATATTCGAGCAAGCCTCGGGTGTTGCTGCCGATGCGGTGGTACCAGGTGCCAGTAACGGCAGTGGTGTCGCGTTCCTTGTCGGCATTGATGCCATCGCCATTGTCGTAGCGCAGTTGCGCGTAATTGGCGCCGATGTCGATCTGGTTGTCTGCGCTTTTCGCGCCGAAGGTATATAGCCCGCCAACCCGTTTGTTGTTGAGCTTGTCGTTGATGCCCTCGACCGCCGTCGACTCGGTGCGCTCCCATTTGCGGTATTCGGCGTCAAGCTTCAAACGATGGCGATCGGTAAACTCCATTACGCTCTCGGCACGCACACGTTGCGCCGTGTTCGAAGCATCGGAGTCGTCGTGATAGATGTAGCGCGTCGGTTGCCAGATCAGTCGCGTGGCGCTATTGCGATCTTCGGCCTTGAGCTCGAAGGAGGGCGCCACCTTGGTGATCATCGACGACTGCTTGTTATCTTCCACCTCGCGAAAGTTGTCGTCGTAACTTTCTGAAAGAACGAACGTCGGCGTGAAGTCGAATCCATAAACGTTTATCGCTTGCGGATCGGTGCTCCAGGCCATTCCCGGGTAGAAAGAGGCCATGATCAGTGCAACAGGGCAGCGTGATTTCAAGGCCATGTCATGGCTCCTGAGAAATGGCAGGTGAGACAAGCAGTTATTTGTACGATTGGAAGTTGTGTTGTTGTCGCTGGATAACGCTAAGCGGCAGGCACACAGGCTGTTCGCGGTTGAGAAACTGTAGAAGCAGCATGACGCGATCATTGCCTTGTAATGCCTGGAATACACCCTCGAGCGGTGAGAGCGGGCCGCTGATGATGCGCAAAGGCTCACCGGGTTCAAGCCGGCCTTGCACATCTGAATCCGATCCCAGGCAGCGCTCGCGCAGGTGTTCGATGACATGCTCTGCCACGGCGACGGGACCGTGATTGAACTCGACAATCCGGCTGACGCCACGGGTCGAGCGCAGCGGTGCCCAATTGTCCGTGCGGCTGAGCTGGATAAACAGATAACCGGGGAATAACGACTCCATCACGCGCTGTCGTTTCCCGCGAATGACGCGCTCGGTGAACAGTTGAGGGTGAAAGACCACGAAGTGTTGCTGAAGCAGGTTGAGGTGGGCGCGCTCATCCTGGCGTGGTTTGCATTGCAACAGATACCAATTGGGTTGATCCGAGCTGATTGCTGACATGCGAGTAAACTCTTGGATGTTCGAGAAGTTTAGGGCAGGCAGAAGCTCTATTCAGGGCCGTGCAAAGACAATTGGCAGGGGATGTTTTTATTATGATGTAACGTTGGAGTGTTTCAATAATGAAGCACTTCTCAGGTGCAACATGCGATTAAACTTTTTAGAGGGCAAAGCTACCGCACAGCCTGCATGTCGCAGTGTTTATGTTAGGTCGCTAAGTGGTTAACTGAAGAACTTTCTGGAGCGAGTGAGAAAGGACTCGCGCCGTGTTCAGCTAGACGTTGGTAGTTATCGGCCAGTCTTCGCAGTCTGTCAAACGATCCGAGTCAAAAAACACGCCATTTGTCGACTAGCTGTATCTCGTGTGACTATCTTACTGTTTATAAAGGGTTTTTAATTTGACGTTCGAGCGTGTTCGTTTTTTTTACACTGACCGCTAGCGTCAGGGTTGCTGAGACCTTCCAGCATTGAGCGGCTACGAAATGCTTATAAGCTATGGACGGCTTCTGGCGGACGGCGTTATAACTCATCGCCTATTCGATCGAGGGGAGCAGGGACTATGACCGTTCTTGTGACTGGCGCGGCAGGCTTTATCGGGTATCACACGGCGAAACGATTAGCTCAACAAGGCCAGCAAGTAATCGGTATCGACAACCTCAACGATTATTACAGCGTTGAGCTAAAGCGGGCACGATTAAAGCAACTAAGAGAACTGCCAGGCTTCGATTTTCAACTGATAGACATAGTTGATAAACCGGCACTGATGACGCTGTTCAAAGAGCATCGTTTTACCGAAGTCATCCATCTGGCCGCTCAGGCCGGTGTGCGTTATTCGCAGGACAACCCGGATGCCTATGCGCAATCAAACCTGGTCGGCTTTTTGAACGTACTGGAGGCCTGTCGTTTTTACCAGCCAGCGCATTTCATCTATGCCTCGAGCAGTTCGGTGTACGGCGCAAACAGCGAGCTGCCCTACAGTGTCGACAACCCGGTCGAACGTCCGGTATCGCTGTACGCAGCCACCAAACGCGCCAACGAATTATTAGCCAGCAGCTATTGCCATCTCTACAGATTGAAAGCCAGCGGCCTGCGCTTTTTTACCGTTTATGGGCCTTGGGGTCGACCGGATATGGCGTTGTTCAAGTTCACTCAGGCGATCCTGCAGGGGCAGCCGATCGATATTTACAACAACGGCCAGATGGCGCGGGACTTCACTTATATAAATGACATAGTCGAAGGCATCGCGCGGTTATGTCCAAAACCGCCGGTACCGGCGAAGGAGGGCGAGGGCGTTAACAAACTGTTCAACATAGGGCGTGGCAAGCCTATAAAGTTGCTGGATTTTGTCGACTGCCTGGAGAAAGCGCTGGGGGTTAAAGCTCAATACAATTTTCTGCCGCTGCAAGCGGGCGATGTCGTCAGTACATGGGCTGATGTATCGGTACTTGCACAATGGACGGGGTTTTCTCCACAAGTGGATGTTGCAGACGGCGTGTCCCGATTTGTTGCGTGGTATCGCGATTATTATCAAATCCAGGCCGGCTGAGCGAAGTTTATTGATAGCTACACTAAATGGCCGTTTAGTTGAGCTATCAAGAGAATCTATTAGGATCAAGGGAGCGGCGATGATTCAAGCTAAACCCGATGCACAAGACGTCATCAATGCACTGGGTCTCGAAGCTCACGTCGAAGGTGGGTATTTCCGCCGAACCTATCAATCCGACCACCGCGCCAGCCTGGAAACCAGCACAGGGCCGCGCTATCTGCTGACGTCGATCTTCTATCTGTTGACTGAGCAATCACCGGTGGGACAGTTTCATTTCAACCAGTCCGACATCCTGCATTATTTCCATCTAGGCGATCCCATCGAATACAGCCTGATCCACGCAGACGGCTCATTGCAGACTCTGATCATGGGCAGCGACATTCTTGCCGGCCAACATCTGCAATTGCACGTACCGGGTGGCATCTGGAAAGCTTCACGCTTACTCAACGGTCCACATGGATTCGGATTGATCAGCGAGGCGGTTTCGCCGGGATTTGATTTTGCAGACATGGAAATGGCTGATCGAGGAAACCTCACTGCGCAATTTCCGCAGCATCGCGCGTTGATTGCAAAGCTGACGCGGGACAAAGGCTGAATGGCTCAGATTGCAAAATGGCGCAGATTGCAAATAGCAGTGGATCAGCGGGAAGCGTGCTGTAGCTTCGCAGCAGACTGAAATGCCACGTACATCGAGGCTGACGTCGTAATACTTTGTTACGTGTAATGTATATTATGTTAAATCGGATATCCTGTTAGATATAGCAGCTCGTGTCTTGGCGCCCGCTCCTAGCGCTCAGTACTAAACCTGCGAAATGCGGGAAACTGAAGATGCGAAACCCCTGATTCCTCAGCGGGCGATGGGCCTCCCCTTGGAGACGTTTGATAGCCCGGCTTCTGCTCGATGGCGTAGTCTGGGTGTTCTGCTCGGGTGCTGCGTGGTGAGATCTGCCGAAACGCTTCGGTCTATGGTCAAAGGTGTATCAGCGGTTTGGTTGCTTGCCGACAAGGGCTACGTTGCTCGGAATGCTTCGAGAGAATGCGCTGAAGCTCTCAGAAAAATACGTTGTTGATATATTTCTTTATCCGGCTCTTCTATGCGATGTGGCAATTTGCTGATCGTGCACAAGAACGTCGCTGACTCATGAGCACTCGTTATGGTACTTGTTGACTGGTACGTGTCAGCCCGCACCATCGTTGACTGATCGACATCGACGATCTGTTTTCCCTGTGCCTGATGCCAACCATAAACCGAATACAGCGACGCTGGAATCCAGACAAAAACAGCAAAATCAGCACGTCCTTTTTCATAATTATCTATGCCTCCTAAGCAAACGGATTGAAAAGGTAACCCCTGCCCCAAATCGTCTTCATGAGCTCTGGATTTCGAGGGTTGTCATTGAGCTTTCCGCGCAATTTACTGATGTGAACATCGACACTGCGGTTGATCCCGTCGAAAGGAATGCCGCGAATACGTTGAGGATGTCGTCGCGAGAAAAACTGTGCCCGCCGCGCTGGCCAGCAAGGACAGTAGTTCGAACTCCATGGTTGTCAGGTCGATTCTTTGATCGGCCAGGCTCACTACCCGGCCAATGCGATCGATCGACAGTTGACCCGAGTTCAAGGAAATACGGGCTGAAACCCTCGCATGTTTGATCCTGAGGCGCCGTTGTTGGTGTGTGCCCGTCTTCCAAAACCAGCAACCGCAACCGATAGCAATATTAAGATAACATCCGTTGTGTTTAATCTGGTCGCCTGCTAGCATCGAAATCGCCAAGTGGCATTTTCGAGGAGAAAGCTCTCATGCAACTCTCTGTGCGAAAGGCGTTCCTGGAAGACGGGGCCGTCCTGATCAAAGGTTTTCTGAACAAAGATCAATTGGCCGAGTGCCGGGTGGCCTATGACTGGGCTGTCGAGAATCACGGCCCTCATGCGACTCGCATGTTCGACGGAACGGAGCAACAGTCGCACGTCGACAACGCCAATCCCGTCGCCAAGGCCCGTCTCGAAGAACTGGTGACCTCCCTGCCCTTTGGCCAGCTGTTTGCCCAGCTCTGGGGCTCGGAGAACGTGTGGTACTTCGCCGAAGAAGTGTTTCTCAAAGCAGGTGGGCGCGGGTCTCGCACGCTTTGGCATCAGGACACGTCTTATCTGCCGTGGGCTGGAAACCACTGGGCCAATGCCTGGATCAGTTTTGAATCAGTGCCGAAGAAAAACGCTTTGGAAATCGTTCGAGGTTCACACAAAGGACCACGCTACGACGGCACCACGTTTCGCGATCCGAATGATCCGACTCAACCGCTGCATGGCGGCGATGCATTGCCACGCCTGCCGGACATCGAGGCTTTGCGGCAAAACGATCCCGAGGCATTCGAGATCATTTCGTGGGCCACCGAGCCTGGCGATATCCTTCTGCTGCATCCGGGTTCGCTGCATGGCGGCGCTCCGGTGGATGAAGCTTTCCCTGATCGTCACACCTTCGTTTTCCGTTTCTTTGGCGACGACGCCACCTTCCATCCCTTGCCAGAACACAGCACCGGCGGTTATCCGCAGCAAGGCGTGCTGTTCACTGAAGAACTGTCGACGCTGAAAGCGGGAGACGCCTTCCGCCACCCAACGTTCCGCCAATTAATATAAGAGGAGCACCGCCATGAGCACTCAAGACCTGCAGCGTCAGTCCTTCAACCCTGGTCACACCCAGGCGATCTACGACAACTTCCACTTTTCCCAGGCCACGCGCGTCGGCAACATGATCTGGGTGTCCGGCCAGGTCGGTATCGACGAGGCCATGGTTCCAGCCAACGGCATCCAGGCGCAATCCCATCTGGCGTTTCAGTCCTTGCGGACCATCCTCGAAGCTGCGGGCGCAAGCCTGGCCGATGTGGTCGAGCTGATGACGTTTCATACTGACCTGCAGGCCGAAGTGCACGCCTTTGGACAGGTAAAGGACGAATACTTCCCTGAACGTTATCCAGCCTGGACCGCTGTCGGCATTTCCCAACTGGCAATGCCGGGCTTGCGCGTGGAAGTCCGGGCCGTCGCGGTGATTGGCAGCGGCCGAATCTGAACGATTGCATGATCGCGACGTGCCAAGCCAAAATGGCGTTCGCAGCCGCTGTCGGCTCAACGCCTAAAACCAACGGAATCACTTTCTCTCATGCATGATGCCCAAGCACCTTCCACGGATAATCAGCACTCCATTGACAGTGATTCCGCGCCCGCTCCACGTCGCGGTCGTCCCGTAGGTAATCGTCTGGAAAAACGCGGTGAACTGTTGACCGCAGCCATCGAAGTCATTGCCCAGGAAGGTTATGCCGGGACGTCTCTGCGCAAGGTCGCCAGTCATGCCGGCTGCACCACGGGCGCCGTGACCTATTACTTTGCCAATAAGGAAGAAATGATCACGGCGGCGGCGCAGAGTCTGTTCGACGAGTTCGACCATTTGCTGGATGCCGATCAGGAAAAAGTCGACGTCAGGGCAATGATCGAGCAATGGTTGAACCTGACTCAAGCCAACGACTCGGCGCGTTGGCTGGCCTTGTTTCAGATGCTTGCCCACGCCCGACACGAACCGGTATTTGCCGACGTTATCCAGAAACGTTATTCGCGCTTTCGCGAGGATCTCGCCAGCATTCTGCGCAAGGGACAAACCCAAGGCATCATCCGCAAGGACATTGCTGCCGATCTGCTTGCCGATCAGCTCAGCGCGCTGAGTGACGGCTGGATGATGATGCTGCCAATCGAGCCAGAGCGATTTGAAGCAAAACGCAGCAAGGCCTTGATGGATGCGGTCATCACGCTGATCAGCCCCGCTCGCTAAACCCTGCCCTCAGGCATTAACAAGGTTCGCTTCATTTGCGCAGCGGACCCCGCCTGGTCGCGCCCGCCTTTCGCTCATACCCACGGTTAATCGACATCGCGCCGAATTCACTTTGCTGAATTCCTGATCCGTCATATATTCGCATAACAACTGTGATTATAAATAAAAGACGGAGGTGAAAATGGATGCGGATCTCGATGAACTGTCGACGCAATCACGACAGCGACGATTGTTATTACAAGCGATAGGAGGCGCAGCCCTCGCCGGAGGCCTCGGTGTCACCGGGCGCGCGATGGCGCAAACCGAACCTGTAGATACCTCGATTCTGGATGTGGTGATCATAGGCGCAGGGCTTTCCGGGCTCACCTCCGCCAGAGACCTCCAGGCCGCTGGGTGCGAGTCGTTTGCCATACTTGAAGCCCGCGACCGCGTCGGTGGTCGCACGCTTAACCATGATCTGGGCGATGGCGTGATCTCCGAGGCTGGTGGCCAATGGATCGGCCCCGGGCAAACATCGATCGCCGACCTGGCCAGACAGCTCGATGTTGCCACCTTCCCCACCTACTACAAGGGCAAGGCGGTGTATCTGATCGACGAGGTCAACATCCAGGAAGATCTCAGCGACGGGCCGAATTCCAATACCGAAGTCGTCGCAAAACTGAACAAGCTCGCCGAAGGCGTCCCCAGCAAAGCGCCGTGGAAAGCCAAGGACGCGGCTGAGCTGGACAAACTGTCGATTGGCCAATGGCTGGCCGGTCAAGGCATCAGCAACGTCGACAAGATCGGCTTCAACATGTCCGTGAGCCTCACCTTCGGTACCACGCCGGCCGGCATGGGGCTTTTGCATTACCTGGCGATGATCAACTCCTCGGACTGCCGCCTCGAAAAGCTCGAAGGGGTCCAGGGTGGTGCGCAGGAATCTCGTCTGGCTGGCGGCTCGCAAATTCTCAGTTTGAAGATGGCGCATGCTCTCGGAGATAAAATTCGGTTGGCGTGCCCGGTGCGCAAGATTGTCGGTTGGGATCGTGATGTCGTCGAGTTGCACACCGATCAGGGCATCATCCGCACGCGGCAGGTAATTGCTGCGCTGAGCCCGGCGCTGTGCAATCAGATCGTCTTTGATCCGCCCCTGCCGTCCGGGCGTGCCGAGCTGCAGCGGCATTGGCCGGCCCATGCACCGATGCGCAAGACCGTGCACGTCTATGAGCGCCCGTTCTGGCGCGACCAAGGCCTCAATGGGCAGATTGTGCCAGTGGACGGTCCGCTGATCTGGGCCTTTGACAACTCCCCGGCGGACGGCAGCCTTGGCGTGCTGAGCGGCTTCGTCAGGACCGGACAATTACCCCATGACCCGAAAACGGCGCAGGATACCCTGTCGGCGATTTACGCCAGCGCCATGGGCGAACAGGCCCTACACCCGATTCAGTTTCATGATCTGGACTGGGGCAAGATCGATTCGTGGAGTTTGAGTTGTATATCCCCTATGCCTCCCGGTTTCTGGACGCAATGGGGCGAGTACCTGAGACCGGCGGTCGGTCGCCTGATCTGGTCGGGGACCGAGACTGCGGAGATCTGGGCCGGGGCAATGGACGGTGCGGTCCGTGCCGGACGCCGCGCGGCCATGGAAGCGCTGCAGGCGTTGCTTCAACCGCGGAGGAACGCCTGATGAAGCGGACTATGGTGTTTGGAGCCATCGCCGTGAGCGCGGCGTTGGCCGGATCAATAGCGATTTCCGGTCCGGAACTGTGGGCGGGCTATCGTTTCATGCAGGCCGTGGATCAGCACGACGCTGCGTACCAGGCCAACGGCGGTGCGTGGCCACAGTTGCAGGACACCTGCGCGCTTTGCCATGGCGCCAACGGTCAACCCCGCGACGCTCAATACGCAGCGCTTGCAGGGCAGCCCGCGGCGTACATCGAAAACCAGTTGCGCGCGTTTTCCGAAGGGCGTCGCCACAATGCCCAGATGCAGCCGCTGGCGGCCAATCTGACCGACGAGCAGATCAAGCGCCTGGCCAGTTATTTTGCCGAACAGCAACCAGGCGTGACTGAAGTCCCGGCGAAGGATGATGCACTGGACCAGCGCGGTGAGCGTGTGGTCGCCGCCAATGGTTGTGCAGCCTGCCACGGCGAAAAACTCTCTGGCGGCCCCCTGGCTCCGCGTATCGCCGGACAAGGGCAGCTTTATCTGAGCGATCAACTGAGCGCTTTCAAACGTGGCCAACGCACCGATCCGACGCAGGCCATGAATGCCATGGCGGGCACCCTGTCCGATGAGGACATCAAGGCCGTGGCGCATTATCTGGCCAAGCTGAACTCTTGATCCTGCCCGGGCAAGGATACCCACCGCCCTACTCCGCATCACGCAAAAAAGCCGCCAGAACGGCGGCTTCGAGCACTTCAACTCCCCCTCAGCGCGTTTGCAGAACTGTCATTGCGCCCTTCGCGCGCTCCAGCGCGCAATACGCGTAATACAGGTGCACCAGCAGATAAGCCCAGGTCGTCAGTGCAAGCACGTAGAAGTTGAGCAGCACATTGCTGTCGTCGCCGGGGATCTTGTAGAAGTCGTAGATGCAGGCAATGGTCAGTGAGGCGAGCATGCCAAACATCACACCGATCGCATGCAATGACTCTCCGGCATTTGCCAGGCGTACCGCGAAATACACCAGGTAGACCGAAAACATCACCCACATCAGCACGTAGAAATACGGTAGGAGCGTGACCAGGACCTTGGTAGAGATCAACGCGAGCGTGCCCAACAGAGCGCCGGCAAACATCATGAGCTCCTTGCTCACGGAGGGCTTGTACGCATGCGTTACCGCCATCAGCCCGAGCACGGTAATCAGTGGAATTCCGAAGGCTCTGGAGAACGCGTCGCAGACGTATGAAATCAGGTACGCATGCTCCGATCCTGTCAGGAAGAAGATCAAGAAGTTTGTCGCGGAAAAGGCAACCACAAACCACTCCAGAGCCAGTAGCAGGTTTCTCTTCTTCAGAAACCTGATGCCAAAGGTCAGACCATTGGCAAGCAGCAAGAAACAGGCAAGGCACAGCACGATATTTCTCGGTTCCATAACGATAGCCTCGGTACAGCTGACAGAAAATTTGATGGGTTAGCGGGGTTGAGGAACCAGTGCAGCCAGGTAAGCCGCAATTGCCTGGCGCTCCTGCGCTGAAAGCGCCGCTGCCATGGCTTGCATCGCGCCAGTGGGCTCAATTCGCTTGCCGCTGGCAAAAGCGTTGAGCTGGGCCAAAAGGTAGTCCTGGCCTTGTGAAGCCAGTCGCGGGAATGCGTCGTGACCCATCAGTTGGGCACCATGACAGGCGGTGCAACCGCGGGTTTGCACCAGTTGTTTGCCCTGACCCTTCAGCCCCTCGTCAGGGCTGACAGCCGCATCGGCACCTACCGATTGCCGGGCATAGAACTTCGCCAGCAGATCAATTTCATCCGGGCTGAGGGTCATCGCCAGCGGCCCCATGTGGGGCGCAAGCCGTTGCCCGCTCGCGAAGTTGCGCAACTGGGCAGACAGATACGCGGCGGGTTGCCCGGCCAGGCTCGGATACGTCGGGTTCAGCGAGTTACCGTGGCTGCCATGGCAACCGGTGCAGGCATCGGTCAGGTGTGGCCAGTTTCCGCGTTCGGCCTGATAGGCCTCCGTGGAGGTCGTGATGTAAGTCTGCAGCCGATACAGGTCGAGCAGATCACGGCCGAAAACCGCCACCAGCACCGCAATGACCGCGATGACGCCAAGCGCTATGATTTTTTTCATTGCCGCCTCCTATGCCCGACGTAACGCGTTGAGCACCTGCAAGGCGCTGTGGCGTCCGGCGCGCACGGCACCGTCCATGTAACCTGCCCAGATGTCAGCGGTTTCGCTGCCCGACCAGAACAGATTGCCGCACGGCGGACGCAGTGCCTCGCCATGTGTCGACCAGAAACCGGGGGGAATCGGCGACACGCACGTGATGGTCCACGGGTCGAAATGCGCCCAGTCGTGATCGTGGTAGGAAACCGGCTCAAGCGCTGCGTCCCCCAGGGCGCGTGCATAGATTTCGGTCTGCACACGCTTCGCGGCTTCGGGGTCGGTGGGGGCGGCGGCATTCAGAATGAATGCGTTGATCACGCCGATTTCTCCGTCTGGCGGCGAGTTGTCGTAAGCCCAGATGACCGGCCCGCCGACCTGAATGATGTGGCCGTTCAAGCCCTTGTCGCGCCAGAAAGGCCGCGGGTAAACCATTGCGGTCTTGCGTGCCGGCGAGTGCGCTGGCCAGGCCCGCTGCAGGGCGGCGCGAGCTTCGGGCAGCGGTGGATCGAATTGCAGGCGTTGGCACAGCGCGGGATGAATCGCTATGATCACCCGGCGGGCGCGGATCTCGCCCTGATCCGTTTGCAGTCTGACGATGTCGCGGTTCCAGTCAGCAATTTTGCGCACCGGGCACGACAAGAGAACCTTGTCGCCCAGCAATTTCGCCATTTTGCTGCTGAGAACCTGTGAACCGCCGACGATCCGTGTGCCTTGCGCGCTGTCCTTGATCGAATCGAGCCGCATGTATTCGCTTCCGGCCGAATTGATCATCGACAGAAAATGCAAGAAGCCCATCTTTGCCGGCGTGACACCGCAGGTCAGGAGGAAGCTGGCATTCCACCCTGCGCGGTCTTCCGGCTTGATGTTTTGCTGAGCGAGCCAGTCGCCCGCCGAGAGCTTGTCCAGTTCGGCCACCCTGGGGGATTTCCATGGCGCCCCGCACGGCACATCACGCGACAGCTCGCTGAGTTTTGCCGAGACGCTTTCGTCGGTACCGAAGGTGCCTTTCAAATCGACGGCTACACGTCCATCGCCCCCAAGGATCACGGTTTCCCCGTCATAGAAACTGGGAAAGGTACCGACCTCAAGCTCACGGGCCAGATCCGCTACGGCGGTTTGTCCGGGACCGATCCACTGACCTCCGGCTTCGGAGATGTAGCCGGAGCCCAAGTCATGATTGAGGGTGCGGCCGCCGACACGATCGCGCGCTTCAAGCACCAGCAGCGACTCACAACCTGCCAGATGCAGATCACGGGCGGCGGTCAAACCAGCCAGGCCGGCACCGATGATCACCACGTCAAACACATCGTCCGGACTGTCTTTTTGCAGCGCATCGTCAGCATTGGCCAGGCCAAGGTTCAAACCTATCGATCCCACGGCGGCGGTCGCACCGGCCAGTTTGAGTAATTGTCTTCGCTTCAGATCGGGAGGGGCGTCAGTGCTCATGTTCGAGGCCTCACATCACGTTATTGTTGGATTGAACGCCCGTAGCCGAGCGTGGGTGCGGCAGTAAAAAATGGTGACGAAAACGCAAACATTCGTTTGTCTTTCTGCAGGCGAACGCCTGCCGGACCCAGGACTTCAAGGTCAGCGTCACCACGGAAAATCAGCGTGTTGGTTCTATAAGCCTCAACCGTCAGGCATGAGGGCGCGCAACTTTGCGGTTGGTGTATTCGTCCAGCAGATGTGCTCCCCCCAGCGCCACATTCACGGCGCACCACTGCAGCGGTTCGGGCAGGGTTTTCGGGGTTTTATGCCGCAGCGCGGCGAGCAGCGGATGCTCGATACCGCCGATTCTTTCCGCCAGCAGATGGCCGACCAGCGACTGCGAGGCGACACCGTGTCCGGAGCAACCCGCGGTGTAGAGAATGTTGTGGTGCGACCCGGTTTCGCCCACCACCGGCAACGCGTCGTAGGCCATGCTGACGTAACCACTCCAGCACGCTTGAATGCCGACACCGCGCAACATCGGGAAACGCACGCCAAGGTTGTCTTGCAACGCGCGGTAGGTCACCTCATCGGGAATGTTCGGGGTTTTCGAGCCGTAGGCATAACCCAGCCGTTTGGTGGTCATCAGCAGCGTATTGCGTGCGGTCAGGCGATGGCTTTCCATCACCAGGTGCGGCGTGGTCAACCCTTCCCGCCCTGCCCAGCCCAGCGATGCCAACTGTTGTGGTGTCAATGGCTCGGTTTCGACCGCCGACACCCGAAATGGTACGACTTTGTCGCGCAGAAGTCCGAGCTGCGGCGTAAAGGCATTGGTGGCCAGCACCACTATTGGCGCGCTCGCCCGCCCGCGTGGCGTCCGGCAGGTGATCGTCGGCCCGTCGGAGTACGACTCAAGCGTGGTGTTTTCATACAGCCTCACCCCCGCCTGGAGTGCACCGCGGCGCAGGCCCATCACGTATTTGCCAGGGTCCAGGGTACCGCCGTGGCGTTGCAGGCAGCCAAACAGAAAGGCCGGTGGAATCCCCCGCGCGCGCATTTGTGCCTGATCCAGAAACTCGGTTGGCGAACCCAATTCGTGGCCCACGGCCATGCTTTTGCGCAGCCTTTTCTTCTGCGACGGATGGATGCCCGCCCTGATGATGCCCGAGGCGTTGTAGTCGCAGTCGATCCCCAGTTCGCGCAATCGACCTTCGACGTAGGCGACCGCTTCGTCATAGAACCTGACGATGTTTTGCGCTTTTTCCTTGCCGACACGTTTCAAGAACAACTCGAACTCGATGCCGATGCTGCCACCCAGATAGCCGGCGTTCCGCCCGCTGGCGCCGAAACCGGCAAACGCTTGCTCCAGCACCACAACCGTGGCCCCCAACGCCGTCAGTTCCAGGGCGGTGGACAGCCCGGCGAAACCGGCACCGATCACGATGACGTCCGCGCTGACATCGCCCTCGAGCTCGGGTTGCAGATCAGCCGGGGTTTCGACCCAGCCACCCAGCCGACGGAAATGCCCGCCGGCGAAGTGGCTTTCCAGCTCTCGTGATAGGTAGGTCATGGACATGTGATGTGCTCCTATCGACTCAGGATGTGAATAGCGACGGCGGCTTCCTCGACACCCTGCAGCCCGCCACCGTTTTCCTGGATGGCATACCGCGCACCGGGTACCTGGCGTGCACCGGCCTCCCCTCGCAACTGGGTGGTCAGCTCGTACAACTGGCCGATCCCTGTCGCACCCAGCGGATGGCCCTTGGATTCCAGGCCCCCGGAGGGATTGATCGGCAGGCGACCACCCAGGGTGAAATCGCCGCGTTCGGCACACACACCACCCTCCCCCAGCGGCGCAAGCCCGAGGTTTTCCGCCTGGATGATTTCGCCCATGGCCGAGGCGTCGTGCACTTCGGCCACGTGCATGTCCTGCGGGCCAAGGCCGGCGATTTCGTAGGCTTCACGCGCTGCCAATAGGCTGACGTGCTTGTGCGGCTCATCGAGCCCGCGCAGGGTGAAGCTGCGGATCACGCTGGCGGCGATCCGTACACAACGTTTCGGGTCGGCACCGATGCGTTTCAGTCCCGCCTCGGTACAGAGAATCGCGGCGGCCGCGCCGTCGGATAACGGCGCACACATCGGCAGTGTGATCGGATAGGTAATCGGCGGCGCGGCGAGCACTTCCTCAATGGTGAAGGTCTTGCGAAACTGCGAATACGGGTTGTGCACCGAGTGTTGATGGTTCTTGGCGCATACCGCCGCAATCTGTCGCTGAGTGGTGCCGTAGGTCTTCATGTGCCAGCGACACATGGCGGCATAGATGGCCATGAACTTGCTGTATGGACGATCGGATTCCGAGCCCGTCGGCACCACGATGCCCTCGCCCATTTTCACCAGCGTCGCGTAGTTTTCCTCGGCGGTGGAAACATCCCAGCCGGTTTCGAACAGAGCCAGCGCCCGCGCCTTGTCCGGCACGTTCATTTTCTCCGCGCCCAACGCCAGGGCCACGTCGGTAGCTCCTGAGCGCAAGCTCTGCACCGCCAGATGAACCGCGGTACTGCCCGAGGCACAAGCGTTTTCGACGTTGTACACCGGCACCCCTTCGAGGCCGATCTTGCTGCACAGCACCTGCCCGGGAATCGACAGTTGTCCTTGCAGATGACCGTTGGTGATCCCGGCGTAGAACACCGCACCGATATCGGCGCGCAGGGCACCGGAGTCGGCGAGTGCGCCTTGTAAGGCCTCCAGCGCCAGATCCTGAAGGCTGCGGTCCAGGTGACGACCGAACTCGGTCATGGCAATGCCGGCGATGTAGATAGGTTCCATCACATCATTCCCCTCAGATACGCCGCTCAACGTTTTGCCAGTAATGGGCACGCAGATCTTTCTTCAGCACCTTGCCGACCGGGCTGCGCGGCAATGCATCAATGAAATCCACGGTTTTCGGCGACTTGACCGAGCCGAGCCGGCTCTTGCACAGCTCGATCAACTCCTCGGCGGTGACGGTATGCCCGGCGCTCAACTCGACCACGGCTTTCACGCCCTCGCCCCATTGCTCATCCGGCACACCGATGACCGCGCAGTCCTGCACCGCCGGATGACTCCACAGCACTTGCTCGACTTCACTGGGATAAACGTTGAATCCGCCGGAGATGATCATGTCTTTCTTGCGGTCGGTAATGTGCAGGTAGCCGTGCGCATCAACGTGGCCGATGTCGCCGGTGTGCAGCCAGCCATCGATGATGGTTTCTGCGGTTTTCTGCGGGTCCTTGTAATACCCCTTCATCACCAGATCGCCGCGTACACAGATTTCGCCGGTTTGACCCTGACCGAGGATGTCCCCAGCGTCGCTGAGGATTTCCACGCGCACCAGCGGATTAGGCCGGCCCACCGAAGACAGACGCTCGTCCGATGCCAGGCGTCCTCCGTGCAGATGCTCGGCGGGCGGCAGGTTGGAGATCGAGGCTGGGGCTTCCGTCTGGCCGTAACCGCCGGCCATCACCGGGCCGAAGGTCTCGATGGCTTGCTTGAGTTTGTCCACCGACATCGGCGCCGCGCCGTACAGGAAATACTTCAGCGAGCTGAAATCGACCTTCTGCGCCAGATCCGGCACATCCAACAGTCGATAGATCACGGTCGGCGGCAAAAAGGTTTCGGTGACCTTGTACTTCGGGATCATTGCCAGCATCAGCGCCGGATCCGGTTTGGTAATGATCACCACGGTGCCGCCCCGCGAGGTGCACGGCAGCGACAGCGTGCCAGCGGTGTGGGTCATCGGCGCCGCCGCCAGGTTGACTGGCGGATGGTCATCCCCGTAAGGGAAATTGATCATGAAGTGCGCGCAGAACGTCTGGATACTGCGATGGGTGTTCATCACCCCCTTGGGCAGCCCGGTGGTGCCGCCGGTTGGCGAGAGTGCCACGACATCGTCCAGTTGATACTCGACCTCCGGTGCCGTGACCGGCTGATCATCAATCCAGGACTTGAGCGACGGCGCCCCCGGCAGGTGCTCGTCGATGCAGATCCACAAACGGATTTTCGGCAGGCTCGGACGCAATGCGTCGATGATCGGCGCGAACTCTCGCTGAAAAAACAGCACCTCGCAGTCGAAGGCATCGAGCACGTGACGGTTCTCTTCGGCGCTGTTGCGTGCGCCGACGGGAATCCAGCACAGATTGGCGCGCCAGAGTCCCAGGGTGCAGGTCCAGGCCACCGCGTCGTTGGCGGACCAGACTGCACCTTTCGTGCCGCTGGGTAAACCGGCCGCCAACAATGCGTTGGCGATCCGGCAGGACAGGTGGCGGACTTCGGTGAAGGTGAATACCCGACCGTCCTGGATGTACGCCGCGCCGTACGGATTGATCCGCCAGCCACGGTCAAAGAAATCAATAATCGCCATGTTAGTCACTTCACAGTTGAGTAACGGTTGCGCGGGCCAGGCCACGCTGTTCAAGGAAGCCCAGCAGGTAGCGATGACCGAAGGCTTTCGAGGACGAGGCGAAACCGGTCTTGGCGGTGTCGTTATTCAACAGCTTGACCACGGCTGCGGCGTGCAAGGCGCCGGTGGCGATGTACGGCGTGATGCCATGCACGGTGGCACGCACCGCTGTCAGTTGACCGCGGCCGATCGCGAAGTCTACGGTACGTTGCAGGGTGCTGCGCTCACGCGGTGGCATGCTCGGGGTGGTCGATTGCACTAGGCTCTGAATCACCGCGTCCTGCTGTTCTTTGGGCAGGTGCTTGTATTCGGCTTCCCACTTCTCGCCCAGGCCGTGGACCATTTTCATCACCGGGTTGTCGTAGAAGCCGACACAGGACATGCAACTGCGCACCCGGCCATCGTCCTCGAAGAACACTGGCAGCGAGGTGCCGCCCCAAGGCAGGCAGAACACCGCTTCCAGCAGATCGGGGCAGACCACGTTGAAGCTGGCGTTCGGTGCATAAGGCACCAGTTCCTTCTCCCACAGGTAGGCACCGGGGTAACGCACGCCTTCGAAAATGGTCGCCGTAGAACCGACAGTCACCCCGGCGGCACCGGTGCGTGGGCCACGGGTCAGGGTCGCGGTTTCCAGCGAATCGACACCCGGCGTCTCCAGGGCCAGTTCGGCGGCGATCTCGGCGTAGGTGTACATGTACGCCAACGATGGCGACAGCAGCAGCCCGGCCTGGCGATACAACTCGCCGAACTGGTCGCGCAAGGCCCGGATGTGCGCCTGCTCGCCGGCCGGATCCAGATAATGGCAGCCAGCTTTCAAGGCCGCTTCCACGGCAGTCAGGCCAAAATTGATGAACGGGCCGACTGTGTTGCACACCACGCGCGCACCTTTGAACACCGAGACCAGCGCGTCGACCTCGTGGACGCATTCAATGATTTCGTAAGTGGCCGACTCCAGACCGACGACACGTTGCGCCATCATTTCCTGAGCCCGCGCGGCGTTGCGCGCAACGGCGGTGAACGGGATGTGCTGGTCGATCAACCAGTCCATGATCAGCATGCCGGTGTAACCACTGGCGCCGTAGACAACGACAGGATATTTGGCCATCGGGATTTACCTCATTTGTTGTTTTTGGATGAGTAATGTCGGGTGAATGCAGAATCAGTTGTTGGCCCAACCTTCGGCGTACAGCTGCTGGGCAAGCAGCCCCAAGCGCATGGTCAGGACGCGGTTTTCGCCGTCCTCGATCAATGACGACTGGGTGTCACGCAAGAGTTTTTCGATCGGGTATTCACGGGTGGTGCCATTGCCGCCGAACAGACGGAAAGCTTCCTGCACAACAGCCATTGCCTCTTCGGTCACCGTGACCTTGGCGGAGGCGGTAGCGTACGGATGGGTTTGCGGTGAAAGGCGCGCGAAGCTCAGCGAACGGCGGGCGACCGCACGGGCCGTTTCGACCCGACGCAACATGTCGCCCAGACGCAGGCGGGTCATCTGGTGGTCGATCAACGGATGCCCGCCCTGGCGGCGTTCATGGCAGTACTGCAGGGCCATTTCGAAGGCGGCACGTGCGACGCCGGTAAACACCTGCCCCATGTGGGTGCCGGCGAACGACCAGGAGGAACTGACGGCGCCGTAGTAGTTGTCGCGCTCGGCGATAGCAAAGCGCCGGGGCACACGTACGCTGTCGAAGTAGATTTCGCCTTGGGGCAAGGAGCGCTGCCCGATTTTGTCCAGCGGCTTGCCTTTGGACACGCCCTTGAGATCGAGCGGAATAATCAGCGCAATCCCGTGTGGCCGGCCATTCTCATCGTAAAAACCGTCACCGTAATCGGCGCAGATCAAGCCCAGTGCGACCTGAGCGATGACGCCGTTGGAGACCCACGCCGAGCTCTGGCCGTTGAGGATGACTTCATCGCCAACTACTTTGGCGGTCAGGTTACCGATATTGCCGGGCTTGCCCGCTGGCCAGTCCCGCGCCATGTCGAAGATCTGGTTGTCGCTGCCACGGTCGGGTTGGGTGGCCATCCAGCAGCCGATCCGGCCCTGGCAGAGTTCGACCAGTTCGGCATTGCCGGCGGCAACGGCCATTTGCAGAGGGAAACCGGCGCAGCCCAAAGAGATCGCCAGCCCGGCATCACCCCAACCGAGTTCTTCACCGATCAGCGATTCGATCCGCACCGCCATGTCCGGCGGCAACTGCGCCAACAGCGCAGGGTCGAGGCCGAGTTTGGCGAATTCGGCAAACAGCGAGTAGTAAGGCGAGCCGGGGGCAACCACCTCTTCGGCGGTCATGCGATCCAGCTCGCGACCCAATGGCCGCAACACTTCTTTGGCGAAGCGGTGCACGGAGGCCTGAATCGCAGCCTCCTCTTCTGTCAGCGGGGTTTCGAAACCGGTGAGTCCGGCGGCTGGCAGGGTGAGTGTCGACTTAAGCGAGATCATCAAAGTACCTCCATCGAGAGTGGCAGCCGCTGCGCTTGCAACGTGCTGCGTCTTGTTATTTGTCATCGACTCTAACAAGCAAAATTATTTAACGCAACACACGTTATGTTTATTATTTCGAGCGTGCAAAGACTTCTTCAGGCACGGGAAAACCGGCCGAAAATCAGCAGTTTGTTTGAGAAAAAATCGCGCTGAACTGCCGGGAATCCAGCATGGCGCCGGCCTCCCGACATCCACCCGGGTATCAGCGCCGAGAAACGACGCCTCTACGGGAAAACACGATCGGCGAGCCATCCCCGTTCAGCAGTGTCGCCGTGAGCGAAACCCCGTCGCCGCTGGGTTGCTCATGGAAACTTTGGCCACCGTTGTCACTGCGCACGAGCAAGCCGTCGAGCCCTACCGCAATGACTGTCTGCCCGGAAACATCGATGGCGGTGACCGAGCTCTTGCTCTGCAGCGGTACGCGCTGCCAGCGTGCGCCGTCGGCGGAGCCGTGCAGCAACGTGCCGCGTTGCCCGCCCACCAGCAGCGAGCCGTCGCCCAGCACCGCACCCGTCCACAACGTGCCGCTGTAACCGGTATCGATATAGCGCCAGTGCTTGCCCTGATCGTCCGAGCGCAATAACTGGCCGCGTTCGGCGGTGGCGTACAAGCGCCCTTCTCGATCGGCAAACAGCCCCATCAGGTTCAGGTCGGCGCGCTTCGATCCTGGCGGAGCTTCAAGTTGCTGCTCGGTCCAGGTCTTGCCGCCGTCATCGGTGGTCAGTACCAGCGACCACAGCCCCACCGCCACCCCTTGCTGCGGATTGAAAAAGTGCACGGCAAACAGCGGCCGATCTTCCGCACTGGACAGGCGCTGCACCTGCCAGGTGTCGCCGCCGTCAGTAGTGGCCAGAATCGCCCCCCAGTGACCCACCGCCCAACCCTGACGGGCGTCGACGAAGGACACCCCGGTCAGAGGCGTGGACAACGGCACGGACGCCGCCTGGCGGAAATGCCCGCCGTGATCGTCCGACAGCAGCACCACACCGTGATCGCCGACGGCAACGGTTCGCTCCCCGGCGCGGGCAACGCTCAACAGCGTCGCGGCTGTGGCGCTGGCCGTCACGGTCGCCGGAACCGCCGACAAGGATGACGCCTGCAACAGCGTCGGCAACATCAGAACCAGT
Organism: Pseudomonas retamae; assembly: GCF_043496865.1. Taxonomy (NCBI): domain Bacteria; kingdom Pseudomonadati; phylum Pseudomonadota; class Gammaproteobacteria; order Pseudomonadales; family Pseudomonadaceae; genus Pseudomonas; species Pseudomonas retamae. The sequence continues at coordinate 341,297 of NZ_JBIEIL010000001.1, forward strand.
AAAGGCATCAGGTTTCGCATGGCTGTCTCCTCAATGCACCAGTGAGCCGATCAGACGCACTGGGCGCCGCCGCGGGAATGTCCGCTCCAGCCATACGGCGAAGGCTGGGAGAACGGTCATGGCCATGATCATGTTGACCAGAAACATGAAGGCCAACAGTTTGCCCATGTCTGCCTGGAACTTCAGATCGGAAAACGCCCAGGTGGCGACGCCCACCGCCAGGGTGATGGCGGTAAAAATCGTGGCGACGCCGACCTCCAGCAGCGCGTGCTCGACAGCTTTGGTGATCGGCTGGCCGAGGGCCTGATGCAGCTGCAAACGGTTGTAGATGTAGAACGCGTAATCCACGCCGATGCCGACGGCGAGCACCATGACCGGCAAGGTGGCGATGGTCAGGCCGATCTGCAGTTCTTTCATGAACCAGTAGCCGATGAAAGTACCCAGGGTCAGCGGCAGGCAGCAGACCAGCACGGCACGCCAGTCGCGATAGACGACAAATACCAGCAGCGCGATTGCGCCATAGACGTAAAGCATCATCGGCAGCTCGCTGCGTTCCACCTCTTCGTTGATCGCCGCAATCACACCGGCATTACCGGACGCCAGACGTACACTCACTCCGGGCTGAGTGAACTGGCTACGGAACGCCTTGGCCGCCGCGATCACCCGGTGAATGGTGGTCGCCTTGTGATCGGCGAGAAACAGATGCACCGCGGTCATGCTGCAATCGGGCCGCATCATTCCGGGCACGCGAGCCACCTCGGCGGCCATCGACGAGTAGTTGGTCGGGTCGATAGGCACCGCGTTCATTTTCGGGTTGCCCTCGTTATAACCCTCGTTGAACTGACGCAGGCTGTTGGAAAACGAAGTCACCGAGACCACACCAGGCACTCCTTGCATGGCCCAGACGAAGCGGTCCTGATACTGGCCGAGCGCAACGTTTTCGCAGTCGTTCGCCCCACCCTCGACCTTGACCTCGAACACCACACTGAGCCAGTCCAGACCGATGTCGTAATGGCTGGCGATCGACAGCGCATCCCGATTGAAGCGCGCATCCTCGCGCAGTTCCGGGGCGCCGGCCTGCAAGGAACCGACCACTCGATCATGGCTTTGCCAGGCGGCTGTGACAAAGATCAGCACCGCCATGCCCAGCACCCAGCGCACGTTGTGCCATACGCTCAAACGTGCGAGACCGTGCAACCAACGAGCGCGGCGCTGGCGAGAAACTTCCTCGGCCGCAGCGTAACCGTCCTGTACGCTGAGCATCGAGGCCACCACCGGCAGCATCACCAGATTGGTGACGATCTTGAACGCGACCCCCAATGACGCGGTGATTGCCAGTTCTCGCACCATGGGGATCGGGATCAACAGCAATGTCACGAACGATACAAATGCGGTGACCAACGCCAGCGTGCCGGGAATCAGCAACCCACTGAAACTGGCTCGCGCCGCGCCCTCCACCGACTTGCCGCAGGCGATCTCGCGAACGATGAAGTTGATTTGTTGCACGCCATGGGACACGCCGATGGCAAACACCAGAAACGGCACCAGCACCGCCAGCGGATCCAGGCCGTAACCGAGCAGACGCAAGGCGCCGAACTGCCAGATCAGCGACACCAGCGAGCAACCCACCGCCAGCAAGGTGAAGCGTAGCGAATGGCAGTACCAGTACACCGCAGCCGCCGTCAGCAACAAGGCCAGCAGACAGAACTCGAGAACCGCCGACGCACCCACGGCAATGTCCCCGATCTGCTTGGCGAAGCCGATGATCTGGATCTCGAAATCCTGGTCTTCGAACTGACGGCGAATCTGCTGCTCCAGCACCTGGTTGTACGCCACATAATCCAGGCGCTGGCCGGTGGCATCGAACTCGTTGAGATCGACCGTGATCATCGCGCTGCTCTGGTCGCGAGCCACCAGCGTCCCGATAAAACCGCCCTGCGCCGTCGAGTTGGCGATCATCGCAATGCTCGCCTCATCGAGACTTTCCGGGGTTACCGTCCCCGGTACCAGCGGGTCGGCACGAAAGCCCTCCTCGGTGATTTCATTGACGAACGCGTTGGGCGTCCACAACGAACGCACGCTGCTGCGTGACACGTTGGGCAGAAAGATCAGCGCCTGGGTGACGTCATAAAGACGCTTGAGCGCTGGCTGACTCCAGATCGTCCCTTGGTGCGCCTTGACCACCACCGTCAACCGGTTCGCGCCGAGCAAGTCATTGCGGTAGGTCTCAAAGGTTTCGATGTATTCGTGGCCGATGGGCAGTTGCTTTTCAAACCCGGCTTCCATGCGCAACTGCACGGCAAACCAGGCCATGCCCACAGTGAACAGCGCCAGACTCGCCAACGTCAGCAGGCGGTGCGAGAACAGCCATTGTTCGATGCGCGGCAGGACGCCGCGCACAGGGTTTTGCTTGAGGTTCAGGGAACTGTTCACGGCGCGCCTCACAGGGTTCGGGAAACCACAAGGCCGACGTAATCGCGATCACGCAGCAGTTGATCGTAAGGAGTCTTGCCGCCCATGAACTTTGCGTAGTTGGCCGAGATCTGCCAGCTCGCCGGATTGCGCACGAAATTGAGGTACAGATTCATACTGCTGGCGTCTTCGGTGAAGGTGGCTGACAGGTTCGGAGTGCGTCCATTGATCGAGCGCGAATAGAACACGCCCGGCGTGACCTGCCAGCCGGGAATCAGCGTGTTGTCGTAGGTCAGGCTCAAATCGAGGCTAATGCCGGAGGAGGTTTTGTTGCCCTTGGCGCTTGGCGCAATGGCCGGATCCAGTTGCCAGGTATTGAGGCCGGCGGCGATCGGTTCCCCGGCGTAGTCGTTATGCAGGCCGGGGTATTTCACGACCACCAGTTCGCTCAACAAGGTGCCGGTGCTGGCACCGGTGAATTCAAGCAAGGTTGGCGAGTTGGACGGCGTCATGCTGTAGATGCCGGTCAGGTGCCACTGCAGTTTCTTTGCGTCTTTCCAGCATTTGCCGCCGTTGGCGGCGCAGGCGTCGATGACCGGGTTGAGCGGTACCGCATCTTTGGGGCGGTAGGACAACTCGGTGCCCAAGGCCCAGTCGCCGACCGGCATGTTGGCGCTGATGCCGTACATCATGCGGTCTTCCGGATATTCCCAGGTCGGCGACACGGCGAAGGTTTGCGGATCCACCTGCACGCTCAGTGACGGCAGTTTGTCGTGGTAACGCATCACGTACAGACCCAGGTTGAGATCGGTGTTGTCAGGCTGCCAGCGCAGCGATACGCCCCATTGGCCGCCGTTGCGCGCCTCTTTTTCATCGTACCCGTAGGCCCCCCTGCCCTCGCCCAGCGCATGGGTGGTGGACCAATAGCTGCCCACTGGCGGCAATTCGCTTTTGTTCCAGTTGAACTGCCAGTACGCCTCGATATTCACTCCTGCGCCAAGCCCCGACGCGAGGCTGAGCATCGGCGCCGGCAGCAAGGCTTCCTTGAGCTGGGTACCGGGGCGCGACAAGGCCATGACATCGTAGGCGTTGGTGTTGTTGATGCCGCCGGCCGCGAATAGACTCTCGCCCCAGTTGATCACCTGATTACCCAGGCGAGCGCGAACCCGCTGATCGCCGACATCGAAGCTCTTGCTCACCCACAGATCCAGCAGGCGCGCCTTGAACTCCAGATCGTCGCGGGCGCTGCTGGTCAGGCCGTCGCTACCGACGCCTGCGGGGCGGTCGGCCGACAACGCACCGCTGGTGTCGGTCGCGGCAAAGTCGCGGATCCAGCTGCCGCGCGCCATGAACGTGTAATCCTCGGGAAACTTCAGCACCAGCTCATGGGTGCCTTTTATGTAATTGGTGAACAGGTCGCCCCGGTCGTAATTCAAGTCGCCCTGATCACCAATCCCGGCGCTGGGCGCCAGACAGCCACTGGGTGGATTGTGCCCGCCGGGGCTGCTGGTGATGAGGTTGCAACCACGCGATTCGGTGCGCAGCCCCATGCCCACGGCGAGGGTGGAGTCGAATGAGCCGCGAATGTTTTCGGTTTCAAAGGTGAACGCCATGGCCCATGGGGTTGCACACGCGATGACAAGACCTGAGGTTCTGCTGATTATTTTTTTCATGTCTGCTCCCGAAAGCCGCGGTCAGCGTTCGCTGGTGGCGCGCAGGTTGTCTGAGGTGTAGAAGTCGCGTTTCAGGCGCGGATTGCTCGCCCCGTCGGTCAGCCAGCGATGGTCATTCTTGCCGGTGCCGATGGAGGTCATGTCGTACAGATAGCGACCGTCAACCAGGTTGTATTGCGCCTGGGCTTCCATGTCGCAGGTGCCGGTCTCGTACACCGGGATCGTGTAGCCCTCGCGAACTTTCCAGATTTGCCCCTGTTTGTCGTAGTCCACCGCCATCAGCGCGTTCCAGCTGTCTTCGTCGATGTAGAACAGACGCTTCGGTGCCTGATGACGCATGCCCTGGCGAACAGTGGCCTCGACCACCCACACGCGGTGCAGCTCATAGCGACGTGATTCGGGAGCGATGAAGTCGCGTTTGGCCACGTCCTCGATCTTCGCCGAGTTGTCGTAGACCCCGAACGAGTTGTAGGGCACGAGCATTTCCTGCTTGCCCAGCAGCTTCCAGTCGAAGCGGTCCATGGGGCCGAAGAACACGTTGGATTCATCGATGGTGTATTGATTGTCCAGCCCGATCTGCGGTGCGTCGTAGGAATATGCCGGCATGCGCCGCACGCGGCGCTGGCCCGGGAAGTAATAGAACGTGGTGGCTTGCTCACCAGCCTTGGTCGTGACCACCCCGGCTTGTCCGGCCAATGCGGCGGGGTCGGTGTAGCTGAAGTAGGTGGCGACCTCCAGACGATCGAATGCCGAGAACAGCGCGCTGCCCTTCACGCCCCACGGCGTGTACATGAACCAGTCGGTGGAGGTTCGCAGCCAGTCTTCACTGCCCTTGCGTGGCGAAATCCCTGAAACGGTTTTCGACATATCGAAACCGACGCCGCGGTAGCGCATTTTCATGTTCCACATGACCTCGGCACCTGAGGTCGGATACGGAAACGGAATACCGGGCACGTAAGCTTCTTGCAGCGCCAGACCGTCACCGTCGAGCTTGGCGAAACCGACGTTCTTCCTGGTGTTCTCCGCGACGAAGTCCGGCACACCGCAACTGCGTCGCGTCGGATACACGTCCATGCGGTAGCCCGGAATCTTCTTGAACATTTCCACCTGGCCAGGTGAAAGCTTGCTGGCGTACTTCGCGACGTTGCTCGAGTCGATGCTGAACAGCGGCTTGTCATCCTTGAACTTCCATTGCTGGCCGCGCACTTGGCCGTGGCTCCAACTGCCACCTTGAGGACCGGGCGCTGTCCAGGCGGGAATCACCCCGTCGGCGCTGGCAGCGGCCTCGCCGCCCAGGGGCGTCAGTTTGCTGCCGAGCAATGCAGGATCCTTGTCTGCCGCCTGTGCCGTACAGAAAAACGCCGAAGCGGCGACCACTGCGACCAGATGCCGGATTACGACGCCGGTAGAAAAATTGTTATGGGGGCGCTCAATCACTGTGTTCATGGGAGGGATCCTCGTGGGCCTTGATCAGCAACGGGGGTCGTCTTGACGGTGGCAACCCGTTGCCTGCGCTAACCTAATCAACTGACTTGATCAAATGACCAAGTCGTGTGATCAAAGCAAGCCCGGTGCCAAGATACGCGGGGCAGGAATTAGTCGTTTCTTATCAATCGTTTGCGATCTCGTCGGGCGCACAGCGCAGTAAAACTGTCGGAGAATGTTTCCATTTGTTTCGCCGGAACGCACCAAGACGGGAAATAACGAAACAGTTGTTACCATTATTGGTGCAGCCGTTTCACATACTGTTTTCGTTCATGACGTCTGGCGATTTGTTGCTGTAGGATCCGCAAGCGTCGACATCGCCCTCTTCGTTTTCGGGGCGCCAGGAATAAGGGAGATTGCTGAACCATGGCCAGAATGGGCGCTGAATTACGCCGGCAGGATTTCGTCGAAGCAACGATCAGAGTGATCGCCGAGCACGGCGTAGCCAATGCCACGACCCGCCGTATCGCGGCGCAGGCCGGCTGTCCGTTGGCCTCGTTGCACTACGTGTTCCATACCAAGAACGACCTGTTTTATGCCGTCTACGAATCGCTGTTCAGCCTGCCCCCGCAAGCGCTGGAACGGGTACCGGCCGGCACCACTGCGGCGGAGACGGCTGCCGAAGTTCTGCGGCAGTTGATCACCTGGTTCATCGATCATCCGGATGCGGCCAGGGCGCAGACCGAGTTGTTCTTCTGGGCAATGCGCAATGACCCGCAAATGGCCAGCAAGATTTACTCGGTGGCGATTGAAGCCACCGAGCAGGCGCTGCAGCGGGTCATGGGAACTGAGTTGGACGAAGCGTTTTTAAAGGCGACCAGTCGCTTGCTGATCCAACTGGTGGACGGGCTGACCATCGCCTGGTCGGCTCACGGTGATCTGGAAAGATTGCGAGCCGAAACCGAGACTGCTTGCACGGCACTGGCCTTGCTGGTGGCCAGTCACTGAGTCGATCCTCACACGCTGCTGACCAGATGCCCGCCATCCACCGCCAATACGCTGCCGGTCATGAACGCCCCGGCATCGCTGGCCAACAGCAAAAACGGTCCGGCCAGTTCGTGCAACTGGCCCAGGCGCCGCATCGGGATCAGGTCGCGGATGTAGTTGCTGCCCTTCTCGCCTTCAAAAAAAGCCTGGTTCATCTCGGTCTTGAAGTAGCCCGGCGCAATGGCATTGACCCGGATGTTGTACCGCGCCAGTTCCAGTGCCAGGGATTTGGTCAACTGGACGACCCCGGCTTTCGCGGCGCTGTAATGGCTGTAACCGGTGCCGACGCGTAATCCTAGAATCGACGCCACGTTGACGATGCTGCCGCTGCGCCCGGCAGTGGCCAGCCGTTGCGCGGCAACCTGGGCCACACGCCAGACGCCGTCCAGATTGGTCGACAGCATTGCGCGCCACTGTTCTTCGCTGATTTCCAGCGGGCGCTGACCGTTACCGATTCCGGCGTTGTTGAGCACCACGTCGACCACGCCGAAATGCGCTTGGGCCGTATCGAACGCGGCTTCGACACTGCCGCGATCGGTCACGTCGAGTTCAACCGACAGCGCCTGCCCGCAATCCCACTCAATGTCCTTGGCCACTTGCGCAAGCTTATCCACGCGCCGCGCCGTCAGCACCACCCGGGCGCCAGCATGCGCAGCAACCCGCGCCAGATGCGCACCAATGCCGCTGGAGGCACCGGTGATCAATACGGTTCGGCCGGCGAGGGAAAAGTTCTGGGCGAAATCGTGAGTCATCAGTGCACCTCGATAAAATTGGACTCGGCAGCGTTGCCGCACAAAACCGGCCGTTTGCCGATACGCCGGACAATCTCCACGACCGCCGTTACCGCATCCGCCACCGTGGCCTGGCAAGGCACAATTTCCACCTGTCGCATATCGGTGGCCGGACCGCAGAAACGCAGGCCGATCAAAGCCTGTGGCCGCGAAACCGTGTTCGCCAGCGCTTCGATATCCAGCGACGACGAATGGGTCGCGAAAATGGCGCCCGCTTTGCAGACCTGATCCAGCGCGCGGAACACCTGGAGTTTGCTTTCCAGCTTTTCGCACGCCGCCTCAATGATCAGATCGGCATCCGAAAGGTCTGCGTAGTCGAACGTGGTGAATAACAGCTCCATCCGCGGCTGTACTTGTGCGGCGCTGAGCTGTCCGCGCTGGACGTTGTGCTGATAATTTTCGTGGATGCGTTGAAGGCCACGGTTCAGCGTGCGCCTGTCCACATCCCTGAGCGCCACGGCGATGCCGACATCGGCGAAGCACATCGCGATGCCACCACCCAGCGTCCCGGCACCGATCACCGCCACCTTATTGATCTTGTACGGCGCACGGTTCAGAGCGGACAGCGCAAGGCCGTCTTCGAAACGGTAATTGACCTGGTCAGTCATGGCGTATCTCAAAACTTGCGGAATACGTCGCCGATGCTGACAACCGGCAATCCAGGCTGCGCGCGCGCCGGCAGCGTCGAACTCACCGCGCTGAACGCGCCGTACGAGCCGGTCGAATAGAAGCTATGAATCGAGTAAATGGCGAGAGAGACGAGAGTCACGGCCAGGCAGGAAAAAACAATCGGGCGCATCGCTAACCTCCGTCATCTGGGCGGAGCCAGATGCAGTGTCTTTTGCCATTGAGGGTTTTGATTCTGGGCAACGGGCGCCGCAAAAGCTTGGCAGATCGCGCCAGGCTTTTTGCAGTTCATGACAGTCGAACGCTGCGTAATTGGGCCTGCGCGATGAACAAAAACTGTCTCAGATGAACTCATTTGCTCTATTTCGGTGGTTTTCGTTGCAGTAATGAGCTTTTCCTGCACAATCCGGCGTATTGAAATTCGATTCGAGACCGACTGATGTCCCTGACTCCTCAAGACGAACGACTCATCAAGGCGCTGGCCTTGGCCATCGTTGATCGCCCCCGGGCGACGCTCAAGGAACTGGCTGAAGCGGCTGGCGTCAGCAAGGCTACGCTGCATCGCTTTTGCGGCACCCGTGACAACCTGGTGCAGATGATGGAAAGCCACGGTGAGACGGTGCTGAACCAGATCACCACCACCACCGACCTGTTGCACGGCGAGCCGGTGCAGGCGTTGCGCAGTCTGATCAACGAGCATCTGGCGCATCGGGAGATGCTGGTTTTCCTGCTCTTTCAGTACCGCCCCGACACATTTGCGGTCAATGGTGAGGGCGACCGCTGGCAGACATATGCCGACGCCCTCGATGCCTTTTTCCTGCGCGGCCAGCAACTGGGCGCGTTCCGCATCGATGTCACCGCAGCGGTGTTCACCGAACTGTTCCTGACCATGATCTTCGGCATGGTCGATGCCGAGCGCCGTGGACGCGCTGCCAGTGCCAACTCGGCCAACGTGCTGGAACAGATGTTTCTGCACGGCGCAGCCACCGCCATGCCCGCCCCCTGATCCTCATTTTTCCCGCCAAAAAAAGCCCCGTGACCTTTCGGTTCACGGGGCAAAAAAAGGTTGGATGCGCCAACCCAAAGGAGCTTCTGTCAGACGTTATCTGACGGTTGTCGGCGTGGACCATCCTCCGCCCAGCGAACGGAACAGATCGACCAGAGCGATCTGCCGCTGCGTACTGACCTCGATGAACGCTGTCTCGTTGACGAAGCTGGTGCGCTGGGCATCGAGATAACGCAAGTGGCTGTCGATACCGCCTTCATAACGGGCCTTGGCCAGACTCAGGGTTTCAGTGCTGGTGTTGGCCAGTGCGCGGCGCGCGGCTTCCTCCCGGCGCAAGGTGTCGGTGGCGGCCAATGCATCGGCGACCTCGCGGAACGCCGTCTGAATCGTGCCTTCATAGGCCGCCACGGCTGAATCCTTGCGGGCTTCGGCCAGACTCAGCCCGGCACTGTTGCGACCGGCATCGAACAACGGCAGCGAAAGGTTCGGCACGAAACTCCAGGAGCGCGAACCACCGTCGAACAGGCCGGACATCTGCGCGCTGGAAGTACCAAAGCTGCCGGTCAGGCTGATACGCGGAAAGAACGCCGCCCGTGCCGCGCCGATGTCTGCATTGCGCGCTTGCAGTCGATGCTCGGCTGCAAGAATGTCCGGCCGGCGCTCGATCAGCGTCGAGGTGGTATCTGGGGCGATGTCCTGCACCAGCATCGGCTGCGTCGTCAGCCGCTCGGGAATCACTTTCCCTGCATCCTTTGTCCCCAGCAGCAAAACCAGCGCGTTGAACGCCTGCTGCTTCTCGCGCAGATTGCGTTCCTGCTCGGCCCGCGCCTGCTCCACCAGCCCCAGTGCTTCCTGATAATCCAGCGCAGTCGCTGTGCCGCTGGAGCGGCGCTGGCTGATCAGCGCGAACGAGTATTCGCGGCTGCTCAGGGTTTGTTGAGTCAAATCCAGACGACGCTGGGCGCCGTCATGAACCAGATAGGCCTGGCTGACTTCGGCGATCAGCGCGATCTGCGCGGCGCGGGCGGCTTCTTCGGTGGCCAGATATTCCTGCAGCGCAGAGTCGCTGAGGCTCTTTACCCGGCCAAACAGATCCAGCTCGTATTCGGGCAGCGACAGGCCGACTTGATACTGGCTGGCCACCCCTGCCCGGCCGTCGCTGGCCAAGTCCGAGGGCAAGCGCTGGCGATTGCCGGACGCACTTGCATTCAGCCCGGGAACCCGATCGGCCCGCTGAATGCGGTACTGCGCCCGAGCCTGCTCGATGTCCAGAAGGGTCTGGCGCAATGAGCGATTGTTATCCAGCGCAACCTCCACCAGACGGCGCAGGTCGGGATCGACGATGAACGTCTGCCACGCCAGCTGGTTGATCGCAGCCCCTTGTTTCAGCGACTCGCCCGCCCAGTTGTCCGCGACCGGTGCAACGGGCCGCTCATAGGTCGGCGCCAACGAGCAACCGGCCAGCAGCATGGCGATCACCAGCGTGGAAAATCCTGAAATACGCATGTGTCACTCCTGAGTCAAAGCGGGTTGTTCAATGGGCGCCGGTTTACTGCGCAGCATCGACAGCACCCAGACAAAACAGATCGGTACAAACAACACCCCCAGCAGCGTCGCGCTGAGCATGCCGCCGATCACCCCGGTACCGATCGCCCGCTGACTTGCGGCCCCTGCCCCGGTCGCCAGTGCCAGCGGCACTACGCCGAGAATGAACGCCATGGACGTCATCACGATTGGCCGGAAGCGCAGCCGTGCGGCCTCGATCGCGGCGTCGCGCAGGCTGTAACCTTTCTCCCAAAGCTCCTTGGCGAACTCGACGATCAGAATCGCGTTCTTCGCTGCCAGACCGATGATGGTGATCAAACCGACCTTGAAGTACACGTCGTTGGGCATGCCGGCGACCATCACCGCGAGTACCGCACCGATGGCGCCGATCGGCACGATCAGCATTACGGTCAGCGGAATCGCCCAGCTCTCGTACAGCGCCACCAGCAGCAGGAACACCACCAGAATGGCCAGCGCGAACAGCTGCGTGGCCTGACCGCTGGAGACCTTCTCCTGATAGGACAGACCGGTCCACTCGTAGCTGAAGCCGGCCGGCAATTGCGCGGCGATACGCTCCATTTCCGCCATGGCTTCACCGGTGCTGTAGCCCGGCCCCGCATCACCGACGATGCGCACCGACGGATAACCGTTGTAGCGCACCACCTGAACCGGACCTTCCTCCCAATGCGTGGTGACGAAGGCACTGAGCGGCACCAGATCGCCCGCGGTGTTGTGTACATAAAGCTTGAGCACGCTTTCCGGAGTCATCCGGTCGCCCTGCTCGGCCTGCACCACCACGCGCTGCTGGCGGCCGGCGTTGGTGAAGTCGTTGATCACCTCCGAACCGAACGCGGCAGACAACGCACTGCTGATCGATTCAAAACTCACCCCCAGGGCGCGCGCCTTGTCACGGTCGATCACCACGCGCAATTGTGGCGACTCGGCCAGACCTTCCATCATTGCGTAGAGAATTTTCGGATTGCCGTTGGCCTGACCTAGCACCTGATCACGGGCAGCGAGCAATGCTTCGCGGCCCAGACCGGCACGATCCTGCAGGCGCAAGGCGAAACCACCGGAGTTGCCCAGACCGTCAATCGGTGGCGGTGGCACGGCCATCACCGCACCGTCGTTGGTCACGGCAAATTGCTCGTTCAGCGCATTGACTTCCGCCATGGCCGACTGATCTTCACCACGTTCCGACCAGTCCTTGAACACCGGGAATGCCAGCGCTGCGTTGTCGCCCATCCCGGAAAAGCTGAAGCCGGACACCAGGAACGTCGACTGAACCCCGTCGCGGGTTGCCAGATAGCGCTCCAGTTGTTCGCCGGTCGCTTCGGTACGGGTGCGGGTCGCGCCCGGCGGCAACTGGACGTCGACGATCATGTAGCCCTGATCCTCCACCGGCACGAAGGATTCCGGCAGGCGCAGGTAGAAGAAACCGAGCATGGCGATAATGCCCAGGTACACCAACATCATCCGGCCGGCACGCGCCACCAGCCCGTTGTTCAGCACCGAATAGCGATCGGTGAGCTTGGCAAAGCCACGGTTGAAAGCGCCAAAGAAGCCGCGCTTTTCATGGTGCCCTTGTGGAATCGGCTTGAGCAGTGTGGCGCACAGCGCCGGGGTGAACGTCAGGGCAAGGAAACCGGAGAACAGAATCGACACCGCCAGCGATACCGAGAACTGCTGGTAGATCACACCGACCGAGCCGGACATGAACGCCAGCGGCATGAACACCGCCGACAGCACCAGGGTGATACCGATGATCGCGCCCGATACCTGCCCCATGGCTTTCACCGTGGCATCGACCGGCGACAAGCCCTCCTCGGCCATGATCCGTTCGACGTTCTCCACCACGACAATTGCGTCGTCCACCAGAATGCCGATGGCGAGCACCATGCCGAACATGGTCATCATGTTCACCGAGAAGCCCAGCACGTACATCATCAGCAGCGTGCCGAGCAGACACACCGGTACCACGATCGACGGAATCAGGGTGTAGCGGATGTTCTGCAGGAACAGGAACATCACCAGAAATACCAGGACCATCGCTTCGATCAGGGTATGAATCACCTTCTCGATCGCGACATCAACGAAACGCGAGGTGTCGTAAGGAACGGAATATTCCACGTCATCCGGGAAGTACGCCGACAGTTCGGCCAGGCGCTGCTTGACCGCCGTTGCGGTCTGGATCGCGTTGGCGCCAGGCGACAACTGGATCGCCGCTGCCACGGCAGGTCTGCCATTGAGACGCGAGTTGAAGTTGTAACTTTCCTGACCGATTTCCACGCGGGCGACGTCGCCCAGTTTGACCGTGGAACCGTCCTCGTTGGCACGCAGGACAATGCGTGAGAATTCTTCCGGATTATCCAGCGTACCTTTCACCGCCAGGGTGGCGGTCAGTTCCTGCTGGCTGCTGGTCGGCGTACTGCCGAAGCTGCCGGCCGGCACTTGTACGTTCTGGCCGCGGATGGCCGCGCTGACGTCGTCGATGGACAGCCCGTAGCCCACCAGTTTCTGCGGATCGAGCCAGACGCGCATCGCCGCTTCGGAGGAGAAGAACTGCAGCTTGCCGACGCCCGGAACCCGGCGCAGCTCGTTGTTGATATTGCGCGCGGCGTAGTCGCCCAGTGCGGTGGTGTCGCTGTGCTGGGTGCCTTCCTTATAGTTTAGTGCATAGATCAGCAGGAAACCGGCACTGGTCTGCTCCACCTCCAGACCCTGGGTGAGCACAGCTTGCGGCATCCGCGCTTCAGCTTTTTTCAGGCGGTTTTGCACGTCAACCTGAGCGAGCTGCGGGTCGGTACCCGGCTGGAACGTCACTGCGATCTCGGCAATACCGTTGGAGTTGTTGGTCGACTCGAAATACAGCAGATTCTTCGCACCGTTGAGCGACTCTTCGATCACGCTGGTGACCGAGTCCACCAGCACTTTCGCGGAGGCGCCGGGATAGGTCGCCGTCACCTTGATCTGCGGCGGCGCGACGTTGGGGTATTGCGCCACCGGCAGCATCGGAATGACCAGCAGACCGGCCAGAGAGATGAACAACGCCACCACCCAGGCGAAGTTCGGGCGTTTGATGAAAAACTGAGACATCGGAAAATCCTCGCGGCGACGGCGCCCTTACTGTTTCGACTCAGGCGCCTGCGCCTGGGCTTGAGGCTGAGCAGGCGCGACCTTGGCGCCTGCCTGCAGGCCACTCAGGCCGCTGACAATCACCTGATCGCCAGCCTTCAGGCCTTCACTGATCTGCCAACGCGAACCCTGCATGGAACCGGTCACCACAGTGCGCGCTTCGGCGCGGCCGTCGGCGCCGACCACCATGACTTGCGCCCCGCCATCGCTGCCGCGCTGCACCGAGCGCTGTGGCACGAGAATGGCCTGATTGTCGGTGCCTTGAGGTGTGCGCACGCGCACGAACATGCCCGGCAGCAACACACCGTCGCTGTTGGCGAACTTGCCACGCAACGACACCTGGCCGGTGCCGCGGTCAACGGCGACATCGGTAAACATCAGGGCGCCCTGACGCTCGTAAGCAGTGCCGTCGACACGAATCGACAACGCCTTGTTGTCGTCGGCGGAGAGTTTGCCGCCCTTGAGCGATTCGCGCAGACGCAGCGCGTCAGCAGCCGATTGGGTGAAGTCGACATATACCGGATCCAGCTGCTGAATCCGCGCCATCAACGTTGCGTCGCCCTGACCGACCAAGGCACCTTCGGTGACCAGTGCGCGACCGACACGCCCGGAAATCGGCGCGGTCACCGAGGCATAACCCAGGTTCAACCGGGCGCTTTGCAGATCAGCCTGGGCCGAACGCGTGGCCGCCTGAGCACTGCGCAAATCGGCCATGGCGCTGTCGTAGTCCTGCTGGCTGACCGCTTCGATCTTCACCAACGGTTCATAACGCTTGACCCGTGCCTGAGCCTCAAGGGCAACGGATTGCGCACGGGCCAGTTCACCTTCGGCGCGAGACAAGGCTGCTTTCAGCGGTGCCGGGTCGATCTGGAACAGCAGGTCGCCGGCTTTGACATCAGCACCTTCTTCAAAACGCTTCTGCATCACGATGCCCGGCACCCGCGCACGCACTTCCGCAACGCGCATCGGTTCCACCCGGCCCGGCAGCTCTGACGTCAGTGCCAGCGGCTCAGTCTTCACTGCAAGCACCTCTACCGGACGCGCCACTTCAGCCATATCCGCCTGTTCATTCGCTGGTCCACACCCGGCCAGCGCAATGGCAACTGCCAACGACCCCGCCATCCCAACTGCACGCAAATTGCCCATAACTCACCCGAGGCTTGATTGAATTTGGTGCGAATGCTACTTTCCAAATCCTAATGAGTCAATAATGTCTCATATGAGAAATGTGTGAATCTTACGTGACGGTCGCTTGAGGCTTGGTGATGAACTTGATTTCCCATGAAGAACACCTGCTCAAATCGTTGACCGTGGCGGTCGTCAACCGGCCGCGGGCAACCATGAAAGAGCTGGCGCAATTGGCAGGCGTGAGCAAGGCCACCCTGCACCGCTATTGCGGTACACGGGAAAACCTGGTGCAAAGACTGGAAGAACACGCCGAAGCAACGCTCAATCTGATTATCCGCCGCGCCGGTTTGCAGCATTTGCAGGCGCTGGACGCGTTACGCCGATTGATCCGCGAACACCTCGCCCATCGCGAGTTGCTGGCGTTTCTGATGGCGCATTACCGCCCCGACTTTCTCGATTTCGAACGGGGCGACACACGCTGGCAGTTTTACCTGTTGGCGCTGGACGGATTTTTTCTGAGAGGCCAGCAGCAAGGGCTGTTTCGCATCGACATCACCGCCGCGATTTTCACCGAGCTGTTCATCACGCTGGTGTATGGCCTGGTGGATGCCGAACAGCGCGGGCGAGCCGCCAACGCCGATTCGGCACGAACCCTTGAGCAAATGTTCCTGCATGGCGCGCTGGCCGGTGGTCAATTGCGCGAGCAGGCCTGCGTGCCGGAAAAGATGCTCTAACGCTCAAAAATGGGTGAAGGCATCGCTGATGCTGGCAACCGGAGGGTGACTGGAATGATGGACAACCGTGTGGCCAGCTGGCCGGTGTTGCGAATACAGCGCACCCGAAACCAGGGCGACCGCGAGCAAAGCAAACAGGAACCGACGCATCGAACACCTCCATCGTCCAGCCGCGGGCTGAACGCAGTTTTATTGTTATGGGTGCTTCGAGTCTGGCCCTCTGAGCGAGGTGAACGCTTTGCAGATCGCGCCAGCGTTTTTGCAAATCGTGCCAGTTCTTTCCGGCCAGCGGCGGCCGGTCATTCTGAGGGTTGAGCGGATGTCCACGGTTCGAGGTACTGCGCTGTTGGGGTTCAAGGCGTTTTGTGCCAGTCAGGGCATCGACCCGGCTTCGGCGCTGGCCGCGGTTGAGCTGCCTGAAGACCCTCTGGATGCTCGACTGTCCGGCGCGCAGTTCAATGCCTTGATCGACTTGTGCGCCCAGCGCTCGCACAACCCGCTATTCGGCGTGCAGTTCGGCTTGCGCCAGGGCACGCAAAGTCTCGGCACCCTGCTCTACGCCATGCGCAGTTCAGCCACGGTCGGCGAGGCGCTGAATTTGCTGACACGTTATTTCCACATCCTCAGCGACGGCGCACTCGTGCAGCTTGAGCGTCAGGCCGGCAACGCCCTGCTGCTTTACGACGTCACGGATGGCACCTTGATTTCGGTCCGCCAGACCGTGGAACTGGCGATGGGTATCGTCAGTTGCCTGCTGCGCGAACTGCTCGGGCACGCCTGGCAACCAAAAGCCCTGCTGTTGCGCCACAGTGCTCCGGCCAATCGCCTGGCCTATCGCGCGTTGCTCGGGGTGGCGCCGCGTTTCGACAGCCCGGTCAATGCCTGGGTATTTGATGAGTCATTACTGACGACACCGCTGGGCACGACAGACGTCAGATACCGACAATTGGCCCGGCAACATATCGACGAACTGGCCCGCGTGACGCTGGAGGAGTTGCCGTCTTACCTGCAAAAAAGGTTGCGTAATGAACTGGCCCACGGCCCGGTCACGCTGCGTGACATGGCCGAGTACATGATGATCAGTCCACGCACCTTGCAGCGCTATCTTCAAGCTCAGGGCTCGGGATTTCAGGAGTTGCTGGACCAGACGCGCCGAGCGATGGCCGCGCGCTACCTGTGCGATTCGTCGCTCAGCCTGACGCAAGTAGCGGGTCTGTTGGGTTACGCCGACCTGAGCGCATTTTCCCGGGCATTCACCCGCTGGAACGGGGTCAGCCCGCAGCAGTGGAAACAACGCACACAACACTTACCTCGGTAAATCGACATGGCTTGCAACCCGTTCATTCGCGCCATCAGCCTGACAGGTTTCGATCCATTCGCCCGGCGTCAGGGACTGGAGCCGAACCGGATGCTGCGCCAGGCGTGTCTGCATGTCGCGTCACTGCAGCGCCCGGAAGACATCCTGTCCTTTCGCAATTACTGCCGCTTGTTGACGCTGTGCCGGCAGCGCTCGAACAACGCGTTGTTCGGTCTGGAGTTCGGCCTCCATCAGGGAGTCGACGTCTTCGGTGACATGTTTTTCCTGATTCACAACACCCGCACCGTCGGCGACGCGCTGCGCGAACTGCGCGCCAATTTCGCCCTGTACAACGGCGCAGCGCATCTCTATCTGGAGCTGGTCGACGACATCGCGTTACTGGGTTATCGAGCCGATGAGCAGGAGATCGACGGCCTGGCGCAGGCCGAAGAACTGGCGTGCGGGGTGGGTCTGCGACTGATGCAAACCCTGGCCGGTAAACCGTGGCAACCCGAGGCAATCATGCTCCGCCATGCGCCTTTGGCGGATGAAGGCCTCTATCGGCAGGCGCTAAACATCACGCCGACGTTTTCAGCCGCGCACTCGGGATTGCTCTTCAATGCCAGCGTGCTCGCGCAGCCGCTGGATTGCGCCAGTGAAGCCTTGCATCAGCTCATCGCTGAACATTTGGCAGGCATTGAACGCCTGTCGACCGACGCCATGCCGGGCTACGTCAGGCAATTGCTGCGCAATCTGTTGCCCAGCGGACGTGCGACGATCGACAGAGTGGCCGATTGCATGGCCGTCACCCCGAGATCCTTGCAGCGCCACCTGGCCGAGGAAAACACCTCTTTTCAGCAGTTGCTGGACGAGACGCGCCAGCAATTGGTGCGCAAATACCTGCAGGTCCCGACAATCAGCCTGCCGCAAGTAGCGCACCTGCTGGGCTACGCCGATGTCAGTACATTCTCGCGGGCTTTTCATCGATGGTTTGGCGTGTCGGTGCTTGAGTGGTGCAGGCAATCCGGTGTGAACAGACAGCCCTTGTTGCTTCGCAATCGAGTGAAAGAACGACCTTGAGCATATTTACACTGGAACTGTATTTTATTGGAGGTCAGCACTTACAGCAAGCTGATTGCAGTCAGTAGCAGTTATCGGCCAATAGCTTTCAGCAGGGGACATGCGGGCGTAGGATGTGGGCTCACCCCATCATTTCAACGAGGGTCTTTCCCTTATGAGTGAATCTGTACAGACAATCGTGACATGCCCAAGATCCAGGTGATGGGAGCGGAGACGTCATTATCGATCTTCCACCGGATGTAATTGCAACAATGAACGTCGGTTTGGGTGATTGCCTGAGCATCGTGTTAATCGACGGATCGATAGTGCTTAAGCCACTCCGCGGCACTGACATGCAATCTTGAGGCCGTTGTTGACCGAGACTGTGTGAAATCATTTAGAGAGACTTACCAAACGCTGGCAGAATTTACGTATCAATGCAGACTTCAAAACGGTGCATGTGTTTTCACAAAGTCTAGCCGAGAGCTGCCGCTCACGGACGACCGCTTCCGGCCAAGTGCGGTCGTTCGTAAGCGGTCGCTATCGGCCAAAAGCAGGCTTGAAACGGCTCATACAGCATGAAAGCCCTTAGTCAGTCATCGCCATGCGGTTTCAAGTTTTTCAAAAGTGTGTGGCGATTCCAAGGTCCGCAGTACTGAGGAAGATGTGCGACAAGTCGGTAGCCGCATCGCTTGTACCAGTGCGCCACGCTGTCATCGAGGGTCTCAATGAGCGCTTCATGGCAACCACGCTCTAGAGCAAGTGCCTCAAGCCTGTGCAAAAGCTCGGTCCCGATGCCTTTCCCACGCCATGGAGTATCTACCCATAGGTAACTGATAAAAAGACGGCCAAACTCAGTTCGACCTGTGACACCGCCAACCAAGGCCTCATCATCCATCAGCGTGCAGGCTATGGGATCGGCATTTCCGCCATGTCCGCGCGACAAGTTCTGCCCGTGTTGTATGACGCCATCAGATACGGCACGCAGATACTTCTCGTGAATGCTGCCGGTTGTACGCCACTCCTTCCTCATTTCATTCCTTTATGTCGCGTTGAAACAAAGAGTCATGCAAGTCGAGTGCCGTTTCTAGCGCCTTGGGCTGGCTGCTATCACCACTCAACTAAGGTCACAAACGGCAGCGTCTGGCCGACAGCAGTACGTCATGAGGCGCTGCTTGCGGCCAGTAGGGGACGTTCGCTTAGCAAATAAAAATTCATGAGAGGAATCGTACGCGAAGGTTGGACCGCCTTCGCGTACCAGGGAGCCCCTATGAGCAATCGAATGTCATTATAGGCAGTGACTTTCGTGGTCAAAACGCAGTACTCATCCACTGCCGCGGTCCTGATGAAAGGGCAGCTTTACAGCTTATAGCCACCACTTGCTTCAATGACCTGGGCGGTCACCCAGCGGCTTTCCTCACACGCCAGATACGCCACGACCGCGGCGATGTCTGAAGTTTCTCCGAAGCGGCCCAATGCGGTGTCAGCTTCGATCATTTTAACCATGTCGACGTTTTCACGTACGGCCGCGTTCATGTCTGTCCGTACCCAGCCCGGCGCCACGGCATTCACCGTAATGCCGTACGGACCCAATTCCTGTGCAAGCGCATGGGTCAGGTTGTTGATACTGGCTTTGGCCATCGAATAGATCGGCACTGCCGACATGGCTCGCGCGCCGGCACCGGAGGTGATGTTGATGATTCGCCCGCCATCGCTTAGACGACTAAGTGCGGCTTGAACGACGAAAAACGGCGCTCGAGCGTGGACTGCAAAGATGGCGTCCCAATTGTCCGGAGTTGCATCCCGAAAACTGCCCCAACCGGAATTTCCGGCATTGTTGACAAGAATGTCGAGCGCTTTACTGCCGTTTCGTCTGATGAGTTCACGGTCGAGTTGTTCGAACAATGTGGGGATAGCCTGAACATCTGACAGATCTGAATGAAGGGCGAAGGCACTACCATCGGCGCTCTCGATGGCTTCAACCACCTCCTCGGCGCCGGACTTGCTTGCGTTGTAGGTCAAGGCGACTGTTGCGCCTTCTTTCGCCAGGCGCTCTGCAATCGATCGACCGATTCCCCGCGACCCTCCTGTCACCAGGGCCGTTTTTCCCATTAGCGATTGTGGCATCTGAAACTCCATTAAAACTCGAATTCTTGGTGGGGTGATCTACATAAAGCTCAGGAGATCCGTTCGCGCACGATGGGACCAGGGAGTGCCTCCACAATCGAGACACCCAGCCGAATGAGATCGGTATCGCCGTTGTATTCGTGTTCGGCGATGTGGTGCAGCAGAACGCCGAGCTGCTCCAATTGGCGGGCGACGTTCAAAGGACCTGCATTGATGGGCGTGAAGCCCGCGTCTTTAATCAAACGGCGCGCGACGTGGCCTGCCTCCTGGTCGTCAGTTGCGTAGAAAACGTTAGGCTTGGACGCCGAGGCAGACCAGGCAGCACCCTCCAGCACCGGCGCCGCCAACAGGCTGAAGGCCTTGACCACCCGCGCACGCGGAAGGCGGTTTTGCAGATACTCGGCAGTCGAGTTGTCACGCATGAATGCATGGTCATGAAAGTGCACAAACTCGTTAGTGACGCCGAGCGGATTCATGGTTTCGATCACGATCTTGCCGTCGAGTGCGCTGCCAACCGCGTCGATCACAGCGTCTGCCCTGGGCCAGTAGACCGAGAACAACACAGCTTCGCCAAATTGAGCCGCTTGTTCGAAGGAGCCATGGCGGGCCCGCTCGCCTAGTTCGGCTAGCAACGGCGCAATCTTGCGATCCTCGCCGTCCTTGGCGAGCACCAACTGGTGATTCGCGGCACCCCAAGCCCGCGCTAGCCTGCTGCCAAGATTCCCGGTGTTCAGTATTCCTATCTTCATCACAGCCCCTCTTTCTTACGGTGAAAGACATCACTGTAAGGAGGCATGGAAAATAGATATATAGCATGTAGAACGACAGACTGTTGTCTATAGATACATCAGTTCATATCTGAAATAGGACCGGTGTGACTTCAAAAGAACCGGACGCCAACTATGAAGACGCCCGGTTTAGAACCATTACCCCTCGACGGTATTCGCACTCGCCAGCTCAAGGAACAGAGCAATATGGATGGGCGGAAGACCTTCCAGCGTTCCTCCGATGGGAGACGGACTCTTGGTAGTGCTGATCAATTGACGAGCTTGTTCTGGCGAAAGCGGTTTGCCGCGTTGACGGTAGACTTCTTTGGCCTCTTGCTCGGTCAAGCCTTCTGGAACCTCAGGCGCGTAGGGCCAGAAGTAAATCGGCGTGTTGGGTTCGATACGCCAGCTGTCGGCGAGTGAACCCGCATCGACCACGTTGTACCCAACAGCCTCTATGAAACGTGTGATCATTTCCTTAGCAACGGCGTCGTCACCAGCGATGGGCAAGGTGGTACGTTCGGCATCGCCCTTGGGACGAGCGTTGTACTGCATATGGATCCAGCCAATGTTATGGATACCTTTAACCACCTTCGCGTCTTTGAGGTGTTGCTGAATCAGTTCGCTGGAAGTTAATTTGCCCTGATCGAGATCGGTCCGGCGAAAATCGCCCATGCCTGGGTAGTAATTGGTTTGATCGATAACCACCTTGCCAACGAACTTGTCGGCCGGCAGAGTTTTGAAGTTCGCAAGCGGAATGGCCAGCGAGACGATATCGCCCGCGGCGATGGCCTCTTCGACAGAGCCCGCACGAGCGAGAGGCCCAAGTTCCTTTACCAACTTGGAAAGGGAGTCAGGGCCGCGGGAATTGCTGATCACGACCTTGTAGCCTGCTGCGACCGCAAGATGGGCGACTGATTTGCCCACCAAGCCCGAGCCAATGATTCCGATCGTCTGGGTCATCTTGAATATTCCTTCTATGGGGGTTCGGCGGGACCCGCCGAGAGACATTCAGCACCTTGTAGTGCCTGAAGCGCACTTTAGATTCGATCGGCCCATTGATAAATGGATACTAAAGTCACAGACTGTTGTCTATGAACACATCAATTGATTTGCCGGAAATGAAAGTCTTCGTCGCCGTTGTCACCGATGGCTCTTTCACTACGGCGGCGAACCGACTTGGCACGGATAAAGCCCGAGTCAGTCGCATCGTCCGACGTATGGAAGAAAAGCTCGGTGCACAATTGCTCATCCGCTCCACTCGGCGTCTGAGCGTAACTGAAGTGGGACGCGATTATTTCGAGCGGGCCATGTGCATCCTGACCGCCGCCGAGGCGGCTGAAGCGGCTGTGGCGCAACAATCTAGGGAGCCAAAGGGCCTGCTTAAAATCACGGCCGGATCTGAGTTCGGGACTATGGTAGTGGATAGTTGGATCGCCGCGTTTCTGCGCCAGTTTCCGAAGGTGACGGTGGAAGCGGAATACACCAACCGTTTAGTCGACATCATTCATGAAGGCTTCGATGTCGCCATTCGCGTCGGCACGCTCGAGGATTCGGGACTGTCGGCGCGCAAGCTGGGCGAGGTGTTCTACGGGCTGTACGCAACCCCGGACTACTTGAAGCAAGGATCGAGGATCAACGCGGTCAGCGATCTCAAGCATCATGATCTGATCATGAAGGCCACGCGCGGCCGCTCGAACTGGAGCCTGGTAAACGGTACGAATTCGGAGAAAGTCACGGCCGCTCCGCGCTGTTCCGTCAATAGCACGATCGCCGCAAAAAACCTAGCGCTTGAGGGGCTGGGGATCGCACAACTCCCTCGCTTCATGGCTGAGCCACATGTCGCCGAAGGCACTTTAGCTTGCGTGCTCTCCGGATGGGCGGAGATCCCTGCACCGGTCCACGCCGTATTCGCATCGAGCCGCTATATGGACCCCAAAGTACGCAGCTTTGTGGACCTGAGCTTAAGTGCGTTTCAGGGCAACAAACGATAGTCCAGTGTGCGACTTAGTGACGTCAGTGCGACGTTGGCGCTTTTTCCTCTAAACACGCTTCATTATGGAAATGAACTCCATTGGCATTAGCGATCGAATCCACTATCTATCTTCGCGCGTCTTCACTGTAAGCAGTCAGTGATACGGCTGCTTTTGGCCGGTTAGTGAAAGGCTGGGTGAATAACTAGGCGCGGTTGCGACGATGCTTCCTGTCAGCATAGCAACTTCTCCTAGCGTTAAATCTTCAATATGTTTATTTTTCTCACATAGTAAAAATTCGGTATGTAATTTACATTCTGCATTTCTGGCTTCAGGGTTTGCTGAAGTAACTACCTATGACCGCACCGAAAGCAAGCATAGACCAGCATCTACGAATCATCGTCCCTTTTTAAGCCATCCGCAGTGATTCGATGGAAAACTGTCTGTTCGAAACTCTCATCTTCGATCATTTGGCTGCTCACGAACGTCTGCTTTTGGCCGATAGCGGTCACTTTCGAGGGTTCGCTAATGGCCGCTAGCTGACTCCTGCGGTTAGTTCTTAGGGTTGCTTGATGTCGTTTTTTTTCTAACTCGTGGCTTGCGCTTGATCTCAGGCAGCTGGCGTATCTGAATCAACTGTTGTTCTAAAGTTTCTGCACGGGCCAACTGTGCCGCCGCACGTTGCTCCGCTCGGCTGAGCTCGTTTTGGGCCGACTCCAACCTACGTCGCAAGTCGTCGCATCTGCGGTTGGCTACTTTTGATAGGCTTAGTGCGGCTCTCCCCTTCTCCTGGGCCCGATCAACCTCGCGGTGAGCCCGATCCTCAACGCCACGCAAATAGTTCTCCTGTGCCATTCGCTCCTGCTCGGCCTTGAGTCGTAGCGAGTGGAGTTCCTGTTGGAGAATTTGATTTTGCCCTTGGGCATCGTGCCGTTCACGCCTCAAGACATCACGCTGTTGCTGGAGCTCCTCAATCTGGGCCTGCCGCTGCACCAACAGAAGGTTCAGGTCAGCCAAGCGAGATTCGGCCGCCTGACGCCCGGCCATTGCTTCAGAAACCTGTTGGCGCCCTTTTGCCAGATCCTGATGCGCTCTATCTTCAATTTGTGCGAGTCGCTCACGTTCAGCGTCCAGCACTTGGCGCTGCTCCTCTAGACCGAGTTCGGCGACGCCCTGCGCCAAGTGGATCGCCTGCTGCCACACAGCGATAAACGCCTGCGACACCTCACTAGGTAACGCCGGCAAACGGGTCTCCCCGCTGAGGCGTTCGGCCAAACGTGCCCACCAAATATCGAGGAGCCTACCGACTCTAGCCGGACTTTCCCTACCCAGTTCCAGGCACATGCGCTCGACCGTCGGCCGCTCACCACGCGCCAGCACTGCATCCGCAGCCGTAAACACCTCTTTTTCCGGCACCCCTACTGCGATGACTCACCTCGGCGTATATGAGGTCTTATAATTGAATGTTATCCCTGTCAAATGCTAGAGGCGCGGCTAGCCGCGGTTCGATCGTGCGCTGCTGGTCTTGAGCGGAAGCGCTGCTTGGAAGCAATCAGCCTGTCGGTCGAGGACCTGCGCCGGTTGAATGCCAGAACCTAGCTTTACGTCCCGGACAGTAAAAAGATCGAGACCGGGCAGCATCTCGATGACGCAGAACTTCACCTCGTGGGTTTCGTAGATGGCGAGCGCCTTTGAAACATCGCGCTCCGTGGTGACCTGGGCCAACCGTCAGAGGTCATGACGACGAGGCTGAGGCTAACGGTGAGACACGAAGGCCTGTGTACACCTTACGATGAACAATCACGTTAATTGTCAGAGCATTGAGCCAGCAATACAAGGCACGTGAACTGCTTGTGAACATCTGACATCGCCCACTTGTTAAATCAAGTATCTATTAGATATAGCAGCTCGTGTCCTGGCGCCCGTTCCTCGATTCCGCGACAATCGGTGATGACGGCGAAATTGTTGTCCCCAGTATTCCTCCCAACGCTTCTCCCGCGTCTGCGCACTGCCTGGCTGCACATGTTGTGCTGGATGGCGATGCTATTGATGAGATTGAACGTCTTCTTTGGGTCGAAAACAGTCACACCCGCCCGAAACGTTCACGGAGAATTGGCCCATGAAAACCGCCGTAATATCCGACACTCACAATCTCCTACGCCCCGAAGCCATCGACGCGCTCCAAGGCTGTGACCTGATCATCCACGCCGGCGACATTGGCAATCCGGAGATCCTCGCCCAATTGTCCAAAATTGCTCCTGTTCACGCCGTGCGCGGCAACAATGATCTCAGCAGCCCATGGGCCAAAGACCTTCCCGACCTTCTGACCTGCACTCTCAACGGCTGGCACACCCTGCTTATCCACGACATCGCCGACGTCCCCGCCGATCTAGATACAGAAATAAAGCTCATCATCACCGGCCATTCCCACAAACCGCGCATCGAATGGCGCGGCGATCGTCTATACGTGAACCCTGGTAGCGCCGGCCCTCGGCGTTTCAAGTTGCCGGTCACGCTGGCAATTCTCGAGATACAACCCGACAGCATCGAGCCGCGCCTGATTTACCTGCTGGATCCCCCCGCCTGAAATCGCTGCGGTTACCGCGATCCAGAACAGGGAGTCCACGCATAATTCGCAGCCACCAGTTACCGCAGCGTTTCGTAGGCAATCACGCAGCTGGGATGACGTAATTCTATCTCGCGACCGACATTGGATTGCACCCTTCCCCGGCTTCCCCCATGACTCACCTCATCGGATATTTCGCTTTTCGACTCTTTGATCGATTCATACCGAGCGTTCGGGCCTCTGCGATTTAGCAACTGACTGCGACCCGGCTCCGCGAGCGGCCGGCTTCGCCGCACAGATCCCGACCATGCACCAGCCTCAGCCATCAAAAAACACGATGGCCGTCATGCCGCTCTGGTATTGGCTGTGGCCCGCCCCTCTCCCTAAAGTGGATCGCTCAAACAATAACTAGGACTTCTCCATGCGTTTTCCACCGACGTTGCTTTCACTTGCCTTGTTGGCACCGCTGATGAGTTCTGCCGCGACGCCGGCTAAAGATGCAACGGCGATCACGCTGCAGAGCAATCAACAATGGTTGCAGCGTTTGCCCTTCGCCGACCGCGGCGATTTCGAAGCGGCGCAGCGCGGTCTGATCGAGCGGTATGAGGGTGTGGTCAGCAATGCGAACGGCAAGACCGTCTGGGACCTGAATCAGTACGCGTTCCTGAACCAGACCAACGCACCCGGTACCGTCAACCCGAGTTTGTGGCGCATCGCGCAGCTCAACACCATTGCCGGTCTGTTTAAAGTCACCGACGGTATTTACCAGATTCGTGGCCTGGACCTGGCCAACATGACCATCGTCGAGGGCGACAATGGTTTGATCGTGCTCGATCCGCTGCTGTCAGTGGAAACCGCTAAAGCCGGTCTTGAGCTGTACTTCAAAAATCGCCCGCGCAAGCCCGTAACCACCGTCATCTACACGCACCCGCACGTTGACCATTTCGGCGGTGTACGCGGGATTATCGACGAAGCGGATGTCACCGCGGGCAAGGTCCAGGTGATTGCGCCGCAAGGTTTTTTCGAGCACGCCATCGGAGAGAATGTGTTGGCCGGGCCGGCAATGAAACGTCGCGCTCAATACATGTACGGCGCACCGTTGCCGCGCAGCGAGCGCGGCCAGGTAGATGCCGGGCTGGGCAAGGGCATTCCGGCCAACGCAACCATCAGCTTGATTGCTCCTACCAGGGAAATCAGCCAGCCGGTGGAGCGCCTGACCCTCGAGGGTATCGAGGTCGAATTCCAACTCACCCCTGGCACCGAGGCGCCGGCGGAAATGAACATCTATTTCCCACGATTCAAGGCGCTGTGCATGGCCGAAAATGCCACTCACGTGCAGCACAATGTGCTCACCTTGCGCGGCGCGCTGGTGCGCGATCCGAAGATCTGGGCGCATTACCTGGACCAGTCGCTGCTGCGTTACGGCAATCAGGCCGAGGTGGTTTTTGCCCAGCATCACTGGCCCACCTGGGGCGGTGCGCAGATACGCGAATATCTGGCTGACCAGCGCGACATGTACGCATTCATCGACAGCCAGACCCTGCGACTGATCAATCAGGGACTGACGCCCATGGAGATTGCCGACACCTTGAGTTCGCTGCCGCCACGCTTGGCGAACAAGTGGTACAGCCGCGATTACTACGGCTCGTTGAGCCACAACGTGCGTGCGGTGTATCAGCGCTACATGGGGTTTTACGACGGCAACCCGGCGAACCTCAATCCACTGCCGCCGCAGGCCGCAGGCAAGCGTTACGTCGCGGCGATGGGGGGTGCCGATCAGCTCTTGACGCAAGCGCGCAAGGCCTTCGACGAGGGCGATTATCGCTGGGTTGCACAGCTGACCAATCATTTGGTATTCGCCGAGCCGGACAATGCCGATGCACGCAACCTGCAGGCCGATGCGCTGGAACAACTGGGCTACCAGAGCGAGAACGCGACCTGGCGCAATGCCTACCTCAGCGGCGCCCAGGAATTGCGCGACGGCGTTGCGGCTGCAACCGGCGGCGGCGGGAATGCCGACGATATGGTGCGGGCGCTGACCCCGGCAATGTTCTTCGATTACTTGAGTGTGCGGGTCGACGCGCTGAAAGCCGCCGACCATGACTTGAGCATCAACTGGCGCTTCACCGATCTGAACGAGGATTACGCCCTGACCTTGCGCAACGGTGTCCTTACTCACCGCGACTTGACCCGGCATGATCAAGCCGACGTGAATATCAGCATGAACAAGTCAACGCTGGATCGCATCGCGCTGAAACAGACTGGCTTTTTGAAGGAGGCAACGGTGGGCGATATTACGATCACCGGTGAGCGCGTGAAATTTCTACGCTTCATGGGTGGACTTGAGGAAACGGACGGACGCTTCAATATCGTCACACCCTGAACATGGGCGGCGCTCAGGCGCCGCTTTGCAGCTCGATCATGGCGATCAACGCCAGCAAACAGACGCTCGCGCCTAAAGCCAGAATCACCACGGGCGCCGGCGATGCCTGTTCCGTGCGCAGCATTGCCAATCCCTGGCGATAGCGGCGCCCTTGCCTGGCGAGCAACCCAAGGGCGGCGACACTGCCTATCCCCAGCGACAGCCAGGCCCCCTCTCGCCCCGCCAGCACCAGCACGACCAGTAACGCGACCAAAGTCCGTCGCCACGCCAATTCAGTCCGCTCCGCCTGCAGCCCCGGATCACCCATGCCAGCGGGGCCACAGCGCACTGCCGATCAACATCACCGCCGTAACGCAAGCCATCGCCACCAATGGCGCGAGCGCCGGCAAGGGCAGCGGCCGACGTTGGCGCAGCGCACGCTCTACCCGGAGCCAGCGCAAGCAGGCACCGGCACTGACCAACTGACTCAACACCAACAGGATAATGGCCACGGCCATGCGCAAACCGGGCTCGAAGACCTGTGTGGCGAAGGCCTCGATGGCAATGGCGCCGCCCAGCAATGCCAGCGATGTGCGAATCCAGGCAAGAAAGGTTCGCTCATTGGCCAGCGTAAATCGCGGATCGGGCGCCTCGCCGCCGCCCAGCAGGATTTCAGTCCAGGTGCGGCGCTTCGGACTCATCCCCATCAGCGCACACCAAAGCTGCGCAATGCGCCGGGCGAAAAGTACGAGAGACTCGTCGGCACGTTGAAGGCGTATGGATTGCGTTGCTCGTTTATCAGGCCGGAGACGTGATATCGACCGCTTTTCAGGTCGTAGGTCACCTCCATCGCGTTCACGGCCGCCTCACCGCTGGCGTGGTAAAAACTGTGCGCTGCGGAGGTGCGCCATAACGTGCCTCGCTGGTCATAGACATCGGCCTCGAGAATGGCCCAGGTGTCTTCGTCGATGTAGTAGTGACGTTTGCCGTAGGTGTGCCGGGCTCCCGGTTTCAACGTCGCAACCACTTCCCACACCCGATGCAGTTCATAGCGCGTCGGACCAGGGTTGACGTGGCCCGGCTTGATCAAGTCGCTGTAGCGCAATCGGGGCGAGGCCAGGCGATAGCTGTTATACGGCACGTGGAGCATTTTCTTGCCCACCAATTGCCAGTCGTAACGATCGGGTGCGCCATTGAACATGTCACGACTGTCCGCCGTGCGCAGGCCTGCCGTCCCCGGCCCGGCGGTGTCATAGGCGATACCCGGCGCGCGCCTCACTCGACGCTGGCTGGAACTGTAGACCCAAGACAATCGCGGTTCGGCGACCTGATCCAGTGTCTCGTGTACCACCATCGCATCCCCGGCGAGCCGCGAGGGTGCGGTCATTCGGTGGGTGAAATAGTAGAGAACATTGTTGGCATCAGCGCCCCGCAGCCCATCAGGTCGAGCGAATTCCTGGCGCGCACTCATCAGGGTAAATCGGCCATTGCCCTGCGGCGTGGCGCTGTCGGAGACAACGGTGTAACTGGCATTGCGGTTGCGGGTCAGGTGGTTCCAGATCACTTCCAGGCCACTTTTTGGCAGAGGGAAGGCAACCGCTCCGGCAAAACCTCGCAGACCGTTGCCTTGGTCGTCGAGTTGCGCGTGCGTGGCATTGCGTGCGGCGGATGCGGCGAGGTGCGCGGGTATGGCGACGCTGCGATGGGTCGGGTAGACAGGCAGCTTCATCGTCTCGGGAAAACGCTTGAGCAAGGCGATCTGCCCCGCTGACAGCTGATCTTCGTATTGGCGGTAATTGTCTGCGGTTATCTCGTACAGCGGTCGTTCACTGGCATAAGGATCGACCGGCGTGCCGTTGCTTTCCAGTTGCTGTTGCGCGGTTGTTAGTCCGCCTTGCCAGGCCGGGATTCGCCCGTCGGGGGTGGCGCCTCGCTCGGCGCCGATCGGCGTCAGGTTCTGGGGTAATTCACTGGCGGCGAGCGCTCCTCCCGCCCACGGTACCCCCAGCAAGACACAGCATGACAACGCGATCAAAGACGACTGAATAAAACCTCTGGTACGTGCTGACATCACTCTTAACCTCTTATTGTGTTTATCAGAGAGTGAACATGTGCAGTGGTCCCGCCAGACGCCAAAGCGGCTGCCAGGATGGTGGGCAAAAACAATTTTTAGCGCCGGTTCGATAGCCTCCGAATGAGTATCAATGGATACTAAGTAGCCCTCTGGGCCTCGACAAATAGCGTCTTCAGATAGTTGCCATAGCAGTTCGGCATAGCCAGAGATTTGCCAATGACTTTGAAACAGCTGCGTTACCTCGTCGCGATTGCAGAAGCTGGAAGCTTCTCCAATGCTGCACGCCGGGCGTTCATCGCTCAGCCTGCCCTGAGCCGTCAGATCGGTTTATTGGAAAGCGAACTGGAAATGCAGTTGCTCGCCCGTCAGCACGACGGCATTGAACTGACCGATGCCGGACGACAGTTATACGAAGTGGCGCGCTCGGTGATTCAGAAGCTCGATTCGGTGAAAGACGAGCTCAAATCCAGTCGGGGCAATCCGATGGGCCATGTCGCGATTTCCATTCCGGCCACCGCTTCGTCGCTGCTGTTGCCGACCATCATCACGCAGGCACAGGCGAAGTTTCCAGGGATCAAGCTGACGATATGGGATGGCCTCAGTCGCGAAGGCGGCCAGGCGATCGAGCTGGGCAAAGTGGATTTTGGTGTTGTGCCAAACGCTGAGGAACTGGAACACGTCATCGCCGAACCGGTCTTCACCGAAGACCTGTATTGGGTAGGCACACCGGGTCAGGAGGCTGATCAATCATCCATCACGCTGGCTGAAGCGGCCGCGACCCGGCTGGTGATGCCGCCGCGCGCCCTGCATCTGCGGCGTCGGATCGAGCAGGCGGCGATGGAAACCGGGGTGACACTCGATTCAAGCTACGAGCAGCAGTCTGCTCCTGGCATCAGCAGCCTGGTGCGCGCCGGGTTGGCGGCAACCATCAGCAACTGGCCGCCGCTGACAGAATTGCTGGAGCCGATCTCGGCCCGGCTGATCGTCGAGCCGCGAATCACCCGCACGATTTCCCTGGCTTATTCGCAGCACAAGCCGCTGTCGTTCGCGGCCACCTGCATGCGCGATCTGGTCCGCGGCGTCCTGGTCGAGGCCGTCGTCGACGACCGTTGGAAAGGCAGTTTGATCGAGCGTGCACCCGAAGAAACCTTGAGCGCGGTCGATCACTGAGGGCGCCGCAACGGTAGGCCGTGCAGCGCCGCGCGGTTCAGTTGACCCGAGGCAGTGCGAGACCTTTGACCTCGTCCAGTCGCTGGCGGGTTTTCTGCGGATCCATCCAGAACAAACCGATCAGCCCGGCAATGATCAGCACGGCGCCACAGACCAGAAACCCTTCACCGTATCCGGCCGGATGCTCGGCCCCCGCCCCCTGCACGAGGATGCCGGTGACCACCGGTGCCGACAAACCCGCGAGCGAGGCAATGCCGTTGCCGATCGCCAGAATGCCCGCACGTTGGCTGCCGGGTGTGAATTCGGCGAGCATGGCCGGCCCTACCGAATACATCACCAGCGCCAAGCCACCGCTGAACGTCAGGCTGACGATCCGCTCTATGCTCGACAATCCCGGCAGGAACAGCGCTGCGCTGAGCAGGCCGCTGGCAATCAGGCAAAACGAAACGAATGCTCCACGCGACCAGCGCGTTGCAATACCGCCGCGAAGCATGCGCTGGGACAGCCACGCCATGAACAGACTCAGCGGCGTGGTCACCACCACGAAGAGCACGAACACCCGGCCCGTCATGATGGGGTCGATGCCGAGCCCGTTTTCCAGATAGCTCGGCACCCAGGTCAGGGTCAGCGCCAGCGACCAGTTGGCGGCGAAATGGCACAGGTAATTGCTCAGCACCGTGCTGTCCGTGAGCAAGCGCCGATACGGCACGCGCTCGTCATCCTGCTTCAGCTGGCCCGGACGGATGCGATCGAGCGTACCCTCACGACCCAGCAGCCACCAAAACACACACCAGACTGCGCCGATGACGGCCAGAACAATGAAGTTCATTCGCCAGCCGTAATGCACGCTGATCCAGGGGATCATTGCGCCCGCGACCAACAACCCCAAGGCGCTGCCGGTATGCAACAGCGCGACCGGAAGGTTGCGCCGGTCATTGGGAAACCATTTGTACAAGGCGTGGGTAGCGACTGGCGAGGCCGGACCTTCGCCGATACCCAGCAGCACCCGGCAGGCAATGATGGCCCAGAGCGAAGTGACGAAAAGCATCGGCAGTTGCACGACCGCCCAGAAGGCGCCCATCCCCAACAGCAACGTGCGTGTGGGGCGGCGGTTCGCCACGAAGCCGCCGATGACCGCAGAAATGGCAAAGAACCAGTGCAACGCGCCCCCTACCAGACCGAACTCGGTCGGGCTCAGGCCAAGCTCTTTGGACATCGGTACCGCCACCAGGCCGATGACCACTTTGTCGAGGAAGTTCACCAGCATCAGCAGCGCCAGCAGTACAGCAATCATCCAGGCGGTGCCCAGACGTGCGGGTGTGTCAGTGTGAGTCATGGTCGTCTCTCGTTATTGTTCTTGTCAGAGCGTCCGGCCCTGCACGACCGGACGTGCGGCACTCGCTGCTAGCTCGGCATCAGGACACCCTTGGCAATGGTGTTGCGCTGAATTTCGCTGGTACCCGTCAAGATGCGCATCATTCGGGTCGCGCGGAAAATCCACTCCACCGGATGGCCGCGCAGCAACCCCGCGCCGCCGTGAATTTGCACCGCGCGGTCAGCAATACGGAAAGCGGTTTCGGAGACGAACAGCTTGCACATTGGCGCCTGAGTGCGGATATCGCCGCCCGCGTCGTTCACCGCTGCGGTGGCATAGACCATGCTGCGCGCGGCATGCAGCTCGGTGGCCATGTCGGCAATCATGTGGCTGATCGACTGGAACATCGCGATGGGTTGGCCGAACTGCTTGCGCGTGCGCGCGTAGTCAATCGACAGGTTCAACGCCAAGCCTGCCATGCCTAACAACGTCGGGCAATGCAGCAAACGGTTGAGCGTGATCCGCCCCATCGCCAGTTTGAACCCCTGACCCTCTTCGCCAATACGGTTGGCCACAGGCACCCGAACGTCATCCATGAAGATGTCGCCATGCGCGCCACCGCCAGACATCACCGCATAGTCACTCTCGATGCGCACGCCTGGCGCCTTCAGATCGACGAAGAAGGCCGAAATGCCTTGGGCTCCGCCGCCGGTGCCGGTCACCGCAAGCAGCACGGCAATATCCGCATAAGGCGCGCCAGAGATGAAACGCTTGCTGCCGCTCAGCACATAATCGTCGCCGTCGCGTCGGGCACGGGTGGTGATCGCCGTCGCATCGGAGCCCGCCTCACTCTCCGTCAGCGCAAAGCACACGGCTTTTTCGGCACGGCACACCGGCTGCAGGAAAGTCTCGACTTGCTCCGGGCTCGCGACCTTGAACAGATGCCCGATGCGCGGCGGTCCGGACAGTTCACCGAGGATGTGCGGCGCCAGCATGGAACCGCTCAGGACCGTGGCTTCCTTTACCGCGCACAGGTCTGAAACGTTCAGCCCCGCGCCACCGATCGCCTCGGGCAGCATGACGTTGTAAAACCCCTGCGCGCAGGAGCGCTGCCACACTTGCTGAAGCACTTCGCGCGGGTGCGGCTCCGACCAACTCAGGCCGGCGCTTTGCTCCAGCGGGCGGATCTCATCGCGGATAAAACCGCCGATGGCCTCGATGATCTGGCTGGCCTTTTCACTTGGCTGATACATGGTGATCTCCTCGTCAGATGCGGCGGTCGCTGTTTTGCCAGTAGGCATCGCGGATAAGACGGCGTACGACTTTGCCGTTGGGGTTTTTCGGCAGTTCGCTGACGAAATCCACGGCGCGGGGTTTCTTGAACCCGGCCAGAGTGCGTGCGCAATGATCGATGACCTCGGCCTCACTCAGTGCAGTGCCTGGCTTGAGTACAACGACGGCTCGCACCGCCTCGCCCCACTGTTCATCCGGCACACCAATGACCGCCGCCTCAAAAACCTCAGGCAAGGTGTAAAGCACCTGCTCGACTTCCGTGGGATAGATGTTGAAGCCGCCGGAGATGATCATTTCCTTTTTGCGATCGACGATAAACACGTAGCCCTGTTGATCGACGGTCGCCAAATCGCCGCTGAGGTAATACCCCTCGCGCATCACTTCCGCAGTGAGCTCTGGCGCGCGCCAATAGCCCTGCATGATGTCCGGGCCCTTGACCACGATTTCGCCGATTTCGCCCGGCTTTACATCCTCGAAGTTTTCGTTGACCACTCGCAGGTCAGTCTCGAAGTAACAGCGTCCGCAGGAAGCCAGGCGTCGATAGTCGCCCTCTTCGCATAGATGGTCTTGCTCGGTCAGTACCGTGACCAGCGAGCAGGTTTCGCCGGCACCATAGCCTTGAGCGAGGATCGGCCCGAACACCTCAATGGCGCGTTTGACCAGCGAGGGCGCCATCGGCGCTGCGCCGTACATGACCAGCCGCAGGCTGCTCAGGTCATAGCGATCGACGCCGGGGAAATTCACCAACCGGTTGATCATCGCCGGCACCAGAAACAAGCGAGTCACGCGTTCACGCTGAATGCTTTCGAGCAGCAGTTGATCGTCGTAGCGATCCAACAGCAGGTTGCACGCGCCCACCGCCAGCAAGGGCATCAACTGCATGCCGCTGGCATGGGTGATCGGCCCGACGTGGGCCATCACATCGTCCGGCGCGGCTCGCCGGGTGGGGCTGGCGATGCTCTTGCGGATCAGCGCCTTGCGATTGCCGACGCTGAGCATGGCCGCTTTCAGCACACCGGAACTGCCCGAGGTGTAGTGCAAGACCGCCAGTGCATCGTCCGGCAGGTCACAATTGACCGGCGCCTCATTGCCTTGATCCAGGAGTGCCGAATAGGCGATATCACCGCCCTTCTCACCCAGTGTCACCACCAAGCGCAACCCCGGAACTTCAGCCCGGCGTGCGATCAACGCCTCGGCAAACATGGGGGTGGCGATCAGTCCGACGCTGCAGGAGTCGTTGATGATCTGAATGACTTCTTCGAGCGACAGCCGCGCATTGACCGGTACTTTCACCAGGCCTGCCTTGTAGAAGGCGACTTCCGCCTCCACCAGTTCTACCCGGTTTTCCGCGAGGATGGCGACGTGATCGCCCGTGCTGATGCCTTGGCCCAGTAACGCTGAAGCAAGCTGATTTGTACGCTGCTCCAGCTGTGCAAAGTTCAGCCTGGTGTGACGATCAATGACGGCCATCCGCTCTGGCCAGTATCTGGCACTTCGACTGATTATTTTTCCGAGGTTCACGTTGTTGTTCTCGTCGACAGTTAAGACCGGGACGATGCTAAACAGCGTGGGCTTGAGGAACGTAATACCAGTTGCTGATGCCGGCCATAGCGCTTTTAGCTGGCTGAAAAGCTCCATTGCTTGCGCTGCGCCACGGTGGATTTTGCCGCGTCACGCCCATGCCGAAGTGTTATGGCAACGATCCAAAGACGCTATTTGTGAGCCCTATCGGGGCCTCCCTATTATCGATACCGACCGACAAAAGCCAGACCGCCGCCGGCCAAGGCTGATGTGCTCTTCCTGCTGTCGGTGCGCCATCCCCTCACTCTCGAATAAACACAATAAGAGGTTAAGAGTGAACACACCTGTATCCGACCGGCTACGGTCATCGCTGGTTTTACTCTCGTGCAGTCTGCTCGCTGTTCCGGTGGGTGCAGTCGAATTTGCATTGGGCGACATTGATGGGCAGCTCGATTCTGCGCTGGCGCTCGGTGTCGGGGTCAGCACTGCCAATCCGGCCAAGCTGCAATTGGGCGCTGCGAACGGCAACGACGGCCGCCGCAATTATCGTTCCGGGGACGTGTTCTCGACGATTTTCAAAGGCACCCATGACCTGGAACTCAAGCGCGACAACGTCGGCATGTTCGTGCGTGGTACCTACTGGTACGACACCGCGCAGCGTGATCACAGCCAACGCTTCAAGGACATCGACGACGACAATCGCCAGGCATCGGCCAAAACGGCAGGCTTCCAGTTGCTCGACGCCTTCGTCTATTACTTCTACGACATCAACGGCGAGCCGGGCTCGGCGCGTGTCGGCAAGCAAGTGGTGAACTGGGGGGAAAGCATCTTCATCCAGGGCGGTTTGAACGTTGTAAATCCTTTCAACCAGGCGGCATTGCGCCGGCCGGGTTCGGAGGTGAAGGACGCACTGGTGCCGGTGAACTTGCTCTACATGACGCAGAACATCAATGAAGCAGTGTCCTTTGACGCTTTTTACCAGCTGGATTGGGAACAGACCCAACTGGACAACTGCGGTACGTTCTTTTCGGGAAACGACTTCACACCCGAGGGCTGCACCGGCCTCGATGTCGGCGGCCGCCTGGTCAACGCCGCCGCAGCCAATCGAGGGCTGGGCCCGTTCGGCGTGGTCATGGGTGAGGAAGGCGTGCGCATCCCCCGCGGCGCTGATCAGGACGCACGCAATAGCGGCCAATGGGGCCTGTCGTTACGTTGGTATGTCACACAACTGGATGCTGAATTCGGCGTCTATGCCGCCAATTACCACAGCCGTTCGCCGTATCTGGGAACCGTCAGCAGCCGGTATTACAGCAACACCGGTTTCGCTCCGCAATTGTGCAGCAATCTGGGTGTGCCGTCGGCAGGTTGCGGTGCTTTCCTGGCGTCCAGCGCCGGCCAGACCCTCGCCGGTGCGCTGCGTATGGGAACGTCCCGGTACCTGTCCCAATACCCCGAAGACATTCGTTTATACGGCTTGACGTTCTCGACCACTCTGCACACCGGTACGGCGGTGCAGGGCGAACTCAGCTACCGCCCGAATATGCCCGTGCAACTCAATGGCACGGATGTGCTGCAGTCGCTGCTCAATGCCAACGGGCGCAGTCCACTGTCCGAACCCGGCCTGAGGCCGACCACCGACTCGACTCTTTTCAACGGTTATCGGCGCAAGGAGGTCACCCAGGCGCAGGTCTCGGCAATGCATTCTTTCGGCCAGGTGCTGGGGGCGAATCAGTTGCTACTGGTCGGTGAAGCCGGCGCCACTTACGTCGGTGGCCTGGAGGGCAAAAACGGGCCTCGCTATGGTCGATCCGGCGCTTATGGCAACGGTGCGCTGGCTGACAACAGCCTCTGTCGAGCCATTTCAAGCAGCCCGCAATACTGCACCGACGAAGGCTTCGTCACACCGTTCTCCTGGGGCTACCGGATGCGCGCGACCTTGAGTTATTCGGGGGTGATGCCGGGGCTGGACCTGCGCCCCAACCTGTCTTGGGCGCATGACGTCAAAGGCTATTCGCCGGGCGATGGCTCGGCGTTCAACGAAGGTTCGCGCTCCGTCAGCCTGGGCCTTGATGCGACGTTCATGAGCAAGTATTCGCTGAGCCTGTCTTACACCGATTACATCGATGGCACTTACGGCACGCGCGGTGACCGCGACTTCGCCTCCATTGCCATTGGTGCCACCTTCTAACGTAAAGGAAAACACGCATGCACAAGTGCCCTGCCCGGTTCACCTCTGACAAGCCCAAATCCCCATTTGCACTGGGCGCCGCGTTGCTGCTATCCAGCGCCATCTGTCCGGCCCTTGCCGCGACTGGCTCAGCTGATACCAGCGTCATGCGTGGTTTTCCACCCGCACCGGAGTTTCGTGTGAACAAAGCCAACGCCTTCCAACCGCCTTTCCTTCGCTGGTCAATACGACATGCCCGGGAAGTGTCCGCAACGCGCAACATTGCTCGCGCTGCACAACCGTTGTCACTCATCGACGCTGCACCGCAGGGTCTCGGCCCGGTCACCTTCAAGGCCGGCGAAGAGGACCTGACCCTCGCCCGCTACCTGCAAGACACCGCGACCGATGGCTTCATCGTCCTGCGCGGCGGCCAGGTGGTGTTTGAACAGTATCTGGAAGGCTTTGAACCCGGCCAACCGCACATCTGGGCTTCGATGACCAAATCGGTCACGGGCCTGCTGGCAGCGCAGTTCATTGCTGAAGGCAAACTCGACCCGCAGGCGAAACTGGCCAGTTATGTCCCTGAACTGAGCGGCACGCCGTTTGGTGAGGCCACGGTGCAGGCCAATCTGGATATGCAGGTGGCGGTGGCCTACCCCGAAGCGGTGCCGCCGGACCTCGGTTTGTTCGCCGCGACCGGGCTCATCCCGCGTAGCGCAAAAATGCCCGGCGATATCTATGCTTTTTTGAAAGTCGCGCAAATGGCCCCTGGGGAAGGCAGGTTTTTTTATCAGAATGGCTCACC
The DNA here is from genome assembly GCF_043496865.1 of Pseudomonas retamae. NCBI lineage: Bacteria > Pseudomonadati > Pseudomonadota > Gammaproteobacteria > Pseudomonadales > Pseudomonadaceae > Pseudomonas > Pseudomonas retamae. The sequence continues at coordinate 379,316 of NZ_JBIEIL010000001.1, forward strand.
CGAGGCGGTGGCCTGGGCGCTGCGGCGTATCTCCGGAATGAATTGGGCGCAACTGGTGCAGCAACGGATCTGGTCGCGCTTCGCTGAGGACGATGGCTATGTTCAGATCGATGAACTGGGCACAGAGATGGCCAGCGGCGGGATCAGTACAAATCTGCGAGACACTGCGCGCTTCGCCGAAATGGTCCGCCGCGAGTTGGCTCGCGACCCCGGCACCGACAGTTTCAATCAAGCCGTGCGCAGTACATTCCAGCCGGGCGATCCGGCGATTTTCGCGCAAGGCAATCTCGCTCCCGGCCGGCCCGGCTATGCCTATCGCAATTATTGGTTTCAGCGCAATGACGGGGACGGATCGGTAGAGGCCAGTGGTCGCTTCGGACAAAAAATCTACATCAACCCGAAGCGTGAAGTAGTGATCGTTAAACTGTCCTCCACTGCCGACCAAACCAGACGCGCTACCAGCGCGGCGGGAGAAGCAAAAGTGGCTGCACGGCTGATCGACTCACCCGTGACGTTCACACACATGGTCAATGCGATATTGGCAGAGTTGAGGGACTGAACGTCATCACGGAGCTGGTTTTCGGAGCGCCGGTGTTTCCTCTGCGAAATTGGCCGCTTCAACCAGCGCGGTTTTGAAGTCGGCGTGGTAATGCTCCGCGCCGATCGCTTGCAGAATCCCCACCCTGTCGAGCTTGTTGAACACCGTCGAATTCGCCTCGCAGAGTTTCACCACGATATGCCGTTCATGCAGTTGCTCGATGACTTCCTCCAGCACCTGCAAGCCCGTGATATCCATGAACGGTACGTGCTTCAAGCGGATAATCAGCAGGCGTGGGTCGGTATGTGTCTGTGCCAGGACGCGTTCGAAGGTTTCTGCCGCGCCGAAAAACAAGGGCCCTTCAATCGTGTAAATCAAAGTGCCTGTTGGCAGTCGAGCCTGTCCGTTGGCCCTCAGTTCTTCCTCCAGATCTTGCTCGACGATCTGCTGCACTTCCACCGATGAGGCCATGCGGCGCATGAAATGCAGCATCGCAAGAATGACGCCGATATTCACGGCGATCACCAAGTCGCTGAACACCGTAAGAACGAAGGTGATGAGCAGGATCGAAACGTCTGCTCGCGGGGCGCGCTGGACCATGCGTTTGAAGTGCTTCAGCTCGCTCATGTTGTACGCGACCACAAAAAGAATTGCGGCCAGCGCGCACAGCGGGATGTTTGAAGCCAGAGGCGCGAGAAACACAATAATCAGCAGCAGGGTGAGCGCATGCGTAATGCCGGCCAGTGGGCTGGTGGCGCCGTTACGGATATTGGTTGCCGTGCGGGCAATCGCACCGGTAGCGGCGAAACCGCCGAACAACGGTGTGACCAGGTTGGCAACGCCCTGCCCGATCAGCTCCTGATTGGAGTCATGTTTGGTACCTGCCATGCCATCGGCCACCGTCGCGGACAGCAGCGATTCGATTGCCCCAAGCATGGCGATGGTGAATGCCGGACCAATCAGATCGATAACACGCGATAGTGTGATTTCAGGCAGGCCCAGCGCTGGCAAACCTTGCGGTATGCCACCAAATGCACTGCCAATCGTGGCGACCCCCTCGAAATGAAAGGTGGACTGTATCGCTGTCGCGACCGCCATCGCGATCAGTGGACCAGGCACTCGTTTGAGACCGGGAATTCTAGACGCGCTGATGACCAGAAAAAGGCTGAGTACCGCCAGCAGGGTCGTGGCCAGATGAAGATTCGGCAGAGCCTGAAGCAGGTGCCAGAGCTTTTGATGGAAGTGCTCTCCCACGACCTTCGGCAAGCCGAAAAAGTCTTTCCACTGCCCGACCCAAATGATCACGCCGATGCCCGCCGTGAATCCGACGATGACCGGGTCGGGTATGAACTTGATGATTGCACCGAGCCGAGCCATCCCCAGCAATAACAATATCGCCCCGGCCATCATCGTGGCGACTTGCAGACCGTCAACGCCATGCTCGGCCGTGACGCCCGCCAGAATCACGATGAACGCACCTGTCGGCCCGGCAATCTGCAAGCGGCTTCCACCAAACAGCGAAACCAGCAGGCCACCGATGATTGCGGTGTAGATGCCTTGCTCGGGTTTGACGCCAGATGCAATGGCAAACGCCATGGCCAGCGGGAGTGCCACGATGCCGACGATCACGCCAGACACCAGATTGCGGAACCAATGTCCTCGTCCCAACAACCCCGCCTTCCATGCCTCACCGATCGCAGTCATGGTTAGCTCCCCAGTGGTTGAACGCGGATGACATTGACAGCACTGATAGTCTGAAACGTCTTAGTCGACCTTGATCTGCCTCAAACTTCCCACGTTGCGATACCTCTTCATACGGTACATTTCGCTATCGGAATGAGTGAGCAGTGTATCGGCATCCTTTCCGTGCTCCGGATAATAGGCAACGCCGATACTGCACAAGGGCATCGTGAGTGCGGCAAATTCGGGGGGCAGTGGCTCAGACATTACTTTGTGAATCTCATCCAGCCGTTGGGAAATCGCGTCCCTGGACGTAACGTCTGTCAGCAGCACCGTGAATTCATCGCCACCAATGCGAGCCACGGTGTCTATTTCACGCACACAGCTTTTCAGACGCTGGGCAACAATGCACAGAACACGGTCCCCCGCCGCGTGGCCATGAAGATCATTGATACTCTTGAAGTCATTGATATCCAGAAACAGCAAAGCCAGCTCATTACCTTGGCGCTGTGCAGTGCGCAGTGCAGATATCAGTCGATCATTAAAGAGCGACCTGTTGGTTAATTTCGTCAGCGGATCGTGGTGAGCGAGGAAGCGTAATTCCTCCTCGGCTTTGGCTAGAGCTGTAACATTTCTTGCGACCCCAATCCTGGCACCCACTTCCTCCGACCAGAATGCAGCCCAGAGGATGTACACGACGGCACCATCCTTGCGGATGTAACGGTTTCGGAAATCAAAATGAGGTTGACCACTCATGACCCGAGTAATCGAAGCCCGCGTCGCATCCAGGTCTTCGGGATGCATATAACGCGTGATATTGGTGCCAATCAGCTCATCCGGCAGGTAGCCCAACAGGGTCTTACAGGCATCACTCACAAAAACAATGTGATCGCTTTCATCGACCACAAACACCGTATCCAGCATCAGGTGGATCAGTTTGGGATAGAGCGTTTGTAAATCGATGGCCATAAATCATCTGATCTGAGTCGTTGAGCGCGATCATATCCCTTTTTACAGGATGTACTGCGAGGAATTGCGACGGTGGCAAAGCTGTTTGGAACGAGCTGCTTATTTGGTTAGTCTTGCGGTCAATATGGCGACTTCAAGGGGAACTCTTCGGGTGATCAAACCGATATTGCTGTTACGCCGAGGCTTCGCCTCCATGCGCTGGCGCACCAGGGTCACGTTGTGGATCGCGGCAACCATTGCCGGCTTGCTGGTGGTAGCTTTTGCAAGGCTCGCGGACATCGCCCTGGCCCAATTTGCGCAACAGACCGCAGAGCGAGCGTGGCTTCCTCTTGTTTACACCCCACTGATCGGCATGTTCGTAGTCTGGCTGACGACGCGCTTTTTCGACGGTGCCCAAGGCAGCGGAATTCCTCAGGTCATCGCTGCAACACGGCTCGCGCGTCAAGGCAAGCCCATTGAACGACTGGTTTCACTGCGCATTGCTTTCGCCAAGATCGGCCTCGGAACACTAGCGCTGACCGGCGGCTTTTCGGCGGGGCGTGAAGGCCCCTCGGTTCAGGTTGCGGCATCCATCATGCATTTCTTCCACCGCTTCCTGCCCAATGCGCGAATCGTGCGCAGCGAGGATCTTATTCTGGCGGGAGGTGCAGCAGGTATTGCGGCTGCCTTCAATACGCCCCTGGCCGGGATCGCATTCGCCGTCGAAGAACTTGGGCGCAAACTGGAAACCCGTACCAGCGGCGTTCTTCTCAGTACCATCATCCTTTCCGGGATGGTTGCCATTGCCTTGCAAGGAAACTACAACTACTTCGGTCATTTTGGCATTCAGGACATCAACATTGACATCGTCGTCCCGGCATTGGTGATAGGAGTTGGCTGTGGACTACTGGGTGGTTTGTTTAGCCGAATGTTGTTATGGCCGCAGCGGCATCCCCACTTCATCATCTGGCAATGGCGGCGGCTGCACCCAGTGTGGTTTGCCGGCATTTGTGGATTGCTCGTTGCAATATTGGGTTGGCTGAGTGGCGGAATGTCGTTCGGTAGTGGTTACGGCATCACTTCTCAGGTCATCGCATCCGATGTAGTCCTGCCATGGCATGCGCCCATTACTCGCTTCCTGGCGACCGTTGTGACCTATTTCTCTGGCATTCCCGGAGGTATTTTTGCGCCCTCGCTCGCTGTAGGGGCCGCCGTCGGTGCCAATAGCGCAGAACTATTTCACCTGGCTGCGCAGCCCACGATTGCACTGTGCATGGTTGGTTTTCTGGCTGCCGTGACTCAGTCGCCAATCACCTCCGCAATCATTGTGATGGAGATGATCGATAGCCACAGTATGGTGATCAGTCTCATGGCGGTCGCTTTGATTGCCAAGGCTGTCAGTTCAAGAATGGGGCCTGAGTTGTATCAGCAATTGGCGCGAGGTTTTCTCCAAAGTGCGGAATCTGCCGCCACGCCAAAGAGTCCAGCGCGATAGGTCTTATCGTGCTGCACGGGCTTGGCAGCGGACCCTAAAAAACCGTTTCCTCTGCACCCTCACAAAACTGGCCACTCAACCGGCGCACAAACGCCTGCATCGACGGCGTCTGCTTCAACGGTTTCCTCTGCAACAACCCCAACGATCGCTGCTGTGGCTGTTCAATCTGCAAAACCTCCACCTCCGCATCAACACGCAAAAACCTCGTGGCGCTGGCCGGCAACAACGTAAACCCCAACCCCGCACGCACCAGCGCCGCTGCGGTACTCATATGCGCAACTTCCCACGAACATTCAGCCTTCACACCCAACAACCCCAACGCCGCATCCGCCAGCGGACGAATGCTGGTGTCCGGGGTCAGCGCTATATAAGGCAGCGACTGCCAGCGCTCGTCAGTGCTACCCGCCAGAGCATCCCGGCGCACCAGCAGCACCAGGTTGTCGTCCATCAGCGCCTCGAATTCCAGTCCGGACAGATCTTCCGGCCGCGACGTTATGCCGATATCGACTTCGCCACTTTGCACCCAATGGCTCACCTCCCCCGCGCGCCCATCGCGCAGCGATACCTGCACGCCGGGAAAATCGCGCATGAACGCGGCGATGATTTCCGGCAGAAACGACGCCGCCGCAGTCGGTAATGCTGCCAAACGAATGCTGCCGCGATTGAGATTCAGCGTTTCGCGGGCATCGTGCACAGCATTTTCCATGTCGCGCAGCATGGCCTGGGCCTGGAGCAGGAAGTGTTCGCCGGCCGGGGTCAGCTCGACGCTGCGGGTGTTGCGCGCCAGTAGCTGCAGGCCGATGGTCTCTTCGAGCTTGCGGATGATGTAGCTCAGCGCCGGCTGCGAGACGTGCAGTTTTTCTGAGGTACGGGTGAAGCTTGAGGTCTCGGCGATCAAGATAAACGCGCGCAGCTGGCGGAAGTTGATGTCCATGCTCAACCGATAAAATTAATGGATTAATTCTTAGAATATTTAAAATTCACAGAACAATCCAACGCTCGCATGATGGCCGCGAACACATGCCGAGTCCGACGCAATGACAACAACAATTCATATCGGTTGTGGCGCAGGTTTCGCCAATGATCGCCCCGACGCGGGTTTGCGCCTGGCGCAGGATTTGGCCAGCCGCAGCGGCAAACGCTATCTGATGTATGAACTGCTCGCCGAGCGCACCCTCGCCGAGGCGCAGCTGCGTAAACAGGCTGACCCCGAGAGCGGCTACGCGGCGCGCTTATTCGACTTTCTTCGCCCGGTGCTTGATACCTGCATTGAGGCTGGCATCCCCATCATCACCAATGGCGGCGCGGCAAATCCACGCGCCGCCGCCCAGCGTCTGCGCGCCGAACTGGGCGGCCGCCACGCTGATCTGAAGATCGCTTGCGTACTCGGCGATGACTTGTTGAACGTTGAGCAACAACGTCTTGAGCAGTGGCTGGACCTCGACGTTGCGCAACACGATGTGGTTTCGGTGAACGTTTATACCGGAGCCGACGGCATCACCCAGGCCTTGAATGATGGCGCCGGCATCGTCCTCTGCGGTCGGGTTGCCGACCCTTCGCTGGCGGTGGGGCCGATCCGCCATGGCCTCGGCTGGGCCGCGGATGACTGGGAGAAAATGGCCATCGCCACAGCGGCCGGGCATCTGCTGGAATGCTGCACTCAGGTCACCGGCGGCTATTTTGGCCATCCCGGCATCAAGGACGTGCCCGATCCAGCGCGCTTGGGCTGCCCGATCGCCGAGATCAGTGCTGACGGCACGCTGGTGATCACCAAAGCGGCCGGCTCCGGCGGCTGCGTGACCGAGCGCACGGTCAAGGAACAGTTGCTGTATGAAGTCCACGACCCGCGCCGTTACCTCACACCGGATGTGGTGCTCGACCTTGGCGAAGCCAGCGTGACCACCCTCTCGCCCAATCGCGTGGCGATCAGCGGTATTCAAGGCCACCCGCGTCCCGCGCAGCTCAAGGGTTTGGCCGGCGTGCGCGGCATGTGGTTTGGTGAAGCCGAGATTTCCTATGCGGGCCCCGGCGCGGTCGATCGGGCGAAGCTTGCCCGCGAAATCCTCCTGCAACGCTTCGATCAACTGGCCTCGCAAATGCAGCCGTGGATCGACATTGCCGGCGTCGCGAGTCTGTTCAACGATGCCCGTGGCGATTACCTCAACCAGTGTCTGGCGCATGCGCCGCAGGTGGCGGACGTGACGGTCAGGGTCGGTCTGGTACACAAGGACCGCGCTCAGGTCGACCTGCTGCTGGCCGAGGTCGAGTCCCTCTACACCAACGGCCCGGCTGGCGGTGGCGGCGTTCGCCGGCACTTGAGCGAGTCGATCGCCACCCACGGTTTTCTGATTGCGCGCGATGAAATCGAGACGCGCATGGAGTGGTTCTGATGACTGCATTTGTCACGCTTGCTGATTTCGCCCATGCCCGCGCCGGTGATAAAGGCAATATCCTCAGCGTGGTGGTCCTGCCGCTGGACGCCGCGCATTACGACTGGCTCAAGCGCGAGCTGACCGTCGAGCGCGTTGCCGAGCAGTTCGCCAGCCGCCGACCTTCGAACGTTCATCGCTACGAGATCGATACACTGCAGGCCCTGAATTTCGTTCTCGAGGATGCGCTCGAAGGCGGGGTGAATCGCAGTCCGGGGCTCGACCGCCATGGCAAAAGCCTGAGTTACCTGCTGCTGTCGTTGTGCTTGCCGGCACCGGGTTGACCACCCTCCTCTGACAGGTTTTACCGGGCCACCCCATCGGACCCAATCGAACAATAAAAACAATACCGAGATGCCATATCCATGATCACTGCACTGGGTTTTCTCATGATGTTCAGCATCATCGCGCTGATTTTGCTCCGCAGAATCAGCCCGGTGGTGGGCTTCACCACAATCCCCGTCGCCGTCTGCCTGCTGGCCGGTTTCGCGCCGCCGCAAATCGGCGACTTCATCAAGAACGGCTTGATCACGGTCGCGCCGACCGCTGCGCTGTTTCTGTTTGCCATTCTGTATTTCGGCATCATGCGCGATCGCGGCCTGTTCGATCCGCTGGTGAATTTCCTGATCCGCCGTACCGGCGGCAAGCCGCTGGCCGTGGCGTTGGTCACGGTTTTGGTGACGGCGGTGGTGCACCTGGACGGCGTCGGCGCCGCTACTTTTCTGCTGACCATTCCGGCGCTGCTGCCGCTGTACAAACGCCTGAACATGAGCCCGAACATGCTCTTGTTGTTGGTCGGCACGACGGCGGGCGTCGGCAACATGGTGCCGTGGGGTGGCACCACCGCTCGCGCGGCCGCCACCACCGGGCTCGATGCGACGGCGCTGTGGATGGGGCTGATTCCGGTGCAACTGGTGGGCTTTGCCTGTCTGCTGGTGATTGCCGGTTGGCTCGGATTGCGGGCGCAGCGTCGGTTGCCGAAATCGTTGGGCGCGGCGTCGAGTTTTGACGCCACACTGGCCCAGCCCGAAGAACGCGAGCACGCGCTGTCACCGCGCCAGTGGCGTTACTGGCTCAACGTCGCCCTGACCGTCGCCATCCTCGCCTGCCTGTTCAGTGGGATTTTCCCGTTGTACGCCTGCTTCATGGTCGGTCTGGGCATCGCCCTGCCGCTTAACTTTGCCTCGCTGGAGGCGCAGACCGAGCGCATCAAGGCGCATGCGGCCGATGCGTTGCAGATGGTCCTGGTGATGATGGCGGCCGGTGTGCTGCTCGGCGTGTTGTCCGGGGCGAAAATGTCCGATGGCATGGCCCTGGCGCTGATCGACGCCCTGCCCCACGGCTCTGCGCAATACCTGCACCTGATCATCGGCGCGTTCGGCGTACCGCTGGGGATGATCTTTTCGCCCGACGCCTACTACTTTGCGTTACTGCCAGTGATCCGCGATGTGGCGGTCGCTGCCGGCGTGCCTCTGGAAGCAGTCGCACGGGCAATGTTGATCGGCGAAAACACCGGTTTTGCTATCAGCCCGGTGGTGCCCAGCGTCTACCTTGCCCTGGCGCTGGCCGGGGTCGAGTTGCGCAAGCACATCATGTACACGTTTTTCTGGGCCTGGGGCGTGAGTCTGGTGATGTTGGCGTTTGCCGTGCTCAGCGGCGCGATCCCGACCTGAGGTCAATCCGGCTCAATAGACGAACCCATGGCCCAGCTCGCTTTCGATCCACTCGAGAAAGCGCCGGACCCGGGGAAACGTCGAATGCGCCTTGGGAAACACCAGATGATGCGCGGCCACCGCAGCACTCAGTGCTTCCGGTGCCACTTCAACCAGAGTGCCGGCCGCCAGATACTTTTGCGCCAGCAAGGTGCTTTCCAGGGCAAAGCCGAGCCCGTGACTGGCCGCCTCCAGTGACATATAAGAGCGGTCGAAGCTCAGCGCATAAGGCCGCTCCGGTCGCGCCAGGCCATGCTGGGCAAACCATTGCGGCCACTTCAGCAGGGTTGCTTCCGAGAGAATCAGATCATGATCGAGCAGGTCCGCCGCCGCGCGGACCGGTCTCTGTGCGAGCAGCTTCGGCGACGTCAGCACGGCGAATTTTTCATTCCTTACCGTGCGCACCTCGTAGCTCGGCCAGTTCGGCGTGCCATGGCGGATATCGACGTCGATCTTGTCGCGGCTGAAATGCAGCGACTCGTAGGAACAGGACAGGTTGATCTGAATGTCCGGATGACTGGCGCGAAACGCTTCCAGACGTGGCATCAGCCAGAGCAGGCCAAAGCTTGGCGATGAGTGCAGCCGCAGGCAATCGAGGCTGACATCGCTGGCCGCGCGTTCGGTGGCCACGGCCAGACTGTGGAGAATTCCGGAAACCTCTTTCAAATACTGCTCGCCCACCGGCGTCAGCGACACACCGCGCGCAGCGCGCACGAACAATTGCCGGCCGATCATGCCTTCGAGTTTGGCCAGTTGATGGCTGACCGCTGACGGCGTCAGGTCCAGCACTTCGGCGGCGCGGGCGACGTTGCCGAAGCGCGCGGTTTGCTCGAAGGCCTGAATTGCTCTCAGTGGTGGCAGGATCACAGGGGCATCGGAATCGGTGCGCATGGCGGCTCCGTTAGATTTCTTATGGTTTTTGGGCTGTTCGCATTCAATCACTCGCCAGCCGGATTGACGAGTGCTGAATTTTTTTCAGCATTGAATGACTTTCGCGTTATTGCTCACCCCCGCCACGGAGGACAAGCTGAGTCATCGGTTTTTCACGGACCGACCCAATAAAAACAATTTGAGGGACTCCTCCATGCTTCTTCAAGGCAAAGTCGCAATCATCACCGGCGCCGCATCTGCCCGTGGCATCGGCCGCGCTACCGCGACCACGTTTGCGCAACACGGCGCACGAGTGGTGATCCTCGATCTGGATGCCTCCGCCGCCCGCGATGCCGCGGCGTCCCTGGGCGAAGGCCACCTGGGCCTCGCTGCCAACGTCGCCGATCAGGCGCTGGTGCAACAGGCCGTCGCTGCCGTTATCGAGCACTTCGGTCGTATCGATATTCTGGTGAACAATGCCGGCATCACCCAGCCGCTGAAAACCCTCGAGATTGGCCATTGCGATTACGACAAGGTGCTCGACGTCAGCCTGCGCGGCACCCTGCTGATGTCGCAAGCGGTGATTCCGCTGATGCGCCAGCAGGCCTCGGGCAGCATCGTCTGCATGTCTTCGGTGTCGGCGCAGCGCGGTGGCGGGATTTTTGGCGGCCCACATTACAGCGCGGCCAAGGCCGGTGTGCTGGGGCTGGGCAAAGCCATGGCCCGTGAGCTGGGGCCGGACAATATTCGCGTCAACTCCATCGCCCCGGGTTTGATTCACACCGACATCACCGGCGGCCTCATGCAGGACGAGCGCCGCCACGCAATCATCGACGGCATTCCGCTCGGCCGTCTCGGTGAGGCTCAGGACGTCGCCAACGCGGCGCTGTTTCTGGCCAGCGACCTGTCCTCTTATCTGACCGGCGTCACCCTCGACGTGAACGGCGGCATGCTGATTCACTGACAACTCCTGGGCGGGCCTGCGTGGCCCGTGCGGTTCTGGATCGATGACGCAGCCCGGCCTGAAGGCCTGGCGGTCAATAAAAACAAGAGATCAGACCATGACTACCCTGTCGCTCGAAGCGGTTTCGACCGTGCGCTCTTCCGCCTATCGCAAGACGGCCTGGCGGCTGATGCCGTTCCTGATGCTGTGCTACCTGTGCGCCTATCTGGATCGGGTCAACGTCGGCTTCGCCAAGCTGCAGATGATGAACGATCTGGCCCTCAGCGAAACCGTCTACGGCTTGGGCGCCGGCGTGTTCTTCATCGGCTATTTCCTCTGCGAAGTGCCCAGCAACATCATCCTGCACAAGGTCGGCGCGCGCGTCTGGATCGCGCGGATCATGATCACCTGGGGCATTGTCTCGGCGCTGTTTGCCTTCGTCGAAACCGCGTGGCAGTTCTACGCCCTGCGCTTTCTGCTGGGGATTGCCGAGGCCGGTCTGGCGCCGGGCCTGTTGCTCTATCTGACTTACTGGTTCCCGTCCTACCGGCGGGCGCGCATGACCGTGTTGTGGTTCATCGCCATTCCGCTGTCCGGCATGGTCGGAGGCCCGCTGTCCGGCTGGATCATGAACCATTTTGCCGGTGTGCATGGCTGGGCCGGCTGGCAGTGGATGTTCGTCCTTGAAGCGGTGCCTACGGTGCTCGTCGGCCTGCTGGTGCTCAGCTATCTGAAGGACGGCGTGCATCAGGCGACCTGGCTTAACGACGACGAAAAAGCCCTGATCAGCCGCGAACTGGCCGAGGACGATCAGCAAAAAGTCACCCACGCCTCGGTCGGCGAGTTCATTCGCGACCGGCGCTTGTGGTTGCTCGCCGGCATCTATTTTTGTGTGGTGATGGGCCAGTACGCAATCACTTTCTGGCTGCCGACGCTGGTGCGCAATTCGGGCGTTTCCGATCCGCTGCACATCGGCTTCCTCACCAGTCTGCCGTACCTCTGCGCGATTGCCGCGATGCTGCTGGTCGGCCGCAGCGGCGACAAGCACCGCGAACGCCGCTGGCATCTGATCGTGCCGATGATTGCCGGGGCGATCGGTTTGAGTCTGGCGGCAATGATGGGCGGCAACTCGACCCTGTCGATCCTCAGCCTGTGCCTGGCAGCTTCGGGAATCCTCTCGGCGACTTCGCTGTTCTGGATGCTGCCCACCACGCTGCTCGGCGGGGTGTCCGCGGCTGCCGGCATCGCTGCGGTCAACAGCTTCGCCAACCTCGCCGGTTTCTGCTCGCCGTATCTGATTGGCTGGGTCACCACCCTGACCGGCTCCAGCGCCATCGGCATGTACCTGATCACGGGCGTGTTGTTCGCCGGCGCCACACTGGTGCTGCGCATCCCTGCCGCCCTGGTCAATCGTTGAATCAACGGAGTTTCATCATGACTATCGAGTCTTCAAACGCTGCATCCCTGAGTCTGGCGGAGCGTGCGCACAATATTCGTCGCCATGCGCTGCGCATGGGTCAGGTTCAGGGTCAGGGCTACGTCGGCCAGGCCCTCGGCGCCGCCGACCTGCTCGCCGTCTCGTATTTCCATGCGATGAACCACCGTCCGGCAGACCCGGAATGGGAACAGCGCGATCGTTTCTATCTCTCCATCGGCCATTACGCGATTGCGTTGTACGCAGCGCTGATCGAAGCCGAGATCATTCCGCTCGACGAACTGGAAACCTACGGTTCGGATGACAGCCGCCTGCCGATGTCGGGCATGGCCGCCTACACCCCCGGCATGGAAATCACCGGCGGTTCGCTGGGTCAGGGTTTGGGCATCGCGGTGGGTGCCTGCCTGGGCCTGAAGCGCAAAGGCTCGTCCTCCTTCGTTTACAACCTGCTGTCGGACGGCGAACTGAACGAAGGTTCGACCTGGGAAGCGGTAATGTCGGCGTCGCACTGGCAGCTCGACAACCTGATTGCGATTGTCGACGTCAACAACCAGCAGGCCGACGGTTACTCCAGCGAGATCCTCTCGTTCGAGCCCATCGTCGATCGCTGGCAAGCCTTCGGCTGGTTCACCCAGCGCGTCGATGGCAACGATCTCGCCGCACTGGTTGCGGCGTTCGATGCCGCGCGCAACCACCCCGGCAGCCAGCCGCGCGTGATCATCTGCGACACGAAAATGGGCAAAGGCGTGCCGTTTCTGGAAACCCGGGAAAAAACCCACTTCATTCGCGTCGAAGAACACGAATGGGACCTGGCCCTGCGCAACCTCGAAGAAGGAAAAGACCAATGAGCAACGCCGCCAACACTCCGTCCGCAACCGGCGAGCCGGTCAAAAAGCGCCTGACCACGTCGGCGATGATCGCCTCGATTGCCTCCGAGGGCCAGGCGACCCGCTCGGCGCCATTCGGCCACGCACTGGCGGCCCTGGCCGATCAGCGTGCGGACATCGTCGGGCTCTCCGCCGACCTGTCCAAATACACCGACCTGCACATTTTCGCCAAGGCGCACCCGGAGCGTTTCTACCAGATGGGCATGGCCGAGCAGTTGCTGATGAGTGCGGCCGCCGGGATGGCCCGTGAGGGTTTTGTGCCGTTCGCCACGACCTACGCGGTGTTCGCGTCGCGTCGCGCCTATGACTTCATCTGCATGGCCATCGCCGAGGAAAACCTCAACGTCAAAATCGTCTGCGGCCTTCCCGGCCTCACCACCGGTTACGGCCCCAGCCATCAGGCCACCGATGACCTGGCGATTTTCCGCGCCATGCCCAACCTGATGATCGTCGACCCCTGCGACGCCCTGGAAATCGAACAGGCAGTGCCGGCCATCGCCGCGCACCAAGGCCCGGTGTACATGCGTCTGCTGCGCGGCAATGTGCCGTTGGTGCTCGACGAGTACGGCTATCAGTTCGAGATCGGCAAGGCCAAGACCCTGCGCACCGGCAACGATGTGCTGATCATCTCCACCGGTTTGATGACCATGCGTTCGCTGGAAGCAGCCCAGCAGCTCCAGGCCGACGGTATCGATGTTGCCGTGCTGCACGTGCCGACCATCAAGCCGCTGGACGAACAGACCATTCTTGCCGAGGCACGCAAGTCCGGGCGGCTGGTGGTCACCGCGGAGAACAGCTCGATCATTGGCGGCTTGGGTGAAGCGGTTGCCGGGCTGTTGTTGCGCAATGGCGTGACGCCGACGTTCCGCCAGATCGCCCTGCCCGACGCGTTCCTTGACGCCGGTGCGTTGCCGACGCTGCATGATCGCTATGGCATTTCGACGCCGGCGGTGTGTGCGCAGATCAAGGCCTGGCTGTAGTTTGACGGGTACGGGGTGCTTTGTTCGAAAGCGCCCTGTCACCGAAAAAAGGAGGCAGAACAGTGCAACCCCATGAACTGCTGGATCCGGCGTTTCGCGAGTTTCTGGCGTCTGGCAAAGATGTCTGGTCACTGCAAACCTTGCCGGCGATCAGAGCGCGCGTGCATGCAACATACAAAACCCCGGAACAGGCACGCGGCGAAAGCGTACGGACCACGGCGCACGACGGCGAACAACTGCGCCTTTGTCTCTACAGGCCTGACGGCGCCCCACACAGCACACCCTATCCGGCCATCCTCTATATTCACGGCGGCGGTTTCGTCCTCGGGCAACCGGAAATGGCCGACGATTATCTGGCCGATCTCGCCACACAACTCAGTGTGCTGATCGTCTCGGTCGATTATCGGCTCGCACCCGAACATCCCTTCCCCACGCCGCTTGAAGACTGCTACACGGCGCTCGGCTGGATATTTGCCCATCAGCAAGAGCTCAATGTCGACACTGGCCGAGCAGTGATCATGGGCCACAGTGCCGGCGGTGGACTGGCCGCCGCGCTGGCGATTCTCGCGCGGGATCGCGGCGCTTACCCGATGGCGGGTCAGGTGCTGATCTATCCGATGCTCGATCACCGCACCGGCACCGCCGACTCGCCGCACCGCAACGTCACCACGGGGGTGATTGGCTGGCCGGCTCAGGCGAACCGGTTTTGCTGGGACTGCCTGCGCGGCAAGCAGACGCTTGATCAGCAACAGACAGGCTGGTTTTCACCGGCCTTGCAGCCAGACCTCAGCGACTTTCCACCGACATTTATCTCGGTCGGAGCGCTGGACCTGTTTCTTGAAGAAGACGTCGCCTACGCGATGAGATTGTCGCGCGCCGGGGTGGCCGTCGAGCTGCATGTCTACCCCGGCGCCCCGCATATGTTCGATCAATATCCGGGGGCGATTACCGAGCAGTCCGCCGGCGATATTGCCTGTGCACTGCAACGGATGATCGCCAACGCGTAAATAATCTGCCGGTGCGTGCAAAAAAACGCCGCCAAGGCGTTGCGGAACGACGCCCGTCCCCTATGGTCATCTGAAACGCCGCGCGATTTTCCCTTCAGTCGCATACCGCGCTGTGACCGACCTCAGGAGACTTATATGACCAACAAGGCCGACACGGGCGCCGCTCCGACACTCAACCCTCCGGTGTTCTACACCTCGGGCGTGCTCCTGCTTTTACTGGTCATCTACGCCAGTGTGTTCCCGGCCCACGCGCAAGTGGTGTTCGCCAATGTGCAGAACTGGATCATCACCAACGTCAGCTGGTTCTACATTCTGGCCGTGGCGATCATCCTCGGTACCGTGGTGTTTCTCGGCATCAGTCGCTACGGCGATATAAAACTCGGGCCCGACCACAGCAGCCCCGATTACAGCAGCACCACCTGGTTCGCCATGCTCTTCTCGGCTGGGATGGGCATAGGCCTGATGTTTTTCGGCGTGGCTGAACCGGTCATGCACTTTCTCAACCCGCCGGTGGGCGATGGCAGCACCGTTGAAGCCGCGCGGGAAGCGATGAAAATCACGTTTTTTCATTGGGGCCTGCATGCCTGGGCGATCTACGCCATCGTGGCGATGATCCTCGCCTACTTCAGCTACCGCCACGGGCTGCCGCTGACCCTCAGGTCTGCCTTGTATCCGTTGATCGGTGACCGCATTCATGGGCCGATCGGCCACGCGGTCGACATTTTCGCCATCATCGGCACCGTGCTCGGCGTGGCGACGTCGCTGGGTTTCGGCGTGGCGCAGATCAACACCGGGCTCAACGCGCTGTTCGGCGTGCCGATCAACACCACCGTGCAGATCATTCTGATTGTCGCCACCACCGGCCTTGCGACCATTTCCGTGGTGACCGGATTGGACAAAGGCGTACGCCGGCTCTCCGAGCTCAATCTTGGTCTGGCGGTGTTGTTGCTGTTGATGGTGATCGTCCTCGGGCCGACCGTGCTGATCCTGCAGACGTTCGTGCAGAACACCGGCGGTTACCTGACCGAAATCGTCAGCCGCACCTTGAACCTGTACGCCTACCAACCGACCGACTGGATTGGCGGCTGGACGCTGTTCTATTGGGGCTGGTGGCTGGCGTGGTCACCCTTCGTCGGGTTGTTCATCGCGCGCATTTCCCGTGGCCGCACCATTCGCGAGTTTGTGATGGGCGTGCTGCTGGTGCCCGCCGCTTTTACGCTGCTGTGGATGACCGTGTTCGGCAATACCGCGATTCACATGATCCTCACCGAAGGCATCACTGACCTCGGCGCGGCCATCGACAAAGACACCTCGCTAGCGTTGTTCGCCTTTCTCCAGCACTTCCCGTTTTCCGGGGTGATCTCGCTGGTCGCGGTCGTCATGGTTGTGGTGTTCTTCGTCACCTCGGCGGACTCCGGCGCCATGGTGGTCGACATGCTCGCCTCGGGCGGATCGTCAAACACACCGGTCTGGCAGCGGGTGTTCTGGGCGTCGAGCATGGGCCTGGTGGCGATCGCCCTGCTGTTGGCTGACGGGCTCAAGGCCTTGCAGACCGCAACGATTGCCAGCGCATTGCCCTTCACCATCACCCTGCTCTTCAGCATGCGCGGCTTGCTCAAGGCCTTGAAACTGGACGCGACCAAGCGCGGCCTGCGCTATCAATCGATGTCGCCGGGCGTCAGTCGCCACCCGGGCGGCTGGCAACGACGCTTGCGCACCATGGCCATGTTCCCGCGCCGCGCGCACGTGCTGCGCTTCATTGCGGAGACGGCGAAACCGGCGTGCCTGTCGGTCGCCGAGGAATGGCGCAAGCAAGGCTATGTCTGCACTGTCGAGGATTTGGAAGACAACAGCGTGCGGCTCAGTGTCGGCGGCGCTGACAACCCGCAGTTCATCTACGAAGTGCGGCCGCATCCTTACACCATGCCGAGCTTTGTGATGGCCGATACCCAGGATGAGGAGCGCAAATACTTCCGCGCCGAAGTGCACTTGCGCGAGGGTGGCCAGGATCAGGACATCATGGGCTGGTCCCGCGAGGAAGTGATCGGCGACATCCTCGACCAGTACGAGCGACACATGCAGTTTCTGCATCTGGTCGGCTGATCATGACGCTGCCGTGACTGGACATCAGCGCCAGTCACGGCAACGCTGCTGCGCAAAAGCTGAAAAAATTACGCAAATTTTACGCACCCGCCATGCCGACATCCGATACTACGCGCCGTTATTTCAACAGACGAACGTCCATGTCTTTTGCAGCACTGCGGCTAATCGGTTTCATTCTCGGCATCTTCCTGATCACTCTCGCCGTGAGCATGGCGATTCCCATGCTTACACTGGTGGCGTTCGAGCGCAGCGACGACCTCTCGGCGTTTCTCTGGTCGAGCGTGATTACCGTCGTCTGTGGCCTGTTGCTGGTGGCGCGCGGGCGTCCAGAGACGGCTCAGCTTCGCCCGCGCGACATGTACCTGCTGACCACCGCCAGTTGGGTGGTGGTGTGTGCCTTCGCCGCGTTGCCGATGGTGTTGATCAGTCACATCAGTTATACCGACGCCTTTTTCGAGACCATGTCCGGCATTACCACCACCGGTTCCACGGTACTCAGCGGCCTGGACCATGCCTCGCCGGGCTTGCTGATGTGGCGTTCGATGCTGCACTGGCTCGGCGGTATCGGCTTCATCGGCATGGCGGTGGCGATCCTGCCGTTGCTGCGGGTCGGTGGCATGCGGCTGTTCCAGACCGAGTCTTCTGACTGGTCGGAGAAAGTCACGCCGCGCTCCCATGTCGCCGCCAAATACATCCTGTTTCTGTATATAGGTCTGACCTCTGCCGGCGCGCTGGCCCTGTGGCTGTGCGGCATGACGCCGTTTGAAGCAATCAACCATGCGATGTCGCTGATCTCCACGGGTGGCTTCTCGACCTCCGACGCGTCGCTTGGGCACTGGACGCAAGCGTCGATTCACTGGGTTGCGGTGGTGATCATGATCGCCGGCAGCCTGCCGTTCACCCTGTATGTCGCGACCTTGCGAGGCCACCGTCGCGCCCTGTTCAAGGATCATCAGGTGCGCGGTTTCATCGGTTTTCTGGTGATCACCTGGCTGGTGGTGGGCACCTGGCTGTGTCTGCACAGCGACTACTCGTGGTGGGATGCGTTTCGCATCGTCGCGGTCAACGTCACCTCGGTGGTCACCACAACCGGGATTGCGGTGGGCGATTACACGCTGTGGGGCAGTTTCTCCATCCTGTTGTTCTTTTACCTGACCTTCGTCGGCGGATGCTCCGGTTCCACCGCCGGTGGCCTGAAAATCTTCCGCTTTCAGGTGGCCGCCGCGCTGCTGGTCAGCAGCTTGAAGCAACTGATCCACCCGCGCGCAGTGATCCAGAAAAAGTACAACGGCCACCCGATCGACGAGGAGATCGTGCGTTCGCTGCTGACCTTCTCGTTTTTCTTCACCATCACCATTGCGGTGATCGCTCTCGGGCTGGCCTTGATCGGCCTCGACTGGACAACCGCCCTCAGCGGCGCCGCCACGGCGGTGTGCAACGTCGGGCCGGGACTGGGCACGATCATTGGCCCGGCGGGCAACTTCTCAACCTTGCCTGATGCCGCGAAATGGTTGCTGACCATCGGCATGCTGCTGGGGCGACTGGAAATCCTCACGGTGCTGGTGTTGATCACGCCGGTGTTCTGGAAGTACTAACGCTCGCCCTGCCCGATCATGCGCAGGGCGGTTTCCCACAGGCGTTGCGCGTTGTCCGGGTCGACGGCATAGGGTGCAACGCCGGTGTAGTCGGCCGGACGTCGATCGACCACCAGCGCCTCGTTGCAATCTTCGAAATAGCGGCCACCCACGCCTTCCAACAATGGCGAAGCCGCCAGCAACACCGAGGTCGCCGCGCCCTGCTGCACGGTCTTCTGGCGTTCGACCGGCGTTTTCAGTCCACCGGTGTGTTTCTGCAGATTGGTGGCGATGGCCCCCGGATTCACCGCGTTGGCCAACACGCCTTGATGTGCCCAGCGTCGGCTGATTTCTACCGCGAGCAGCGCGCAGGCCGACTTGGCCTGGGCATAGGCGGCGAAACCCTCGTAGGTGCGGAAGTCGAAGTTGATGTCGTCGAACACCACCGGGCCCAACAGGTTGGCGCTGGAACTCAGCGAGACGACTCGGGCACCGTCGGCCTTGATCAACGCATTCTGCAGCCCGAGCACCAAAGCAAAATGGCCGAGAAAGTTGGTGGCGAACTGGATTTCCCAGCCCTGCGCACTCAGTGTGCGCTCCGGCACGGCCATGATTCCGGCGTTGTTGACCAGAATATGCAGCGGCTCCGACCACTCCTGGGTAAACGCGCGAACCGAATCCAGATCCGCCAGATCCAGCGCCCGGACGTCGACCGTGCCCCTGCCCTGCGCGCCGAGTTCGGCGGCGATCGATTGCGCCGCTTCCGGGCGCCGCACTGCCAGCGTCACCTGTGCGCCGGCGTTGATCAGGGCACGGGCGGTTTCCGCGCCGATGCCGGCCGCGCCGCCGGTAACGATCGCGCGCTTGCCCCTGAGGTCGACGCCTTCGATGACTGCTTGCGCGGTTGAATGAAAGCCGAACGGTGTGCTGATGCGTGTCATGCCTGATTCCTCTTGCTGCAGTGCGGTGGCGACTGCTGCAAGCAAAATAAGCCCCGGCACTGTGACAAACAATCGGGCTAATATCGGATGAACTGATGCAGGAGTTCGCACAATGAGCAAACCGGGACTGGTCGAACTCAATGCCATGGTCGCCGTGTCGACCCATCGCAGCTTTCGTCGCGCCGCCGTGGAGTTGGGCATGTCACCTTCGGCGCTAAGTCACGCGATCGCCACGCTGGAGCAGCGCCTCGGGGTGAAACTGTTCCACCGCACCACGCGCAGCGTTTCGCTGTCCCAAGCCGGTGAGCAATTTCTCGCCCGCGTGCAGCCTGCCCTGCGCGATATTTCTGCCGCCATGGACGCGGTCAGCGAATTTCGCGATGCGCCGGCCGGCACCCTACGCCTGAACACCTCCGAAGGCGCCGCAGAAATGGTGCTGACGCCGATCATTCTGCAGTTCCTCAAGCGCTATCCGGAGATGCGCGTCGACATCGTCACCGACCGCAGCCTGGTCGATATCGTCGCCGGTGGTTTCGATGCCGGCATTCGTCTGGCCGAAAGCGTGCCGCAGGACATGATTGCCGTGGCGATCACCCCGCCCTTGCGTTTTGCCGTGGTCGCGGCGCCGGCGTACTTTAACAACCGCACAAAACCACGGGTCCCGGCGGATCTGCTCGCGCACGACTGCATCCGCGTGCGTTTTCCCAGCGGGGCGATCTACAAGTGGGAGTTTCACAAGCGTGGCGTCGAGCACGCGGTGGATGTCAGCGGAGCGCTGACCCTCGACAGTCATCACCTGATGCTGGAGGCGGCGCTGCAAGGGGCGGGAATTGCCTGGAGCAATGAGTTCGCTGCAGCTGCCCATATCGCCTCGGGCAAACTGGTTCGCGTACTGGAAGACTGGACGCCGGAGTACCCCGGCCTGCAGCTGTATTACCCGGCCAACCGGCATATGCCGGCAGGGTTGCGCGCGTTCATCGACCTTGTGCGTGAGGTTGTGGCACCTGCGGGGAAGTAAGAACAAAGGCGCGCCCGGCGCAGAGGCCGGGCGGCTTCGCTGTTTGGCTCAGGCGTGCTGCAAGCCAACGGCAGTGCGCTGCATGCCGACAAAGTTGGGCAACGCTTCAATGCTGCTCAGCCAGGCACGAACATGCGGATAATCCGTCAGCGCGACATTGCCTTCCGGGGCGTGTGACACGTAGGTGTAGGCGGCCACATCGGCAACAGTCGGCTGGTCGCCGGCGAGGAATCGGCTGTTGGCCAACTCGTCTTCCATGACCTTGAGCAGGTTATGCGATTTGCTGATCGCCTCTTCAGCGTTGTAACCGGCACCGAACACCGTAATCAAACGCGCCGTCGCCGGGCCTGAACTGATCTGCCCGGCAGCCACCGACAACCAGCGCTGAACCTTGGCCAGGGCGTCCGGATCGCTGGGCAACCACTCGCCGTTGCCGTATTTCGCGGCGAGGTACACCAGAATCGCATTCGAGTCCGCCAGCACGGTGCCGTTATCGTCGATCACTGGCACTTGGCCGAACCGGTTCAAGGCAAGAAATTCAGGGGTTTTGTGGGCGCCTTTCATCAGGTCGACGAATACCAGTTCGGTCGGCTGGCCGAGCAGTGACAGCATCAGTTCGACGCGATGGGCGTGGCCGGACAAGGGGTGGCGATACAGTTTGATCGGTTGCTGGGACATGGTGGCGTACTCCGGTTGTTATTGGATTCGACCCGGTGATCGCGTCGATGGGCTGATCTTGCTCCCGGTGGTGAAACGGCGGAATAACCGCCGACAGCAATCGAGCATTTCACTGGATGGAATGATCGGCGCCGATCTTCAGCGCAGCCGCTTGAGTAAGGCACAGATTTTCGCCAACAGGCTTTTATCTGCGCACGGTTGATAGTGCTCGCTCACGCCGAATGCGCTGAACTCGCCGGCCAGCGCACTCATGAATTGCGGCAGCAGGAAACTGGCTTCGTGCTCACGGTCGAGCGGGTGCGACGTTTGCGAGACGGCTGGGCAAAAGCGGTGTGAAGTGACGTCGGCCATGGTTATCTCCCGGTTATGTGACATTCGCGATGACCGCAACGGTCGTTCGCTCCGGGCAGCAGTCTCTCCAGCACCGGCGGTTTAGAGAATGCGCAGCGATGTCATGGCTTGATTGCGCTGGATGAAACAATCGGCGCGCTGGCGACGGTTCAAAAGCAAAAGCTGCCATTGCAAATACCGCAACAGTGGTTTGCCGTTCCTGGTTGTTCTCTCCTGCCGTGCTCACAACCGACCATGCGCCCCGCAGTGCATCAAGAGGTCGCGCTGCTTCATCCCTCCTTCACCCACAGGTAACAACCAATGAACAAGTTATTTACAGGCCTGGCCCTCGTCGCCGCGATGGCTGCCGCCAGCGCTGCATTCGCCGCACCGGTCAAACCAACCGTCCTGCTCGTCCACGGTGCTTTCGCCGACTCGAGCAGCTGGAACGGCGTGGTCAACCTTCTGGAAAAGGACGGCTACCCGGTCATCGCCGCGTCGAACCCGCTGCGCTCGCTCAAAGGCGATGCGCAATCGGTCGCCGATATCCTTGCCACCATCAAAACGCCAATCGTGCTGGTCGGGCATTCCTACGGCGGGCCGGTGATCAGCGAAGCGGCTTACGGCAACGCCAATGTCAAAGCGCTGGTATTCGTCGCAGCCATTGCGCCCGACGCCGGCGAGTCAGCCGCGGCACTGTCCGGGCGCTTCCCCGGCGGCACGCTGGGCCCTACCCTCGCCCCGCCTGTGCCATTGGCTGACGGCGGCAAGGATCTGTATATCCAGCAGGACAAATTCCACGCCCAGTTCGCGGCCGATGTTTCCACCGCTGACGCGAACGTAATGGCGGCGACGCAACGTCCGGTCACCGTCGCGGCGCTCAACGAAGCCGCAACGCAACCGGCGTGGAAAACCATCCCGTCGTGGTTCGTCTACGGCGACCAGGATCACAACATCCCCGCGCAAGCTCAGGCATTCATGGCCGAACGCGCGCACGCGAAACAGACCATCGTGGTCAAAGGCGCGTCGCACGTGGTGATGGTGTCCAACCCGAAAGTCGTCGCCAGCCTGATCGAAAAGGCTGCCAACGCGCAATGACGGCAAAGCCGCTGACCGCATCCGGCCTGGTTGCCGGATGCTTTTCAAGCGTTACTTGCCCGCCAGATTCTGCTGAACCCATTGCTGCGCAGTGGTCACCGCGATCCCCTGCCGTTCATTGAACGTCCCTGCCTTGGGCCATGCCACGCCACGACCTTGGGCGAACACCGCGCGGTATTTCTTGATGTGATGGGTGGGGTCTTTTCGCAGTTCGTCCATCAGGTGTTGAACGCTCCACACGTTGGACTTGAATGGTCGCCCTAGCGCATGTTCGAGGATGCCCGCGACCTGTCCATAGCTCAGCGTATCGCCGGACAGGTAAACAATTTCATTGCGCAAGCGAGGCTCAAAGAACACGATCTGCGCCGTCAGCGTACCGATGTCCTCGGGCGTGGTGAGCGTCACGCTGTTTTCCAGACTGCCCAGCGCATTGACGGTGTCGTTGTCGAAATCAACCACCTCGAACACCGGTTCGAACAGAAAACTGGTGAACATGCCGGTTGAGATGATCACCCATTCGGTCTGGTTCTGCGCGCGCAGCAATTCACGCACGTCGAGCTGCGCATCGAACAGGTCCTGCGGACTGCCACGGCCGATCACCTCAAAGTCCACGCCGAACTGCCACGGGAAATAGCGCTTCACCCCAGACTGGAGCGCCGCTTTCGCCAGTTTCATCGGCGTTTCGCGACCGGCAACCATGCCGGCGCAGCCGATGACCGTGTCGAACCGGGCAAACACGGCTGCCAGTTGCTCGATCGAATCGTTGACCAGGTCGGCGGCCACCATGTGGATGCCGAGGCTGCGCAGCTCATCGATTTCGGCCTTTTTTTCCGCCACTCGGGAATTGATGGTCGAGTCCCTGAGCAGGACGCTGATGGTCGAGCCGGGCGCGCGCTTTGCCACTCGCGCAAGATTGCGCAATACCGCAAAGCCGAGTTCTCCGGCGCCCAGCACCAGAATGGATTGTGTTGTGTGAGTCATGATGTCTCCTCAAAACCGTTGCCTGTAAGATGCGCCAATGCTGGCAGCAACCGTCAGCGCTCGTAAGAAGGCACACGCGTGATACCAGGGGAAGACATGACCGACCAGCAAGCGCTGAGGCACGCCGAAGCAATCTGCCAGACGCTCAGAAAAGACGATGACGGCGTGCGCCGCGAAGTGCTTGCACACGCCGGCAGCCGCTGGTCACTGGGCATCCTGCATGCCTTGGGGGTGTATGGCGCGATGCGTCACGCCGAGATAAAACGCCAGATGACCGGCGTGACCCAGCGCATGTTGACCAAGACCCTGCGCGCGCTGGAGCGCGACGGTCTACTGGTGCGTCGTGAGTTCGGTGAGGTGCCGCCGCGTGTCGAGTACGAGCTGACGGCGCTGGGCCGGGAGTTATTGGTGCGCATGTCACCGGTGTGGACCTGGGTGGTCGAAAACGTCGAAGACTTTCGCACCGCGCGGCGCGCTTTCGACCGTCAGGACGGGCAAAAACCGGCGTGGCAGATTCCGACGCCGATGGCGGAAGATCCTGACGCGATCAAGTAGCCGCGCCAGGACCTCGCGTCAGATCTCCAGCACCAGCGTCTCGCTGCCCTGCGCCGGCACCGAACAGCAGATCAGCACCTCACCTTCCGCCAGCGTTTCCGCCGGCATGTTCAGGTAATGCACCTGGCCGCTGACCAGCCGTGTTTTGCAGGTGCCACATGAGCCGCCGCGACAACTGAATTCCGGGCTCAGCCCGCGACTCTCGGCAAGCTGCAGCAAGGTGCCGCTGTCCGGCATCCAGCGTGCTTCCTTGCCGCTGCCGGAGAACAGCACTTTCACCGGTTCGCTGGATTTCGCCACTTGCTGCTGCGCCGGGACCAGCGTTTCCAGGTCCCGCACCAGCGTCGACGGGCCGAAGGTTTCTGCGTGAATGCGCTCGTCATGGATGCGCAGCGTGCGCAGGCCGTCATACAGTGCCTGCGTGAAGGCGCCGGGGCCGCACAGGTAAAAGTCGTAATCGTCGAGCGGCAGCAGATTTTTTAGCACCTGCAGGTCGATCCGCCCGGCCAGTTCAAAGCCCTCGCCTTCGCGCGCATCGGTTTCCGGCTGACTGATCAGGCGCAGCACGCGAACTTTGTCGCCGCCCAGGCGTGCGAGTTCGCTGATTTCTTCGCCAAAGGCCAGATCGGCCACGGATCGCGCACTCTGGACAAACCACGTCGGGCGTATGCGGTTGATGCGCCGGCCTTCATAAATCACTTCGCGCAGCATCGACAACAGCGGCGTAACGCCTACGCCGGCGGCAATCAGCACCAGCGGACGGCGCTGCGTCGGGTCGACGGTGAAATGCCCTTGCGGCGCTCGCGCTTCGATGGTGTCACCGGGTCTGAAATGCGCGTGCAGATGTGAAGATACGCTGCCATCGCGCTTGACGCTGATGCGCACAAAATCATCCGAGGGCGCGCTCGACAGGCTGTAGGTGCGAATGGCCGGCGCTTTCTGGCCGTCCAGTTGCAGCCGCAAAGGCAGATGTTGCCCGGCAGAGAAACGAGGCAGTGCCGCGCCATCGGTGGATTCGAAATAGAACGAGCGGATGCTTTGGCTCTCGTCGACGACCCGCACCAGCCGTAACCAGCGCCAGGTATCGCGCAACGCTTCGGCCTTCAAGCGCTCGGCGGCTTGCGCCCAACTGCCGGTCATCAACGAGTTCGGCGAGTCGCCCTCGGCCACGCTCGCCCAGCGCAGCGGGATCGCCTTCTGCCGATGGATAATCCGCTGCGGCGTGAAGCGCCACAAGCGCTCGACGCCTTGAAACGCGGCGATTTCCGGGCTGTCGAGAATGATCTCCGAGTGACCGTTCATTTGCAGCAGGTCGCCGCTGTCGAAGTCGATGAACGTCAGCCCCGCTCGCGGATTGACGAGCATATTGCCCAGGGTGTTGAAGAACAGGTTGCCGGAGAAATCCGGAATGGTCAGCACGCCCTCCTCGTCAATGCGCACAAATCCGGGTTTGCCGCCGCGATGTGAAACATCGACCTGCCGCGCGCCGTCGCGCACGATATAGCTGGCGACATAGAAGCAATCGGCCGTGCTGATCAGTTCACGCGCCCGCGCGTCCAGCGTGGTGGTTTCGCTGACGCCGCCGACCGGCTCATCGGTAAAGCTGAACTGGCGCAGGTTGATGTAGCGCGGGCAGTTGCCGTAAGCCTGGCTGACGGTGACGGCAAAGCTGTCGTCGCCCTGGCGCAGGACGATGCCGTTCATGCGATTGCGTCGCCGTGTGTGCAATTCAATGCCTAACAGGCCAATTGCATCGCCCTCGTTGATGCCGCTTTCCGCCGGATCGGTGGGCTCGCGCGCAATGGCCATGTGCAGGGTTTCGGGGTTTGGCGAACTCAGGAAACCGGGCTGACCGCAGCGAATCGTCGCCCATGGCTCGCCTTGCGGATCGACCGCGCCGACGACGATAAACGGCAACTGGGCGTAAAAATCCCGGTGTTGATCGGGCATCCAGGTGCGGGCCATTTGCCGCTGCCCCGGCCCCGCCATGATCTCCACCGCGCCCACGGAACGCTGTAACGCCAGCTCGCCGTCATGCCAGGGAGAGGGTTCTGCTGCGTCAGCCACTGGGTTCATCGCCATTCTCCGCACGCGCCGCGACGAGACAGGCGAGCACGCCCGCCGGTTGGAGCTACGAGTGTAGTCCAAAGCTTCGCGTGCCTCGGCTTGCGGACTGGCGCCTTTCGTCGGCGGTTATTTACGGAAAAACAACGTGATCTGACCGACCTCGACCCCAAACTTGCTCATGTACGAGCGGTTGATCAGGGTCTTGTCATCCATCAGGTACATCCAGTCGTCGAGCTCGACGTCGTACTCCTCGCCGTCCACCGGCAAACGCAGCACATACCGCCAGCGCAAGGCGTTGCCGGCGGTCTCGCCACGCGCCTCGCCGACCACATCGCCGGCAGTGCCACGCCATTGGCCGGGGCCGTCCGGGGTCAGGGTCCAGACGCGTTTCTGTTTCGTACCATCGCTGTAGGTGAACGACTCGTCGAGAATCAGCTTGCTGCCTTCGGAATGGCCATTGATCACCACATGAAAGCGCTTGGCGACTTCACCTGAACGCTTCTGAAAAATCCCCCAGGCCTCGACCCGACCCTCGAAGAATTCGCGCAACTCCAGCGTGGGTTTTTCCTGGCTGTAGCTGCGCACGTCGACGCCGCTGCAACTGGCCAGGGCGAGGCATAACAGGAGGGTGCAGAGTTTCAACATGAGCGCTTGCCTCTGGGTTCAGGAATCGGACGGTAAAGCCGTTGCGTTGCGCCAATAGCACGAAGTCTGCGATCACCCGGGCCGGGTTATCCCGTGCTGGCGCAACTTGCGATACAGCGTATTGCGGCTGATACCCAGCCGCGCGGCGACCCGGGCGATGTGCCAATGCTCGGTGTTGATCAAGGTCAGCAGGGTTTGTCGTTCAGACACGTTCAGCGGGTTTTCCACTGCCTCGGCGTTGTCCGGCAGCAATTCGTGCAGATCATCGAGGCTGATGCGCCCATCGATGGCTAGCGCGACCAAGGTCCGCAGGCAGGTGCGCAATTGCCGGACGTTACCGGGCCAGGGTTGTTTGAGCAGGCGCTCCTTGACCCCGGCGTCCAGTCGGACGCGCATTTCGGCCGCTTCTTCACGCAGCAGCAGATCAAACAGCTGTCCTTTGTCCGAGCGTTCGCGCAGCGCCGGTAGTTGCACGGCAAAACCGCCGATGCGGTAGAACAGGTCTTCACGCAAGCGCCCTTCGGCCACGCAGGCTTGCAGGTTCTGGTGGCTGGCGCTGATCAGACGTATATCCAGTGGCCGTGCGCTTGTGGCGCCCAGCGGCACCACCTGGCGTTCCTCCAGTACACGCAGCAGGCGCGTCTGCAGGGCCAGGGGCATGTCGGCGATTTCATCGAGAAACAGGATGCCGCCGTGGGCCTGTTCGAGCTTGCCGAGCATGCCTTCCTTGCGCGCCCCGGTGAAGCTGCCGCCGCGATAGCCGAACAGCTCGCTCTCAATCAGCGTTTCCGGAATCGCCGCGCAATTGATCGCCACAAACGGCTGGCTCGCCCGCGAGCTGGCGCGGTGCAGCGCCGCCGCGAAGGCTTCTTTACCTGTGCCGGTTTCGCCCTGAAGAAACACCGGTACGTCGCGTTCCAGCACCCGCAGCGCACGGGCAAACCCGCGTTGCAGGCGCGGGTCTTCGAGACAGACGCGCGCGTCGTTGATGGGCGCGATCGCGGGAATGGCAGGCTGTGGCCGACGCAGCGGTTCGCGCAACTGGGCAAACATCGGCCGACCGTCAGCCAGGCGCAGCGGCCAGCAAACGCTGGGTTGCGCGCCGGCGTGACTGATCAGTTGATCAATCGGTGTCTCCAGCAGCAGCGTCAGCGACTGGCCGATGATCGGCTCACGACTAAGGCCAAGCAGTTCCAGGCCCGCGTCGTTGATCGAGCAGATCCGCGCATTCTCATCGAAGCTGAGCAGCCCTTCGCCCAGCAATCCGACAAACCCGGCGTCAGGATGAAAACGCAGCAGATAGCGCTGCGGGTCATGTCCCAGAAAGAAACAGCTCTCGATCAGCTTGGCCGACAGATTGGTCAGCGCCATGGCTTTGAAACGCTGTTCGAGGCTCTGCTCCTCGCGCACCGAGGACAGGTTGAGCACCGCGAGCAATTCGCCGCTCGGGTCGAAGATCGGACTGGCAGAGCACGTCAGGCCAACGTGCTTGCCGCGAAAGTGTTCGTCGCGGCGGATGGTCACGTGCTGACGCTCGACCAGGCAGGTGCCGACGCCATTGGTGCCTTCGTGCTCCTCGCTCCACACCGAGCCCAGCCACAGCCCGGCCCGCTGGAACCCGGCGCGCTCGGCATCGTTGAACACACTGTCGATCGCCACACCGCGCGCATCGGTGAGCAACACCACATGGCCGTCACGCCCGAGCTGCTGGTGCAGGCTGTTCATCTGCCAGTGCGCCACGGCGATGATGTGTTCCAGCGGCGCGCGGTGATCCTGCAAACGTGCTTGCTCGACCACATCCGGCGCACGGCGGCTGGCGGGATCGAGGCGGTATTGATCGAGGCAGCGGCGCCACGAGCGAGTGATCGCCAGATCGGCAACGGGGCCAGGACTGGCGACGCTGCCCTGTACGGCTTGCAGCACTTGCTGTGCATGGGCGTTGATCAAGGCCGGTTTCATTGTTGTTGTTCTCCGCTACGGTCGGACACGGGACTGTTTGCAGCTTATATGAAAAGTCCGAAACCGGCGTTTTTTGCCCGACGTGACACTGTGTCATCGCCCATTCCCGAATTCGTGACACAGCGCCGATACACGATTGGCGATTCATGCCGCCAACCGCTCTGCCACGGGGCTTTGCCGAAGCTGGCCCGAGCCTTGCTCCGGGGCTGTTGTTCCTACAACAACAAGATCGGAGAAGCCCTATGAACATCGCTATCGATGCGCCCCTGCAAACGCCGACCGCACAACTGGCTGCCTGGATCGAAACCCTCGGCGAGCGTCTCGCTCAACGTGACGTGGAGGCAACGCTGGAGCTGTTTGCCGACGAATGCTACTGGCGTGACCTGCTGCTGTTCAGCTGGAACCTTGTCACGCTCGAAGGCAAACCGGCGATCCGCGACCTGCTCGAAACCCGTCTTGAGCAGACCCGGCCACAACAATGGAAACTCGACGGCGAAGCCACGCTGACCGACGGCGTGCTCGAAGGGTGGATGAGCCTGGAAACCGAGGCCGCGCGCGGCAAGGGTTACGTGCGACTCAAGGACGGTTTGTGCTGGACGCTGCTGACAACCATGCGCGAACTCAAGGGCTTCGAAGAACCCAGTGGTCGCCGCCGACCAATGGGCGCCACCCATGGCCACGCTCATGCCGACAAACGTAACTGGCTGGAGCGGCGCCGCGATGAACAAGCGGCGCTGGGCATCACCACCCAACCGTATTGCCTGATTGTCGGCGGCGGTCAGGGCGGGCTCGGCCTCGCCGCGCGGCTCAAGCGTCTCGGCGTGCCGACCCTGATTATCGACAAGGCCGAACGGCCCGGCGATCAGTGGCGCGGGCGCTACAAATCGCTGTGCCTGCACGACCCGGTCTGGTACGACCACATGCCGTACCTGCCCTTCCCCGATCATTGGCCGGTGTTCACGCCCAAGGACCAGATTGGCGACTGGCTGGAGATGTACAGCAAGGTCATGGAGCTCGACTACTGGTCGCGCACCGAATGCCTGAGCGCCGGGTTCGATGAGCAGACTCAGACCTGGACGGTAGAAGTGCTGCGCGACGGCGAACGGCTGACGTTGAAACCGACGCAGCTGATTCTCGCCACCGGCATGTCCGGCGTGCCCAATGTGCCGCGTTTTCCAGGTGCCGACGTGTTTCAAGGGCAGCAACATCATTCCAGTCGTCACCCCGGCGGCGATGCCTGGCGCGGCAAGCGTGCGGTGGTCATCGGTGCGAACAACTCGGCCCACGATATTTGCGCCGACCTCGTGGAAAACGGCGCCGAAGTGACCATGGTGCAACGTTCGAGCACGCACATCGTACGCTCCGACAGCTTGATGGAACTGGTGTTCGGCGGGCTCTATTCCGAAGACGCGCTGGAGGCAGGCTTGACCACCGACAAGGCCGATATGTTGTTTGCCTCGATTCCGTACAAGGTCATGCCGAGCTTTCACAAACCGATCTTCGACGCGATCAAAACCCGCGACAAAGACTTTTACGAGCGTTTGGCCAAGGCCGGTTTCATGCTCGATTTCGGTGATGATGAGTCTGGTCTGTTCCTCAAGTACGTGCGCCGTGGCTCCGGGTATTACATCGACGTCGGCGCGTCCGAGCTGATCGCCAACGGCACGATCAAACTCAAGAGTGCGCCGGGGCTGGGCGTCGATCACATAGAAGCGGACGCGGTGGTGTTGACCGACGGCAGCCGGCTGGCGGCGGACCTGATTGTCTATGCCACCGGCTATGGCTCGATGAATGGCTGGGCGGCGAAGCTGATTTCCCAGGAGGTGGCTGACAAGGTCGGGCGCTGCTGGGGGCTGGGGTCTGGCACGACCAACGACCCGGGGCCGTACGAGGGGGAATTGCGCAATATGTGGAAGCCGACTCGGCAGGACAATCTGTGGTTTCACGGCGGTAATCTGCATCAGTCGCGGCATTATTCGTTGTATCTGGCGTTGCAGTTGAAGGCGCGGTTTGAAGGGCTGGATGTCAGTGTTTATGGGGATGGCGGGTCATTGCGCTGATTGAGTTGCGGGTGCCTATGCTTGTGGGGGTCGGCGCTGGTTATATGTGGTGGCCGGTATCGATCCCCCTCACCCCAGCCCTCTCCCCCATGGGGGCGAGGGGAAAGGGAGCCGATCTTCGTCGTTGGCCAGATCTCGGTCAGGCTCGGGGCTGATATTCAAAGCCTGAGGCCACCTCCGAACGCTCAGGTCGGCGTATCTCTTACATCCACAGCGGTCAGTCCCCTCTCCCTCCGGGAGAGGGCTAGGGTGAGGGGCTTTTGATCTTTGCTTTTGCCGTCTGTCGCCTGTCCCGGAAAAAATTTGCAATTCCTCCCCACCCCATCGCTTCTGATATCTGTGAGCACACCCGCATCTCAACCCAAACCACAGGAGGCCCCATGTCACTTCCCTCGTCTTCCGCAAACTCGACCATGCGCAGTTGGTGGAGCATGGCGTCGAGTGGCGGCTGGCCGGGGATCTTGTTCTGGGCGACGCTGATTGTCGTCACCGGGTTGCTGTTGATCAGCGGCTACGCCGCACTGGTCGGTGCTGACGAAAACAACCTGCGTCTGGCCGTACTGGGCGGCTTGTCGGGTTTCGGCGCGACGGCACTGGGCGCCGTGGCAGCCATGGTCCTGCGCGACATTGCCTCACGTACCCAAGACACCATGCTCGGCTTCGCTGCCGGCATGATGCTCGCCGCCAGTTCGTTTTCGCTGATTCTGCCGGGCATCGACGCCGCGGAAAAAATGACCGGCAATTCATTGTTGGCCGCCGGTGTGGTGGTGTTCGGTCTGGCGCTCGGCGTGGCGTTGATGATCGGCCTTGATCGCTTCGTGCCCCACGAGCACCAGGAAAGCGGTCGCCGTGGACCCGAGTCGCAGCGCATCAATCGGGTCTGGCTGTTCGTCCTCGCCATCACCCTGCACAACCTGCCCGAAGGCATGGCGATCGGTGTGAGTTTCGCCGATGGCGACATGAAAGTCGGCCTGCCGCTGACCACCGCCATCGCCATTCAGGACATCCCCGAAGGTCTGGCCATTGCCCTGGCGCTGCGCGTGACCGGTATTTCGGCCTGGCGCGCCGCGTTGATTGCCATTGGCTCGGGTTTGATGGAGCCGTTGGGCTCTGTGATCGGGTTGGGGGTTTCCAGCGGCTTTGCGCTCGGCTATCCGATCGCGCTGGGGCTGGCCGCCGGCGCAATGATCTTTGTCGTTTCCCATGAAGTGATTCCGGAAACCCACCGCAACGGTCACGAAACCCCGGCAACGCTGGGGCTGATGCTCGGCTTCGGCGTCATGATGTTCCTCGACACCGCGCTGGGTTAATCGATTTAGCAGGCCGCGGACCTTTAGCGCAAAAACAGCGTCGGAGTTAGGGCATCAATCCTGATCGCCACTGCTCGTACGAGGTTCCGGTTTGAAAGCTGCCATCGCCAAAAAATACCGTCTGATCATCAAGACCCTCGGCTATGTGGGCTGGTCGCTGTTCTGGCTGTTGCTCTGGGACATCGCCGTCACCGTGGATTTCATGTTGTTTCTCAACGCCAAGCTGAATCTGCCGTTGATGCCACTGACGTTGCTCGGTTCGGCGCTGGTGGTGCTGATCAGTTTCCGCAACAGCAGCGCGTACAACCGTTGGTGGGAGGCGCGCACGCTGTGGGGTTCGATGATCAACAACTCGCGCAGCTTCGCCCGTCAGGTGCTGACGCTGCTGGACGATGGCGGCCGTGAGGTCAATCCGGTCAAGTCGACGTTGTTGCGCCGTCACGTCGCGTACGTCAATTGCCTCGCCGCGCATCTGCAAGGGCTGCCGTGCCCGGATGAAGTCCGCGCGTTCATTCCGGCGGATGAATTCGCCCGCAGCGGCACCACCAACAATTTCGCCAACGACATTCTTACCGGCTCGGCAGCATTGCTGGCGCGCGAATACAAGGCCGGGCGTCTGGACAGTATTCGTCTGGCGCGGCTGGAGTCGACGCTGGTGGACCTGTCCAACAGCCAGGGCGGCATGGAGCGAATTGCCAATACGCCGCTGCCCTACCCTTATGTGTATTTTCCGCGGCTGTTCATTTCGCTGTTCTGCCTGATCGTGCCGGTCGGGCTGGTCGAGTCGCTGGGCTGGTTCACGCCTCTGGCCTCGACGGTGGTCGGCTTCATGCTGTTGGCCATTGAACGCATCGGCACCGACCTGCAGAGCCCGTTCCGCCACAGCGAGCACCAGATCCAAATGGAAGCACTGTGCGAAACCATCGAGAAAAACCTGCAGTCGATGCAGCGCGATTCGCTTGGCGATGTGCGCCGGATCGAAGAAAACGCCTGATCCCCTTGCCGTCGGCCGCCGCGCGTCGGCCAGTCAAAAGCTGTCAGAAATCCCACCGGTACTGACACAACGAAGCTTTTCCTCGGCTGCCTTCGTACAAACTCATCCAGTAACACAGCGTTCAACGCGCGCCTGAATCGCGGGCTACGCTTTATCGTGAAAATTTGTGTTTTAACTAGGTAGTTACCTAACGATATACTGCACGCCTCATTTCAACGGGGACATTCAACGTGAACCAGAGTCAACGCCTCTCGGGCATATCAAAATTCATTCTCGTCGGGCTGGGCGTGGTCATCGCCCTGCTCGGCCTGGCGCTGGCCGCAGGCGGCGTGAAGTTGGTCAGCCTGGGAGGGTCGTGGTACTTCCTGGTCGGTGGATTGGTGATGACGGTTTCCGGCCTGCTGATCGCCCGCTTCAAGACTAGTGGTGCGTGGCTATTCGCAGCGTTCCTCGTGGGCACCGCGATCTGGGCGCTGAGCGATGCCGGGCTGGTGTTCTGGCCGGTGTTCTCGCGACTGTTCATGTTCAGCGTGATCGGTCTGGTCGTGGCGCTGGTGTATCCCCTGCTCAAACGTGCCAACGGTGAAGTTGCCGGTCGTGGTGCTTATGCCGTTGCCGCCGTGTTGGCGGTGGGCGTGGCCGTGGCTGGCGGCAACATGTTCGTCGCCCACCCGACCGTTGCCGACACCGGCGCCGGCCCGGGCCTGACCCCGGTCGAGCCGGCCAAGGCGCAGAAAGACTGGGCGCACTACGGCAATACCGAAGGCGGCAGCCGCTTTGCTGCGCTGGATCAGATCAACCGCAACAACGTCGACAAACTCAAAGTGGCGTGGACCTACCACACCGGCGATGTCGCCGAAAGCGACGGCAATGGCGCTGAAGACCAGCTCACCCCGTTGCAGGTCGGCAACAAGGTGTTCATCTGCACCCCGCACAACAACCTGATCGCGCTGGACGCCGACACCGGCAAGGAAATCTGGAAAAACCAGATCAACGCTCAATCGAAAGTCTGGCAACGTTGCCGTGGCATGGCGTATTTCGACGCCACCGCCGCCATCGCGCAGCCGGCCAATTCGCCGATCATCGAAGCCAAACCGGCGCCAGCTGCCAATTGCCAGCGCCGCCTGCTGACCAACACCATCGATGCTCGTCTGATCGCAGTCGATGCCGACACCGGCGAGTTCTGCCAGGGGTTCGGCAACAACGGTCAGGTTGATCTGAAGGCCGGTCTGGGTGATGTACCGGACAGCTACTATCAGTTGTCGTCCGCACCACTGATGGCCGGCACCACCGTTGTGGTGGGTGGTCGCGTCGCTGACAACGTGCAAAGTGACATGCCCGGCGGCGTGATTCGTGGCTTTGACGTGATCACCGGCGCCATGCGCTGGGCGTTCGACCCGGGCAACCCGCAGGATCGCAAGGCTCCGGCCGACGGCAGCACCTATGTGCGCAGCACGCCGAACAGCTGGGCGCCAATGTCCTACGACCCGGCAACCAACACTGTGTTTCTGCCGATGGGCAGTTCGTCCACCGACATCTACGGGGTCGAGCGCAGTGAACTGGACCACAAGTACGGCGCGTCGATCCTGGCGCTGGACGCCAGCACCGGCGAAGAGCGTTGGGTGTACCAGACCGTGCACAACGATCTCTGGGATTTCGACCTGCCGATGCAACCGAGCCTGATCGACTTCGACAAGGACGGCAAAAGCATTCCGGCGCTGGTCATCGGCACCAAGGCCGGGCAGATCTACGTGCTCGACCGGGCCACCGGCAAACCGCTGACCGAGGTCAAGGACGTGCCGGTCAAAGCAGCGAACATTCCTAACGAGCCGTATTCGCCAACCCAGCCAAAATCGGTGGGCATGCCGCAGATCGGTGCGCAACACCTGACCGAGTCGGACATGTGGGGCGCCACGCCTTACGATCAACTGCTGTGCCGCATCGACTTCAAGGGCATGCGCTACGACGGCTTGTACACCGCGCCGGGTACCGACAAATCGCTGAGTTTCCCGGGTTCGCTGGGTGGCATGAACTGGGGCAGCATTTCCACCGACCCGGTGCACGGTTTCATCTTCGTCAACGACATGCGCCTGGGCCTGTGGATTCAGATGATTCCGTCGCAGAACAAAGGCCAGGCCGCTGGCGGTGGTGAAGCACTGAACACCGGTATGGGCGCAGTGCCGCTCAAAGGCACGCCGTATGCGGTGAACAAGAACCGCTTCCTGTCGGTGGCCGGCATTCCGTGCCAGGCGCCGCCATTCGGCACCCTGACCGCGATCGACATGAAGACCCGGAAAGTCGCCTGGCAAGTGCCGGTCGGCACCGTTGAAGACACCGGTCCCCTGGGTATCCGCATGCACCTGCCGATCAAGATCGGCCTGCCAACCCTCGGCGGCACCCTGTCGACCCAGGGCGGCCTGATCTTCATCGCCGGCACCCAGGACTTCTACCTGCGCGCCTTCAACAGCGGCAACGGCGAGGAAGTCTGGAAAGCGCGTCTGCCAGTCGGTAGCCAGGGCGGCCCGATGACCTACGTTTCGCCGAAAACCGGCAAGCAGTACATCGTCGTCACCGCCGGTGGCGCACGTCAGTCGACTGATCGTGGCGACTACGTGATGGCCTACGCCCTGCCGTAATCCACGTCTTCGACGTCAAGCGCGGCACCTTCGGGTGCCGCGCTGCTTTTCCCTATCGCTCAAGTTTTCAGCAGGAAGTTTCTGATGTTTTTGGCTGTTGGCTTTTCCCGCTCCACGCTGTTGCAAGGCCTGTTGCTGGGCCTCACCTGCACCGCCACCCTCCCCGCGTTCGCCGCTGACGATTCCGACCTGTTGAGCCGCAGCACCCTCACCGGTGACTGGGGCGGCCTGCGCCATCAACTCGACGCAGACGGCATCAAATTCAGCGGCGACTACAGCGGCGAAACCGCTTACAACGCCGACGGCGGCCTGCATCGCTCGGCGCGTTACTCGCAGAACATCAAGCTCGGTGTGCAGTTCGATCTGAGCAAACTCTACGGCGTCGACAATGCCGGCAAGGTCCAGTTGACCATCAACGACCGCCGCGGCAACAGCGCCTCGGAAGATCTGGTCGGCAACCGCTTGCCGATCCAGGAAAACTACGGCGGCCTGTACACGCGCCTGACCGAACTGAGTTACGAGCGCAGCCTGTTCACCCCGGCGCTCAACGTCAAACTCGGTTACATGGCCATGGGCAACGACCTCGGCGGCCTCGACAGCGGCATTCTGTGCAACTTCATGAACGCCGGTTTCTGCGGCCACCCGCTGAACATGTCCGGCGGCAGCGGCTGGGCCAATTACCCCAACGCGCACTTGGGCGTGCGACTTAAATACGACCTGTCGCCAGCGTGGCAACTGCGCGTCGCCGCGTTCAATGTCGACCCGTCGAGCAACGGCAACTCCAGCCGCGCCTGGCACCTGGGGCCGAAACACACCACTGGCACCGTGGTGCCGATCGAGCTGGTGTACAAACACGCCGGCGCGCTTCCGGGCGAGTACAAGCTCGGCTATTACTACGACAGCTCCGACGTCAAACGCATCGGCAGCGATGACGAAGTTTCCGGTCGTGGCGGGCATTACCTGCTGATCGATCAAGCGGTATGGCGTTCGCAATCCTCCGAAGGCCGCACCCTGCACGCTTTCGGCCAGTATTCGGCTGCCAGCCAAGCCGCCTCGCCGTTCAGCAGGTGGTACGGCACCGGCGTGGTCTTGTACAAACCGTTCGAAGGTCGCCCGCGCGACACCCTCGCCCTCGGCTACGGCCGCGCCGTGCCCAACCCGCGCAGCCGCGACGTGCAACAAGACGCCGCGCTGGCCAATGGCACCGCGTTTCCCAACCTGGACAGCGCCGAGCAACTGATCGAACTCGGCTACGGTTACCAGGCCACACCGTGGCTGACGCTGCGGCCGAACCTGCAATACATCATCGAACCGGGCGCGTTTTCCGGGCAGGACATCGACAATGCGTTGGTGTTTGGGTTGCAGGTGAAGGCAGCGCTGTAAGTCTTGTAGTGGCTGTACCGCCGCCTTCGCGAGCAGGCTCACTCCAGGGTTTGGGGGCGGCAGCAACATCGTGGCAGGACACAAACCACTGTGGGAGCGAGCCTGCTCGCGAAAGCGCCGGATCAGGCGACTGCGATGCTGAATGTACCGCCGCCTTCGCGAGCAGGCTCGCTCCCACAGGGTTCGGTATTGCGCCGCACACCTGTCGAAATTAATTCCCGCCATCGGTGAATTATTTCGTGTCCGCATGTATCTGAGCCAGAAGAACCGACGCCATCATAGAGATGGCATCGCAGCGGTCATCTGAATCAGCGAGCGGGAACATCGCAATGAAACCACGCAAGAAAACCGTCAAACCGATCGGTTTGAAAGACATCACCATTGTCGACGACGCCAAGATGCGCAAGGCGATAACCGCCGCCGCACTGGGCAACGCCATGGAATGGTTCGACTTCGGTGTATATGGCTTCGTCGCCTATGTGCTCGGCAAAGTGTTCTTCCCCGGTGCCGATCCCGGTGTACAGATGATCGCCGCACTCGCCACCTTTTCCGTACCGTTCCTGATCCGGCCGTTGGGCGGCTTGTTCTTCGGTGCGCTGGGCGATAAATACGGGCGGCAGAAAGTCCTCGCCGCGACCATTGTGATCATGTCGCTGAGTACCTTCGCCATCGGCCTGATCCCCTCCTATGCCTCGATCGGCATCTGGGCGCCGATTCTGCTGTTGCTGGCGAAAATGGCGCAGGGTTTCTCGGTCGGTGGCGAGTACACCGGTGCCTCGATCTTCGTCGCCGAATACGCGCCGGACCGCAAGCGCGGATTTCTTGGCAGCTGGCTGGACTTCGGCTCGATTGCCGGGTTCGTTTTCGGCGCCGGTGTCGTGGTGTTGATCTCGACGATTCTTGGCGAGCAGCGTTTCGAGGAATGGGGCTGGCGCCTGCCGTTCTTCCTCGCCCTGCCGCTGGGCATGATCGGCCTGTATCTGCGCCATGCTCTCGAAGAAACCCCAGCGTTCCAGCAGCACGTGGAAAAACTCGAGCAAGGCGACCGCGAAGGTCTGGCCGGCGGCCCGAAAGTCTCCTTCAAGGAAGTCGCGACCAAACACTGGCGCAGCCTGATGACCTGCATTGGCGTGGTGGCGGCGACCAACGTCACCTATTACATGCTGCTGACCTACATGCCGAGCTACCTGACGCACAATCTGCATTACAGCGAAAACCACGGTGTGCTGATCATCATCGCGATCATGGTCGGCATGCTGTTCGTGCAGCCATTGATTGGCTTCATCAGCGACAAGATCGGCCGTAAGCCATTTATTGTGGTTGGGAGCATTGGCCTGTTCATCTTCGCCATTCCGGCGTTCATGCTGATCAACAGCGGCAGCATCGGCCTGATCTTTTCCGGTCTGCTGATTCTCGCCGTGCTGCTGAACTTCTTCATCGGCGTGATGGCTTCGACCCTGCCGGCGATGTTCCCCACACACATCCGCTACAGCGCACTGGCCAGCGCCTTCAACGTCTCGGTGCTGATTGCCGGTCTGACGCCGACCGCTGTGGCCTGGCTGGTGGAAAGTACCAACGACCTGTACATGCCGGCGTACTACCTGATGGTCATCGCGGTGGTCGGTCTGGTCACCGGCGTGACCATGAAGGAAACCGCCAACAAACCCCTGCGCGGAGCAGCCCCTGCGGCCTCCGACCTTGAAGAAGCCAAGGAACTGCTGCAAGAGCACCACGACAACATCGAACAGAAAATCGAAGACATCGATGCTGAAATCGCTACGTTGCAAGCCAAGCGCAATGAACTGGCGCAACAGCATCCGCGTATCGATTGAGGCGAAACCTCAGCATAAAAGTCCGCCCGTTGTGGCGGACTTTTTTATGCGTAGGTCATTGGTCCCGCGGCGCTTGCGCGGGCGCGGTGAACCACTTCTCTGGCGGCACACGCTTCTCTTGCGGCGGATCGCCCAGATAATGCGGCGACATGATCTGCACGCCGTATTCGTTGAACACATCCTGAATATTGGCGTGGAGCATGCTCAGCAGCACGGCGCGCGGGCGTGGCTGGCTTGGAATAGCCTGGGCGACCAGTCGGTACTCGGGATAAAAGTCCGAAAGTGCCGTCTGGAACACCTGCGCCGGTGGATCTTCCAGCACGCCCGGCGTGCGTTTTGCCGCTTCCAGCAGCATCGCCTCCACTTGTCGCCACGGCGTGTCGTAACCGATGGTCACCACGGTGTCGACCACATAACCGGGGCCTTGCACGGTGCGCGAATAGTTCTTGGTAACGGTGCCGGTGATCATCGAATTCGGCAGCGTCAGCACCTCGCCCAGACCGGTACGAATCCGCGTGGTGAACATGCCCAGTTCAGTCACCGTGCCTTCATACTCGCCAATGCGCACGAACTCGCCGGGACGCAGCGTGCGCGTGTAGGTCAGGATCAAACCCGCTGCGGCCTGCCCGACCACGCTGGTCGCGCCAAGGGAAATCATCAGACCGATCAACACCGACAAACCCTTGAACGCATCGGTGCCGGCGCCGGGCAAATACGGATACGCCATGGCCAACGCAAACAGCCACACCGCCAGCGCGGTCAGGCGCTGCGTCGGTTGCAAGGTTTCGTGGTTCAGCCAGCTGAACGTCCCCGGCGTGGCCATGCGCCGCAGGACCCGCCGGGTGAAAGCAACGACGCCACGGGCGATAAAGAAAATCGCCAGCGCCACGCCGAGGCCCGGGATCGCATCGACAATCCCTTGCAGCAGATAGCCGGCCAGTTCGAACAGGTAATTGTTGAGGCTCTCGCCCCACGGCCGGGTATAGGGAAACCGCGACAGGATAAAACCCAGCCACTCGTAGGTGAGCAGCAAAATCAGCAACCAGCGCAACAGCAACAGAAAACGGCTGACCAGCGGATAGAGAAAATTTGCATCGATCAATTGCACCCGCCCGAACTTCAGTGCGCGGGTGTGGCGGTCCATCAGCGCTGGCAGTTTGCTGAGCAACTTGCGACGCAACCACGCGAGGCACCAGAGCAGGCCGAGATAAATCAGCGTGGCCACGGCGGCCAGCCCCAGCGACCGCACGATCATCTGTAGATTGCGTGCTTCGCGGGTTTCCGTCACCACCTGACGCAGCCGCTCGGCCGCACCTTCGGCGGCTTCCTGTACCGAGGAATATTCGAGGCTGTCGATGTCCTTGGGCGCAACGATAAAGGCGCGTTTGTCGCCGATCAGCACGATGTAGCTGTTCTGGATCGAATCCGTGCTGACCCTCAGTTCGGCGTCTTCGTTAAGCGCTTCGTTGATGACCATTTTCGCGCGTTTGACCCGCGATGCCGGCGCCTCGCCGAGAATGGTCGCGCGAAACAGCATGATGCTGCGGTTGGCGACCTTCAATTCAACCGCTTCGTCGGCCGTTTTCGGCGCGACATCCAGCGCCCAGCCAATATCGCTCCAGAGCATCGCGAACAGCACCATCCCAACCGCCAGCAGCCTGCTTCGCATGCGCCTGTTTCCTTACGCCCAAGTGTCAGAGAGGGATACGTAAGCCAGCGTAGTCGAGCGATGAACGGTTGTCAGATTCGCGCGCCGGGTTAAATGTCACGGCCAATTTCGCTGCCCGGATCCTCCAGAACGTCAGTCACATTGGCCGGTTGATAGACCCAGCCGATGAACAATTCATAACCGACCGCCAGAATCACCGGCCCGGTAAACAGCCCGATAATGCCGCTGGTGACCATGCCACCCAGCGCGCCGATCAGCACCACCGGCATCGGCACGGCGACGCCGCGTCCCAGCAGCATCGGTTTGAGGACGTTATCGGAAAGCCCGGCAATCACCATCCATACCGCAAAAACAACCGTGCCGGCGCCAACCCCTTGATGGGCGAAGACGTAAATCACCACTGGCACCGTGATCAGCAGCACGGGCAATTGGGTGATGCCCAGCAGCAGCACCAGCAAGGCGAGAATACCGGCGGCGGGCACGCCCATGATTACCAGCGCGACGCCGATCAACAGCATTTGGATGAACGCGATACCGACCACGCCCTGCGCCACGGCGCGAATGGTCGCCGTACACAGTTCGGCGATCTGCGGGCCGCGCACCGGCCCGGAAATCCGCGTGGTGATCGCCACGGCGGTGCTGTGGCCGCGCGCGCCGTGGGTCATGATCAGTCCGGCGACAATCAGCGCAATCACAAACACCACGATCCCGGCGCCAACACCCGCGGCTTGATGCAGCACCACTCGGCCCCAGTCCTTGAGGTGCGGCGCCAATTCTTCAAACGCCCAGCTAAGATCCTGCGAGGCGTGCAGCCAGATGCCATACAGCGGCGCGCCAATCAGCGGCCACGCCTCGACGCTGGCCGGTGGCGGCGGAATCTCGAACTGCCCGGCTTCGATCGTGTGCATGCCGCTCTTGACCGAGTCGGCAATCGAGGCGCCGAGCAGGCTCAGCGGCAACATCAGAATCGCCAGCCCCAGCAGTACCAGGATGATCGCCGCCCAGCCATAGCGATTGCCCAGTTTCGCACCGAGCTTCTGGTTCAGTGGATACAGGGTGACCGCGAGGATCAGCGCCCACAGCATCACATTCAAAAATGGATGAAAGATGTCGTAACAGAACAACACCAGCACGGTGATCAATCCGGCCCGGATGAGCACGTCCAGCAACGCGCGGGAACTGTTGAAGGTCAGCAGCGGTTTGTCGTCCATTCAGGCTCTCCTGCCAGGGTACCGTTGAACCGCTGTGAGCCTAGTTCACAAACGGTAACCCGTCTCGACTGGTGATCAGGCCGATTCGCGACTAAACCTGAAGGCTGATCTTCATTGATAAGGAAGCCGGGATGAAAACCACGCAATCACTGATCCTTCTCGCGCTGGCCGGCGCCGGCAGTCAGGCATTCGCTGGCGGGATCGATTTGTACGAGGCAGGCCAGGAAGGCGCGGGGCTGGCGAATGCCGGCTCGGCGGCGCTGGCGACTGACCCGAGCGTGCTGATGAGCAACCCGGCCGGCATCGCCGCGCTGAAGGGGACGCAGGTCACCCTGACCGGCCAGGCGATATTCGGTGGCCTGGGTTTTGATCGCGACAGCGACAATGATTTCGGCGGCAACGAAGGCGGCAACCCGCTGCCGATCCTGCCGGGCAGCAGTTTTTTTATCAGCCATGAGCTCAATGACCGCGCCAGTATCGGCTTCGGCATGTACGGCAACTTCGGTTTGAGCGTCAAATATGATGACGACTGGGCCGGGCGCTATTTCTCTCAGGAATCGACGCTGATCGGCATCTCGATGCAGCCGACCTTCGCCTACAAGATCACTGACGACCTGTCAGTGGGCATCGGCCCGCGTCTGGTCTACGGCTACTACTACACCAAAATGGCCATCGACAATAACGCCTTCCTGCCCGGCGACCCGTTCCAGCAGGATGGCCGCCTGCAATACAAGGACACAGACGTCGGCACCGGGCTCAATCTCGGCGTACGCTATCAATTGAACGAGCGCACCACAGTCGGTCTGGCCTATACCAGCAAAGTCAAAATGGAGTTCAAGGATTCGCCGTCAGTCCACGGCGTGCGCAATCCGCTGCTCAATCTGGCGTTGTCGAGGCTAGATGTCGACGAGCTGGAAATCGACATGAACATCCCGCAGACCGCAACGCTGAGTATCGCCCATCAATTGAATGAACAATGGACGCTGCTCAGTTCGGTGAACTGGCAGGACTGGAGCGACTTTGCCGATATCGGCGTCTCGGTGGATTCCGCCGCCGGCAACGTCTCCCGTG
Source organism: Pseudomonas retamae (assembly GCF_043496865.1). Lineage (NCBI taxonomy): Bacteria > Pseudomonadati > Pseudomonadota > Gammaproteobacteria > Pseudomonadales > Pseudomonadaceae > Pseudomonas > Pseudomonas retamae. Next base: position 422,355 of record NZ_JBIEIL010000001.1, read on the forward strand.
CGGTGGACCGCAAATATCAGGACACCTGGCACCTGTCAGTGGGCGCACAGAACCAGATCAGCCCAAAACTGCGCTGGAACATGGGCGTGGGCTACGACAGTTCGGCCGTCAAAGACAAGGACCGCACCGTCGACAACCCGATGAACGACGCCTGGCGCCTGGCAACCGGTCTGAGCTACAAACTTGCCGAAGACACCGACCTCAACCTCAATTACACGTTGGTCTGGCTCGGCGATATGGACGTGCAACAGACCAAGCGAAACGGCCAGACGCTGTCGGGCAGTTACCCGAACAGTGCGCTGCATATTGTTGGCGGTGGCGTGACCTGGCGCTTCTGACTTTTATGCTGGTCAGTTCGCGAGCATGCCGTGGCATAGCAGATTGAGCACCCCGCGCATGTGCGAAGCGTGCGCGCTGCGGTCCGGTGTTTCCTGCGTGGCAAGGCGGATGAAAGCCATGTTTGCGTACTGATTGAACAGAGTCGCCACCACGTCGAGGTCGATCGATTCGCGCACTTTCCCCTGCGCTTGAAAATGCAGCAGCAGGGCCTTGGTTTCTTCGATCACTGCCGCATTCCACGGGCTCATCGCCTCGGCCAGTTCGCCGGTCAGCAGAAACGGCGCCAGCTCGCGCCATAACGAGGCCGGCATGGCTTGCAACTGGTAATCGGTCATCAACCCTTCGAACTCGCACAATGCTTCCAGCGGATCGCTGTCTGCGTCCAGATTGGCCCGCGCCTCGCGCATGGCCTGCTCGTCGGGTTGCTTGAGCAAAGCCAGCAGAATCTCCTGTTTGCCACCGAAGTAATTCACCACGGTCGGGGCGGAAACGCCTGCCTGCACGGCGATCTGGTCCAGGGTGGTTGCGGCAAATCCATGGGTTTTGAACAGTTCAAGTGCCGCTGCCGCGATGACTTCCCTGCGCTGTTCCTTCTGCCGCTCTCTGAGTCCGCTCATGTTGCCTCTGATGATCCGTGCCAATGACGCCCAGCGTACGGCGATATTTTTCCATCGACAAATATTTTCTTTACAAAAATATTTTAAGGTGACAAAACTTCAGTTGTGCAGCGCTGGATTGAGCGCACGCGCCCTTCCATTCCTCTGGAGAACCGCCATGCCCGCTGAACTCAACCGTTCGACCCGCGACTATCAGGCTGCCGACGCCGCTCATCACATTCACGCCTTCGTCGACCAGAAAGCGCTCAACGAAGAAGGCCCGCGGGTGATGGTCAGCGGTCATCGGCTGGCCCTATGGGACAACGACGGCAAACGTTATCTGGACGGAATGTCCGGACTGTGGTGCACCAACCTTGGTTACGGGCGCAAGGATCTGGCCGCCGCGGCAGCGAAACAGCTGGAGCAACTGCCCTACTACAACATGTTCTTCCACACGACTCACCCGGCGGTGATCGAGCTCTCGGAGCTGCTCTTCAGCCTGCTGCCCAAACACTACAGCCACGCGATCTACACCAACTCTGGTTCCGAGGCTAACGAGGTGCTGATCCGCACCGTGCGCAAGTTCTGGCAGGTCATGGGCAAGCCCGAGAAGAAAGTCATGATTGGCCGCTGGAACGGCTACCACGGCTCGACCCTCGCGGCGACGGCGTTGGGCGGGATGAAATTCATGCATGAAATGGGCGGTAGCATTCCCGACGTTGCGCACATTGATGAGCCGTACTGGTTCGCCCACGAAGGCGATCTGAGCCCGGAGGAATTCGGCCTGCGTGCAGCGCGACAGCTGGAAGACAAAATCCTTGAACTGGGTGCCGACAAGGTCGCCGCATTCGTCGCCGAACCGTTTCAGGGTGCGGGCGGCATGATCATTCCGCCGGCCACTTACTGGCCGGAAATTCAGCGCATCTGCCGTCAATACGATGTGTTGCTCTGCGCAGACGAAGTGATCGGTGGGTTCGGCCGTACTGGTGAATGGTTTGCGCATGAGGCGTTCGGGTTTGAGCCTGATACCTTGTCGATTGCCAAAGGCCTGACCTCCGGTTACATCCCCATGGGTGGCTTGATCCTCTCGCGGCGCATGGCCGAAGCGCTGGTGGAAAAAGGTGGCGTCTTTGCCCACGGCCTGACGTACTCCGGACACCCGGTGGCAGCAGCGGTGGCGATCGCCAATCTCAAGGCATTGCGCGACGAAGGCGTGGTCAGCCAAGTCAGGACCGACACCGGTCCGTACTTGCAAAACTGTTTGCGCGAAGTGTTTGGCAATCATCCGCTGGTCGGTGAAATTCAAGGTGTGGGGCTAGTGGCGGCGCTGCAGTTCGCCGAAGACAAGGCCAGCCGCAAACGCTTTGCCAACGAAAACGACATTGCCTGGCGCTGCCGTACGATCGGCTTTGAGGAGGGCTTGATCATTCGCTCGACGCTCGGGCGGATGATCATGGCGCCAGCGCTGATAGCCACACGTCGGGAGCTCGATGAATTGATCGACAAGACGCGGATTGCGGTGGATAGAACGGCGCAGGAGTTTGGTGTGTTGTGATTGCCTGAAGTGATGCGTGGCCGAACCGTCGCCATCGCTTGCAGGCAAGCTCCCACCCTTTGATCGCATTCGTTCAGTTGGACCGCAGTCTATCCGTTGAGCCAGCCTGCTGGCGATGACGATGCTCGATCCCATCGCTTGCAGGCAAGTCCCGCAAGGGCTAACGGCGCACCTCTGAGCTATGGTCCTCAAGCACCGTCACGGTAGCAGTCGTACCCGCACGCAAACGGCTCTTCCCGGCATAGTCGCCATCGATCTCGATCCGCACTGGCACCCGCTGCGCCAGTTTCACCCAGGTGTAACTCGGGTTGATATTGGCCAGCAGCCGGCTACCCGGTGCGTTTTCCCGGTCGGCAATGGCGAAGGCAATGCTCTGCACCGTACCGCCAAAGGTTCCCCCGCTCATCAATTGCACACGTACTCGATCACCCTCGCTGATGCGCGGCAATTTTGTTTCCTCGAAGTAACCGCTGATATAGAACGAATCACTGTCGACCAGCGCCATCAACGCACCACCCGCTGTCGCATAGTCGCCCTGACGGGTCAACAGGTTGGTGACATAGCCGCTGACCGGCGACTCGACGCGGGTACGCTGCAGATCAAGTTCGGCCTGTGTCAGTGCGGCGACCGCCAACTGCACATTGGCCTCGGCCAGGCCGAGATTGGCCTGATTGCGCAACAGATCCGCCTGGGCCACTGCCACATCGGTACTGGATTTCTCCCACTCTTCACCGGAAATCGCAAAACCCTGTTTGAGCTTGCGCCGCCGACGCTCCTCGCTCTGGCGCTGCTTGAGCAAGGCTTCGCTGGCGACGATGGCCGCTTGCGACTGGCCCAGCGATGCCCGGGCAACTTCCACTGAGCGGCGCGCATGCTCCACCGCCAGGCGATAGCGCGCCGGATCGATCTCCATCAGCAGTTGCCCCTTGTCGACATGCTGGTTGTCCTGCACCGCCAGGCTGACAATGCGCCCTGAAACATCCGCCGACAGCGTCACCACATCCGCCCTCACCCGCGCATCCCGAGTCCACGGTGCACGTGTGTAATACTCCCAGGCAAACCAGCCCAGCACGATGGCCAGCCCCACCACCGCCAATGTGACCAAACGCGCAAATAACACTTTCAAGGCTCAGGCTCCCATCAACAGAATCAGCGTCGCACAGACGCACGCATACAAGGCGCCTTCGAACAGCGCTTCGTGCCAGACCCGCCGCAGCACGCCGAGACGGCGCAGCCCCCAGTCGAGCACCATGAATATCGGTATGGCCAACAACAAAGCCTGGGTAATGGGCGGCAGGTACACACCGCCAATCTCGAAATCAATGGGCAAGGGCCGGTTCTCCTTCCGCAATCGAGCGTTCGATGAATTCACCGTGACGCTGCAGGAATGACACGATAATCAGCAGAGCCACACGCATACGAAATACCGACCACAAATGTTCATGGCTGGCGACGTGCAAATCGTCCAGTTCGTCGCCCAAGGTACGCAGCGTCGTCAGCAGTGGCGCCAGTTTTACATCCTCGCGCCCGGCGACAAAACGCCCGGTCTTGCGCAGCGCAGACGCCAGATGCTGACTGAACGCGTCATTGAGCAACGCATTGTTTTGTGCCTGCTGCCGCAATTGGTGCATCGCCACACCCAGCGCCACGCATGCCAGGCTGATTTCATACAGTCGTTGTGTCTCCCGACCGTTGGCGGCGGGCAGCAGGCCGAGCATGCTGGTCAGGCGATCCACCATACGGCTTTCGAAGGCAAATTGTTCCTCATCGGTTGCTGGGGTTTTGCTCAGCGCATACACCTGTTCGCGCGCTTCGTTATACAAGCGGCTCAAGCGCAATGCCGGGCGAAACGGGAAGATCCACGCGTAGACCAACAGCGCGAGCATCGCCGCACTGACGTAGGCGCCAGCGAACTCGAACCATTGAATCGCCGTGTTCTGCCCGGTGCCGACGTTCTGCGGACCGATCATCAAGAAGCTCGACAAGCCCAGGCCCATGGCAATACCCGTCGTCGCCGGATTCGCCAGTCCGATCGCGATGACATACAGCAGCGGTGCCAGCAGTAACGCCAATGGTTCGAAATCACTGATCGCCGGCACCAGCATGAATTGATAAAGCGCCGAAACCACCAGCGCCAGGCCGAGGCCGCGGGCGTAGCTCTGCGCGGCCATCAGCGGTCGGGGAAATGTCGCCATCAGCGAGCAGAGAATCCCCACCAGAATCATTCCGCCGCGTGCGCCATCCCAGGCGGTTTCGATCCAGATCAAGCCGGCCACCAGCAGCGCCGTGAACGCGCGGATCGCGTTCATCGAAGCCAGGGTGAAGTCCAGATGCAGCGGACTGACCTGACCGCGAAAGAGCACGCTGGCCTCCCGCCCCTCCTGAATCGCATCACTCAATTCGAGGATCTGATCGAGTTGCTGCAACAGCCGCGCCTGCTCCCAGCGTAACGCCCAGGCCAGCGAACGCAGGGTCGCGCTCATGTTTTCCGTCAGTTGTTCAGCCTCGTACGCCAGCCCTTCGAATTGCTGCTGCAAGGTCACGAAATGATGACGGCGTTCGCTGGACAATGAGCGTCCCTGCGCCGCCAGCTCGTCCAGCAGTGCCAGTTCTTCGCTGCGCAGGCGCTGCACCTCCAGCGGCAGATCACCCTCCCAGCGCTCGGTGAGCAGTTCGCGCTGGTGGCGCAATGCGGTGAGTCGCGAGGTCAGCAGCATCAATTGATTGCCCAGCAGCAAAACCAGATTGTTCGCACTGCGCAGACGCGGTGCATCGAAGTACAGATGACGACGCAATCCCTCCAGTGCGCTGATTTCACCGAGCAGTTGCTGCTGGCGGCGCTGAAAATCCTCTTCGCTTTCTTCAGTGCGCAGCACCGCCGCGGCATGACTGGCCGCCAGTTTGATCACCTGATCGACCTTGGCGAAATAACCCTTGGCCACAGCTTGCGGTCGCGCCGTCAGCAGGCTGACCACGCACACGCACGCCACCGCCAGCAAGGTTTCAGTCACGCGAGTCACCGCCAGCAGGAACGTGCCGTCCTGATCGGGAATCGCCAGCAGCGCGACGACCACCGCGGTGTAACCACTAAGCACGAACGCTTGCGAACTGGTGTAGCGCAGCAGTGTGCCACCGGCCGTGCACAGCGCCAGCCACAGCGCGAGCGTCGTGATAAAGGGCAATGGCGCCTGGGGAAAAATGGCCATGATCAGCACGGCAACGGCCGCGCCGAGGGTGGTACCGATCACCTGGCCGAAGCTGCGCGCCAGCGCCATCCCGGCCAATGGCTGACTGACGATGACCACCGCCATGATCGACCACTTGGGCTGGTCGAGGTCGAATACGAACGCCAGATACAGCGTCAGCAACCCCGCCGCAATGGTACGCAGGGCAAACAGCAGAACGGCCTGACCGGGTTGGATCACAGCCTTGAAGTAAATGAACAGGGCTTGCATGGGCACACTCGTTGAGGCGACTTCTGCAAGCGTAGACACTGCATCGCCAGCTTGGTGCGCAACGGAGTCGACGCAGCTTGTAGGACGATTCACATGCACAGGGTTTGACTGATCGCCCGCGCTGACCGAAGCTTGCCGCTCTGCTCCACAACGCCTGTTTCGGAAACCTGCATGCCTCAGTCTCGCCGCTATCTGTTTATCAGCCTCGGCCTGGTGCTTATCGTCATCGTGGCCTGGATTTCGCTGCGCAGCACTACGCCAGTGATCCCCGATGCGATCAAGCACGGTTACAGTGAAGCACTGAACGCGGCGCGTACCGGCGAACCGGGCGCGGCACGCCAGTTGTATCAGCAACTGGGGCGCCCGGATATCTCGGTCAAACGCCGGGTATGGCTGCACGGTGAGCTGCCCAACTACCCGAGCCCACAGGCGCTGAAACTGGCGGATACCGACCTGCAGAATGAAGCCCCCGAAGTACGATTGGCCGCCATCAAGAGCGTGGTCGGGCTGGTCCCGGGCGGGCAACGCAGCCTGCTGTTGGGGCCGATGCTCGACGATGCCGATCAGAATGTGCGTTTTGCCGCCATCAACGCCCTGCTCGGCCTGACGCCTGATGAGCTGGGGCTGTATTTCGCGCCGCTGCAACAAGCCATCGATGGTTGGGAACAGACGCTCAAGGCACAACCGGAAAGCGCCAGCAATTACGCGCAACTGGCGCGCCTGCACATCCACAACGCCGAATTCAAGCAAGCGCAAGTCGCCCTGGAAAACTCGCTGCGTCTGGAGCCGGGTAATCTGCCGGCGCTGGTCATGCAAATTGATGTCCTCGACCGCTTGGGCCAAAGCGATGCCGCCCGCCAATTGCTGGCTCGACAACTCAAGGCCCAGCCTGATTCGGCCTATCTGCAACATGCCCTGGGCTTGTGGTTGCTGCACCACGGCCAGCGTGAATACGCCCTGCTCGGTTTGTCCAAAGCCGTCGAGCTGGAACCGGACAACAAGGATTACCGCTACGACCTCGCCACCACCCTGCACAGCGCAGAAGAACTGGAGGCGGCGCAGAAGCAACTACAGGAAATCGTCCAGCGCCATCCCGCCGACCGCAAGGCTCGGGTTCTGCTGATCAATTACTGGAAAGAAAGCGGCCAGCTGCAAAATGTGCAGATTCTGCTCGCGCAACTCGAACAGCTGAACCCGGACGATCCGGCGCTGCAGCAGGGTCTTTGAGCGTAAAAACCCGCAACATCCGCAAACAATAAGCGGAACTGCCATCACGGCTTAAGGTCAAGTTATTCAGGCCGACCCAATGCATCGATGGTCGCGCTTCCCTTAGTCATGAGAGGACATTATTTGTCTACTTCTAACGAGTTGATCAGTGCGAAAGCCGCTACCGGCATTGCGGGTCTGGATGACATCCTGGCCGGTGGCTTGTCTCGCGGTCATGTGTTTCTGCTGGAGGGTGAGCCCGGAACCGGCAAAACCACGGTCGCTTTGCATTTTCTCCTGGCCGGCGCGAAAGCCGGCGAGCGCTCGTTGTACATCACGCTTTCGGAAACCGAGCACGAACTGCGCCAAGGCGCGCTGTCCCACGGCTGGACGCTGGACGAAAACATCGAAATCTTCGAGCTGACGCCGCCGGAAAGCCTGCTCAACGCCGAGCATCAGCAAAGTCTGCTGTACTCCTCCGACCTGGAATTGGGCGAGGCGACCAAGCAGATTTTCGAAGCGGTCGAGCGTTTCAAGCCGACCCGCGTGGTGCTCGACAGCCTTTCCGAGATACGCTTGCTGGCGCAAAGCTCCCTGCGTTATCGCCGGCAGATCCTGGCCATCAAGCATTATTTCGTGCGTTATAACGCAACCGTGGTGCTGCTTGACGACCTGACAACCGAATCCCTCGATAAGACCGTGCACAGTGTTGCTCACGGGGTGATTCGCCTTGAGGAACTGACGCCGACCTACGGCGCCGAGCGGCGACGCGTGCGGGTGGTCAAATACCGTGGGCAGAAGTATCGCGGCGGTTTCCATGATTTCACCATCATGGGTGACGGCGTGCATGTGTTCCCCCGTCTGGTAGCGGCCGAACACCGTGGCGAGTACGCGCGGTTGCAGCTGTCCAGCGGCATCAAGGAAATGGACGCGCTGCTCGGCGGCGGCATCGAGACCGGCTCCAGCACGCTGATTCTTGGTCCTGCCGGTACCGGCAAGTCGCTGATCTCGATGATCTTCGCCGCAGCCGCGGTCGGTCGTGGTGAAAAGGCTGCGCTGTTTATCTTCGACGAAGAACTCGGCCTGCTGCATGAACGGATGAAAAACATCGGTATCGACCTCAAGGCGCTGCAAGCCACCGGCAATCTGCTGATCGAACAGGTGGACGCTGCCGAACTGTCGCCGGGCGAGTTCTCCCATCGTGTGCGGCGTTGCGTCGACGAGCGCGAAATCAAGACGGTGGTGATCGACAGCATCAACGGCTATCAGGCTGCAATGCCGGAAGAAAACGCGCTGGTCCTGCACATGCACGAACTGTTGCTGTACCTGAACCGTAAAGGCGCGGCGACGTTCATGACGGTCGCCCAGCATGGCCTGGTCGGTGACATGCAAGCGCCGGTCGACATCACCTATCTGGCTGACACCGTGGTGCTGCTGCGTTATTTCGAAGCGCTGGGCAAAGTCCGCCGAGCGATTTCCATCATCAAGAAACGCACCGGCAGTCACGAATCGACCATTCGTGAATTCCGGATCTCGAAAGTCGGCATGACCATCGGCGAACCGCTGGAAGCGTTTCAAGGTGTACTGCGCGGCGTTCCAACTTACCTCGGCGCGAACAATCCGCTGCTTCAGGAAGACAGCTTGTGAATCTCGAGGTGCCACTGGCCGAACGGGCGCTGATTCTGGCGCCCCTGGGTCGCGACAGTCAGATTGCGCTGAAGATTCTCAATGAGGCCGGTTACGGTGGCGTCGTCACTCCCGCTCTCGGTGAGTTGTGTACGCAACTGGACCTGGGTGCAGGTTTGCTGCTGGTCGCCGCCGAGGCCCTGCGCGGACCGGAAATGGAAACGCTGTTCGCCTGGCTGGAACAGCAACCGGCGTGGTCGGATCTGCCGATCATTCTGTTGACCCACCACGGCGGTCAGGAACAGGGACCGTCATCCAGACTGAGTGATCTGCTCGGTAACGTGAGTTTCCTTGAACGGCCTTTTCATCCGGTGACGCTGGTCAGTATGGTCTCCGCCGCATTGCGTGGGCGACGACGACAATATGAAGCGCGCGATCGCCTGATCGACCTGAGCGAAAGCGAACGGCGCCTGCAATCGACCCTCGAAACCCTTGAGCAACAGGTCGAGGAGCGCACCGCGCAGCTGCGCCACAACGAAGAAGCGTTGCGCCAGTCGCAGAAAATGGAAGCGGTTGGCCAGCTCACCGGCGGCATCGCGCACGACTTCAACAACATGCTTACCGGGATCATCGGCAGCCTCGAATTGATCCGTCGGCGCCTGGCCCGTGGGCGCACCGAAGATCTCGACAGCCTGATCGATCTGGGCGTCACCTCAGCCAACCGCGCTGCCGGCCTGACCCATCGTCTGCTGGCTTTTTCGCGTCGCCAGTCGCTGGACTCCAAAGCCGTACAGATGAACACCCTGGTGCTGTCGATGGGCGAGTTATTGCAGCGCAGCCTCAATGAAAGCATTCATCTGGAGATGCGTCTGGATGAAAACCTCTGGATCGCGGAAGCCGACCCCAATCAACTGGAAAGCGCCCTGCTCAACCTGGTGATCAACGCCCGTGATGCCATGCCCGACGGCGGCAAACTGGTGGTCGAGACCAGCAATCAGGTGCTGCATCGCGATTTCACTGAGGCCTACAGTAATCTCGAGCCTGGTGATTACGTGATGCTCAGCGTCACCGATAACGGCTGCGGCATGCCGCAAAGTGTCATGAGCCGTGCCTTCGATCCGTTTTTCACCACCAAACCGATCGGCCAGGGCACAGGCTTGGGCCTGTCGATGATTTACGGGTTCAGCAAGCAGTCGCGCGGCCATGTTTCGATCGAAAGCGAAATCGATCAAGGCACTACGGTAAAACTCTACCTGCCGCGCTTTCGCGGTGAAGAGATGGTCAGCGACGATAAAGACGTTGAGCATTCGCCGGATGCGCTGGATGGCGAAACCGTACTGATCGTCGAGGATGATCCAGCGGTGCGCGTTCTGGTCTGTGCTGTGCTCAGCGAGCTGGGTTATGCCTACGTTGAGGCAGGCGACGCCGACACAGCGCTGCCGTTCCTCAATTCGACGCAGCGCATCGATCTGCTGATCAGCGACGTCGGTTTGCCGGGCATGAATGGCCGGCAACTGGCGGAAGTCGGCCGCCAATACCGGCCCGGTCTGAAGGTGCTGTTCATCACCGGTTACGCCGAGCACGCGGCAGTGCGCGGCGGGTTTCTGGACTCTGGCATGCAGATGATCACCAAGCCGTTCACCTTCGATCTGCTCACCGCCAAGGTACGCGAGATGATCAAGAACTGACTGGCAATCCACGGCCCGCGCAAGCGGGCCAGGCAGTCAGGCCAGCAATTCCTGTATCTTTTCCTGCAGCACGTCCAGATCGAAGGGTTTCTCCAGAATGGGAGCCTTGTTGGTGATCGGGCTACCGGTCTCGCGGATTTCCTGCGGATAACCACTGATGAAGATCACTTTCAGATCCGGGCGCAGTTTGACGGCGGGCTCGGCGATCTGCACGCCGGAGATTCCGCCCGGCAAACGAAAATCAGTGATCAACATGTCCAGGTGCGGCTTGCTCGCCAGAATTTCGAACGCCTGCTCACCGTTTTCCGCCTGCAACACGCGATAGCCCTGCCCCGACAGATAATCCGTCAGAACCATCAAGATAACCGGTTCGTCTTCGACGACGAGTACTACATCTTGTGCATCTACGCTCATGGGAAGCCTTTGTTCGGTCAATAGCTGCTGATACGACCGTGCGGTCAATCAGAGGTTGCGTCGGATATGCCGTTTTCCTGGATTGGCAGACAAACGCGAAACAGGGCGCCTTCGTTGATTTCACTTTCGACGACGATGGAGCCGCCATGGGCGGCGACGATCTGCTCGGAAATGAACAGACCCAGCCCGAGCCCGGCCACTACCGTCTTGGCGGAAACCCGTTCGAACTGTTGGAAAATGCGCTTCTGGTTCTCTTTGCTGATGCCGATGCCGTGGTCCTGGACTTCGATTCGCGCTTCCTCGCCCTCACGGTAGACGCGCACCTGAATCGGGCTTCGGCCGCCATAACGCAAGGCATTGGTCAGCAGATTCGAGACCACTTGCTCGATACGGAACTCGTCCCAGTAACCTTCCACGGGGCCGAATACGGTCAACGACACTTCGGTCTCGGCGGCCTCGATTTGTTGAGCGAAGTTCTGCAGCAGATTGCTCACCAGTTGCACCAGATCGAAACGGCTCGGGCGGATCGACAACTTGCCGGTGCGAATGCGCGACACGTCGAGCATGTCTTCTATCAGGCGAATCAGGCTTTTGATCTGCCGCTCATCGCGATCAACCATCGCGTGCATCTTGTCGAGGGTGAACGCCGAAGCGTTGTCGCGGGCCAGGTGCATTTTGCGCAGCTGGGTTTCAAGGATCAGACCGTTCAGCGGCGTGCGCACTTCGTGGGCGACGATCGACATGAAGTCGTCGCGCATGCGCACGGCCTGCTCGAGGTCGGCCTGAGTGCTTTGCAGTTGTTGCAACAAAGCTTCCTGTTCGCGACGAGCCTGTTCGAGCGCTTCGAGCTGTTGCTTCAACGCTTTGCTTTGGCGATACAGATCGACGAACACGTTGACCTTGCTTTTCACCGCATGGATATCCAGCGGTTTGTGCAGAAAGTCCACCGCCCCGCTCTCATAGCCTTTGAACGCGTAGTTCAGTTCACGGCCGGCGGCGCTGACGAAAATGATCGGGATGTTCTTGGTTTTCTCGGTGCCGCGCATCAATTCGGCGAGTTCGAAGCCGTTCATGCCCGGCATCTGCACATCGAGAATGGCCATGGCGAACTCGTGTTGCAGCAGCAACGACAACGCCTCATCCGCTGACAGGGCTTTGTAGACCGTGCGGTCTTCGCGCTTGATCAGCGCTTCGAGTGCCAGCAGATTCTCCGGCAGATCATCGACGATCAGCAGTTTGGCTTGGATGTTACTTAGCATGCGATTCGTTCCAGCTCGACAAGCAGACCGCTGATGTCGTGAATGGGTAGGACATGATCCGGCTGCCGAATGTTCATTGCAGCCTGAGGCATGGTGGCGACCTGCGCTTCGTTGGGGTCCTGGACGATGGTCAAACCACCGCAACGCTTGACGTAAGCCAGGCCGCGGGCGCCATCGTGATTGGCACCGGTCAGTAAAACAGCGGCCAGCGTCGCTCCGTAGACGTCGGCGGCGGACTCGAACAGGAAATCGATCGAGGGCCGCGAATGGTGCAAACGGTCTTCCTGACTCAAGGAAAAGCTACGGTCAATTTCGATCGAAAGGTGATAACCGGGCGTGGCGAAATACACCGTGCCGGCTTCGATATCCTGCTTGTCGGCGGCTTCGATCACGGGCATTTGCAAACGTCGGGCGAAGACCTCGGCCAATTGGCTACGGCGTTCTTCAGGCAGGTGCAACACCACAACGATCGGCAATCTGAAGCCACGGCGCAGCGGCCCGAGCAGGCTCAGCAGCGCCTCGACGCCACCGGCGGAAGCTCCGACCACAACGGCCTCGACACGAGGCAAAACCGCCGTTTCGTTCATGTTTTGCGGTAGATCCGTTCTTGCTTCACCAGCGCTTCGAACCGGTTGGCATAGTTGGAAAAATCCAGCGTCTCTTTGCTGCCCAGCACCAGAAAGCCGCGGTGACACAGCGATTCATGAAACAGCCCGAAGGCCCGATCCTGCAGCTTCTTGTTGAAATAGATCAGCACGTTGCGGCAGGAAATCAAGTGGGTTTCCGAGAACACGCTGTCAGTGGCCAGACTGTGGTCGGCAAACGTCACGTTCTCGCACAGGGTCTTGTCAAACATCGCGTAGCCATAGGCCGCCGTGTAGTAGTCGGCGAATGAGCGCTGACCACCGGCCTGCTGATAATTGGCGGTGTAGGCGCGGACATTCTCCATCGAGAAAATGCCCTGCTTGGCCTTGTCCAGCGAGCGAGGGTTGATGTCCGTGGCATAAATGATCGTGCGATCGAGCAGGCCTTCTTCGCGCAGCAGAATCGCCATCGAATAGACCTCCTCACCCGTGCTGCAGCCAGCAATCCAGATTTTCAGCGAAGGATAGGTGCGCAGCAGCGGCACCACTTCGTTGCGGATGGCGAGAAAGTGCGAAGGGTCGCGAAACATCTCGCTGACCGGAATCGTTAGCAGCTGCAGCAGCTGCATGAACGCCGTCGGGTCATGCAGCACTTTTTCCTGTAGCGCCGAAATCGTCGCGCACTCGAACTGGCTCAACGCGTGTTGCACCCGGCGCTTGATCGAAGCGCCGGAGTAATCGCGAAAATCGTAGCTGTATTTGAGATAAATCGCCTCGATCAGCAGGCGCAGCTCGATTTCGCTGTTTCGTTCGGCGGGTGTACTGCGTTCCACTAAATGCGTTCCATTTTCGGTAACCACACACGAATCAGTGAGAACAGACGATCCAGGTCGATGGGCTTGGCCAGATAATCATTGGCGCCCGCCTGCAGGCAGCGCTCCTGATCGTCCTTCATGGCCTTGGCCGTGACCGCGATGATTGGCAGCTTGCGCCAGCGCGGATCCTTGCGGATTTCAATGGTGGCTTCAAAGCCGTCCATTTCCGGCATCATCACGTCCATCAACACCAGATCGATGTCCTCGACTTCGTTGAGTTTATCAATCGCTTCACGACCGTTACGGCCGATCACCACGACTGCGCCTTTGGTCTCCAGGGCACTGGTCAGGGCGAAAATGTTGCGCACATCATCGTCCACCAACAGCACCTTGCGGCCCTCGAAGACTTTGTCGCGGCTGCGTGCGGTCTTGAGCATCTTCTGCCGTTCATGGGACAACTGCGATTCGACTTTGTGCAGAAAGAGTGTGACCTCATCGAGCAAGCGCTCCGGCGAGCGTGCGCCCTTGATGATGATCGAGCGCGAATACTTGCGCAGCTCGGATTCCTCGTCGCGGGTCAGGTTGCGCCCGGTGTAGACAATCACCGGCGGGAACGAGCAGATGTCCTCGGTGGACATGCGCTTGAGCAGGTCATTGCCGAGCATGTCCGGCAACTTCAGATCGATGACCATGCAATCGTAGATCGTCGTGCGCAGCAGCTCCAGCGCATCCTGGGCCAGGCCCACCGCGGTGATTTCAATGTCTTCATCGCCAATCAGCCGCGCGATGCTTTCGCGTTGCAGATCGTCATCCTCGACCAGCAGCACGCGTTTGACCTTCTGCGTCAGCTTGGCTTCGAGACGGGCGAATACGTCTTTGAGCTCTTCGCGGGTGGTCGGTTTGACCGCATAGCCGATGGCGCCCATGTGCATCGCTGCTTCGACGCGGTCTTCGACGGAAATCACGTGCACCGGGATGTGCCGGGTGCCGGCGTGTTCCTTGAGGCGTTGCAGCACGGTCAGACCCGAGTGGTCCGGCAGGCGCATGTCGAGCAGGATCGCATCCGGGACGAACTCTTTGGCCAGATCGTAGCCTTCGTCGGCACCGTGGGCGACCAGGCACTGATAACCCAGCTCGTGCGCGAGGTCGTAAAGGATGTGGGCGAAATTCGGTTCGTCTTCTACCACCAGAATGCAGCGTGTGTTGAACGGTGCCTTGTCACGGTCATCGGCGAAACGCGGAATGTGCACCGGGGCCAGCGGTGACACATTGAGCGCCGGCGCTGCGGGCGCTGCTGGCGCAGGCGGCGTGAAGGTCAACGGCGCCGAGGCCACTTCAGCAGACTCGCTGTATTGAGTTGGCAGCAGCAGCGTGAACACACTGCCCTGCCCCGGCGTGCTGCTGACGCTGATCGAGCCGCCAAGCAAGGTTGCCAGATCACGGGAGATCGACAAGCCCAGACCGGTGCCACCGTATTTGCGGTTGGTGGTGCCATCGGCCTGGCGGAACGCTTCGAAGATGCTTTCCTGTTGGTCGGGCGCAATACCGATGCCCGAATCGCGAACGATGAATGCAATACGGTCGTCGGGTTGGCCGGCGATGGTCAAGCTCACCGAACCCTTTTCGGTGAACTTCAATGCGTTCGACAGCAGGTTCTTGATCACTTGCTCCAGACGCTGGCGGTCGGTGTACAACATGGCCGGCGCACCCGGCTGCAGGTCGACAGTAAAGGCCAACTGTTTGTCTGCGGCCAACGGCTCGAACATATTGCGCAGACCTTCGGCCAGGCGCCCGACGCTGGTGTTTTCCGGCAGCACTTCAAGCTTGCCCGCCTCGACCTTGGAAATATCCAGAATGTCGTTGATCAGGTTGAGCAAGTCGTTGCCGGCGGAATAGATCGACTCGGCAAACTTGACCTGCTCGGCGCTGAGGTTTTCCTGCGGGTTCTCTGCCAGCAACTTGGCCAGAATCAGCGAGCTGTTCAACGGCGTGCGCAATTCGTGGGACATGTTGGCGAGGAATTCGGACTTGTATTTGCTCGAACGCTGCAATTCTTCGGCGCGTTCTTCCAGTTGCACCTGGGCCTGATTGAGCTCGGTGTTTTTCTGGTCCATGGCATCGCGCTGCTCGGCCAGGGTCTGCGCCTGTTCGGCAAGTTGCTCGTTGGTCTGTTCCAGTTCGACCTGCTGGGTTTCCAGATGCGCCTGGGATTCCTTGAGAATCCGCGACTGTTCTTCCAGCTCTTCGTTGGCGGTTTTCAATTCTTCCTGCTGAACTTGCAACTCTTCATTGAGCTGCTGGGTTTCGGCGAGGACTTCCTGCAGGCGCTGACGGTAACGCGCCGCTTCGATCGATGTGCCGATGTTGCCGGCAATCAGTTCCAGCAATTCGATGTCGCGCTGGTTCAGCGGACGCAGGAAGCCCAGCTCGATCACGCCGTTGACGCGCTCATCCTCGCTGGTCGGCACCACCACGACACTGTGCGGCAAGCCCTCGCCCAGGCCGGAACTGACTTTGAAGTAATCGCTCGGCACCGAATCCAGACGAATCAGCCGCGCCTGCTGCGCGACCTGGCCAACGATGCCTTCGCCACTGAATATTGCCTGGTCCTGCTCTTCCTGTTCACGGGAGAACCCGTAAGTGGCTACGCGTTTCAGTCCGCCGTGCTCTTCGCGCACGTACAACGCGGCCACGGCGCTGCCCAGATACTGCGCGCAGAATTGCAGAATATTGCGCCCCAACAGATTCAGCGTCAGTTGCCCCAACACTTGCTCGGCCAGTTGTGTCTGGCCGTTGCGCAACCACGCCTGTTTTTCCAGACGCTCGGCACTGGCCTCTTGGGCCGCCAAAGTCGCGCTATAGCTCTGCGAAAGATTGACCAGATCGCGGCGACCGACATACGCCAGCAAGCCACTGATCACGCCGATAAACAGCAGATAAAGGCTGATGCTCCAGATCGTGGTACGCCGCACATCTTCATTGCGCGTGGCGCGCAACACTTGTTCGGTTTCGATGACGTCTTCGAACTGTTTGCGGATTTCGTCGGTCAGGCGCTTGCCGCGCCCGGCCTTGACCGCGCCGCGATAATCGCCGCTGCTGCGTTGCAGATCGATCATCGATTGCGCGTAATTAGCCCATTCGACCTGCAATGCCTGCAGGCGGCGCAAACGATCCGTCTGCACCGGGTTGTCGGCGGTCAGCTCAAGCAGAGTATTGAGCGCCACGGCGATGCGCGGCTTGGCAGTCTCGTATGGGTCGAGGAAATGCTCGTCACCGCTGAGCAAATAGCCGCGCATGCCGGTTTCCAGGTCCACGGTGAGTTTCACCGCTTCGTTGGCGTTATTGATCACCCGGTCGGTGTGCTCCACCCATTGGATGACCGACAGCAAATAGGTGATCAGCGACACGAAGAACACGGCGCTCAGTGCGCCAACGCCCAAAGGCAGGCTGATGTTGCGAGTCAGGAGTTTGCGAAACCGTTGTTCATCAACCGAAGACGGAGAGGACATGAGGCAGCCTTGTCGAACTGTTGAAAAACGTGGAGTTTGCCCGAAAACCCCGGTCTGGATCCATTTTTCTGACACTTTTGATGGCAATTTCCTACATCCCCCTGCACGCGGACGGCGCCAACCGCTATCCTGTCGCCGCCACGCTGCCCCGCGCTTTTTTTTGTATCAGGCCGGGAACTTGTGGCTATGCGCCACTTACTCATGCAAGAGTCCGGTCATTCGATTGACCGCTGTCCCCCGTTTTTTTGAGAGCCCTGCCATGTCTGCCACTCCACCCACCATCCTTGTCGTAGAAGACGACGCTATCGTGCGCATGCTTATTGTGGATGTGCTGGAGGAGCTGGAATACAAGGTGCTTGAGGCTGACGGCAGCGAGCAGGCCCTGACTGTTCTCGGAGCGCCATCCGAGCAAATCAATCTGATGATGACGGACGTCGGGCTGCCCGGCATGGATGGTCGCGAGCTGGCGATTGAAGCGCGCAAACTGCGCCCTGCCCTCAAGGTCCTGTTCGCCAGTGGTTACGCGGAATCCATTGATGTCCCGGAAGGCATGCACATGATCGGCAAACCGTTTTCCATTGATCAACTTCGCGACAAAGTCAAAGCCATACTTGAATAACCAAACATTACCGTAAATAGAATCTTACGGAAGCAACTTGTCATATTGCCAAACAAACGGTAATTAACTAACGCTGCTGTTTCTTACTGTCCTGCAATTATTCTGAATGGGCTCTTTTGGATGCGTCTCAAACGATACGCAACCAATAACCCTCAAAATAATATCAAGGATAGACGCCATGCAGTCCCTGTCAGCCGACGCCAGTATCATTGTCGACCGCTCCGTTTATGACAAACAGGAAAAAGCGCTGGTTGCCCAAGCGCTGCTTCAAGCCATTACACAAACCGATGCCACCACGACTTTTGGTGACTACTCGGCAAGCGCCGCGCAGCCACCCGGCACTTTTCTTGACCTGGGCAACCGATTCATAAGCCGGGTGGTCGGCAGCAGCTTCGATGAAGTTTGCGATCCGCCGCGCAAGGCATTGCGCAAGTTGAGCCAGAGCCAGTCCTTCGCTGATCTGCTGCGCAAATACTCATACCCCGTCGACGTACAGTTTGGTATCGACGCTAAAGCCAATCTGTTCATGCTTTACAGATCTTCCCGGTTCGATATCGAAGTGGCTGCCGATGTTGACGCGACGTTGGCGGAAGATCTGGCTATGCTTGCGGAGTTTGCCGGCAAGACCGGCGGCTATGTTTATGCTGATGATTATTATGCGATCGATCAGTGGCTGGCCTTCGAAGGTTTGAACGTGCCGAACAGCATTGCCGAGACCAGGAATCTCATCGCCTGGCTCGAATTCGAGTTGCCCGCCCCACCTGCTCTTGGCGATTACCACGAGTTATTGAGCGCCGCTGAAAAGTCGCCATTTTATTTGTCGGCGACTGACCGCGAGACCATCAGACAACTGGCCAACGAACTGACGCTTGGCAAGTCCGGTCTTTTACAGAAGCTGTCATACGCGAACTTCAATTTGATTCCGATAGCCGATAAACGTGAGCACGCGGACAAGTTCATCGAAAGCTTCCTGAAGAAGCCGATTGCAAAAACACTGGGTGAAACTGTCCATCAACGCCTCGAATGGTCGTTGTCCACGCAAGATGATTCGGTACGAACCCGCCAACTCAGAGAGATGGTAGCGGCTGCACTGATCATCGATATGATCGAGCCAGCAAGCTCATCCATGATCGCCGGCTATGACCTCTACCAACCCGCCAGCGCGACATGCCACCCGGCGCAAGTGCGCGCAGCATTTGAAGAGCATCTGGTGCGCAAGGGTCTGGCGACACCGGATCATGCTCCGTTGGCTGCGCACCTGCTGCTCGCCGGGACAGCGCCCGAATTTCTTGTTCAGGACATTCCCGCCGGGCTGACCCTGGACAAGCCGGGCTGGGTGTCCATTGCACAGGCCGTGGCGCTGATCGAACTGGCATCGCCTGGCTCGTCGCGAATGATGGCATTCGAGCGGATAAAGGCGTTCTCAGAGCTGGCTCCGGTATCTTCCGGGCAAGCCGAGTTGCACGAGCTCACAGCAATTGTCCCCGTGCTCAACTGGGCAGTGCTTAACGACGTAGTTGCTTACCGAAGTGACAAAGCCTACGACAAAGCGGACCTCATAAAAGCCGCAACGTATTTCAAGCGGTACATGGAAGCACTCGGTCAGTCTGAGACGGCCCTGTCCAGCGTTCCGCCGGACCGCGCGCGGATTGGCCTGCAAGCGCTCAAAAAGGTGATGCCGGACGGTCCCTATCTGGAACAGAAAACCTTCGAACTCACCTACCTGAGCAGCCTTGGCGAACGCAGTTGGCTGGAAGGTCTGAGGGCTGCCCATCCAACCGGTATTCTCAGCGAGTTCTGGGATATTCTCGCCGCCAACAATGACTACAGCGAATACGCGGCGCACGATTTGCTGCGGCTACGCCTGTCGATTCTCGACCTGTATTTGTCCGGCGATCTTGTTGAACATGGAAAGTTGTCCGCCAAGTTCAAGAGCCAGAGCAATTTCAATCCTCCTGCCGATGCCTTCTCGCGTCTTGCTGAACTGGAGTCGCCGGGACAACTGTTTGACCAGGCTTTCGACGAGTACTACCAAGGCGTGCGCGAAGGGCTGTCGTCGTTGATCAAGCTGGCCGTCTGCAACATGCCCGAAGAACATCGTCGTATGCTGACCCGTGGCAACATGACGCTTTACACCGTCAGGAAGTCAGTTAATTCGCTCAACTCACAACAAGAAACCCAACTCGCACGGAACGAGGCAAAAGGACGCTACGGCATTATTTTGTGCTGCGAGAACGGCGACGATGTGCGCGCCTATGAATTATTCACCTTGCGCGGCTTGTGTCGCGAGCGCCCCGAACTGGCTGCCAGACTGCAAGACAGCGGCATCATAAATGATCGTCCTACGCTTTCATTCACGGGTAGCGTTCACGACTTTCAACCCAAGAACCCGACGCGGGACTGGCCCTTGGACTTTGCGGCCTATCAGGCAGGCAGCGAACCGCGCAGTGACGTGACTTCCAGTGTTGTCGTGGAAAAACTCTGGCAACTGGATCTTGATGCAACTGAGTTCAGGCCCGTCGCGC
This sequence comes from Pseudomonas retamae, assembly GCF_043496865.1. Lineage (NCBI taxonomy): Bacteria > Pseudomonadati > Pseudomonadota > Gammaproteobacteria > Pseudomonadales > Pseudomonadaceae > Pseudomonas > Pseudomonas retamae. Next base: position 442,545 of record NZ_JBIEIL010000001.1, read on the forward strand.
TGTTTTTTTCCCGGCAAGTCGAAGAAATTGCCGAGTGCATACTGAACAACCACCCCGTCGCGCATCGCGAAGAATTGTACGCATCGCTCAATACCCAAACTGATTTGCAAAAATGGCGCGACCTCAAGGAAACGATTCAAACCGTGGTAATCAACGTTGTCGTGCCATTCAAACAGTGCGTAGAGGACATCGGCTCGGGACGAACTGACCGGGTGGCAGAAGGTATCGGCGGTTGTATTCTCGACGGGTTGTCGATCATTGGTCTGCTTGTGGGGCTTGGGGCATCTGCGGCCAGCATCATCGCCAAAACCGGGTCGACAACCCTTAAGTTGTTGAAAATATCCAAGGCCGTCGCGCGGGCCGCGGTGTCGTTGATCAATCCGATCGACGGCTTGCCCGCACTGGCTCGCAAGGGGTTCAGGCTGGCCGGACGCGGCATTGTGTTTCTCGGTGAGCACGGCCTCGATTCCATCAGGGCCGCCAGTACACAGTTACGCAAACTGGTAGCGGGGGCCGACGCTTACAACCTGATCAGGTTCGAGCGGCTTGATGACTTGCGCCATGCCTCATGGCATCACGCGGACAGCGTGGGCCAGGTGCTCGATATTGCCGTGCTGGAACGCAACAAGAATTGGCATGCGCTCAACCTCAAGGTCGGCGGAGCCTGGGGGCCTCGGCTGAAAATCCTGGATCTGGGCAACTTCGCGCCGATCAAGCGCCTGTTCGGTCGCCCCAAACCGCACAGCTATACCCGCGGTTACCTGAAAAAGGCCATTCCACATGCTAAAAGCAAGCTGGAAAGCGCCATCAGCGCGCTGGCGCAAGTCGACCACAACAATGACGTACGTGCAGTGCTCAGGCATGTGTTCGGAACCGATTCGGCCGAAGCGATCGACCATTTGACCCTGAGTTTTCGCTCAATGCGCAACGATCTGGATTCGGTGGCATTGTCGAACGTGGTCTTTCGCCCTTATGAACGGGGGACATTGGCGGCCTTGCTGCCGATGACCTACAAACGTTGGAAGGACGGTTACTTCAACGGTGTAAAAATAGACAGGGCTGCAACCCGGTTTCTGGCCATCTACCCGGACAATCTGGATGAGTTTTACAAGCTGTCCAGATATGACGACGCCAGCGTCGGCGATGTCATCGTGCATGAAATGTCGCATGGCGCACCCGATGCGCTGGATATGTACTACGGACAAACTTTCCCGGATTTGCATCACGCAGAATTCGACGCGGTCGGCCTACTGGAATTTGCCCGGGATGCTCACAAAGCCGATCCTGCGAATCTGGCTAATCCGCACTTCGCACTGGCGCACAGCCCGGGCTTCGACGAATTCAAGCAGATAAAAGGCCGATTGCCGAAATTAATACAGGATCATCCGGCGCTGATTAACGCAGAATCCTTTTTACTTGCCGTTGCGCTGCTGGACCAACACAAAACCCGCCCCGCTACGCTTGATTTCAATGTAAAAACCATTGAAAAAGCGCTGAACAAGGCCACCGATGGCAAGTTCATCGATGGACCGGTTCTGCTCAGTCTGTCCAAAGCCACGCCGTATCCTTGATCGCTCAACTTTGAGCAGGGCGCATAGGGCCACCGGCAGTGTGGTTTAATTGCGCCCTTTTTTCTTCAAGGCTTCAAGGGTTCTCCATGCCTCACAATCACATCACCAAAGTTCTGGTTATCGGCTACGTCTGGCCCGAGCCACGCTCTTCGGCGGCCAGCGGGCATGTCATGCAGATCCTTGAAACCTTCCTGCAGCAAGGCTGGCACATCACCTTCAGCAGCCCGGCCGGCCCCGGTGAGCACAAGGCCGACTTGGCTGCGTTCGGCATCCGTGAAGTGCCGATCGAACTCAACAACAGCAGCTTCGACCATTTCATCAGCGAACTGGCGCCGGATATTGTCCTGTTCGATCAATTCATGATGGAGGAGCAGTTTGGCTGGCGCGTGGAAAAACACTGTCCGCAGGCGCTGCGGGTGCTGGAAACCTCTGACTTGCAAAGTCTGCGACATGCCCGCCATCAACGTCTCAAGCAACGCCTCAAGCTCGATCCTGAGCAGAATGATTTCAGCGACGTGTTTGCGCCCGCGCTGAGTGATAAGTTCGCATTGATGGCCGAGACCGATCTGGCCAAACGCGAAATAGCCGCGCTGTATCGTTGCGATTTGAACCTGATGATTTCTCAGGTCGAGATCCAGTTGCTCGTCGAGCAGTTCGGCATGCCTGCGCAGTTACTGCACTGGTGTCCATTGATGATCGATCCGCCTGCTGATCAGGCCGCAGCTTGGGCTGAACGGGCGAACTTTCTCAGTATCGGCAATTTTCGCCACGCACCCAACTGGGACGCGGTGCTATGGCTGAAAACCACGATCTGGCCGCTGATTCGGCAGCAATTGCCGCAGGCTCAACTGCACATTTATGGCGCCTATACCCCTCCGAAAGCCACGGCACTGCACAACGTCAAGGAAGGCTTTCACATCATGAACTGGGCCGAAGATGCGTTGCAGGTCATGTCGGTCGCGCGGGTTTGCCTGGCGCCGTTGCGCTTTGGCGCAGGCATCAAAGGCAAACTGGTCGACGCCATGCTGTGCGGCACACCCAGTGTGACCACGCCGGTGGGCGCCGAGGGCATGCACGGCGAATATTCCTGGCCCGGTGCAATTACCCAAAGCGCAGTCGATTTCGCCAACAGCGCTGTCGCGCTCCATGACAACGAGGCGCATTGGCAGCAGGCGCGTGCGGCCGGTCATACCCTGCTGACCGAGCGTTATTCACAGTCGGTGCATGGGCCGGCGCTGATTGAAAAACTGCTTTATTGTATGCAACATCTTCAACGCCGGAGAGTTGAAAACTTCACCGGCAGCATGTTGCGTCATCATTCGCACAAGAGCACTCAATACATGTCACAGTGGATTGAAGCGAAAAATCGCTGCGCTAAAGAAAGCGACTGAAATATAACAAAGATTATCTACATGACTTGCATTGAATGTCATGTTGGCCATTCGATAACGAGCCTTTATAAACATCCTGCGCGCGCACTTTAAATTATTGAAAACTACGCAGGATATATGACATGAACAACTTTCAAGCTCATCAATGGATGGCCGACGCTTCACAAATTGACAACCTGTCGCTTTATGAATTGACCCTGCCGGGCACGCATAACGCCGGCTGCGACCTGGAAGCCAGATATGCGGTGCCGTTTGGCGAAAACTGGCTGGCCTGCCAGGACGTTTCGTTCTATTCACAGTTGAATCGTGGCGCTCGAGCGCTTGATGTTCGTCTAGTGTTTGTGGCGGACGCCCAAGGCCTCGCGCAATTTCGCTTTCAACATAATGGCAACCGCTCCTCTCGGACACTGGAAGATCTGGTGCGAGATATAAAAGGGTTTTATGAGCGAAGCCCTGATGAATTCATCATTCTCGACTTTCATGAACTCAAAGATGGCGCAAAGGAATTTGACCATTCGCAATTCAAAGCGCTAATGCTCGAGCACCTCGGCGATCGAATGATTCCGGCGCAAAATCTGCATTTGAACCTGGGGCAACTCAAAGCAGTCAGTCCGCTGCAACGAATCATGGTGGCGGCGCCGATGACCTGGGCAACTGACGACCATCGTTTCCAGAGCAAGATCGATCATAAATGGATTGGAAAATCGTTTGTCAGCGCAACCGATCTGCAAGCTTACATAGCGAACGTTTTAAGTACGCCAATCAGCACGCTGCGCGCATGGTCGTTGTCGGCGACGAGTTACACCGTGGGCGGTCCGCAGCGTATTCTCGAGTCGCTGGATGAATGGTTTGACACGGACAAATCGGACTGGGCGAGAAAGTGCCACATCATCAATTTCGATTTCATCAAGAATTCCGGTCTGGTGCGCTTTTGCCTGACGGCCAACCTGCAAAAAGCCGCTGAGAAGTCTGCATAAGCACAGGCACCGCAAGACCAACGTGAACTGGCGCAACGTTGGATAAACGAGGCATCATCGCCAGGCGATCAACAACAAGAAGCGCGCCATGACCCGAACCGCTCGCGTGACCGACCCCTCCTACGAATTGATGGACGACCATAACGGCTTGTCCATCATCTATCGTCAGCACGGCTTCCCCTGCCCACTGGTGCGCTGGCACTTTCACAAGGAATACGAACTGCACCTGATCGTCGCCAGTTCCGGCAAGGTGTTCATCGGCGACTACATCGGCAACTTTTACCCGGAAACGCTGTTCCTGACCGGCCCCAATCTGCCGCACAACTGGATCAGCCAGGTCGGCGAAGACGAAGTGGTGGAAAAGCGCGACATGCTGGTCAATTTCACTGATGAATTGTTTGAAAGCGGCCATCAAGTGTTTGCCGAGTTGAAAACCCTGGCACCGCTGCTTGATCGCGCGCAGTACGGTATCGAGTTTCGCTGCAAGCGCACCATTCGCCAGGCCATGACGCTGATGCAGCGCATCGCCGACTCCACCGGCATTACTCGCCTCGGGCATTTCTTCATCCTGATGGAGTTGCTCGCGGCCAGTGATGATTTCCTGTTGTTGTCGGGCGCAACCACGCCGCAACTGGCCGATGAACACAACATCGACCGCACCAACCGCGCGGTCGATTACATTTTCAGCCATTACGCTCGGGATATCTCGCTGGAGGAAGTTGCCGAGCACCTGGGCATGACCCCGACCTATTTCAGCCGCGTGTTCAAACAGGCCACCGGACGCAACTTCATCGAGTTCGTCAATCGCCTGCGCATCAGCAAGTCCTGCGAGTTGCTGGCCGATGGCGACAAACCGGTGACTGAGGTGTGCTTCGAATCCGGGTTCAATAACATCTCCAACTTCAACCGGCGTTTTCAACAACTCAAGGGCATGACGCCGTCACATTATCGGCGGCTCGCGGTGCAGCGCCTGACCGAGCAGAACCATCTCTGACACCACCGCATCCCCTGTGGGAGCGAGCCTGCTCGCTCCCACAGAGGACACCGTTGCGGTCGAAAACCTATACAGATTCCATACTCCTCCCCCGCTGCAAACCCCTTCCCTGCGTTAACACCTTTAAACCCCAGTGCAAAAAAGTATCGATAAAAGTGCTAGGGATGATTTGTCACTGCGCTGATTGAAGGCTGTAATCAGCGCAGATTCTTCCTGTCGTCGGAAGACACAAAAACAATAACTGTCCTTCTGTTGCCCGCCGGGTGCAGAAAAGGAGTGCACGATGCAACCCACTGCAAAAGCTCTGCTTGCCCTCACCTGCATGACCCTGAGCAGCGTCAGCCTTGGCGCCCAGACCCTGACCATCGCCACCGTCAACAACAGCGACATGATCCGCATGCAGAAACTCTCGAAAACGTTCGAGAGCGAGCACCCGGATATCAAGCTCAATTGGGTCGTGCTCGAAGAAAACGTTCTGCGTCAGCGCCTGACCACCGACATCGCCACCCAGGGCGGTCAGTTCGATGTGTTGACCATCGGCATGTACGAAGCCGCACTGTGGGGCGCCAAGGGGTGGCTGGAGCCGATGAAAGACCTGCCGGCCAGTTACGCCCTCGACGATGTATTTCCTTCGGTCCGCGAAGGTTTGTCAGTGAAAGGTTCGCTGTATGCCCTGCCGTTCTATGCCGAAAGCTCGATCACCTATTACCGCACCGACCTGTTCAAGGACGCCGGGCTGACGATGCCCGAGCGGCCGACCTGGGAAGAGATCGCCGGGTTCGCCGAAAAACTCACCAACAAGGACAAGGAACAGTACGGTATCTGCCTGCGCGGCAAGGCTGGCTGGGGTGAGAACATGGCGCTGATCACCACCGTGGCCAATGCCTATGGCGCGCGCTGGTTCGATGAGCAGTGGAAACCGGAATTCAGCGGCCCGGAATGGAAAAACGCGCTGAATTTCTATGTCAACACCATGAAGAAATCCGGCCCGCCGGGCGCTTCCAGCAACGGTTTCAACGAAAACCTCGCTCTGTTCAACAGCGGCAAGTGCGCGATCTGGGTAGACGCCAGCGTCGCCGGCTCCTTCGTCACCGACAAAACCCAAAGCAAAGTCGCCGAGCACGTCGGCTTCACCTTCGCTCCACATCAGGTCACCGATAAGGGTTCGGCCTGGCTGTATTCGTGGGCGCTGGCGATTCCAACCAGCTCCAAAGCCAAGGACGCCGCCAAGCAGTTCAGCGCCTGGGCCACCTCCAAAGAATACGGTGAGCTGGTGGCGAAAACCGATGGCATCGCCAACGTGCCGCCCGGCACTCGCGCCTCGACCTACAGCGACGCTTACATGAGCGCCGCGCCGTTCGCCAAGGTCACCCTGGAATCACTGAAGGCCGCAGACCCGGGCAAACCGACACTGAAACCGGTGCCTTACATCGGCATTCAACTGGTGACCATTCCTGAATTCCAGGCCGTTGGCACTCAGGTCGGCAAGTTGTTCTCGGCGGCGCTGATCGGCCAGACCACAGTGGATCAAGCCCTGGCTGCGGCCCAGCAAACCACCGAGCGCGAGATGAAGCGTGCGGGTTATCCCAAGTAACCGCTGAGCGACTTGCTCCTGCCTTTGTGGGAGCGAGCCTGCTCGCGAAGGCGTCGTGTCAATCAATATCTATGACACTGACCCACCGCTTTCGCGAGCAGGCTCGCTCCCACAAGGGATCTCCATTGGTCTGTCTGACTCGGTTGTGATCACCATGAATACTTCAACTGCCAAAGCCCACATTGAACTGGCGCCACCCCAGCGCAAACTGCGGGTGCGCAATCCCGGCTGGTTTCTGGTCAGCCCATCGGTGGCCCTGTTGCTGCTGTGGATGATCGTGCCGCTGGGCATGACGCTGTACTTTTCGATGATCCGCTACAACCTGCTCTACCCCGGCGAGAACGAATTTGTCGGGGTGGAGAACTTCACCTACTTTCTGACCGACTCGGGCTTCATGCCTGGCGCCACCAATACGTTGCTGCTGGTGGGCAGCGTGTTGCTGATCAGCGTGGTGTTCGGCGTGTTGATCAGTGCGTTGCTCGAAGCCAGCGAATTCCTTGGTCGCGGTCTGGTGCGGGTCATGCTGATCTCGCCGTTCTTCATCATGCCCACCGTCGGCGCGCTGATCTGGAAGAACCTGATTTTTCATCCGGTCTCAGGGATTCTCGCCTACATCTGGAAGCTGTTCGGCGCGCAACCGGTGGACTGGCTGGCGCACTACCCGCTGCTGTCGATCATCATCATTGTCTCCTGGCAATGGCTGCCCTTCGCCATCCTGATTCTGATGACCGCCATGCAGTCGCTGGATCAGGAACAGAAAGAAGCTGCACGGCTGGACGGCGCCGGCCCGATCGCGATTTTCTGGCACCTGACCTTGCCGCATCTGGCACGGCCGATTGCCGTGGTGGTGATGATCGAAACGATCTTCCTGCTGTCGGTGTTCGCCGAAATCTTCACCACCACCAACGGTGGCCCCGGCTACGCCTCGACCAACCTCGCCTATCTGATTTACAACCAGGCGCTGGTGCAGTTCGACGTCGGCATGGCCTCGGCGGGCGGCTTGATTGCCGTGGTCATCGCCAACATCGCGGCGATCATTCTGGTGCGAATGATCGGCAAAAACCTGACTGACAAAGCGTGAGGCCCGCCATGACTCTCCAACAATCCCGCCGCCTGCAAAGCCTGTTGCTCGGCACTTTGGCCTGGGCCATCGCGATCGTGATCTTTTTCCCGATCCTGTGGATGGTGATGACCAGCTTCAAGACCGAAATCGACGCATTCGCCACACCGCCGCGGTTCATCTTCATGCCGACGCTGGAGAACTACCTGCACATCAACGAACGCAGCGACTACTTCAGTTTCGCCTGGAACTCGGTGGTGATTTCCTTCACTGCCACCGCCCTGTGCCTGCTGATTGCGGTGCCGGCGGCGTACTCGATGGCGTTCTACGAAACCCAGCGCACCAAAGGCACGCTGCTGTGGATGCTCTCGACCAAGATGCTGCCGCCGGTGGGCGTGCTGATGCCGATTTACTTGCTGGCCAAAAGTTTCGGCCTGCTCGACACGCGCATTGCGCTGATCGTGATCTACACGCTGATCAACCTGCCGATCGTGGTCTGGATGGTTTACACCTACTTCAAGGACATCCCCAAAGACATCCTCGAAGCCGCCCGCCTCGACGGTGCCACGCTGTGGCAGGAAATGGTCCGGGTGCTGCTGCCGATCGCCAAGGGCGGCCTCGCCTCGACCGTGTTGCTGTCGCTGATCCTGTGCTGGAACGAGGCGTTCTGGTCGCTGAACCTGACTTCGTCGAAAGCCGCACCGCTGACCGCACTGATCGCCTCGTATTCCAGCCCTGAAGGTTTGTTCTGGGCCAAGTTGTCGGCCGTGTCGACGCTGGCCTGCGCGCCGATCCTGATTTTCGGCTGGATCAGCCAGAAACAACTGGTGCGCGGCCTCTCGTTCGGTGCCGTGAAATGAGCATCCACAACCCAACCCCGCCCTTGTGGGAGCGAGCCTGCTCGCGAAAGGGCCGTGTCAGCGACTTCACGGTTGAATGACACACCGCGTTCGCGAGCAGGCTCGCTCCTACATGGAACAGCGTGCCCGGTTTAACTGAATAGTAAATTGCGGAGGCCCATCTCATGGCCAACCTGAAAATCAAGAATCTGCAAAAAGGCTTCGAAGGTTTTTCCATCATCAAGGGCATCGACCTTGAAGTGAACGACAAGGAATTCGTGGTCTTCGTCGGTCCGTCGGGCTGCGGCAAATCCACCCTGCTGCGTTTGATCGCGGGCCTGGAGGAAGTCAGCGACGGCACCATCGAACTCGATGGCCGCGACATCACCGAAGTCAGCCCGGCCAAGCGCGATCTGGCGATGGTGTTCCAGACCTACGCGCTGTACCCGCACATGACCGTTAAGAAGAACATGTCGTTCGCCCTCGATCTGGCCGGCGTGCCGAAAGCCGAAGTCGAGAAGAAAGTCGGCGAAGCGGCGCGCATTCTCGAGCTTGGCCCGATGCTGGAACGCAAGCCGAAACAACTCTCCGGTGGCCAGCGCCAGCGCGTGGCGATCGGCCGTGCCATCGTGCGCAACCCGAAGATTTTTCTCTTCGATGAACCGCTGTCCAACCTCGACGCCGCGCTGCGCGTGCAGATGCGCCTGGAACTGCTGCGCCTGCACAAAGACCTGCAAGCGACGATGATCTACGTCACCCACGATCAGGTCGAAGCAATGACCATGGCCGACAAGGTCGTGGTGCTCAATGGCGGCCGCATCGAACAGGTCGGCTCGCCGCTGGACCTGTATCACAATCCGGCCAACCTGTTCGTTGCAGGTTTTCTCGGCACGCCGAAGATGGGCTTTCTCAAGGGCAAGATCGCCCGCGTCGATGCGCAGAGCTGCGAAGTCGCGCTGGATGCCGGCACGCGCATCAACCTGCCGTTCAACGCCGCCAGCCTCAGCGTCGGCAGCGCGGTGACTTTGGGCATCCGCCCTGAGCATCTGGAACTGGCGAAACCGGGCGATTGCAGCCTGGCGGTGGTCGCCGACGTCAGCGAACGCCTGGGCAGCGATACGTTCTGCCACGTCACCACCAACGCCGGCGAAGCCCTGACCATGCGCGTGCGCGGTGATCTCGCCAGCCGTTATGGCGAACAACTGAACCTGCACCTGGACGCTGCCCACTGCCATTTATTCGATGCCGAAGGTGTCGCGTTGACCCGACCGCTGCGTGCCGCCGCCTGAATTCGAGACTATCCGATGAAACTCAACCAACAGAACCTCAACCGTCTTGCCGCCGAAGTGCAACTGCCGGCCTATCGCCTCAGCGACACCCGCCAGGGCATTGCGCACATTGGCGTCGGCGGCTTCCACCGCGCGCATCAGGCGTACTACACCGACGCCCTGATGAACAGCGGCGAAGCACTGGACTGGGCGATCTGCGGCGTCGGTTTACGCGACGAAGACCGCCGCGCCCGTGACGATCTCAAGGAACAGGATTATCTGTTCACCCTCTTCGAACTGGGTGACAGCGATGACACCGAAGTGCGGGTAATCGGCGCGATCCGCGACATGCTGCTGGCCGAGGACAGCGCTCAGGCGCTGATCGACAAACTCGCCGATCCGCAGATCCGCATCGTCTCGCTGACCATCACCGAGGGCGGCTATTGCATCGACGACAGCAACGGCGAGTTCATGGCGCACCTGCCGCAGATCCAGCATGACCTGGCTCATCCAGAGGCACCGAAAACCGTGTTCGGCTTTCTCTGTGCTGCTCTGGAAAAGCGCCGCGCGGCGGGGATTCCGGCGTTTACCGTGATGTCCTGCGATAACCTGCCGCACAACGGCGCGGTGACCCGCAAGGCGTTGCTCGCGTTTGCCACGCTGCGCAACCGCGATCTGTGCAGCTGGATCGACGCCAACGTCAGCTTCCCCAATGCGATGGTCGATCGCATCACGCCGATGACCAGCACCGCGCATCGCCTGCAACTGGCGGACAAACACGGCGTCGACGATGCCTGGCCGGTGGTCTGCGAGCCGTTTGTGCAATGGGTGCTCGAAGACAAGTTCGTGAATGGCCGTCCGGCGTGGGAGAAGGTCGGCGTGCAGTTCACCGACGACGTTTCGCCCTACGAGGAAATGAAGATCAAACTGCTCAACGGCAGCCATCTGGCGCTGACTTATCTGGGCTTCCTCAAGGGTTATCGCTTCGTCCACGAGACCATGAACGACCCGCTGTTCGTGCGTTATATGCGCGCCTACATGGACCTGGACGTGACTCCGCAACTGGCGCCCGTGCCGGGCATTGATCTGAGCGATTACAAGGACACGCTGGTTGCGCGGTTTTCCAATCAGGCGATTGCCGATCAACTGGAACGAGTGTGTTCGGACGGCTCGTCGAAGTTTCCCAAGTTCACCATCCCGACGATCAATCGGCTGATCGCCGATGGCCGCGAGACCCGGCGCGCCGCGTTGGTGGTGGCGGCGTGGGCGTTGTACTTGAAGGGTGTCGATGAGAACGGCGATACGTACACGATTCCTGACCCACGGGCGGCATTTTGTCAGACGTTGGTGGCAGAGGATGAGTTGATCACTGAGCGGTTGCTGGGGGTCGAGGAGATTTTTGGTGCGGCGATCCCGAAATCGGCGGAGTTTGTGGCGGCGTTCGAGTGGTGCTACAACAGCTTGCGCGACGAAGGCGTGACGCGAACGCTGGAACGAGTGCTCGCCTGAAAAGCCCCCTCACCCTAACCGTCTCCCAAAGGGAGAGGGGACTGACCGTGGTGGCTGCGAGTGACTGATCGTTCCCACGCTCTGCGTGGGAATGCAGCCCGGGACGCTCTGCGTCCCACCAAAAAGCGAACAGCGGACGCGGAGCGTCCATTGAGGCATTTCACGCTGAGCGTGGGAACGATCGATATTGAGTCGAACGCTGGATTTGAACATCCCCCGATCTGCTCCCTTCCCCCTCGCCCCCTTTGGGGGAGAGGGCTGGGGTGAGGGGGTAGCTTTTGATCTTCAACACAATCCGACCGGTGCATAAATGACAACAACAAAGCTCTTCCTCGGCATCGACTGCGGCACCCAAGGCACCAAAGCGATCATCCTCGACGCCGTCAGTGGTCAGGTCCTCGGCCAAGGCGCCGCACCCCACACCATGATCAGCGGCGCCAACGGGCGCCGCGAGCAGGACCCACAGCAATGGCTGGAGGCTTTCGCCCTCGCCACTCGCCAGGCGTTGCAGGCAGCGAATGTCGATGGTCAGGACATCCTCGGTATCGGCGTTTCCGGCCAGCAGCACGGTCTGGTCCTGCTCGACGATCAAGGCGAAGTGCTGCGCCCGGCCAAGCTGTGGTGCGACACCGAAACCAGCCCCGAAAACGACCGATTGCTCAGCCATCTGGGCGGCCAGCAAGGTTCGCTGGAGCGTCTGGGCGTGGTCATTGCGCCGGGGTATACCGTGTCGAAACTGCTCTGGACCAAAGAGCAACACCCCATCGTTTTCTCCAAAATCGCACGCATTCTACTGCCCCATGGCTACCTGAACTTCTGGCTGACCGGCCGCGCCTGCAGTGAATATGGCGATGCCTCCGGCACCGGCTATTTCAACGTGCGCACCCGCCAGTGGGACTTGCAACTGCTGCGCGACATCGACAGCAGCGGGCGCCTCGAAGCGGCGCTGCCCGAGCTGATCGAAGCCCACGAAGCGGTCGGCACGATCCTGCCGGCGGTCGCCGAACAGCTTGGCCTGAACCGCAACGCGCGGGTCGCCAGTGGCGGCGGCGACAACATGATGGGCGCCATCGGTACAGGCAATATTCAACCCGGCGCGATCACCATGAGCCTCGGCTCTTCCGGCACGGTTTACGCCTATTCCGACACAGCGGCCGTCAGCCCGGATGCCTCCGTGGCTACGTTCTGCTCCTCCAGCGGTGGCTGGTTACCGCTGATCTGCACGATGAACCTGACCAACGCCACCGGTGCGATTCGCGAGTTGTTCGCGCTGGATTTGCCGCGCTTCAACGAGCTGGTCGCCCAAGCCCCGATCGGCGCCGAGGGCGTGTGCATGCTGCCCTTCCTCAACGGCGAGCGCGTCCCCGCCCTGCCCCACGCCACCGGCAGCCTGCATGGCCTGACGCTGGACAACCTGACCCAGGCCAACCTGTGCCGCGCCGCCGTCGAAGGCACAACCTTCGGTTTGCGTTACGGACTGGATCTACTGCGGCGCAATGGTTTACAAAGCCTGCGCATCTGCCTGATCGGCGGTGGTTCGAAGAGTGCGGTATGGCGGCAGATCGTCGCCGATATCATGAACACCCCGGTCATCTGCACCGAGCAAAGCGAAGCCGCGGCGCTTGGCGCGGCAATCCAGGCAGCGTGGTGCACTGCATCGGCCAACGGTGAGCAAGACCGCCTCGAAGATCTGTGCCAGCGCTGCGTGAAACTCGATGCCAGCAGCGAAACCCTGCCGATCGCCGCCAATGTCGCGGCGTTCCAGCAGGCTTATGAACGCTATCAACAGCATGTCGCAACCTTATAAAGAGCAAACATTCATGTACCTGGTGTGTGGCGAAGCCCTGTTCGATTTTTTCAGTGAAGACGATGCCAGCGGTCTGGCCTCGAAGGTCAATTTCAAGGCGATCGCCGGCGGTTCGCCGTTCAACGTCGCCGTCGGTTTGCGCCGCTTGGGTGTCGACTCGGCGCTGTTCGGCGGAGTGTCCACCGACTACCTCGGTCGCCGTTTGCAGCAGGTGTTGGAAGACGAAGGCGTGTGCCCGGATTATCTGGTCGAGTTCGCCGCTCCGACCACGCTGGCGATGGTCGCGGTCGGCGCCAACGGCTCGCCGCATTACAGCTTTCGTGGCGAAGGCTGCGCCGACCGGCAGTTGAGCGCGGCGCATCTGCCGATTCTCGGTACCGAGGTGCGCGGCCTGCATGTGGGCTCGTTCTCGCTGGTGGTGCAGCCGATCGGCGACGCCCTGCTGCAACTGGTGCAGCGCGAAAGCGGCCAGCGCCTGATCACCCTCGACCCGAACGTACGCCTCAATCCCGAACCGAGCATTGAGTTGTGGCGCGAACGCATCGCCACACTGGTGCCGCTAGTGGACCTGATCAAGGTCAGCGATGAAGACCTGAGCCTGCTCTATCCCGAACAGGATCCGCAGCAGGTCATCGAGCGCTGGCTCGAGCATCGCTGTCAGATCGTTTTCCTTACTCGTGGCGGCGACGGCGCCAGCGTCTTCAGCCGTCAGCATGGACATTGGTCGGTGCCAGCAGTCTCGGTGAAAATCGCCGACACTGTTGGCGCTGGCGATACCTTCCAGGCGGCGCTGATTACCTGGCTCACCGAAAATGGTCTGGACTCGGTCGAAGGCGTACAGCAACTGGCGCGCGAACAGATCGACGCCATGCTCCGCTTCGCCGTCCAGGCCGCCGCGCTGACCTGCAGCAACACCGGCCCGGATCTGCCCTATCGTCAGCAGTTGAGCTGAGCGCGTAGACTGTCGGCTTTTTTGCGCACGACGGGATAACCGCTTTTGAAATACGGGCAGACACTTGGACTACTGACACTGGCAGCACTGATGACCGGGTGCGGCACCTCGCCGCCCCGTTCGCCAGAAGACATCTGCGAAATCTTTCGCGAAAAAAGCGACTGGTACGACGCCGCCCAAGTCACGCAAAAACGCTGGGGCGTGCCGATTCAGGTGCCCTTCGCGATCATGTATCAGGAATCCGGCTACCGCTACGACGCCAAGACCCCGCGCAAATATCTGTTGTGGGTGATCCCGTGGGGCCGGGTTTCCACCGCCTCGGGCTACGCGCAGGCCAAGGATGAAGTCTGGGCCGACTACCAGAAAAGCACAGGCCGCAACTGGGCCGACCGCGAAGACTTCGATGACGCCATCGACTTCATCGGCTGGTACATGGACAAAACCACCTCGATCAACGGCGTCTACAAGTACGACGCCTACAATCAGTACCTCAACTACCACGAAGGCTGGGGCGGCTTCCGCAACAAAACCTACGCCAGCAAAGCCTGGCTCCCCCCGACCGCGCGCAAGGTACAGGTGCGCTCCGACACTTACGCAAGGCAATATGCCGGGTGCAAAGAGGACTTGAACCGCGGATTCTGGAGCCGGTTCTGGCATTGGTTGTAATGGCGAATGTTCGACCGCCGTCGCTAGCAGGGCCAACTTCCATAGTTGAACCCTCATGCCTGAAACCATTCCCCTGTAGGAGTGAGCCTGCTCGCGATAGCTGACTTCCAGTCACTGACCTATTGAAAACCAGCCTCATCCCTCAATACGACAACAATCCCTGTGGGAGCGAGCCTGCTCGCGAAAGCCATCGACCAGACGCCAAAGATCGCCACCTGCCGTACGCCCCGGCAACTTCGACAGTTGATTCTCCAACATCAACGCGTAAGAAAAATCGCCAATTGCGCGGCCCACTCCCCACCAATCACCCGATTTCATTAGCCGAAACGCCACCCCTAAGGGTTTTCCCTATACCCCAGACTCACCCCACCTACGCCTTTTGCGCCTTGAACGAGACGGCCGAATCCTGCAACATCTGTGTCCTGCTTATTCACGGACGGAATTCAAGGCATGCTGGACGCCAACGCAACCCACATCACCCTCACCCTCGAAGGCGCCAACGCCGACCTGCAGGTCCTCAGCTTCACCGGTCGCGAAGCCCTGAATGAGCCGTTCCGTTTCGACCTCGAACTGGTCAGCGCCCGCCCCGACCTCAACCTCGAAGAGCTACTGCACAAG
This sequence comes from Pseudomonas retamae, assembly GCF_043496865.1. Taxonomy (NCBI): domain Bacteria; kingdom Pseudomonadati; phylum Pseudomonadota; class Gammaproteobacteria; order Pseudomonadales; family Pseudomonadaceae; genus Pseudomonas; species Pseudomonas retamae. The sequence continues at coordinate 457,791 of NZ_JBIEIL010000001.1, forward strand.
CCCGGCGTGCTGACCTTCGGCGCCACCGGCGAAGGCCAGATCCACGGTCTGGTCTATCGCATCGAGCAAGGCGACTCCGGCAAGACCCTGACCCGTTACAGCCTCAGCCTGGTGCCGCAACTGGCCTACCTGCGGCACAACCACGATCAGCAGATCTTCCAGCAACTCACGGTGCCGAAAATCATCGCGCAGGTACTGGAAGACCGCGGCATCCTCGCCGACGCCTACAGCTTTCAGCTCGGCGCTGAGTACCCGGAACGCGATTACTGCGTGCAGTACGACGAGTCAGACCTGCATTTCATCCAGCGCCTGTGCGAAGAGGAAGGCATTCACTTCCACTTCCAGCACAGCAGCAGCGGCCACAAACTGGTGTTCGGCGACGATCAGACGGTCTTCCGCAAGCTCAAACCGGTGAGCTACCAGCAAGACTCCGGCATGGCCGCCGACAAACCGGTGATCAAACGCTTCAACCTGCGCCTGGAAACCCGCACCACCCGCGTCAGCCGCCGCGATTACGATTTCGAGAAACCCAAGCTTTTGCCCGAGGGTGCGGTCAAGTCCGAATTCGCTCCGGACCTCGAGGACTACGACTACCCCGGCCGCTTCACCACCCGCGAGCGCGGCAAGTTCCTCTCGACGCGTGCGCTGGAACGCCATCGCAGCGACTACAAACTCGCCGAAGGCAAAGGTGACGAACCAACCCTGACCAGCGGCCATTTCCTCACGCTCGCCGAACACCCGCGCGCCGAATGGAACGACCTGTGGCTGTTGCTCGAAGTCTTCCACGAAGGCAAACAACCGCAAGTGCTCGGCGAAAACGTCACCAGCGACGTCACCGACAACAAAAGCGATTTCCACCAGGGCTACCGCAACAGCTTCCTCGCCACCCCGTGGGACGCGCACTACCGCCCTGCCCTCGAACACCCGAAACCAAAAGTCCTCGGCAGCCAGACCGCGATCGTCACCGGCCCCGCCGGTGAAGAGATCCACTGCGACCAGTACGGCCGCGTCAAAGTGCAGTTCCACTGGGACCGCGACGGCCAGTCCGACGACAAAACCACCTGCTGGCTGCGCGTCGCCAGCGGCTGGGCCGGCGCGGCCTACGGCGGCATCGCCATCCCGCGCATCGGCATGGAAGTCCTCGTCACCTTCCTCGAAGGCGACCCCGACCAGCCACTGGTCAGCGGCTGCCTGTACCACAAGGAAAACGTCGTCCCCTACGACCTGCCGGCGAACAAGACCCGCAGCACCTTCAAAACCCTCAGCTCCCCGGGCGGCAAGGGCTACAACGAATTCCGCATCGAAGACAAGAAAGGCGCCGAACAGATCTACCTCCACGCCCAGCGCGACTGGGACGAAAACATCGAACACGACCAGAAGATTCGCGTCGGCAACGAACGGCATGACACGGTTGAAGCCAATACTCTGAGCGAATTCAAGGTTGAAGAGCACCGGATTACCCATCTGGACCGGATCAGTGAGATGCGCGCTGACGATCACCTGACGGTGGGTGTAACGCAGCATGTGAAGGTGGGGACTGGGCAGTTTGTTGAGGCTGGCAACGAAATCCATTACTACGCCGGCCAGCGAGTGGTGGTCGAAGGCGCGATGGAACTGACCGCCAAGGCCGGCGGCAGCTTCGTAAAAGTCGACGCCGGTGGCGTGACCATCAGCGGCGCTGAAGTGAAGGTCAACACCGGCGGCTCGCCTGGGGTGGGCACGCCGGCGGCGCCGTTGTTGCCGGGGCCGATGAAGGTGGCTGATGCAGATAAGGCTGGTACCGTCCCTATTCCGCTACCCAAGCGCCTGAGCGAGTCCGGCATCACGCCGTTGTGCGGAAAACAAAGTAACGGCGCTTGCAGCCGTAAGGATTGCACATGCATGTAAAAGCGCTGAGCACCCTCCTCGAAGCTCCACGTTACTCATTCGAGGAACTGCCGAGAGAAAGCTCTGATGTGACGCTATGTTTCATCATTGACCGCGTCCGCCAGCCAGAGGCCATGAGCCGTCTTTACCTCGTCGGTGAACCTGTGGAGGCACAAGCTCTTTTTCTCAATACCGATTTTGCTGAAATCGCCGCCGACGGGCCTCTCTGGCTGGTCGCACCTTGGGGCAGTCGTTTGGCCGCCGAGGCGGCAAAACTGTGCGAAGAGAACTACTCTGGCATCGCCCTTACCACCGCGGATCCGATCAAGTCATTGGCGCACGCACGTTGGCTCCTGCGGGCCAATGATGGTTCTGGCGGCCAGAGTTTGTTGAGCTATCACAAACCTAGTCTGTGGGCTGCACTGGCCTATACCACCGGTGAAAGTTTGCACCAACTCTTCGGGCCCTGGCAGCGTATATACAGCCCGGCGCCGGCCCACTTCGGGCGTAATCGCGGTCGATGGCTGAGTTGGCGCGCCGTTTCGGAACTTGAATGGCTGGGCGACGTTTCAGCTTTCAATCTGCCGCCTGAAGCACCGAGCGTTCAAGCGCATCTTGGATGGGTTTATTGGGCAGACGAGCAATACGCTGCTTACGGTGATCCTACCGATGAACAACTCCCCCACCTCGTGGCGAACCTCCAGACGCTGGTTGACCACAACATTTATGAAGGTCGCCATCTGCTTAAGCTGGGCGCAATCACCAACGGCCCTCTGCTCGAAACGCAGCCAGAAGTGATGGCCATCCTGCAATCCAGGGAAGAGTCGTTCATCAAAGTCCAGCAGCTGCAGCAACTAGCTGTCAGCGCTGCTTGATGACCCGTCAGTACAGAACGAATGGAAGCGAAATGGAACAAAATACCAGCGCAGCACCTAACACCGAGTCGGCACCTGCAACACCGGTAGTGGCCGATGAAACTTGTGCAAAACCGCCTCGGGATATAGGTGAACAGCCCGAAGCGCCAGAAGACACACCAAGCGATCACGACAAAGTGAAAACGCCCTGCTCCACCATTTATGGCAGTGCAATTTACGATACGGAAAATGAATCCTTCTGGTTACTGCCAGAGCGGACAAACTCCGCCTTGAAAGAAGCTTCCAGTGACTTGGAGCAGAAGGTCAGCTCAAGCAAATCTCCCGAAGAACGGAAAAAAGGTCTATACGAGTCGGGGCTCCTTGAGTACTTCCTTGAGCCTAAACTGGCAAACTTTCTTGAGGGTGAAGAGAAGGCACGGATGCTTGAAATCGAAGCTCAACATCCGAACATCAGCAATCTGGATGCAGCGCTCTTGGAGGCTCAGCAGAACTTAACAACCACAGCGCCAGCAGCAGAATCTACCACTCCGCTTACCGCCCTTGAACAAGACCAGCTCAAAAGAAACCAATTCATGGCCGCCCGGGATGCTGCAACCCGCGTACGCGGCATGCATAGCGAATGGCAAAAGCTCAAGCGCATGGCCATTGCCGCCGCCAAGGAAAAAGGCTACGCGTACGAAAGCGGCAACCTTTATGCGCCCAAAGCCATTGCGGCTCGTGAAGCTGTTCAAAAGTATCTGAAAGCGCGAGAAGCGCTGTTAGAGGACAAGGATCTCACCACGTTAACCTCGGCAGAGCTCGCGCCGATGCTCGTTCAAGACAAAAAGCGAATCGACGACATCGCGATGTGCGGCACTAACAATCAGTTGATGCTCTGCACCTATGTGCGCGACCAGGAAATCAAACGCAAGGAAAGGAAAGCAACCTACAGCGCATATCTGGACGCCATCATCGACGTTGCGCAATACGGAATTGCCCTGCCGGAATTCGCATTGATTCCTGAGGGCGGAGCAGTCGAAAGTGGTGTCGACCTGTTCAAGCAGTATATGGCGCTTGAGAAAGAGCAAAAGGACGTCAATGAACGCCTCAGTGCCAAGTACAAAGGCTGGATCGAGGCAAGTGGCCGGCAAGCAAAAGCGCCCACCAACCTGGTCACTATTGAACGTGCCGCTTGGGACAGTTTGCAGGCGTCGAAAGAAAAACTACGTCTTCGGGCTGAGAGCAATGTGGCAACGGCGACTGTTCGCCGTCATCTGTTGTGGGAGCCAGAGCAATTTCAGGCAAGACCTGAAGAGCGCTTGATCAAAAACGGCTTTCCGTTGGCCGAGATGAGCATGGCGGACAGCCTGAAAAAACCGCTGACTTACCTCAGCATGTATTCGCTACCACGACTCAAACAGACCGTTAAGGATGACTGGAAGAAAGTTGGCGCCAAAGTCAAAGATCTGGCGAAGCGTCCGGGCAACAGCGATGGAAAAGCAGCGACGGATACTGAACTGAGCTTGTTCGGACAGTGGCTGAAAGGCGAAGGCGCGCTAAGAATCAAGGACCAGGAAAGCGATTGGTTCTCCGCCGAAGGGTGGTTTGAAATCGAAAAATTCAACGCTTACCTTGAAAACAAAAAGTACAAGGTCACTGCGCTGGAGAACGCTGGTACCCGTAAAGAATGGGGGGACCGATTGCAGCAAGTGTTGTTCAAGGACAACGTACGCAAGACCTTCCGGATTTTCGACATCACACCGCAAGCCCAACTGGTTCGTTGCCTGATGCCCTCCACCACGGAGACCATCCACTCGTCGACAAAAGTGGAAGGGCCGGGCTGGACTCTGGCAGAAGGGTTCCAAGCCTCGGCCAAGGCCACTTTTGCCGTTGATCTTGCCAGAGGAGAGGTCGAACTTTTTAAAGTCGACTTACCAGACCGTGCTAGCGCGAAAGATATCGTCATCACCTACCGAAATGCCGACGATATACAGCAAAAGATGAATCTCGGACGGTTTTCGCTCTATCTAGGCGCGAAGGCTTGGGGCTACGCCGGCGCATCGTTGCTGCTTTCCTCGGAAATTGCATTGGATGTCGGTAACGCTGGCTTCCATTTGGCGCCTCCGGAACCGGTGGTGCGCAACCCCGACAAGCGCAGCTATGCGAGAACTGAAAAAAGCGACCAAATTAAAAAAGCTCCTGAAACGCTACAGATACAGGACGGCGCAAAAGCCGCATTCAATCTGTTCGCTGGCCTTCAAACCGGGATCATGGTCACCGGAGCACTAAACTGGGCTCCACCCTCCGAAGTAGCCTTGCTAACCAAAGCGCCCGTTTCCGGAAAAGCCGCCGGAATGAAAGCCAGCGAATGGTTCAGCCTTGCGCGTTTGACCGTGGAACTCAACGCCGCTGCCGGCCTCGGAGCGAGGGCCGAAGCAAGTATTTCCCTGCATGAAGGCCGTCTGATTCTGGTGCTCAAAGCAGCGTTGATTGCCGGCCCAGGCGTCGGAGGCTCCTTCAAGTTCGAAGTCGGCTACGATGCCGTCACAGAGTTGCTTAACATGTTTCGTAGAGAACTCTATAAAAACAACCAGAACCCGATTTTCATCATTGAGGATGAGACATACGCTTACTTGTCAAAAATGAATTCGCTAGCTATCTCCGGCTTCGATGTGGGGATGATCTATCTCATGGGTGTAGATGCAGTAATGAGCCTTTATGAGACTTTGACCGCTACCGGAAAAGGTGGACTGATCGCAGACACGATTATGTTCTATGAGCAACAAGCAGAGATTGAAGAGTGGTGTGTGAACGCGATCCCTAGGGCGCTTGGGCCTCTTCTAATGACGCTAATCAGTCCGCCAGCAGAATTTAAAGTCAGTTCATCATCCTCCTCAAATACATCGGATAAAAAAGAACGAAAATACAATGCTGACGAGGCCCATCTAATTCAACAAAGAGCAGTTGAAAAGATATTGGGCTGGATTGTGAAAAATGCACAAATGCAAAATTCTGTTGACAAAGCTCAGAGCCAATTCGAAGAGATCTGTATGTGCATGAATAAGTTCGGATTAAAACCGGCGAACGGAAATCAAAAATACTGTGAAAACCGCCTGGAACTTGACAACTTCATGAGTGAAGCGGTACTACGCTTGGGACAGCGTGACGGTGATGTCATGCGAGCTCGATACTTATCCCACGTCAAGGTGCTAGGCGAAAAGCGAGACGGCTATTGCCAACGAAGCCAATATTACGGGCGCACTTATATACCATCCGGCAAATCTACCTATGTTGGCCCTTCACAATAATCATCCGATTTGGAAGCCCATGTTAATAAAAACAGCTCTTACGCTACTGATGCTTCTCACGCTAAACTGCTATGCAAACCCCGATCTAACAAACGAGCAAACTTCAGCAAAAAAACAGGGAATCATCCTATATAACCAATACAAAGCTAACTCTGCAATCCCGTTTCTAACAACGGCGGCAGAAGCGGGCGACCACGAAGCTCAATATTATTTAGCCGAGGCACTTCGCAAAAAAAATAATTATATGAACAATGAAGCCAGGAAATGGTATGAAGCCTCAGCAAGTCAGAACAATCTTTATGCCATGATTCAATTGGGCCGCATTGAGCATGATATGTGTGAAATATCCAACGACTGCGCTCCTTCTCAGAAGCCACCTATAGAATGGTTAAATCAGGCAAAAAAAATCGCTCAAGAAAAAGCCGAGGCTGGAGATGCGGAGGCGATGTGCATAATGTACGAAATAACGCTAGATGATACCTGGTTGGAAAAGGCCGCCTCTGCGGGAAATGCATTTGCGCAATATTGGATGGCGGTCTCCCTCAAGCAAGGTGATGGTTTTTTCCTGCCTTGGAAACGAAGCGAAGCAGTTGAAAGGTGGTTTAAGCTTTCGGCTGAAGGCGGTTACCCTAAGTCGATGATGGAATATGGTGAAATACTGTATAAACGTGGCGATATTAAGGGATTTCGCCACTGGAATGAACAGGCGGCGTTAACAGGTTATGCGCCTACTGTTTTCGGATACGGTGCTGACCTAGCTCATGAGCCCGATACATTCGGATATCCCCTCGACCTTATAAAAGGCTATGCGCTTATATCCTGGTTGACCGAGCTAGACGGGGGGGGGGGCATGAAGGAAAACGTTGAATACACGTTACCTAGAATCGCGGCAAAAATGTCTGCTGAACAGATTGAAGCAGCTAAAAAGCTTTCCAAAGAATGGGCTTCTTCGCACACGCCCCTGTCTTTCTTCCCTGACAAACTAAGCCGTTAACCACTGTGAAATTTCTTGCCGCAGTTTTTTTTCTTGTCGCTCTGACCTCCAACGCACTGGCGCTGAGCGACTCTGAACTTGCAGCTAAATCTCGCGGGATAACACTATATAATCAACTTAAAGCAAGTACTGCACTCCCGCCACTAAAAATAGCGGCAGAGGCTGGAGACCATGAGGCACAATATTATCTAGCTGAGTCGCTGCGGCAAAAAAATAGCTATATGAATCCTGAAGCTAAAAAGTGGTATGAAATGGCAGCTGCTCAAGGGGATCTTTACGCAATGATCCAGCTTGGACGAGTACAAAAGGATCTATGTAAATTATCAGAAGACTGTCCACCTACAGAAAAAAAACCATCAGACTGGCTGAATCAAGCATCTAGCATCGCTCAGCCTGAGGCGCAGGATGGAAACCCAGAAGCCATGTACATAATGTATGAGCTAACACTCGATACAATTTGGTTAGAAAGAGCGGCTGCAAAAAATCACCGATTCTCACAGTACTTATTAGCTAAAAGCTACCATCAAGGAGATGGCGTATTCCTACCGTGGAAACGCTCTGAAACTGTTGAACAATTATTCAAAGCCTCTGCTGAGGGCGGCTACCCGCCTGCAATGATGGAATACGGAGCACTTCTTTATGAAAAAGGTGATATTGAGGGATTCCGTCATTGGAATGAGCAAGCAGCTTTAGCAAGCTATGCCACCACGGTTTATGGTTACGGCTCTGATCTTGCTCATGAGCCAGACACCTATGGATTCCCGCTCGATGTCGTAAAAGGTTATGCCCTGGTTTACACCTTGAAGGAGCTAGATGGGGGTGGAGGTTTACAAGCAAGAGTGGAGAGCAAACTACCTAAAATTGAAGCGAAGATGACAACTGAGCAAATTACCAAAGGTAAAAGATTTGCAGAAGAATGGAAGGCGACTCACCCCCCCCTTTCATTTTACCCGGACAAACTAAGCCGCTGAAGACTGATTAGCATGATCTTTTTTTGACGAGCCAGACTGATAAACCCAATGAACTATTTCGCCGTTCTCCTGTTATTCATGACACTGCTTCCCTCATACGTGGAAGCCCAACTGAATATCGAGCAGGAATCTGCCGGAGATAACGGCATTACCCTCTACAACCAATACAAGACAGCCTCAGCCATTTCCTTTTTGACCATCGCAGCGGAGGCAGGCGACCCTGAAGCACAATATTATTTAGGTGAAGCTCTTCGGAAGCGCAATCGATATATGACGCCCGAAGCGCAGCATTGGTATGAAGCAGCCGCGAATAACGGATCCATATTCGCAATGATTCAGTTAGGCCGTCAAAATGATGACCTTTGCAAAAAAATGGATAATTGCCCCACTAGCAAAAAATCAAGCTCCGAGTGGTTGAGCCAAGCAAAAAATCAAGTAATGAAGGAAGTGAGGACAGGTGACCCTGAGTCGCTATATTTAATGTATGAAATAACTTTTGATCGTACTTGGTTAGAAAAATCTGCAAGCGCAGGTTATGCGCTCGCGCAATATTGGATGGCCGTCGGTGATCGGCAAGGGGAGGGATTTTTTCTTTTACCTGGAAAACGTGATGAGGCCATCAGCAAATGGCTGAAAGCTGCCTCTGAAGGCGGCAACCCAAGAGCAATGATGGAATACATTGAGATCCTGTATAAGAAAGGCGATCTTGAAGGGGTGCGCCGTTGGCTTCAGGCAGCAGCTGAAACGGGCGACCAAAAAGCTATTAGCAGTTATGGCTCTTACATTGCCCATGCGCCTGACCAAGTTGGTTATCCCCTAGACCTTGTTAAAGGTTATGCACTGATTAGTCTACTGAAAGAGCTGGATGGTGGAGGCGCTATTCAAGATTTCGTTCAAGATACTCTCGAAGAAATTGGGAGCAAAATGACGCCTGAACAGATAGAGAGCTCAAAAGCTGTCGCTGAAGAATGGAAAGCCACTCACCCACCGCTCTCCTTCTTTCCAGAGAAACTTGGCAGATAAAATGGTTGAAAATTAAAAATTCAAGCAAGAAATAATTAAGCGTCATCTAAAATACTAAGTTTCTAGATCTCAAGCCAGGAACCCGAAGGCTACATGATCGATCTTTTGAAAGATACACACCTCAGAAAAAGCTGGCGACGACGAAAAATAGTTCTTAGTGTGGTGGCTTTACTATTTTGCTACGCCACCCCGAAAATTCTGGAGCTACTACGTACCCCTGGTGCCATGCTGACGTCATCGAATTACACGGATCGCCCAATTTCTTTCTTTTCAGTAAATGATTTTGGGGGTGGCAATCTTTCTGCAATGGGCGGCGGAGGGATTGTTTGTTGCAGGAAAATCGTAGGGAAATCGGTTCGGGTTACCTGGACTCTCGGCCGAACTGGCGATCAGCTAAGGAAAGGTGTGCAGAAAGAATATCACGAGTTAAACGTGCCTCTACCTCACCGAGCACGAGGCGATGATTATCTGCACGTTCGTTTTTTACCCGGAAACGCAGTTGAGCTGAAATGGAGTTCTAACTTGATCAGCCCATTTGATTCTGAACCGAGTACGACCGGTCCTTAACTGATCGGCATTGTCATTCTCAAAACAGAATCCAGCCGTAGAATATAAGTACAACTCTCTGCTTTGGACCTTATGCGCGTGATAGATATTGCTGCGGACGCCAGCCGGAAACACACATGGCGACGAAGACGAATAGCCCTAGCTGTACTGGCATTGCTGCTTAGCTACGCCACCCCCAAAATCCTCGCACTGTTCCGCACGCCAGGTGCAATGATGACTTCGGAAAACCACATGGTGCGACCGATTTTCAGTTTCTGGGTCAATGGATTTTGGGGTGGGAACCTTTTTGCCAACGGCGGCGGTGGAATAATGTGCTGCTCCAAATTTGAGGGAGACACAGCCAAAATCACCTGGATATTGGACATGACCAAACAGCAGCAAATACAGGGCGCGGTAGAAGAGCGCCACGAAGTTCAGCTTTCGCTTCCCCAGCGTGGCCCAAACGATCAGTACCTGCATGTGCGCTTTGATCCGGGTAATAAAGTACGGCTCGGATGGAGTCCTGACTTGTTTAGCCCATTTGAATCCCGATCAACCAAAGCTGTTTCGGAAAGCATTGAAGCGCAATAAGAACATGCGATTCAACGAGGTGCCGGTGTCCGACAGCATGAATGTATTGATCTGCGTGATAGTGCCCGTAGCTGCCTTTCTGACGTTTCTCATTTATGAGCGAATCCGTGCGCCCGGTGCCGCTTTGTCATGCTAAAACACGGGTTGTTTCTCACTCCGTCCCGTGGCTGCGTCCTTTCAATTTCTCATCAAACCGGCGCTTTCCAGTTCAACATCTTCTGCTGCGCCACCTGCAGCAAATCATTGCCATCCTGCGTTAGCAGGTAAAGCGCATGGGTGATGTGTGGAACGTCCTGCACGTCGGCGTGCTTGAAGCACAGGCAATGTAAGGTTTCGAGCAGATCGGCGGCGGCGCGGATGCGCTGGACGGCGGCTTCGAGGATGTCTTTCGGGTTGGCTTGGGTGTCGATGAACAGTGTCGGAATTTCGGTGACGTTGCTGCTGAGGGGGAGATAGCGGTTTTGTAGCAGTTTGATTATTGGCATGTTGATTACTCGATTGTTTCAAAAGTAACCGCCGACACCGTGACCAAACGATGGGAGGCGGACCGTGTACAGGCTTGGTCAACCGAGAACAATCAACTCAGCTCGCCCGAAGGCGTCCTGCACACGGCCGCCACAGCTATGCACTTCACGGTCAAAAACTCCGCAGTGCAGATAATGGCACATATGAAATCGATTATTCCCGGGTGACCAAACCCGAACCACTGATTTTGTAGCGGCAACCGACAATAACCGCCCCGCTCCAACCGCCGGAAACAGACAAGGCGCCAGCCTTTGTAGGAATTCGCCATACATCCCAAAGAAAACCACCCCACTCCCAGACAGCCCGCGTTCAGCCTGGTTAACCGTCCCTTAACGCCGTAGTCAAAAACTCTATTGAACCGCACGCTCTCCAACCATTCTGGCTGTTGCCCAGTGCGGCAGATTCGGGTGAATCACGCCGAACTCTAGAACCGTCGCACGGGAGTCCTCTTATGAACATTCGTCTTTCATTGCTCGTAGCCGCCCTCGCCTGCACCGCATCCGCCGGGCTGGCCCAAGCCAATGACACAACCCCCTCAAACGCCGCGCCCTACAAGTACGGCATGCCGCTGCAAGTGGCGAAGGTAATTGCACTGACCGAGCCACCCACCCTGGAATGCAAGGTCATCACCGCCGACATGAAATACATCGACAACAACGGCAGACCCGAGCAAATCACCTACCGGAAATTATCCGACGCGTGCCAGCTGCAAAACTGACAGAAACGTCTGATTCGCGGCTTTGCGGTAGGCGGGAGGGGTTTCGACGGTTATGCTCGAAGCCTTCCTCACTGCCGCAAGGATTCGCCATGCAGTTGTCGTTTCGCACGTTGTCCGGGCTCACTTGTTCGTTGTGTTTTCTGTTGGCGCTGGCCTGGGGCATTTTCCCCGAGCGGCTGCTGGCGATCTGGAGCGTAGAGTATTCCGAGGGGGCCGGTTTTGTTGCGCGGCGCAGTGCGGTGCTGTTTGCGGCGTTGGGGGTTATGTTTTATCTGGTGCGCAATGCACCGCCGTCGCTGGGGCGCAATGCGTTGAGCAACGGGTTTATCGTTGGTTGTCTGGGGTTGGCGGTGCTGGGTTTTACGGAATGGCTCAACGGTCATGCCGGCCCCGGGATTTTGCTCGCGGTGCTGGTCGAGTTCGCGCTGGGCCTTGGTTTTGTGCAGGCCCGGCGCGTGACGGTCGAACTGGGTGAAACGGTGCGTTAAACGGCTCGCGAACGAGCAGTGCTTTGGTGCAACGCAGTCTGTTGCGCGAGATCGGAGCGCAGCCCCGCGACCAGATTGTTGATTTCGCGACAGCTGTTGAGTCGGCTCGCATCAATGCCGTTGACCTGCAGATCAACCTGATCGGTACGATGATCGCCGAAGACCTTGACGGTCATCGACAGATCCGGCGACAGCGTGCATTGGCAGCGTTTCGGCAGAAAACTGCTTTCGATGATGTTGCGTAGTTCCAAGGCAGACAGAAACATGGCGAACCCTCTCCTTACTGTGAGATGCCAATCAAGTATTCACGCTGACCGTGGCGCCCCTGCGCGGGTGTGTCCCCGCTGTTTCCCTGGGTGCGTCAAGCGGCGGTACTGCGAAATGCCCATTGGAGTGTAGGCGCCCAAATCCGGTGCGCCGCACTGAAAGAACGCATAAAACGTGCCTTTGATCGGCTTGTTTTCGCTCCTTTGAAATCAGTCACTTGGCGCGCTGGCCAGCATTCTGCTATTTGCAAAATGCAAGATAGCCCTGCCCGAGCACTGCATTTTGCAAGCACACCCCGATTTGCATTAAGCATCCATGACAGCAAGAATGCCCTCACTACCCCGACACACGCACGGAGGCTTCCATGTGTTCTTTACGTGTATATGCGATCACCGGGCTGCTTGTTGCCAGCCTGTCCACCCTCGCCCATGCGGCCAAGCTCGAAGACGTCGCACCGTATCCAAAAGCTGAAACCGGCTTCACCCGCCAGGTGATTCATCTGCCCAAGCAAGAGCAGGAAGAGAACTTCCAGGTGGAAATCCTCGCCGGCAAAACCCTTGAGGTCGACTGCAATCGCCAGCGATTGGGCGGTGCGCTCGTCGAGAAGAATCTCGAAGGCTGGGGTTATCCGTTCTACCGCCTGGAACAGGTCACCGGCCCGATGAGCACGATGATGGCCTGCCCGCCTGGCTCGCAAAAGAAACGCGTGTTCGTGCCGGTTATCGGTGACGGTTTCAAACTGCGTTACAACAGCAAACTGCCGGTTGTCGTATACGCACCGTCAGACGTAGAAGTGCGATATCGGATCTGGTCGGCATCTGAAAAAGTCGGCACGGCGCTGCCGGAATAACCACAGCAAGGAGTGCACGGTTTGATTACCTGCCACGTCAGATACGTCATCGATCCCTATCAGTTGACCGAGTTCGAAGATTACGCCAAGGCCTGGCTCGGTATCGTCGAGCGTTTGGGCGGCACCCATCACGGTTACTTCCTTCCCTCCGAAGGCGCGAGCAATATCGCTTATTGTCTGTTCAGCTTTCCCTCGCTGGCAGACTACGAAAGCTATCGGCACGTTGCGATGACCGACGCGGAAAGCACCGCACTGGTTGCCAATCTTGTAGAGAAGAAATTCATCGTCAGTTACGAGCGCAGCTTCCTGCGCCCGATGCTGCCGTAACGTTCATCAAGCCGGAACGCCGCACACCGCGGCGCGCTCGGCGACATGACGCAGACTGTCGAAGTTGATATTGGCGCCCGAATCAATCGCCACGAAAGTCTGCCCCTGCGCCCCCGTTCGTGCCACGTATTGCTTGATGCCTGCCACTGCCAAGGCGCCGGAAGGCTCGGTGATCGAGCGCGTGTCGTCGTAGATATTCTTGATCGCAGCACAGAGGTCGTCGTTGCTGACCGTGATCACTTCGTCGACGCAAAAACGGCAGACTTCGAAGCCAAACGCGCCGATCTGCGCCACCGCGACGCCATCTGCGAAAGTGCCGACGCTGGGTAACACAACGCGGTGATCCGCTTCCAGCGCAGCTTTCAGGCAAGCCGAGTGTTCGGATTCAACGCCGATGATGCGCACTTCAGGACGCAGGTATTTGACGTAAGCGGCGATGCCCGCAATCAGCCCGCCACCGCCCACCGGAACAAAGATTGCGTTCAGCTCCCCCTGATGCTGCCGCAGGATTTCCATTGCCACGGTGCCCTGCCCGGCAATCACCTCGGGATCATCAAATGGCGACACGAAGGTGCGTCCGCTGAGTTCGGCCAGTTGCAGTGCATGGGCCAGTGCGAACGGGAAACTTTCGCCATGCAGCAGCGCTTCGGCACCACGACTGCGCACGCCTTGTACCTTGAGTTCGGGCGTGGTGGACGGCATCACGATTGTCGCCGTGATACCCAGTTCGCGTGCCGCCAGCGCCACACCCTGGGCATGGTTGCCGGCCGAGGCGGTGATCACCCCTCGTGCTTTCTTCTCTTCGCTCAGTTGCACAAGTTTGTTGTAGGCGCCACGGATTTTGAAAGAGAACGTCGGCTGCAGGTCTTCACGCTTGAGCAGAACCCGATTGCCCAGCGCATCCGACAACGCCGGCGCCGCTTGCAGTGGCGTGCGCACGGCGATGTCATACACCGGCGCGGCCAGAATCTTTTTTACGTAGTGCTCAAGCAGGGCTTGCTGGTCGGGGCTGTGCGGCATGGTCGTCTCCTGACGTTTTTTCAGAACCCCGGAGACAGAAAGTGAAAACCCGCCTCTAGGGCGGGTTGGGTGCTGCAGTCGTGAGCTAGCCCGCCAAATGAGGAATGGCGGTAATAATGCTTGGCTGGCAGCGCAATACGATGGAAGTCATGGGATGGAAAGTAGCCTGCGCGCTGCTGGCGAGTCAATGGCCAAATTCAACCGCAAGCGTTAGTGTGGCGACTCTCTCATCGCACCAAGGAAGGCAAGCATGATGTCCATCGCCCTACCCCTCACGGCTTTGCTCGCTTTTGGCGGTTACACCATTTCGGTGATGCTCCAGGCCGAACAGTCATTGATCGACTTTGGCCTCAGCCTGATGTCGCGCCCCGACACCGCGCAGGTTGTTATCGATCTGTACCTGCTGGCCACGCTGGCGGGCGTCTGGATGGTCAAGGATGCCCGGTCGCGCGGGCAATCGTTTTGGTCGGTGGTGCCGTATTTGCTGCTCACAGCAGTTTTTGTTTCGGTTGGGCCGTTGTTGTATCTAGTGGTGCGTGGGGTTGGCGATCGCAACAGGAAGGCTGCGGATCTAGCCCGGGTGAGCTGATCCGTGCAGATTGCTTTCGCGAGCAGGCTCGCTCCCACATGGGAACGGCATGGACAGTCAGGCCTTTTTCACAGCGACAAACGCGGCGGTTTCGTAAGGCACCGTTACCACATTTCTGCCACGCAACTCGGGTTCCGCGGCAATCAAAGCACGAAGCTGCTCATCCACCATCGCCCGCTGCGCCTCGGGCAGCGCGGCGATGAAGCTGGTCGAGCGTACACGGTTGAACAGCACATCCTCCGGCGAACCCGTATGCCCATGATGAAACCGTTCAACTCGCAAGGGTTCGAAGGCCGGATGCGGAAACGCCGCGCGCCAGTCGCCGGTGTAATAGCGTGGCGTGTCGCCTTCCAGAGCATTGACAATCGCATCGAGTTTCGGCACCCAACTGACTTGCGTATCACGCAGGTTCCAGATCAACCCCAGCTTGCCGCCGGGTTTGAGCACGCGAGCGATTTCGGTCAGCGCCTCGGCACTGGCGAACCAGTGGAACGCTTGCGCGCAGACCACGGCATCCACTGAAGCGTCAGGCAAAGGCAGATCGGTCGCCGTTCCGTGCGCGGCCAGCACATCGGGCCAAGCGTCCGATAGCTTCTCCAGCATTTGCGCGACAGGTTCCACCGCGATGACTTGCGCACCAGTCGCCACCAGGCGGCCGGTGAACTTGCCTGTGCCGGCGCCCAGATCAATCACGGTCTTGTGCCCATCCAGGCCCAAGGTCGCAGACAACCATTCGCTGGTCTGCGGCGGATAGTCTGGCCGGCCTTTGACGTAGGTGTCGGCGGCGGTCCTGTAACCGGTCGCGGCTGAGTGATGGACCTGATCATTCATGGCAATGCTTCCTACGGCAATACATCGGATCGACGGCAGACCCTCCCGAGCATAGCGCTTGAATTTATCCGCACCCTGAACAGTCACTGACAATGTAATGAACGAAATTTCACCCGGTTTTGTCCCGACGCGGACTTAACCTTCTGTGGAGCCTTGCCCATGACTATCCGTTCCGTTATGTTCGCCGCCCCGTGGCTGTTGGTCGCTGTGATATCCAGCCCGTTGGCGCTGGCTGCCGAAGAAAACGGCGAGCCGGTGCAAAAACCCGAATGTCCGAAAGGTCAGGTCTGGGATAGCAAATCGCAGAAGTGCGTGTTGCAGACCAGCGCCGTCCACGATTCATCAAAACTTGAACATTGATAAGGGAAGTCGCCATCAGCGAGCAGGCCTTCAGAGCAGAACTCGGACAACATCTGGCGCGACTATGGCGCTACGGTTTGCTGTTGTCGCGCAATCGGCATGTGGCCGAGGATCTTGTGCACGCGACCTGCGTGCGCGCCCTTGGACGTGCGTATCAGTACGTAGCGGGCACGGGTATGGAGCGATGGTTGTTGGATCTGCTGCATTCGATCTGGGTCAACGAAGTACGCACGCGCCGGGTGCGTCAGGAACCCGCGCGGAATGGCGCAGAGGCTCACGATGCCTTTGCCGAGAAATCACACTTTATGGCTGCGCAGGTCATTCGCCGTGTCGATGCCTTGCCGGAAACTCAGCGCGAGACGGTTTATCTGGCTTATGTCGAAGGTTTTTCCTACAGCGAAGTCGCCGAAATTTTGCACGTTCCTGTCGCGACAATCATGACGCGTCTGGCCACCGCCAGATTGAAACTGGCTGAATACCCACCGCTGTACCCGGTTCCGGCCTCTAACAAGGCTGATCCCTCATGAAGGCACCTTCGGATGAGCAACTGGTCGCCTGGCTCGACAATGAACTCGGCGCCGAGCAACGCAGCCTGCTGGAAAAGGCCATCGCGGACGACGCGCTGCTCAACCTGCGCGTGCAGTGGCTCAGTCGGGCTAACCTGCCCTACCAAAACGCCTACGACGAGCTGGCACAACAGGCACCGCTCGAACGTTTGCAGGCGCGGCTGGACGCGATTCCTTCGCCTGAACAGCCAGGGCTGAGTCGGCGCTGGTTTATCGTTGCCGCCGCAGCAGCTTTGTTTGCCGGTGGCGTGTTGGCCGATCGCGCGTTCCTTGGATGGCAGGCAACACGGTCAAACCACGGTTCGCTACCCGCTCGGAACGCGGCAACCAAGCGCCAGCCCATCAGCGGGCACGACGCTGCGCCAGAACTGGAACGCAAGGCGAAATTGTCAAAAGCCGCCTCGGCGCATGAGCGGTCCTGAACTATGCTGAGCGACTGTTTTCAAGGAGGACACGCAATGCCTGATTCATCCCGTACCGCGTTATTGGTGATCGATGTGCAGAACGACTTCATTCCCGGCGGGCAATTGCCAGTGCCGGAAGGTGACGTGATAGTGCCGTTGATCAACCGGCTTGCCAGGCAGTTCAGCCAAGTCGTCATTGCCCAGGACTGGCACCCGCCGGGCCACGCTTCGTTTGCCTCCAGGCATCCCGGCAAGCAACCCTTCGATAGCGTTCAACTGCCCTACGGCGAACAAACGCTGTGGCCGGAGCATTGTGTGCAAGGCACGGCCGGCGCCGAGCTCCACCCTGAACTCGATTTGCCGCACGCCCAACTGATCATCCGCAAGGGCTGCAATCCTGATATCGACAGCTATTCGGCGTTTCTCGAAGCCGATCGCTGCACCACCACAGGCTTGTCGGGCTATCTGAAAGAGCGCGGCATCGACACGGTTTATATGGTCGGCCTGGCGCTGGATTTCTGTGTGATGTTTTCCGCGCTGGATGCGCGAGCGGCGGGTTTCAATGCCTTCGTGGTGCTTGATGCGTGTCGGGCGATTGATATGAATGGTTCACTGCAGTCTGCGATGGAGAGAATGCAGAGCGCCGGCGTCGGATTGATTCAATCGACAGAACTCGCCTGAACAACACATCCCCCCTGTGGGAGCGAGCCTGCTCGCGAAGGCGTCGGATCAGTCGAATCATGCTTCGCTCATAGACTGACTTCGCGAGCAGGCTCGCTCCCACAAGTTCTCAGCGTTTGGAGTCTCAGGGTTTCGTCGGCAACCACAACCTGAACCGCGCGCCACCCAGCGGTGAAGGTTCGACGGTCAGTGTGCCGCCCTGCGCTTCCAGAGCCCGGCGGCTGATCGCCAGGCCCAGGCCAAATCCACCGGTAGCCCGGTCACGACTGCGGTCGAGTCGATAGAACGGTTCGAAAATCCGCTCACGCTCATCGTCGGGAATACCGATGCCGTCGTCGTCGACCCAGATCTCACAGCCCTCGGCATTGACCTGCACGCCAATCTGAATACGTTTTTCGCAATAGCGCATGGCATTGCGCAGCAGATTCTGAATGGCTCGCGCGGTCAGGCGTGGATCAAGCGAGAAGCGCTCGAGCTGACCGTGCAGCAACACGTCGATAACGATCTCCGGCGACTCCAGTTCTTCGTCGACACTGCCCAGAATACTGTCGATGAATTCGTCCAGCGACACCTCGACCTGTTCGGGCAGTTGCGCCGGATTCTGCAAGCGGCTGTAGGACAACAACTCCAGCACCAATTCGTCCAGCTCGCGAATGTGCGCGACCAGCCCCTGCAAGCGCTCGCGGCTGGCGGCTGGCAGGTCGTCGGACAGCGCCAGCGCCAGGCCGAAATCCAGACGCGTCAATGGCGTGCGCAGTTCATGGGAAACGGCGTTGAGCAGATCACGCTGCTGATTGAGCAGTTTTTCGATGTCGCCGGCCATGGTGTCGAAGACGTGCGCGAGGCTGCCGATGTTCGAGCTTGGCGCGATGTGCGTGCGCTCGCTCAAATGCCCTTTACCGAAACGTTCGGCAGTGCCTTTGAGGCGCTCCAGATCGCGCCAGTGCGGGCGCAACCACATCAGCAGGCACGCCAGCAATGTTGCGCCGATCAGCACGTTGATGCTCCAGTACAACAGATCGACATCAACCGGATCGGGCGGCACGACCATCTTCACCGCGGTGGTGTCGTCCAGCGCCGCTACCGCCAGCGTGCGCCAGCCCCAATCGCCGATGCGCACAACGTTTTCCTTACGGCGCAGGCGCTCCCGCTCGATGTCAGTGAACTGTGCGTCATCGATTCGAGCGAGAACGATGTGCAGCGGCTGGAAATCCTTGTCCAACGCCGCTGCCAGGGCCGGCCACTGATCTTGCGGCACCGCGTGAAACTGGCGGGTAATCAGCGATTGCAGACCACGTGAAAAATCGAGGTTGTAAGTGACGAAGCGATCCCGGAACGCCATCACCACCAGATCCGGCACCAGATAGATCGCCGCACTGTAGGAGACGATGGTCACCAGATACAGGCGAAACAGGATGCGAAACATCAGCTCAGCATTCCCATTCGGAGCGGCTGAACAGATAGCCCTTGCCCCATACGGTTTTGATCTTGCGCGCCTCGCCGGCATGGTCGTCGAATTTGCGCCGCAGCTTGGAGATTGCCACGTCCACCGAACGGTCTGTGCCGTTGAATTCGATACCGCGCAGGCGTTGCAGAATCTGGTCGCGGCTGAGTACTTCTCCAGCATGACGGGCGAGAACCACTAGCAAATTGTATTCGCCGCTGGACAATTCCACCGGTTTCTCGCGCCAGGTCACGGTGCGTTCGGACAGGTCGATGCACAGATTGCCCATGACGATACGGTCATTGACCGTCTGCGGCTCGCCCAGGCTGCTGCGGCGCAACAGCGTGCGCACTCGCGCCAGCAGCACGCGCGGTTCACAAGGCTTGGTGACGTAATCGTCGGCGCCCATTTCCAGGCCCAGGACTTGATCGTGGCTGTCATCGCGGGCGGTGAGCATGAGGATCGGCAGCGTCGCCGAATCGGCGCGCAGCAAGCGGCAAACCTGCAGGCCGTCGAGGCCCGGCAGCATCAGGTCGAGGATCACCAGGTCCGGCGGATTGGCCCGCGCCCGCTCGCGCACGTGGTCGCCACGGCCTATGACGCTGACGGAATAACCGTTGCGCTCCAGGTAGCTGGAAATCAGTTCGGCGAGAGCAGTGTCGTCTTCGACCAGGAGGATGTCGGGCATGGGGTGATCCAGATATTGCTGTGGTGGATGTCAGACCGCTTTCGCGAGCAGGCTCGCTCCCACACTTGGAATGCAATCCATCGTGGGAGCGAGCCTGCTCGCGAAAGCGGTTTAACGGTCACAAAAGAATTCAAGGCTTGCAGGATATACGCCCTCACCCCTCCCCGAGCAAAACCCTTACACAATTTCACACAGCGCCTACAAAGCTTCACCGCTACTCTCGGCGTCTGCCCGTAGGATGCGGACTTCAATAGTGGGGGTTGTACATGTCGAACAAACTGCTGGCCGGGCTCGGCCTGATCGCGCTGGCGCTGACGCTGAGCGCCTGTGATTCGTCGTCGGACACCGAAGTGCAGGCACCGCCGGCCACCGTGCGCATCGAGACGATCGAGGCGCATCCCCTGACACTCAGCAGCGAACTCAGCGGGCGCATTGCCGCGCCACGGATTGCCGAAGTCCGCGCAAGGGTGGCCGGCGTGGTGTTGCAGCGTACCTTTCGCGAAGGCAGCGACGTGAAAAAGGGCGATGTGTTGTTTCGCATCGACCCAGCCCCCTTCAAGGCTGATCTCGACAGCGCCGAAGCCGCGCTGCGCAAGGCTCAAGCCAATGCGTTCCAGGCGAAACTGCAAGAGCAGCGCTATGCGCAGTTGATCGACGACAAAGCCATCAGCGCTCAGGACTACGACAACGCCCGCGCCAACGCGCGGCAGACCGCTGCTGACGTAGCGGCAAATAAAGCCGCGGTGGAACGGGCGAAACTGAACCTTGGCTACGCCACCGTTACTGCGCCGATTTCCGGTCGCGTCGGTCGTGCATTGGTAACTGAAGGCGCGCTGGTCGGGCAGAACGAAACCACCCCGCTGGCACTGATTCAGCAACTCAATCCGATCCACGCCGACCTCACTCAGTCGACTCGCGAACTCAACGAATTGCGCCGCGCGTTCCGCTCCGGGCAGTTGCAGGAGGTCGGCCAGGATCAGGTCAAAGCCACGCTGATCCAGGACGACGGCAGCCTGTATCCGCTGCCCGGCAAGTTATTGTTCAGCGATATCACTGTCGATCCGGGCACCGGCCAGATCATCCTGCGCAGCGAATTTCCTAACCCCGATCTGGATTTGCTGCCGGGCAGTTTCATCCGTGTGCGTCTGGAACAGGCAACGATCGCCAATGGCATCACCGTGCCGCAACGCGCCGTGCAGCGTGACAGCGCGGGTATCGCCCAGGTGCTGACGGTCGACGAACAGATGCGCGTCGCCCAGCAACCGGTGCAACTGGGCGCGGTGCAGAACAATCGCTGGATCGTCACCGGCGGTCTCAAGCCGGGCGACCGCATCGTCGTTGAAGGCCTGCAACATGCCCGTCCCGGCGAAACCGTGCAGATCGACGACAGCCCTCTTCCCATTGCCCAGACCTCGGGTCAGTAAGCAGGACGCTTTTTCATGCCGCAGTTCTTTATCGATCGCCCGGTATTCGCCTGGGTTGTCGCGCTGTTCATCCTGCTGGCCGGTGCGCTGGCCATTCCGCAACTACCGGTGGCGCAGTACCCTGACGTCGCGCCGCCGCAGATCGAAATCTACGCCGTGTACCCCGGCGCCTCGGCGCAGACCGTCGATGAAAGCGTGGTCAGCCTGATCGAAGAAGAGCTCAACGGCGCCGATCATCTGCTGTACTTCGAATCGCAGAGCAGCCTCGGCAGCGCGACGATCAAAGCTACTTTCCAGCCGGGTACTAACCCGGAACTGGCCCAGGTTGACGTGCAAAACCGCCTGAAAGTGGTCGAGTCACGCCTGCCGCAAGCAGTCAACCAGCAAGGCTTGCAGGTCGAGAAAGTCTCTTCCGGTTTCCTGTTGCTGATCACCTTGACCTCCAGTGATGGCAAGCTCGACGACGTCGCGCTCAGCGATTATCTGGCGCGCAACGTGATGAACGAGATCAAGCGTCTGGATGGCGTCGGCAAGGCGCAGTTGTATGGCGCCGAGCGGGCCATGCGCATCTGGATCGAACCGCAGAAACTGATCGCTTTCGACCTGACGCCCGCCGACGTCAACGCCGCCATCGTCGCGCAGAACGCGCAGGTGTCCGCCGGCAGCATTGGCGACCTGCCGTCACCGGCGTCGCAGGAAATCACCGCGACCATTCTGGTGAAAGGTCAGCTATCAACGCCGCAAGAATTCGCCGACATCGTGCTCAAGGCCAATCGCGACGGTTCCACCGTGCGCATCGGCGATGTAGCGCGGGTCGAGATCGGCAGTCAGGAATACCAGTTCGGCACACGCTTGAACGGCAAGCCATCAACAGCGGTTGGCGTACAACTGTCGCCGGGGGCCAATGCTCTGAACACCGCAACACTCGTGCGGGCGAAGATGGATGAACTCTCGCGCTATTTTCCGGCAGGCGTTGAATACAAGATCCCGTACGACACCTCGCCCTTCGTCAAAGTCTCGATCACCAAAGTGGTTTACACCCTCGGCGAAGCGATGCTGCTGGTGTTCGCGGTGATGTTCCTGTTCCTGCAGAACGTGCGCTACACGCTGATCCCGACGCTGGTGGTGCCAGTGGCACTGATGGGCACCTTCGCGACCATGCTCGCGCTGGGTTTCTCGATCAACGTGCTGACCATGTTCGGCATGGTCCTGGCGATCGGTATTCTGGTCGACGACGCCATTGTCGTGGTGGAGAACGTCGAGCGGATCATGGCCAGCGAAGGCTTGTCGCCCAAGGAAGCCACGCGTAAAGCGATGACGCAGATTACCGGTGCGATCATCGGCATCACGCTGGTGCTGGTGGCGGTGTTTATTCCGATGGCGTTCATGCAGGGCTCGGTGGGGGTGATCTACCAGCAATTCTCGCTGTCGATGGCCACGTCGATCCTGTTCTCGGCATTCCTCGCCCTGACCTTGACGCCGGCATTGTGCGCAACGCTGCTCAAGCCGATCGCCAAGGGCGACCATCATGAAAAATCCGGATTTTTCGGCTGGTTCAACCGGCGCTTCGAGCAACTGACCGACCGCTATCAGGGCTGGGTCGGCCTTGCGCTGAAACGCAGCGGTCGCTATCTGCTGATTTACGTCGTGTTGCTGGTCGGGCTGGGCCTGTGCTTCGCGCGCCTGCCCTCCTCGTTCCTGCCGGTGGAAGATCAGGGTTACACCATCACCGACATTCAGCTGCCGCCCGGCGCGACCAAAAATCGTACGGTGGCCGTGGCTGAACAGCTTGAGGCGCACAACGCCGGTGAACCGGGTATCAGTGACAGCGTGGTGATTCTCGGTTTCAGTTTCTCCGGTAGCGGGCAGAACGCAGCCTTGGCGTTTTCGACGTTGAAGGATTGGTCGCAGCGCGGCACTGAAGATTCCGCCAGTTCGATTGCTGATCGCGCCAACATCGCTCTGAGTGAAGTCAAGGACGCCATGGCGTTTTCGGTCCTTCCTCCGCCGGTAGACGGCCTCGGCACATCGAGCGGTTTCGAGTTCCGTTTGCAGGATCGTGGCGGGCTCGGCCATGCGACGTTGATGCAGGCGCGCAGCGAATTGCTCGCCGCCGCCGAGAAAAGTCCGATATTGATGAACGTGCGTGAAAGTGCTTTGGCCGAGGCGCCGCAGGTACAGCTCGTCGTTGATCGCAAGCAGGCGAACGCCTTGGGCGTTTCCTTCGCGGACATCGGCAATGCCTTGTCGACTGCGGTGGGCTCGAGTTACATCAATGACTTCCCCAATCAGGGCCGGATGCAGCGCGTTGTCGTGCAAGCAGAAGGCGATCAACGCAGTCAGGTCGCCGATCTGCTGAAAATGCATGTGCGCAACAACACCGGGCACATGGTGCCGCTGTCGGCGTTCGTGCAGGCCAACTGGATTCAGGGCCCGGCGCAGTTGACCCGTTACAACGGCTATCCGGCGATTGCGATTTCCGGCGAACCATCACCGGGGTACAGCACCGGTGAAGCGATGGCGGAAATCGAGCGGCTGGTGGCGCAGGGGCCGAAAGGCCTGGGCCAGGAATGGACCGGCCTGTCGTTGCAGGAACGCTTGTCCGGCAATCAGGCGCCGATCCTGCTCGGATTGTCGCTGCTGGTGGTGTTCCTGTGTCTGGCGGCGCTGTACGAGAGCTGGTCGATTCCGACCTCAGTGTTGCTGGTCGTGCCGCTGGGTGTGCTCGGCGCGGTGCTGGCGGTGACGATGCGTGGGATGCCCAACGATGTGTTCTTCAAGGTAGGCTTGATCACGATTATCGGTCTGTCGGCGAAAAACGCGATTCTGATCATCGAGTTCGCCAAGAGCCTGTATGACGAAGGCCATGACCTGATCGATGCAACGTTGCAGGCAGCACGTTTGCGTCTGCGACCGATCGTGATGACCTCGCTGGCATTCATTCTGGGTGTGGTGCCGTTGGCTATCGCCACGGGCGCCAGTTCGGCAAGTCAGCAAGCCATTGGCACCGGGGTGATCGGTGGGATGATTACCGCGACACTTGCGGTCATCTTCGTGCCGGTGTTCTTTGTTGTTGTGATGAAGCTCGTACAACGATTCACCAAGCCCCACTGATTCCAATTGTGGGAGCGAGCCTGCTCGCGAATGCGCTCGGTCAGTCAACATCAATTTTGAATGTACCGACGCTCTCGCGAGCAGGCTCGCTCCCACAGGAGTTCTGCAAATATCCAGCGCTGTGGTCATGTCCGTCATTGCTGGGCTAATGTGTCTGAACCACTTTGGCCCATAGAGTCCCCATGCGCTTCCTCGCCCGCACCCACCCTCGCCTCTCTGCCGGCTCTCTGCTCGGCCTCGCCACCGGGTTGTTGGTGCCCGCCGACTCCATCATCAGCAAAATCCTCATCGGCTGGAACGCTGGCGTCTGGACATACCTGATCCTGATGTTCTGGCTGACCGTGCGTGCCAAGGCACCGGACGTCAAACGCATCGCTGAAGTCGAAGACGAAAATGCCGGGCTGGTGCTGTTCGTGGTGTGCACCGCCGCGCTAGCCAGCCTTGCGACCATCACCTATGAGTTGGCCGGGACCAGGGATCTGGAAACCACGCGCAAGCTCATGCATTACGGCTTCACAGCGCTGACAGTGATCGGTTCATGGCTGCTGATCGGGGTGATTTTCTGTGTCCACTACGCGAGGTTGTATTACACCTGGAACGGCAAGAAGCCAGCGCTGCGTTTCGCCGAAGGGCTGACCACCCCCAATTATTGGGACTTTCTTTACTTTTCGTTCACTATCGGCGTCGCGGTGCAGACAGCCGATGTCGGCGTGGCGACTCGGGAAATGCGGAAAATCGTGCTGGTGCAAGCGTTGATCGGGTTTGTATTCAACACGGCTATTTTAGGATTCTCGATCAATATTGCTGCGAGTTTATTTGGCTAACGTCGCGGCGTATCCAACCCTTAATAGCTATCTGCAATCAAAAACGAGCTTAAAATAACCTTATAATCTTTAAACCTGTCAACTCTGACAGGTCACAAGCGCTGCCATTAATGTTTTGATCATTCACCCCTGAATTTCGTTAAGGGATTATCTATTAATGACCCCGGAGATCTCGCATCATGAATCCTTTACCAAATAGCTGCACTGGAAAAGTCAACGAAGAAGATTTTACCGCGAGCATGGTACAACTGACATCCAAATCGTTTTCGCCACCGCGCAATGAATCACTAGAATTGTATGCAAGACTTCGGCCTGATGACACACTCAAAGAAATAAAAGTGTCGTTCTCTTTAACAGTTGTAGGACAATTACAGCAATTATTCCCCGACACCGGACTTGTTCGAGTTACCTACAAAGACAACACAAACCCTTCAACCCCTATTACCTATACTCAGGAAAGTGGTACAGCTTTTCCACAGTTTGACACCGTCAAAAACATGTACACAGGAACATTGAACAATGTCGTCGTTGTTAATGATGATGATGACGTCCGTAAAACATTGACTCTTAACATCCGCTTCGAAGCCACTGTAGCTGCACTAGAGCAAGCGAACGCACGCGCCGCCTGATTAGAATAAGCAGAGCGCATCAAAATATCGCTTCCAAAAAAAACACTCCCCACCGAAAGTAAGGAGTGTTTTTTTCAAGTCTGTCTTTTAATAAATCAGAAGCTCCAGCGACCACCAAAATTGAGGCCGAAAGGTTTTTCGATATTTTTGCCATTGCTATAGTCAAAGTCAGCGTGTATTTGCAAACGATCGGTCATCGCGAGTGCGATACCGGCAGCCGCTATTGCGCGAGACCCAGACAGGTCATTGTTGAAAACGTTGTTGTTGACGCTCACATCATTATTCTTGATGAACTCATGCGCCACTGCTGCCCGTACATACGGCTGCACCTTGACGCCGCTCCGCAGATCGAAATTGCGCCCCATGGTCATGCCGAATTCACCCAATAATGAGCGGGTGCGATCACCTTCCGCTTGCATGTCATTGTCCAGGGAAAAATCTTTACCCTGAATAAGTACAGCTGACCATTGTGTGTAAGGTTCTATGAAATATGCTTGTTCAAGCTTGATATGACGTCCGAATTCAATGGAACCTCCAATGCCGGAGTTATCGTAATCGCCTTTGGCTCTGCGCCCATCACTCAAGCCCACTTTGGCGTCATTATTGAACCTGTTGACCTTCACCACGCCATCGAAATAGTAACCGCTTGCGTCGATCCAGGTAGCGTAACTGCCAAGATAATAGCTTGAGATTTCGCCGGAAGTTCCGCCTTGAAGATTGAGGTCAGACTTGCTGTGGCCGGCCATCAGGCCAACAAGCCATTGCCCGTCTCCAAACGGTAGCAGACCATCGACACCCAATGTGAAACCCTGTTGATTTTGCTGATAAGCGACACCAGAGCCATCGGCAACATTATATCTATTGGCATAGGTGTTACCCCATGTTCCGGCCTGTGCACCATTGAATCGCAGCTCGCCCATACGCGAACGCAAAGAAGTAAGCTCGCCGTACCATACGGTCGGCGCGGTGTTGAAAAGTGCCAGAACAGAGCGAGCTCCAGGACTGACAGTCCGAGTCGCTGGATCAAGGATCCAGTCATTGCCGCTTTTGGCCAGGTCGTAAGAAAATGCCCCTTGGTCGACACTCCTGGCGGTAAAGAACTGCGCATCGCCACCGGCTGTTTGAACCACTCGGATTGGTTGTCCTGCCGCCGGGTCGACGCCGCTGGCGCTAATCACCAGTTCATGTCGGCCGCTTGCCGAACCTGTGATGTTGAGGACGTCGGTTTGACCGGTGGAAAAATTGGTACCCAATTCAAAGCGACCGTTGCCTGAAAGCTGATTCACGTCCAGTTGATAAAAAGCGTCCGTTCCACCGAAGGCGACCGTGCCGCCATTCAACACCAGCTTTTCGAGCTGGCTATCGCCAACCAATACCCAGCGAGAATTGTCATTGATGCTTGCACTGGATACGTTTTCCAGACGACCGGTCAAAGTCGAATGGTTCTGCAACGTCAGATCGAGGGTACTGCCTGCTTCATTGACGATATTTCCAGTCAGCAAGCTGCTGTTGACTGTGAGAGCTGTATCGGCCCCCCCGCGCACATCCACGAGTGTGTTGTTCCCAGCCAGTAACGACGAACTAGTGAGGGTAATTGTGGACGTGGAAGTGCCCGCGTCTTCAAAGTCAACGAGGATCGCAGATCCAGTGATGCCCTGGACGGTCGTGTTGTTCAGCTCAAGGATCGAGGGCTGGGCGGAAAGCGTATCGAGACTCAGGACCACACCGTTTTGACCACCTGTGATTGTACTGTCGGTAGCTACCGCCTGTGCGCTCGCAAGCGTTAAGCCGTAGCTGGTTGCTCCCGTTCCCCGGATTTGTGAGTCGCTCACATCCAGACGGCTGAACGCGCTTACCAAGGCCCCCCCCCTTTCACCGCTGATCATGCTTTTACCGCTGACGGCAGCCGTTGAACCCGACTGTGTGAAAGCGGAGCGAACAACCTGAAGGCCTACACGGTTACCTGTAATCGTGCTGCTTTCAATATCGGCGGTGCTGTTGAGGATCACCACAGCGGCGACTCCGGAAACTCCGTTAACCGCTGCGCCGTTCAGATTTACCTGAGAACCATTACGCGCGGAGATTTGCTGAGTGATGCCGCCCGGGTTGACGTTCAGGGTTGAACGGTCGGCGTTGATAAAAAGTGTTTCTGCACCATTGACGTTTAGCGTGGCGTTGGAAATCAAGTCCCATCGCTCTGGCGTTCCGCCAGTGATCGTCACTGTGCTCCCGTTCACAGGCGCCGCTAAAGCGAAGGGAGCAAACAGAGAAATGAAAGGTAAATAAACTAATGATTTGCGCACGGGTGTTACGCAAACAGACTGACACTTGCTTCGCATAGTGGGCACCTGCATTAAGAGAACCGGTTTGGGTCACTTATGAATGACCCGCGAGGGTCACAAGGCTAGCGCGAGACCCTCCCCCCTTCTGTAGGATTAATCCCTTTAGCAGAGGGAAATTTCCCCTTTTGTTAATCGTGAAAAGCTGAAAGTGCAACGAACAAGGATGCTCGTTGCACTTTCAGGTCGGTGTGATCAAGGAGCTGTCGCATCCTCGCAATATTGCCCGGTGCTGTTCTGCAGTATGACACCGGCTTTCGCTTCAGCAGAAGGTGGCGTATCACCGAGGCCGGAGCGAGTTATTGTATAAGAGACCCGTCCTTCAGCTCCATGTCCTGGTTTGAAGTTGGTTACATAGTCACCAATATCAATAGTGACCCCTTCATCCGGATAAGGAGTAGTAATTGCATGCTTAGCAGTCACTTCAGTGTTTTCTACCAAAACGTCGTTGATATAGGCACCGAATTTTACGGTAATCTCCTCTTGCACTACCGTGTAATCACTTTTCGGCACGACTACCTGCAAGGTCCGTCTGCCACCAGCGCCTATGACATCAAGTGTTGGGCAACCGATCAGGTTCTGGTCCTTACCCGTCAGGTACAAAATTGTCGGTGCGGCTGTCTGGATAGGAAACTCATCGACAGTGATGGGCTTTGGTGGAGATTTGGTAAAGTTTGGATCTGTTGCAGTATAAAGAACCCACTGCAATGGTTTGCTGCCCGTACCTTCAGCGAAAATAGTTGGCCACGGTAAGGTGCCCGTCAACTCCGTGCCCTCCTGACCATCTCTAAGCTTAATCGTCTCTCCTACCTTTTTATCTGCATACAAAACGTCGACCAGCCAACTCTCTTCGGTTGGCGGTGCATCAAACAATTTGATGGTATAAGTTGCGTTCGCGTCATAATCTACTTCCTTGATAGCATCATCCGAGCCGCCTCCGCCTTTCAGTGTAGGAACAGGAAGATTTATATTGACCGGATCTGGCTCACCCGGATTAGGTGGACCGATGGTGAAAAGATTGACCTGGATTATTTTGTTGCTGCCACCGATTGAGGTAGCCCCTCGGTACATCAGATAAGAAACGTCAGTTGGCTTGTCATCGTCAGTTACGCCATAGGCGGACTTTATTTTCGCATAGTCCACCCTCCAGGTCAGTTGTCCGTTAACCGCGTCAGCAACAGACTTTTCTTCGAGTGGTTGGGTCGCCCACTTGGGAATGATGGAATGGGCGGGAGAGTTCGGAACAGGCACTTCAATCACGACATCGACACCAGCGAAGCAATCCTGCATGTCGATACGGTCATCGCCATTCTCTCCATTAGCCAGAGGTATTACTGGTGGTTTGAACACTGTGGGATCTTCTACACGCCTGACCTCTCGGGAGGCTGGGTTTGAGATTTTACCCACGTTACCCGCGACATCTGTGGCGCGATAAACCAATGTGTTGACGCCCTCTTCCGATTCTTCAAAGACACTGATCGGTATGGCCGCCTCCAGACTTGAGGGCAAAGTGCCTCGAAATACAGGCTCATCAACTGCAGGGTCTGGCGATATGCCCCAAAAGAACTCAAAAATATCCTTGGCGTCATAGGTCAAGCTAACCGATGAAGGCTTGACGATAATTCCGTCCGGGTTGGCTTCAATATATTCCTCATCGATTGGATCAGTCGGGGGAAGATCTTGAGGAAATGCGGCGGCTTTGGGCTTGAGATCGGATGCTGGGTCTTTCACCTGATACGGTCGAGTCTTGTCAATCATATACTCGGCGATAAGCGAGAGCCCTCCATTTGCCCCAGCGTACCAGTAGTTGTACCGAATTTCGTAACTGGTTGGCTCAGGAGGTTGAGACTCTTCATTCAGCCATGGACCTAATGGAATTGTCTTTGCCATCGGCCAGACTCTTTTACTTAGATCCGGATCCAAGTCAAACGAGTCAATTTCAACCCAACCAGGCGCATCTTTTTTTCGAATTAAAATGTCAATGATGTCGTTTTGATGTTCTTGCAGCGGCTTCGGAATGGTGAACTCCAACGGAGCATTCAGTTTGGCAACAGGTATCCTCAAATCTCCATCAATAGTTTGCTCGGTAATAGTAACCGCCACGCCGGGATCGGCCAGGGCGGCGTCCGACATCCGTTTCAAAATTACCGCTTTTCGATTCAAGCCCGCATTTTTGATTAGTTCATTCATTGCTGCATCTCCTTTATCAACATAAATGGCAACACGACTTCAATCTGTGGCCGGTCTCTCGAACGCGCTAACTAAACGCGCTTCGCAGAAAAACTTTCTGGGCCACACGGAGGATAGCCAGCTCTTACTCTGTCGATCTTTACCCAACCAATTTCCGACTCACCCACCAGCTTTGCTCCGCGATATATCCGATAGACTATCGACGCGGATGCATCATCAACCATAGGCACTATGTATGGGTCGTAAGGTTCAACCACCTCGCTGTAACCTACACGTATATCCTCACGGCTTAATGCCCTTCGCTGAAAAACCTTACTGACGATAGCTGGGCCACTCGCATTCGGCGATAAATAGCCCCGCCAGGTAACCTCAATGAAATCACCTGGTATGAAGTCTACTAATGGCGGTACGTCAAAATGCACGCCTTCCCATATAGGCGGATTAGTACTGCAATTCAAATATCCTCGGTCTGTCGCATCAGGAAAGCTTGCTGGTTTAAGATCATAGATAGGCGGAAAATGATCAATCGTTAGTTTCCGCTGTTCAGAATACGC
Source organism: Pseudomonas retamae (assembly GCF_043496865.1). NCBI lineage: Bacteria > Pseudomonadati > Pseudomonadota > Gammaproteobacteria > Pseudomonadales > Pseudomonadaceae > Pseudomonas > Pseudomonas retamae. The sequence goes on from NZ_JBIEIL010000001.1 coordinate 488,776, forward strand.
TGGGTTATCCGCATTGTTATATTGCACATACCGCAACCAACCGAACCCATCATTCATCAAATGCTCAGGACCGATATCAATCCGGAACTCTGGCTTTATATCGTCAGGGTAATAGTCCTTGGTTATGGAAACCCGCTCCCCCGTCTGTTCGAAGATGACCTCAAGTCGGTCTCGCTCACCGGGTTTGGTGACAGGGTTTGGCCATAACGGTACGACGACCACAATGCCTTCGGTTAATAAAGGCAGCGGAATTATGCCCTCAGGGTCTACGTCGTGATCGGGCATACCCTCGACCGACGGTGGTTTGTATGCTGGCGCATCTTCAATGGTCATGCCCACTTCCTTGAATACTCTCGCGATATCTGACCTGAATTAAGCGCTTAAGCTGTAATGCTGCCTACTGTCAGATCTGACAGGTAAACCGACCATTCATCGCTTTTTTCCTGCCGAGAAGCCTGCGCAGGGCTTGACGTAAGCGAACGGCGATGCTCTTCTGAAACCGGTTTCAACAATAAAACAAACTTATCGATGACAGGCCACGCCTCGTGAGCAACTTTTCAACTGCGCAACGTGAACGCGTCACTATGCTCGACGTCGCCGAACGCGCCGGCGTCTCCAAGGCCAGCGTCTCGCGCTTCATCGGCGATGACCGCGCCCTCCTCTCCGACGCTATCGCGCTGCGCATTGAGCGAGCCATCGACGAACTCGGCTACCGCCCCAACCAAATGGCGCGCGGTCTCAAACGTGGGCGCACGCGCCTGATCGGCATGCTGGTCGCCGATATCCGTAACCCTTATTCGATTGCCGTGATGCACGGGGTGGAAACCGCCTGCCGTGCGCACGGCTACAGCCTGGTGGTGTGCAACACCGACCGTGATGACGAGCAGGAACGCCAGCACCTGGCACTGTTGCGCTCGTACAACATCGAAGGGCTGATCGTGAACACCCTTGGCCATCACCGTGACGAGCTGCACGAACTGCACCGCGAGATGCCGCTGGTGCTGGTGGATCGCAAAGTTGCCGGCCTCAACAGCGACATGGTCGGACTGAACAATCCGCAGGCAGTAGAAATGGCGTTGGCACATCTTGAGCAACGCGGTTATCGCGATCTGTTGTTGATCACCGAACCGTATGACGGCACCAGTTCACGTATCGAACGAGTCAGCAGTTTTCAGGCGCAGATTGCGCAGCGTCCGGGTCTCACCGGGGCAGTGCTGGAAACCGGCGCTGATCTGCAAGCGCAACTTCAATCATTTTTAAGCACACCAGGAAACGGGCCGAAAGCGCTGTTCTGCGCGAATGGCGTAGCGGCGCTGGCAGCCACGACGGCATTGCGCGCGACCGGCTCGCGGCTGTTTGAAGATGTCGGGTTGATCGCACTGGATGATCTGGATTGGTATCCGTTGGTCGGCAGCGGGATTACTGCGCTCGCGCAGCCGACGCAGAAGATTGGCGCGCGGGCGTTCGAGTGTCTGCTCAGGCGTTTGCGTGGGGATGATGAATTGGCGCGGGTGATGGATTTTGCGCCGGTGCTGGTTGAGCGAGGATCTACCCGTGGGGTTGGCGGTGTTTGAGTTGACGCTTTCGCGAGCAGGCTCGCTCCCACAGGTGACCGCGTTCCAATGTGGGAGCTGACCTTCCAGCGAAGGGTACAAAAGAACGTTGATATTTTTTTGAACAAAAATGAAACCGGTTTCAGAGGTAGATAACAATGAATAAACCTGCCGTTTCCATCAGTCTTTCCAGCTACGGCGCCGACCTTGTGCGCCAGCGCGGGCAAGATTCTTTCATCGACGTTCTGGCCGCGGCCGGGGCCAATCGCATTGAGTGGCGTGAAGAACTGCTGACCCGCGAAGAGCCGGCGCAATTGGCTGCGGCCACCCAGGCGCAGGGCTTGCAAAGCATTTATTCCTCACCGACCGAACTGTGGCTCGCCGGCCAGGCGCAACCGAATCCCGAATTGATCACCGCGCTGCAACAGGCTGAAGCCTTCGGTTCGAAATGGCTGAAAGTCTCCCTCGGCTATTTCACCGACACCAACGACCTGCAAGCTTTGTCCGAAAGTCTGCAACGAACCTCGGTGCAGTTGCTGGTGGAAAACGATCAGACCTTGCACGGCGGGCGCATCGAACCGTTTCAGCGCTTCTTCGCGGCGGTGGAGCAGCACAACCTGCCAATCAAAATGACCTTCGATATCGGCAACTGGCAGTGGCAGGACCAGTCCGCCGCCAGCGCCGCCCGCCTGCTCGGCCGGCATGTCGGTTATGTGCATTGCAAAGCCGTGGCGCGCCGCGCCGACGGCAAACTGGTCGCCGTGCCGCCCGCCGTCAGTGACCTGCATCTGTGGGAACAACTGCTGCGGCACATGGCCCAAGGCGTTATGCGCGCGGCCGAATACCCGTTGCAGGGCGATGATCTGCTGCAACTGACCACCGAGCATGTCGCCGCCCTCGCCCGCCTCGGCCAATCGCGTCTGGAGCCTGCCCATGTCTGAGATCGATATCCTCTCGTTCGGTGAAACCATGGCGATGCTGGTCGCCGAGCAGACCGGTGATCTGGCGGCGGTCGAACACTTTCACAAACGCATCGCCGGTGCCGACAGCAATGTGGCCATCGGGCTTTCGCGGTTGGGTTTCAATGTCGCGTGGCTGAGCCGGGTCGGTAATGATTCGCTCGGGCGCTTCGTGGTCCAGACTTTGGTCAAGGAGGGACTGGATTGCAGCCATGTCGATGTCGACCCACAGCACCCGACCGGTTTCCAGTTCAAGTCGCGCAACGACGATGGCAGCGACCCGCAGGTCGAGTATTTCCGCCGCGGGTCGGCGGCCAGTCATCTGTCTCCGCAATCGATCACCTCCGACTTGCTCAACGCCCGCCATTTGCACGCCACCGGCATTCCGCCGGCGCTCTCTGACACCGCGCGCGAATTGTCCTTTGAATTGATGAGTCGTATGCGCCATGCCGGGCGCAGCGTTTCCTTCGACCCCAATCTGCGCCCGAGCCTGTGGGCCAGCGAGCGCGAGATGATCAGTGAGATCAACCGCCTCGCCGCCCTTGCCCATTGGGTCTTGCCGGGCTTGAGCGAGGGACGCCTGCTGACCGGTTTCGAAGACCCGGCGGACATCGCTGCGTTCTATCTCGACCAAGGCGCCGAAGCAGTGGCGATCAAGCTCGGGCCGCAGGGCGCTTATTACCGCACGCAACTGGATCAGGGCTTTGTCGCTGGTGTGCCGGTGGCCCAGGTCGTCGATACGGTCGGTGCTGGTGACGGCTTTGCGGTGGGGCTGATCAGCGCCCTGCTCGAGCATCAAAGTGTGCCCGAGGCGGTGCAACGCGCGAACTGGATTGGCAGTCGGGCGGTGCAGAGTCGTGGGGATATGGAGGGCCTTCCTACCCGCCTGGAATTATCCGGTGAATTTGAGGCCGTCTTCGCGAGCAGGCTCGCTCCCACCTTTGAAATGCAATCTTCTGTGGGAGCGAGCTTGCTCGCTAAAGGGCCCGCCTGATCAGCACAAACTGAATGAACCTGCTGCGACAAAAACAACAAGCTCAGGAGCAAGACCATGAAAAACGCTACCCTCGCCACCCGCCGCTGGTGGTACATCATGCCGATCGTGTTCATCACCTATAGCCTGGCGTATCTTGATCGCGCCAATTATGGCTTCGCCGCCGCTTCCGGCATGGCCGAAGACCTGATGATCACCCCGGGCCTGTCCTCGCTGCTCGGTGCGCTGTTCTTTCTCGGTTACTTCTTCTTCCAGGTGCCTGGTGCGGTCTACGCGCAAAAGCACAGCGTCAAGAAGCTGATTTTTGTCAGCCTGATCCTCTGGGGCGGCCTCGCTACCCTGACTGGCGTGGTCTCCAACGCCTATTGGCTGATTGTGATCCGCTTCATGCTCGGCGTGGTCGAAGCCGCGGTGATGCCAGCGATGCTGGTCTATCTGTGCCACTGGTTCACCCGTGCCGAACGTTCGCGGGCCAACACTTTTCTGATCCTCGGCAACCCGGTAACCATGCTGTGGATGTCGGTGGTTTCAGGTTATCTGGTGCAGCACTTCAGCTGGCGCTGGATGTTCATCATCGAAGGCTTGCCGGCGGTGCTGTGGGCGTTCATCTGGTGGCGTCTGGCCGATGATCGTCCGGCCCAGGCCAAGTGGCTGAACGATCAGGAAAAGCACGATCTGGAAAGCGCACTGGCCGCCGAACAGGTCGGCATCAAAGCGGTGAAGAACTACGCCGAAGCGTTTCGTTCGCCGAAGGTGATCATTCTCGCGTTGCAGTTTTTCTGCTGGAGCATCGGCGTCTACGGCTTCGTCTTGTGGCTGCCGTCGATCCTCAAGGCAGGGGCAAAAATGGACATGATCGAGGCTGGCTGGCTGTCGGCGCTGCCGTATCTGGCGGCGGTGATCGGCATGCTTGCGGTGTCGTGGGGGTCGGACAAGTTGCAGAAGCGCAAACGCTTCGTCTGGCCGCCGCTGTTGATCGCGTCCATCGCGTTCTACGGTTCCTACGCGCTCGGCGCGGAACATTTCTGGTGGTCGTACACGCTGCTGGTGATTGCCGGCGCCTGCATGTACGCGCCGTACGGGCCGTTTTTCGCGATCGTCCCGGAGATCCTCCCGGCCAACGTCGCCGGTGGCGCCATGGCGCTGATCAACAGCATGGGCGCGCTCGGCTCGTTCGGCGGCTCGTATCTGGTCGGTTATCTGAACAGCTCCACCGGCTCGCCCGGCGCGTCCTATCTGTTGATGAGCGGCGCCTTGCTGCTGTCGGTGGTGCTGACGATTTTTCTCAAGCCCGGCGCCAGTGACCGCGTCGTCGCCAAAGCCGTTGCCACGCCGCGCGTGCCGGCGCATTCCTGAAAGGACTTTGTCATGAAAAAACACGTCGTGCTGTACAAGAAACTCTCGCCCGAGTTGATGGCGCGTCTGCAAGAGCAGTTCGAAGTGACGCTGATCGAAAGCCTCGATGCCGACGGACTCATGCAACTGCGTGATGCCCTGCCCCGCGCTCACGGCTTGCTCGGCGCGAGTCTGAAACTCGACGCCGCGTTGCTTGATCTGGCGCCGCAACTGCAAGCCATCGCCAGCGTGTCGGTCGGTGTCGACAACTACGACATCGATTACCTCAGCCGTCGCAAAATCATGCTGACCAACACCCCGGACGTACTCACCGAAACCACCGCCGACACCGGTTTCGCCTTGATTCTCGCGGCCGCTCGGCGGGTGGTCGAACTGGCCAACATGGTGCGCAGCGGCCAGTGGGGCCGCAACATCGGGCCGGCGCATTTCGGCACTGATGTGCATGGTAAGACGCTCGGCATCATCGGCATGGGCCGCATCGGCGAGGCGTTGGCCCAGCGCGGGCATTTCGGTTTTGGCATGCCGGTGATCTACCACAGCCAGTCGCGTAAACCGGCAGTCGAGGAACGCTTCGATGCGCAATATTGCAGCCTCGAAGACTTGCTCAGACAGGCGGATTTCATTTGCCTGACCTTGCCACTGACGGCGCAGACAGAAAAATTGATTGGCGCCGAACAGTTTGCCTTGATGCGTCCGGAGAGCATTTTCATCAATATCTCGCGCGGCAAGGTAGTCGACGAAGCGGCAATGATTGAGGCGCTGCGTCATCAGCGCATTCGTGCGGCGGGCCTTGATGTGTTCGAGCGTGAACCGCTCGATCATGACTCGCCGTTGTTGCAGCTCAACAATGTGGTGGCGACGCCGCACATAGGTTCGGCGACCCATGAAACTCGCGAGGCGATGGCGCGGTGTGCGGTGGAGAATCTGCTGGCGGCGTTGGCTGGGGGGAAACCGGCGAATCTGGTGAACCCTCTAAACTGATCGTTCCCACGCTCCCGCGTGGGAATGCAGCCCGGGACGCTCTGCGTCCCTTCGGAAGCTGGAACGCGGAGCGTCCCTTGAGGCATTCCCACGCAGAGCGTGGGAACGATCAGTGCGCGAGGTACGGCCGGGGACCATCAGGCACTGCGCGCCTGTAAAAGCTGTGCCGCGCACAGTGCAATCCGCGCGCAGGCGTCGGCCAGTTTCACCCGCTCGACCACCAGGCCAATGCGGATATGCCCCGCAGCACTCGGGCCGAATGCTTCACCGGCCAGTACCGATACGCCATAACCTTCGAGCAATCGTTCGGCAAACGCCTGAGCACCGAGCCCGGTCTGGCGCACATCGACCATCACGAACATACCGCCATCGGGCCGGACCGGGTGCAGCCCCGGGCAACCGTGCAAACGCTCGCAAACCAGATCGCGGCGCAGGCGATACTCCTCGCGCATCTGCGTCACTTCCGGCAGATCACTTTGCAGTGCGACCTGTGCGGCTTTTTGCACGAAGTCCGGCAATCCGAAGAGCATGCTGAGCGACAGGTTGACCAAATGATCGGCCAGCGGTTTCGGCCCGATTATCCAGCCGATGCGCCAACCGGTCATGGCGTGGGATTTCGACAGGCTGTTGATCGTTGCCGTGCGTTCGGCCATGCCGGGCAGGCTCGCCGGGCTGATGTGCCGGCCTTCGTAAAGCAGTTCGCTGTAGACCTCGTCGCTGATCAGCCACAGGTCATGGCGGATGCACAGCGCCGCCAGTTCCTGCCAGATCAACAGCGGCAAGCTTGCACCGCTGGGGTTGTTCGGGCTGTTGAGCAACATCGCGCGAGTCTTTGCAGTAATACGCGCCGCGACATCGGCCGGGTCGACGCGAAAACCATTTTCCGGGCGCACCGGGACTGGAATGACCGTTGCGCCGCAAGCGCCGAACACGCCTTCGTAAGTGACGTACATGGGTTCCGCGACGATCACTTCATCGCCGGGATCGAGCAGACATTGCGCTACCGAATACACCGCGCATTGCGCGCCGGGCAAGACAATCACTTGATCAGGGTCAACGCGCTGACCACTGCGCTGGCAATGGCGCTCGGCAATCAGCCTGCGCAGCTCGAGCCGGCCACGGATATCAGCGTAATGCGTATCGCCGGCCAACAGGCTGTCGATGGCGCCATGGACAATCGGCAGCGGCGTATCGAAGTCCGGATCGCCGACGCTCAACAGCAGAATATCGACTCCTTCGGCGCGCAACGCCAACGCTCGGTCGTGAATCTGCCAGGCGGCGGCGCCCTCTCCGGCAATGCGTTGGGTCAAGGCTGAATAGCGCATGTACGTCTCCTGATCGCGCGGTTTCCAGCCTTCACCGTATCTCAAATCACGAAACGCGCCACCATCGCATTCAAATCCACTGCCAGACGCGACAGTTCATGAGTTGCGGCGCTGGTCTGGTTGGCCCCGGCTGCGGACTGCGTGGCCAGATCGCGGATGTTGACCAGGTTGCGATCGACTTCACGCGAAACCTGCGCCTGCTCTTCCGAAGCACTGGCGATGACCAGATTGCGCTCGTTGATCTGATGGATTGACTGGGTAATCTGCTCCAGCGCGACGCCAGCGGCACGGGCCATTTCCAGGATGATCTGGGTGCGCTGGTTGCTTTGCTGCATTGAGGAAACGGCCTCACCGGTGCCGTTCTGAATGCCGGCGACCATTTTTTCGATTTCCTGGGTCGATTGCGCCGTGCGGTGGGCGAGCGCCCGTACTTCGTCTGCCACCACGGCAAAACCACGTCCGGCTTCACCGGCGCGCGCCGCTTCAATCGCGGCGTTAAGCGCCAGCAGGTTGGTCTGTTCGGCGATGGCGCGGATCACGTCGAGCACTTTGCCAATGTCGCGACCCTGGGCGGCAAGGCCTTCGATCATCTGCGCGGTGTTCTGCACGTCATGGGTCATGGTCTGGATCGCGTCGACGGTTTTCACCACTTGATCGCGCCCTTCGCGGGCGGCGTGGGTCGACTGATTAGAAGCTTCGGAGGTCGATACCGCATTGCGCGCGACCTCTTCGACGGCGGCGGTCATCTCGTTGACGGCGGTGGCGGCCTGTTCGATCTCGTTGTTCTGCTGCTGCAAACCGCGCGAGGCTTCTTCGGTGACGGCGCTGAGTTCTTCGGCCGCCGCGCCCAATTGCGTGGCGGAACCGGCGATCTGTTCGATGGTTTGACGCAGGTTCACCTGCATCGCCGCGAGGGCTTCGAGCAGGCGCGCCGGCTCGTCCTTGCCGTCGACTTCGATGGCTTTGCTCAGGTTGCCGCTGGCGATGGTTTGCGCAGCCAGCACCGCACGGTTCAGTGGCGTGACGATGCTGCGGGTCAGCAACCACGCGAGCAACACGGTGGCCAGCGCTGCGATCACCGCGACAATGATGATGCCGGTGATGGCGCTGTCGTAATAGTCGCCGGCACGAGTCGATGCGGTTTTAGCATCGGCGGCATTGATTGCGATCAGTTTGTTCAACTGCTCGCCCATCTGGTCGGTGCCTTCCTTGATTCGCGTGTTGATCAACGCACGCAACTCGTCCATTTTGTCTTGACGCGACAACTCGAGCATCTGGTTCTGCGCTTGCACGTAGTTGTCCAGCGTGGTTGAAAACGTCTGGTACAGCGCACGTTCTTCCGGGCCCGCATGCAGTTCGGCATAAGCGGCTTGTGCCTTGCGCGCCTTTTCGACCAGCACGGCGATACGCGTCTGCGCTTCCTGCAACGCGGCAGGCTCGCGATTGACCAACACGCGGAACGAGAGGATGCGCATCCGCAGGACGTTTTCGGTTATCACACTGAGATGGGTCACGCTGGGCAATTGCGTCGAATTCATATCGATCGACGCTTGGCGGATGACCGACATGCGATTGACGGCAAACACGCCAAGCACGACGACCAATAAAGCAATGAAGGCAAAACCGAGGAACGCACGGGGCGCGATATTCAGGTTACGCAAGGACATGGCTGAACTCTCAAGATAGAAGCTACGAGCGTCCATGCCATATCACTGAGCCATTGGGGTGGGCTGCAGTTCGGCGCCACTGTTTTGGGAGTTTTGTGTGCGCCTGACCTTTGTATCGGCCAGGCTTGAGGAAGATTGCGGGTCCGTTGAAAGTATTTTTATCGGTGTTTCAAGGATGAAACACTGGTCGAGCATTTCACAAGCTGCGCCGCGCCATCTGCCACACACGAGCAATGTCCGTGGCGCGTTCACGCAACAACCGTGGCGCTTCGGCGCAGGCCTGTTCCAGGGTCATCGGTCCGCTGGTCACGGCGAATGCCGCGTCGATCCCGTGGCCATACAGTTCCTGATAACCGTCGCCGAGGGTGCCAGCAATCACCACCACCGGCACACCGTGTTGTTTGGCGATCCGTGCAACGCCGAACGGCGTCTTGCCACGCAGCGTCTGCGCGTCGAAGCGCCCTTCCCCGGTGATCACCAGATCGGCATCTTTGACCGCATCGGCGAGCCCCACCAGCTCGGCTACCACCTCAACGCCGGCCTGAAACTGCGCACCGAGAAATGCCTTGGCGGCAAAGCCGAGACCGCCGGCAGCGCCGCTGCCGGGTTCATCGCGGACGTCTTTGCCCAGCGCCTGCGCGCACTGTTCGGCAAAGTGTCCCAAGGCTTGATCAAGTTGCTGCACCTGAGCAGGTGTCGCGCCTTTCTGCGGACCGAAGATCGCTGATGCACCGTGCGGGCCGCAAAGTGGATTGTTGACGTCAGCAGCGATGTCGAAACGCACGTGCGCCAAGCGTGGGTCGAGTCCGCTCAGGTCCAGCCGCGCCAGGTGCGCCAATGCCAGTCCGCCGGGGACCAGCGGCTGATCCTGCGCATCGAGCAGTCTCACCCCCAGCGCCTGCATCGCGCCGGCGCCGCCATCGTTGGTGGCGCTTCCGCCAATCGCCAGAATCACCCGTTGTGCGCCGGCATCCAGCGCCGCGCCAATCAGTTCGCCGGTGCCAAACGTGCTGCTGATGCAGGCATCGCGCTGCCCCGGTGGCACCAATTGCAAGCCACTGGCCTCGGCCATTTCGATGATCGCGGTCTGGGTGTGCGGCAACCAGCCCCACGCGGCCTCGACCGGCGCCCCGAGCGGGCCACGCACGCGGCTGCGGCGCAGTTCGCCTGCACAGGCCGCCAGAATCGATTCCACCGTGCCTTCACCGCCATCGGCCATCGGGCATTTGACCAGCGTCGCCTGCGGCCACACCTGCGCCAGGCCGAGGGCGATGGCTTCGGCGACGCCCTGAGCACTGAGGCTGTCCTTGAATGAATCGGGGGCGATGACGACTTTCATGGGAATTCTCCGGTGGCAATGTCCGTCATGCTGCCAGTCGGTCGGTGTGTTGACGCCAGTCGGTTGCACAAGGGCTGGAGAGGATTGTTGTTCATTTTCACAAAAGACTTGTATTGAATCTGCCGGCCCCTTCGCGAGCAGGCTCGCTCCCACAGGAGTACTCATTCCAAATGTGGGAGCGAGCCTGCTCGCGAAGGCGTCTTCGAAGGCGCCAGATCAATGCGGATCCGTCTGCGGCAACAGCTGCACCCCCAGATACAACGCCAGCATCCCGTCCAGCCTGAGCGGATCGACGCCACTCAACTCGGCAATCCGCTCCATCCGGTAACGCAGGCTGTTGCGATGAATGCCCAAGGCATCGGCACAGGCCTGACTCTGGCCGTCGTGCTCACACCAGCTGCGCAGCGTCGCCAGCAGTTGGCCGTTGCTGTCCTTGGCAATCACCTTGCGCAGCGGTTTGAGCAATTCGTCCAGCGCGTCATCGTTGCGATGGCGCCAGAGCATCACCGGCAATCGATAACGGTTGAGCGTCAGCACGCGCGAATGCGGCAAGACTTCGCGCCCGTAGGCGAGCAGATCGCCGACCCGCCGATAACAGCGGCGCAACCCGGCCAGCCCGTCGGCCTGCCCGCCCACGGCCATGCGCAGGATCTTCCAGCCGAGGCCATCGAGTTTTTCCAGCAAGCGCTCGTGCTCAATGTGCTGACTCGCCGGGCGACACCACAGCAGCGATGACTGCGCCGAACTTACGCACCAGCTGTCCGGGTAACGCGTCATCAGCCAGGCACTCAGCGCCTCGACCGTTTGCCCCGGACCGTGCTCCAGACCCAACTCGAACAGGTACGGCACCCGCGTCAATTGCGGCTTGAGCCCCAGTTGCTGCGCCTCGTCAACCAGCCGCGGCGAATCACCCGCCTCGCTCAGCAACAGCGCCAGCAGGTCATCACAACGCTGGCGCCGCCATTGCTGCTCGGCCTGCTGGTTGCGCTGGCCGACGAGCATTTCTGCGGTCATGCGCACCAGTTCAGCATAGGTGCGCAGTTGTTCGGGTTCCCCGGTAATGCCAAGTACGCCGATCAAACGCTGATCAAGCAGCAGCGGCAGGTTGATGCCCGGTTGCACGCCTTTGAGATGCACCGCCGTCTGCGCATCGATTTCGACCACGCGTCCATTGGCCAGCACCAGTTGCGCACCCTCGTGGCGAGTATTGATGCGCTCCGGTTCGCCACTGCCGAGGATCAGCCCCTGGCTGTCCATGACGTTGACGTTGTAGGGCAAAATGGCCATCGCCCGGTCGACGATGTCCTGGGCGAGGTCGTGATCAAGTTCGAACATGACAGCGGCAATCCTTGATTTTCGGTGCGTGCGATTGTTCACCCGCACAGGGTCTGCCGACAAACCCTGTGCTCAGGCACAAAGACAATCCGGCCAGAGGTGGCCGAGACTCTCGGGGCGATCAACGTTACCCTTTGCATCGCAAAAAATCATAATAAAGAGAGAGCCGCTATGTCGCAGAGCGCCGCAGCTACCCAGACCATCGACGCCGACGGTAAAAACGCCGTCTACAAACGCATCACCCTGCGTTTGATTCCCTTCATTTTCATCTGCTACCTGTTCAACTACCTCGACCGGGTCAACGTTGGCTTCGCCAAACTGCAGATGCTCGACGCGCTGAAGTTCAGCGAAACCGTGTACGGCCTTGGTGCCGGGATCTTCTTCATTGGCTACGTGCTGTGCGGCGTGCCGAGTAACCTGGCCCTGACCAGATTCGGTCCACGGCGCTGGATTGCGCTGATGATGATCACCTGGGGCACGCTGTCGACCTGCCTGCTGTTCGTCACCACCCCGACCGAGTTCTACACCCTGCGACTGTTCACCGGCGCGGCCGAAGCCGGGTTCTTTCCTGGTGTGGTGCTGTACCTCTCGCAGTGGTTCCCGACGTTCCGCCGTGGCCGGATCATGGCGCTGTTCATGTCGGCGATTCCGGTGTCGGGTCTGCTCGGCAGCCCGTTCTCCGGTTGGATCCTCAATCACTTCGCCGCCGGCCAGGGCGGTCTCGCCGGTTGGCAGTGGATGTTCCTGCTGCAAGGCATTCCGACGGTGATCCTCGGCGCCCTCGCCTGGTTCCTGCTCAGCGACAGCTTCGCCAATGCCAAATGGCTGACCCCGCACGAGCGCGCGGTGCTGGAGGCCGATCAGGCCGAAGACTTGGCGAACAAACCGAAATCCACCTCCGATTCGCTGCTGGCGGTGTTCAAGAACCCGGCGATCTGGGCGTTCGGCCTGATCTATTTCTGCATCCAGAGCGGCGTCTACGCGATCAACTTCTGGCTGCCGTCGATCATCAAGAACCTGGGTTTCAGCGATAATCTGGTGATCGGCTGGTTGAGCGCGATTCCGTATCTGCTGGCGGCGGTGTTCATGCTGCTTGTCGGCCGCTCGGCGGACCTGCGCAAGGAACGCCGCTGGCATCTGGTGGTGCCCATGTTGATGGGCGCAATTGGTCTGCTCATCGCCGTGAACTTCGCGGCGAATCCGGCGATTGCGATTCTCGGCCTGACCATTGCCACCATGGGCGCGCTCACCGGGCTGCCGATGTTCTGGCCAGTGCCGACCGCCATGTTGAGTGCCGGCGCAGCTGCGGGTGGTCTGGCGTTGATCAACTCGATGGGGCAAATGGCCGGGTTCTTGAGCCCGTATCTGGTGGGTTGGGTCAAGGACAGCACGGGCTCGACGGATGCAGCGTTGTATCTGCTCGCGGCGGTAATTGTCGGCGGGAGTTTGCTGGCGTTGCGGATGACGCGGACGTTGCGGGCTTGAGGTTTTGATGCAGAAAAGAGCGGCCCTTTTTCAAGGTCTTTTTTATTGGTTTCATGATCATTCCTACGCTCAGCGTAGGAATGATCAAAAGCTCAGATCTCCAGTAAGCACCACGCGGTCCAATTGAGAAGACCATAAGTGCTACCAAACGAGTTGCTGGGGTACAAATACGCGCCCCATCTCCCATAGGTAGCGCAATTCCATATATTCGTTGGCCGGAGTGGAAGTGAGTAAACACGCAAAATGTCGTTCAGGAAGATTCTGTCATGAGTGTGACGACCACCCAAAGAATTCCTCCACGCTTCAGCCTCGAGAAAGTTTATTGTCTGGGCGCTGATCTGCAACCTATAAACATTTGTAACGGCCACCAGATAATTAACTGTCTCGCCCTCTTGATCCGTGACGTATATCGTCGCTACTCCCTGCTTAAGCCCAGTTACTTTACCTGCAGCGGTTACAGGAGCTGTCAGCGGATCCGACGATGCGTAATCGTATGGCGGTACTCCACCGGTGGGTACACGAACAGCCGTATTACCGATCGAATCCTCCCCCGTTTTCGGCCACTGCGGCACTTTCACCGAGAATCCATCCAGCTTCATTTGCGTCCGGTCTATGCTGAGCGCCAAACGCTCAAGCAACCATGGATCAGACTCAAACTCATTCCCCGCTTTTTCTTTAACCGTATACCGATGGTGCCCTACCAATATCGGTAACAACCTGCTCTGCCATTTATAGTTAGCCCCCGTCTGCACCTCTTCAATAAACACTCCATCATCAAAAACCTGCAACACCGCTCCTGCCAACGCAGAACCCGACAACACCACTTTATTGTCGGAAACCGTACCGCCGTTTGTCAGATCCGTACCAGACGAATTCTTAACCGTCGCAATGACGGGTTTTACGATAACTTTGGCCCTCGCAATTTTCGATGTGGCAAGGACTGCTCCTCCACGTACCTGTTCATAACTGACCGCGACCTCACTGTCAGCAATCACCTTGGCATTGGGAACCAGCAACCGATGGACAAAAGGAAGTCTGCCCACAGTGGCTTCAACAGGGTGTACGACGACTGGCCAAGTGCCCGGCGTCGCCGTGTAGGTCACACGAATCGTATCGCCAATCGCCCAGCCAGGCTCCAGAACATGCACCTGGACGGTCAGAGCCTTGCTGCCCAGTTTGTTCAGGTCGATGGTGTCCGGCGCATCGTCAGGGTCATCCGGATCCTCGGCAACATCCGGAGCAGGCATTCGCGTGCCCTTGAGATCAACAACTAGACGGATCACTGCGGACCACGGCGAATTCAAATCTGCACCGTTGCCAATCTGATCAGTGACGGTGTAGGAAAACGTGAACTGCGGATGATCGCCCGCAGCTTCGAACACCGCTTTGTCCAGTATCAACCCGAGCCGGGTCGGCACATTGGTCGGTGTGACAGGAGCTTCGTCAGGATGGACCTGGCGAACAACATCATGGCCGTTACAGTTGAGTAAAATCCTGTCGTACGGCCGGCAATACGGGTAGGAGAAATATACCTGCACACCCTGCGCTGCCCGGTCAGCATCAACGCCATCGGCAATCACATCTTTAGGCAGCTCGAGTGCAAGCTCCGAATGCCCTTCATCCCCCTCGACCTTGTCTTCCATTCCGGGCCGAATGGCATTGTACAAAATGGTCATTGCCGGTTCAGAAGTGCCTTCATTACTGCTGCCGCGGACGACCGTATAGGTGAGCTGATTAAGGTAGCCGGGATCTGATCTCAATTTGTTTTTGGGTATATGTAGCACCACTGAATCATCAGTCGACTGAGTCTGCGTGCTATCGATGTTCATTTCGCCGTTGAGATTGAGCTGAACAGTGTCCAGCGGCGCCTGACCGAGATAAGCATCAACGACGACGGTAGCGCCCTTGGGCGCAAGGTCATAAAACTGTTTTGCGATACCGCAATCCGCACCTGCTACAGCTGTATTCGCATCAGGAAGCCGCGGTGGATAGAGCGCCAGCTCTGATTCATCCAGTGAGCCGGGATCGAAAGCCTGAGTAGTCATGGAAATGCTCCAGTCTTGGAAAATGGCACTGGCCCCTTGGGCTCGAACCTTTACCCATAATCAGGCTGCTTTTTCATTCATCTGCCTACTGTCAGATCTGACAGTCACGACAAACGGTCACTTCCGGAAAGAGGGAGCCGATTGGTGTGCTGTTCAAAATTTGTGTCCGGCTCGGTATTTCTTGTCGGCGTAACTCCCGCAGTCACTGCGGTCAGTCCCCTCTCCCTCGGGGAGAGGGCTAGGGTGAGGGGCTTTTGATCTTGTAAATTCACTTTGCCCCCTCATCCGCATCTGGTATTTGATTGAACCCCTCCCACCGCCAAAAAGGATTTCGCCATGAGCTACCGCACACTCGGCCACTCCGGACTGCAGGTCTCGACGCTGACGCTCGGCACGATGATGTTCGGCGAGCAGACCAGCGCCGAAGACTCGCTGCGCATCATCGACAAGGCCTGGGACCAAGGCGTCAACTTCATCGACACCGCCGACGTCTACACCAACGGCCGTTCCGAAGAGATTGTCGGTGAAGCGATCGCCCGGCATCGGCACGAATGGGTGCTCGCCACCAAGGTCGGCTTCGGCCCGGTGGACGGCGTGCCGAACCGCAGCGGTTTGAGCCGCAAGCACATCTTCAATGCTCTGGAAGCCAGCCTCACTCGGCTCGGCACTGACTACGTCGACATCTATTACCTGCACCGCGAAGACCACAACACGCCGCTTGAAGTGAGCGTTTCGGCGATTGGCGATCTGATTCGCCAAGGCAAGATCCGCTATTGGGGGCTGTCGAACTATCGCGGCTGGCGCATCGCCGAGGTGATTCGTGTTGCCGAAAAGCTCGGCGTTGACCGTCCGGTGATCAGCCAGCCGCTGTACAACATCGTCAACCGTCAAGCCGAGACCGAGCAGATCACCGCTGCGCAAACCTATGGCCTCGGCGTGGTGCCTTACAGCCCGCTGGCCCGTGGCGTGCTCAGCGGCAAGTACGCGCCGGATGTTCAACCGGACGCCAACAGCCGCGCCGGACGCCAGGACAAGCGCATTCTGGAAACCGAGTGGCGCGTCGAGTCGTTGCGCATTGCCCAGCAGATTCAGCAGTACACCGAGCAGCGCGGCGTCGGCATGGTCGAGTTCGCGATTGCCTGGGTGTTGAACAACAGCGCCGTGACCTCGGCGATTGTCGGACCGCGGACCGAAGCGCAGTGGGATGCCTATAGCAAGGCGCAGGCCGTGAAGATCAGCGCCGAGGACGAGGCGTTCGTCGATTCACTGGTCACGCCGGGGCATGCTTCGACTCCAGGGTTCAACGATGTCAGCCATTTCGTGTCAGGGCGCAAACCGCATCAGGTATAAGAAGCTTCCCTAATGTAGAACAGCCGATACAATCGGCTGTTTTTCATTGAATTCAGCGTGATCAAACGGACACTGGATGATCGTCGCAAAATTGCCAGGGATTACTGCATGTTTGATCGCTCCGTCGAGGCACCCGCAAAGCCTTCTCTGCTGAACAGTCCTGGCGACAGACACGATCCGCGTTCACCGCCTCGCACCGAAGCAATGGCAACGACTGCCGAGCGCAAACCTTCGATCGAGTACCGCGCCGATATCGACGGCCTGCGCGCCATCGCCGTGCTGCTGGTGTTGATCTTCCACGGCGGCCTGGCGTTGTTTCCGTCGGGATACATCGGCGTCGACATCTTCTTTGTGATTTCCGGGTACCTGACCACCTCGATCATCATGTCCTCGCTGGAAAAGGGCACGTTCAGCTTCAGAGGTTTTTACACGCGACGAATCTGGCGCCTGCAACCGGCGATCATCGCGCTGCTCATCGTCACCTTGCTGATCACCACCCTGCTGTATCTACCCAGCGACTATGTCGACTTTCTGAAAAGTGAAAAGTACACATCGCTGCTGATTTCCAACCAGTACTTTTCCAAGGTGACCAGCGGCTACGCGACGCCGGATGCCGCGAGCCTGCCGCTGCTGCACACCTGGTCGCTGGCCATCGAATGGCAATGGTATCTGGCCTTGCCGCTGGGCCTGTGGCTGCTCAACCGTTACGTGGCAAAAAGAGTGTTCAAAGCCACCGTGCTGGGTCTGACCCTCGCGGCAATGGCACTGGCGCTGTATTTGTCGTACGCCTATCCCGACCGCAACTATTACTTCTTCACCGCACGTATCTTCGAGCTGATGATCGGCTCCTGCGCGGTAATTTTCAGCCGCGAGACTTTCCGGCTCAAGCGCCTGAGCGCTTCAGTGATTTGTGTGCTGGCGCTGGCGACGCTGCTCTACTGCGCGACGCGCGAAGATATCTTGTCGGGTTTCCCCGGCTACCACGCCATCGCCGTGTGCCTGGCCACGGCCGTGCTGCTGTTTCGCGGCATCGGCGATGCCAGCGTGACTTCAAAATTGCTGGCGTTCCGGCCGCTGGTGTTCGTTGGCGCGCTGTCGTATTCGCTGTACGTATGGCACTGGCCGATTCTCGCCGTGATGAGCTACCTGGGCATCGCCCTCACCCCGCTGGTGCAGGTGATGTACTTCGGCGCGACCTTCGTCATCGGCTATCTGTCCTTCGTGCTGATCGAAAAGCGTTTCCGCAAGGCGCGCGCTGGCTTCGGCAAAACCCTGATCTGGCTGATGATCGTGCCGGCGATTGCCTTGTCGTTGTTGCACTCGGCCGGTGACCGGAACGAGGGCTGGCCGAACCGTTTCAATCAGGGCTCAAACAACCTGTTCAACGGTTTGAAAGCATCAGTGCCGGCCAACCGTGAAGCGTGCCTGGGCGTCAGCGACGGTGCGGATCCTGGCTGCATCATGGGCGCCGCACAGGCCAAGCCTCAGGTGCTGCTGATGGGCGATTCCTACTCGAACCATTATTGGGGTTTCGTTGAAACGCTGGCCAGGGACGCGGACCTCGCCGTGCTCGCGCAGGGTTATCCGGCCTGCCTGGCGTTGCCGAACATTTACCTCTACAACTGGTACAAAGCGAAAAACGCGCTGTATCAGAAATGCCATAACGCTGCGCAACGCTACTACGAAATGATCGCCAACAATCATTTCCGCTACGTGATCATCGGCCAGTTCTGGGAGGCGTATCTCACCGATGCCATCGTCACCCGCCTGGAGGATCCGCGCAGTGCCGAACTGTCGCAACAACGCCTCGGCGTCGCGCTCCGCCAAGCGCTGGACATCATCGTCAGGTCCGGCGCGACACCGGTGTTCCTGATGAATACCCTGCCGATGCCGGCAGGCATCAATGAATGCCTGTTGAAACAGGTGAAACTGCGCGGCTTGCTTGGCAGTGCCGAACAGAGCACTCAATGCGCATCGGTGCCTTGGTCAAATGACGAAGATCCGACTTTGGCCATGCTGTTCAGCCAATTGCAGGGCGAATACCCAAGCCTGATCGTCATCGACCCGAAAAGCCTGCAATGCAAGGACGGCGCTTGCACGACCACGGTCGATGGCTTGCCGGTTTATCGTGACATGGGTCACATGACCGATTACGCCTCTTACCGGTTTGGTGAAATGTACCTCAAGCGTTTTGGCAATCCGTTCAAGGGTGGTCATTGATTCTCAGAGCTTGGCGAGCGGGCTCGCTCCCTTCAGGGAAACCGGCAGCTATGCTGAAGGCGCGTCGATCCGGTTGATGCATGTGAAGAATATTGAGCATTCGATCAATATTCAGCACAAAAACCACGTATCCTGCGCGCCCCGTTCACCCCTCAACCCGCGAGGACAGCTTGGCTAAAGGTATCGCTCTATCGGTTTCGGCATCGGTGCTGTTTGCCGTCATGTATTACTACACTTCGTTGCTCACGCCGTTGAGCGGTGTGGAGATCTTCGGCTGGCGGATGCTTCTGACGGTCCCGTGCATGACCGTGTTCATGCTGGTGTCCGGAGAATGGCGGCGGGTTGTCGAATTGGTGCGCTTGATGGCGGCGAGGCCGAAATTGATCGGCGGTTTGATCGTCTCGGCGGCATTGCTCGGCGTGCAGTTGTGGCTGTTCATGTGGGCGCCGCTGAACGATTACAGCCTTGATGTCTCGCTGGGTTATTTCCTGCTGCCGCTGGCGATGGTATTGACCGGGCGCATCGCCTACGGCGAGAGCCTGTCGTATCTGCAAAAGATCGCCGTGTTTTTCGCCAGCCTTGGCGTGTTGAACGAGCTGTATCAGGTCGGCGGTTTTTCCTGGGCAACGCTGGTGGTCGTGGTCGGTTATCCGTTGTACTTCGTGCTGCGCAAATACCTTCAGACCGACAACCTCGGCGGGTTGTGGGTCGACATGACCTTGATGCTCCCGCTCGCTTGGTGGTTCGTGCAGGGCGGCGAGCAAGGCTTGGGCGTGTTTGACCAATATCCCGGGTTGCTCTGGCTGATTCCGCTGCTGGGGCTGATCAGTGCCTCGGCGTTGGTGGTGTACATCATCGCCAGTCGCTTGCTGCCGTTCAGCTTATTCGGGTTGTTGAGTTATGTTGAGCCGGTGCTGCTGCTCGGTGTGGCGCTGTTGCTCGGTGAAAGCATCAAGTCCGGGGAGTGGCTGACCTATATCCCGATCTGGCTGGCGGTGGTGGTGCTGGTTTTCGAAGGCTTCAAGCACCTGATGCGACAAAGCCGTTCCTGAACAGTGCGCAATTCAAAATTATGGCAGCGAGCCTGCTCGCGAATACAATCTTTCCTTCACCAAAGATATTGACTGAGCTGACGCCTTCGCGAGCAGGCTCGCTCCCACAGTTGAGATTATGCGAGCACAAAAAATCCCGGCCCTGCATCTCTGCAGGCCGGGATTTTTTATTTCAGTTGCGGATTACTCGGTGGTCAAAACACCACGACGCACCTGGTCGCGTTCGATCGACTCGAACAGTGCCTTGAAGTTGCCCTCACCGAAACCATCATCGCCTTTGCGCTGAATGAATTCGAAGAACACCGGGCCCATGAGGGTTTCCGAGAAGATCTGCAGCAGCAGACGCTTGTCGCCCTGCTCCGAGGCACCATCGAGCAGAATACCGCGCGATTGCAGTTGATCGACCGGTTCGCCGTGATTCGGCAGACGCCCTTCGAGCATTTCGTAGTAAGTGTCCGGCGGTGCGGTCATGAAGCGCATGCCGATCTTCTTCAACTGGTCCCAGGTCTGGATCAGGTCATCCGTGAGGAACGCGACGTGCTGGATGCCCTCACCGTTGAACTGCATCAGGAACTCTTCGATCTGCCCGGCGCCCTTGGACGATTCTTCGTTCAGCGGGATGCGGATCATACCGTCCGGTGCGGTCATCGCCTTGGAGGTCAGGCCGGTGTATTCGCCCTTGATGTCGAAGTAGCGAATTTCACGGAAGTTGAACAGCTTCTCGTAGAAGTTCGCCCAGTAGGCCATGCGACCGCGATACACGTTGTGGGTCAGGTGATCGATGATCTTCAGACCGGCGCCGACCGGGTTGCGGTCCACGCCTTCGATGAACACGAAGTCGATGTCATAGATCGAGCTGCCTTCGCCGAAACGGTCGATCAGGTACAGTGGCGCGCCACCAATGCCCTTGATCGCCGGCAGGTTCAGCTCCATCGGACCGGTTTCGATGTGAATCGGCTGAGCGCCGAGTTCCAGGGCGCGGCTGTAGGCTTTTTGCGAATCCTTGACGCGGAACGCCATGCCGCACACGGACGGGCCGTGTTCGGCGGCAAAGTACGACGCCACGCTGTTCGGTTCGTTGTTGAGGATCAGATTGATCGCGCCCTGACGGTACAGGTGGACGTTCTTGGAGCGGTGAGTCGCGACTTTGGTGAAGCCCATGATCTCGAAGATCGGCTCCAGCGTGCCGGGAGTCGGCGATGCGAACTCGATGAACTCAAAGCCCATCAGGCCCATTGGGTTTTCGTATAAATCTGCCATGGTGACGCCTCATCATTTCTTATCAATCAACCGGGGTTTATTGGCGAGTCATGCTGAGAGCGCTGGGCGGCGCGCAGGAAATGCCGCGCACACTGCGGGCGAGGAAGTCACCGTAGATCAGTTGAAACCCGAATATCTTCATTGTCGACCCAAGGCTCTTGCGGGCGAGGCTTCTGCTGCCAGAAGACGATTATTATTGTATGCGTAACCCGATTCTACACAGCGTAAACCGGCTTGTCTGCTGCCCTTATGAAATCCGCTTTTTTGCGTTTGCCGCAAGGGGTTTGTTGCACAGGTAGATGCCGCCGAGGATCAGCGCACCGCCCAGGCACATGGTCAACGTCAGTTGCTCGCCCAACAGCAGCGCGCCGAAGATTACCGCCGTCAATGGGTTGAGTGCGATGAAGACGCCACTGCGCGTCGCGCCGATCTTGCGGATACCGTCGTAATAACCGATGTAGGCCAGCGCCGAGCCGAGTACACCGAGGTAGGCGAGGCTCAGCCATTGCGCCGTGCCCAGATCAACCAGAGCATGCCAGCTCAGTTCACTGCGCGCTGCCGCCAACAGCCATAACATCAGCGTGCCGATCAGGATCGAGTACGTCACCGTCTGCACCGGGCCTAACGACTGATTCAGTTCACGGGATAACAACGAATAAACGCCCCAGCCCAGCACGCACCCCAGAATCAACAGATCGCCCATCCATGCGTCGGGCGTCGCCGCCAGTAATTGCGGATTGCGGCTGAAGATCACCAGTGCAGCGCCGGCGATACAGATCGCGATACCCGCCGGTTTCATTACGCCCAGGCGCTCCTTGAACAAGCACCACGAAGCCAGGCCGATGACCGCCGGGTTCAGCGCGACAATCAACGAAGCGCGCGACGCGTTGATGTATTGCAGGCCGTAAAAGAAGCACAGGTTGTAAAAGAAAATCCCGAAAAATCCCAGTAGCGTCAAGCGCAGCCATTGCGCAGTGGTGGGACGCACGAGAGGGACCCGCGCCAGCCAGATGAAACCCAGCAACGCCACGCTCGCTAACAGGAAACGCAGGCTGGCGGCAAACATCGGGCTTAGCCCCCCGACAAGAAAGCGCCCGGCAACGAAGGTGCCGCCCCATATCATCGTTACCCCTGCCAGGGTCAGGTAAACCGGAACGTCGGATGATGTTTTTTCAAGGTTGTGCATGTAGTCGAGGCTCGAAAAGTTGCGGATGCTTTATGATCAGCTCATTCGCCCTCATCGTAAAATGAGCAAATACTCATGACCCTTACGCAACTGGAGATCTTCTCGCTGGTCGCCGAACTGCGCGGTTTTACCCTCGCCGCCCATCGGTTGGGGATTTCCCAGTCGGCGGTGTCCCACGCAATGAAATCACTGGAGCAGGAACTGGGCGTTGAACTGCTGCGTCGGCATCAGTCGCAAGTGGAGCTCAGTACCATTGGTGAGCAATTGTTGCCGCGCGCACGCGCTATGCTCGGCCTGGCCAACACCCTGCGCCAGGAGGCCGCCGATGCGCGCGGCATGAAAAGCGGTACCTTGCGCATCGGTTCGTTCGGGCCGACTTCGTCGATCAAACTGCTCCCAGCCATTCTGCGCCGCTATCGAGAAGCTCATCCCGGCATCGAAGTGCACGTTGACGAAGGACCGGATCGTCAGGTGATTCAATGGCTGGAGGAGCGACGGATCGACATCGGCTTCGTCGTGCTGCCAGAAGAGCGTTTCGACACATTCAGTCTGATCGAAGACCAGATGGTCGCCCTGCTGCCGCCCGACCACCCGCTGGCAAGGCACCCGGCGTTAAGCCTGAAAGATTTGTGCGAGACACCATTCGTGCTCACCGAGGCTGGCTCTTCTGAACTGGTATCGCGACTGTTCATGGCCGCGCGGCTGCAACCGAATATCCGCTACCGCTGCGCGCAACTGCTCAGCACGCTCGATCTGGTCAGCCGTGGCGACGCCCTCACCATCGTCGCCGAAGGCTCTTTGCCGGGAGCGCAAAACGCAGGTTTCGTGAAAAAGCCATTGTTGCCTGCGGTCAAGCGTCAGGTTGGACTCGCCGTTCTTGACCGGCGCCAGGCATCACCCGCCACGCTGGCGTTTATCGAGGTGGCGACGCGGATAAATCATGACTGAGCGGCGCAATCAGCGTGTTCGATCTATCCTCGCTCCTGGCTGACTGCTTTTGCGCAGGGCGCCAAGCTTCGCCCCACCCCACCGCGACAGGATGCGCCCATGCCGTTGACCGTCAGACCCCGCCGCAAACGCAGCACACGTATCGTCATCACGCTGCTGAGCGGGCTGCTGCCGATCATATTGGGCAGTACGATCCTTTACTTGCAGGCCGAACGCACCCTCGAACAGAGTGCTCGAGAGACCGCCGAACAGGCCTTGCGCCAGTTTGAGCTGATGCTCGACAACACTGCTCAAGCGGCTCATGAACTTTTGCCACTGGCCGGCCAGACTTGCGAAAGCGTCAAGCTTGCCCTACGCGAACAGGTGACCCGCCGCCCCTTCGTGCGCTCGACCAATCTGGTGTGGGACGACAACCTCTATTGCAGCTCGCTGTTTGGCGATTACCTGGAAACGGTGAATCCCGGCGACTACAACCAGGGCAAGTTATGGCTGATGAACGGCAACCCGGTGACTCCCGACACCGCGCTGCTGGTGTATCGACTCAGCGAAGGCCGCGGTGGCGCGTTGACCACGCTGGACGGTTATCACCTGAGCAATATCCTGCGACTGATCGGTCGGCAGACGCTGCTGGTCTTGCAAGTGGGTGATAACTGGCTGGCGGCTGATGGCAAAGTCCAAACGGGCGCCCTCCCCGCACTGCCCGTTGCGCCGACCACGCTGGTTTCATCGCTTTACGGGTTCCGCGTCAGCGCCGGTTTTGCTCAAGGTCAAACCTGGCGCTACATGGCCGCTGAGTACCCTCCATTGTTCAGCCTGCTGATCTTCTTCGGTGCAGTCTCCGGCGCGATCGGCCATGTCGTGCAAAAGCGCTCGGTTTCGCCAAGTCATGAGATGCTTCGGGCGCTGGAAGCCGGCGAGTTCATCCCCTACTTCCAGCCTGTGGTACATGGCGACAGCAAGGCATGGTCTGGAGCCGAAGTGCTGATGCGCTGGGCTCATCCCAAAGAAGGCCTGGTGCGACCGGACCTGTTCATTCCGTTTGCCGAGCACTCGGGCCTGATCGTGCCGATGACCCGCGCGCTGATGCAACAAACCGCCGCGCTGCTGGGACCGTTGTCAGCGACCTTCACTGTGCCCTTTCATATCGGCATCAATATCACCGCCAGCCATTGCCGGGATCTGGAATTGGTGGAGGACTGCCAGCTGTTTCTCGCCGCGTTCGCCCCCGATAGCGTCAACCTGGTGCTGGAATTGACCGAGCGCGAGCTGATCGAACCCACCGACATCACCCGGCAACTGTTCGAGCAACTGCATTCACTGGGAGTGAAGATCGCCATCGATGACTTCGGCACCGGGCACTCCAGCCTCGCCTACTTGCGAAAATTCAATGTGGATTTCCTGAAAATCGACCAGAGCTTCGTTGCCATGATTGGTCTCGACGCGCTCTCGCGGCACATACTCGACACGATTATCGAACTGTCGGCCAAGCTGGATCTGGGTATTGTTGCCGAAGGTGTCGAAACTCAGGCACAGGCCGACTATCTCACCGAGCATCATGTCGATTTCCTGCAAGGGTATCTGTTCGCCAGACCGATGCCGGCGGCGGATTTCATCGACGCATTAACTCACCGTTAACTAAGGTGAGTTAAGACGAGCGTACCGGTGAGGCGCACCAAATTGATACAAAAGACCGCTGCTGTTACATCAAGACAACATCAGGATTTACTCTTGGCGCATTAACTACTACAATTTTTTCAACCTGAGCAAAATTCGCAGGTGAGCCATTTATCACCGAGTCGCTTCACGGCTCTTGGCTTATAGCTTTGTTTGCGGTTGGTATCAGCCAAACACACTATTGGAGTAAAGATATTGTCCAGACTCGCTGAATTTCGTGCAGCTGAAAAGGCCCTTCAGGAACAGCTCAAGCAGCTCGAATCGCTGAAGAACGACGCCGGGCTCAAGAAAGAAATCGAATTCGAAGAAAAGCTCCAGGGGCTGATGAAAACCTACGGCAAAGGCCTGAAGGACATCATCGCCATCCTCGATCCAAACCCGGCAAAATCCGGCCTGCAGACCACTGCGGCGCCTAAAACCCGCCGTGCCCGTGTGGTCAAGGTGTATCAGAATCCGCACACTGGTGAACTGATTGAAACCAAGGGCGGCAACCACCGCGGCCTTAAAGCCTGGAAGGAACAATACGGTGCTGCCACCGTTGATTCCTGGTTGCGCGGTTAACTCGCCAATCGACTAAAAGCCCTGCTTCAAGCGGGGCTTTTTTATTGACAATATCTAACAAATGAAATGAATTTCATCGTACAAGTTGCGACTTTTGTGTAACGTTTATGAGCCAACGGCTAAACATTTTGCTGCTTGATGTTACCAGCGTCGCTACGATTAAAACTTTAGTCTTAATCCCTTCCGATATCTAACCGGCCGGCGTAGAACAGCGGCTTAAAGTTTCAAGCTGTTTCTCACCGCCGATATTTCGTCTGCACTCGCCTTATAGACCTCTGCCTGCCCCGCGTAGGAAAGTACATAGGCCTTGTTCGCCTCGACTGCTGCGACCAAGGTTTGCGACAGCACATGCCGTCCATTTTCGGTGATCGTACAAGTGGTTTCCAGCGCGGACAAACTGCCCAGCATCGCTGCATGCACTTTGTTGCAGACACTTTGGTAGCCGCTTTGAAAAAAGTCCTTCTGAATCGACTTGCGCATTTCCAGCAGCACACCCGGCAAATTGACTTGGTGGTCTTTCTCGACCTCGGTCATGGTCAGCTCCATCACCATGACCTGATTGCCGTCAGCGTCAATTTTGACTGCCCGCTGTCGAGACACCTGCGCAGTTGCTGCCGGCAGCGCTTCAACCTGCCAACCGACAGGCCAGGTGATACTCGGCTCGCCCGCGGAAGCGGACGCGCACACCACGACGAACGACAAGGCAGAAAACACACACAGGGATTTGAACAGTCGGATCATCGCCGGACGCACTCACAGATTGAGCGGTAAAGTCTGAGGCTCGCCCGGGCGCAGAGCAAGTCTGCCCTTTCATTTGGCGATGCCGGCAGGCATGCGTATCATTGCGCCCATCACTCGCCCATAGTCATTGGAGGGCCCATGAGCCTGCACGAACTCAACACATTCCCCGGCGTCACCGCCACCCCGGACAGCGCAACCCGCAACTTCGTTTTCAACCACACCATGCTGCGCGTCAAAGACATCACCAAGTCCCTGGACTTCTACACCCGTGTACTGGGTTTTTCGCTGGTCGAAAAGCGCGACTTCCCGGAAGCCGAATTCAGCCTGTACTTCCTCGCACTGGTCGACAAATCGCAAATCCCGGCTGACGCGGCTGCTCGCACTGAATGGATGAAGTCGATTCCGGGGATTCTCGAATTGACTCACAACCACGGCACCGAAAACGATGCTGACTTTGCCTATCACAACGGCAATAGCGACCCGCGTGGTTTCGGTCACATCTGCATTTCCGTACCGGACATCGTTGCGGCATGCGCGCGCTTTGAAGAACTGGGCTGCGATTTCCAGAAGCGTTTGACCGATGGCCGCATGAAGAGCCTGGCGTTTATCAAAGATCCGGATGGTTACTGGGTTGAAATCATCCAACCTGCGCCGTTGTAACAGACTGCGTGAATCCACCTGTGGGAGCGAGCCTGCTCGCGAAGACGTCAGGTCAGCCAGTATCATCATTGAATGACACACCGCTTTCGCGAGCAGGCTCGCTCCCACATCAAGTTTGTGGCAGGCAATAAAAAACCCGTGATCACTCACGGGTTTTTCATTTCTGGTTTAAAACGCTCAAGCCGGAGCCGACGTGCGAATCAAATGATCGAACGCACTCAGCGAAGCCTTGGCGCCCTCACCTACCGCAATCACGATCTGCTTGTACGGCACGGTGGTCACGTCACCGGCAGCGAAGATCCCAGGGATCGAAGTCTCGCCACGGTTATCGACAATAATCTCGCCACGCGGCGACAGCTCGATGGTGCCTTTGAGCCAATCGGTGTTGGGCAACAGACCGATCTGCACGAAGATGCCTTCCAGCTCGACCGTGCGCAACTCGTCAGTCGTACGATCCTTGTAGCGCAGACCGTTGACTTTCTCGCCGTTACCGGTGACTTCAGTGGTTTGCGCACTGGTGATCACGGTGACGTTCGGCAGGCTGTGCAGTTTGCGCTGCAACACGGCGTCGGCGCGCAGTTGTACGTCGAACTCCAGCAACGTAACGTGCGAGACGATACCCGCCAGGTCGATGGCCGCTTCAACGCCGGAGTTACCGCCGCCGATCACCGCGACCCGCTTGCCTTTGAACAGCGGACCGTCGCAGTGCGGGCAGTACGCCACGCCTTTGTTGCGATATTCCTGCTCGCCCGGCACGTTCATTTCGCGCCAGCGCGCACCGGTGGCGAGAATCACGCTCTTGGCTTTTAGCGTCGCGCCACTGGCGAAGTGAATTTCGTGCAGCTCGCCGTTTTTGCCAGCGATCAGCTTGTCCGCGCGCTGCAGGTTCATGATATCGACGTCGTATTGCTTGACGTGTTCTTCCAGCGCGGTCGCCAGTTTCGGCCCCTCGGTTTCCTGTACGGAAATGAAGTTCTCGATGGCCATGGTGTCGAGCACCTGACCGCCGAAACGCTCAGCCGCGACGCCAGTGCGAATGCCTTTACGCGCCGCATAGATCGCTGCCGAAGCACCGGCCGGGCCACCGCCGACGACGAGTACGTCAAAGGCGTCTTTGGCACTGATTTTCTCGGCCTGACGCTCGATAGCGCCGGTGTCGAGTTTGGCGAGGATCTCTTCCAGGCCCATGCGGCCCTGACCGAAGTTCTCGCCGTTGAGGTAGATGCTCGGCACGGCCATGATCTTGCGATCGTTGACTTCGTCCTGGAACAGCGCGCCGTCGATGGCGACGTGGCGGATGTTCGGGTTGAGCACGGCCATCAGGTTCAATGCCTGGACCACGTCCGGGCAGTTCTGGCAAGACAGCGAGAAGTAAGTCTCGAAGCTGAACTCGCCTTTGAGCGAGCGGATCTGCTCGATCACTTCGACGCTGGCTTTCGACGGGTGACCGCCGACTTGCAACAGGGCCAGCACCAGTGAGGTGAATTCGTGGCCCATCGGGATACCGGCGAAACGCAGACTGATGTCGGCGCCCGGACGGTTGATCGAAAACGATGGCTTGCGTGCATCGTCGCCGTTGTCGATCAAAGTAATCTGGCTCGAAAGACTGGCAACGTCTTTCAGCAGGTCGTGCATTTCACGGGATTTCGCACCGTCGTCGAGGGATGCAACGATCTCGATCGGCTGGGTGACCCGTTCCAGGTACGATTTCAACTGGGCTTTAAGATTGGCGTCCAACATACGGGCGATTTCCTTTATTTGAGGCGAAAAAAAGCCCGAGCGAATCTCGCCCGGGCATTTTTATTGGGCGGTGCAGCTAACTAGATAGGTGCGGCGTGCCGCCCTGCGTTGCGTGTCACAGACTTAGATCTTGCCGACCAGGTCCAGGGACGGAGCCAGAGTGGCCTCGCCTTCTTTCCACTTGGCTGGGCAAACTTCGCCTGGGTGTGCAGCGACGTACTGAGCAGCCTTGATCTTGCGCAGCAGCTCGGAAGCGTCACGGCCAACGCCGCCATCGTTCAGTTCAACGATTTTGATCTGGCCTTCAGGGTTGATCACGAAGGTGCCACGGTCAGCCAGGCCAGCTTCTTCGATCAGCACGTCGAAGTTGCGCGAGATGACGTGGGTCGGGTCGCCGATCATGGTGTATTCGATTTTGCCGATGGCTGGCGAAGTGTTGTGCCAGGCAGCGTGGGCAAAGTGGGTATCGGTCGAAACGCTGTAGATTTCCACGCCCAGTTTCTTGAACTCAGCGTAGTTGTCGGCCAGGTCTTCCAGCTCGGTTGGGCAAACGAAGGTGAAGTCGGCTGGGTAGAAGAACACTACGGACCACTTGCCTTTCAAGTCAGCGTCCGAGACTTGAACGAAGTCGCCGTTTTTGAATGCGGTAGCTTTGAACGGTTTTACTTGGCTGTTGATGATAGGCATCGATGACTCTCCGTCAGGGGTTATGAAGTTGATGGGTGAATCCTACCCACTCACTCGACGGAAGGCTCATTGGCAAACCTGATGCTGCTGATTTGTTTTCGCTATTAGCTGACTGTATTAATAGAAGAAAACGATCTCTACGGTTGATCCGGTTTATCCATAATCCGAGCCATTCCCTGGAATGGGCTGACCTCAACATAGCGCATCGCCGATTGCATGTCCTTCCAGCCGACGTAACTCATCAGCGACTTCAGATCCCAACCCGCTTGATGAGCCCAAGTGGCAAAGCCGCGTCGCAACGAGTGACTGGTGTAACCCTCGGCGGCGATCCCCGCGCGCTGCAATGCCTGGCGCAGCAACGGGATGATGCTGTTGGCGTGCAGCCCCACTTCGTTCAGGTTGCCCCAACGATCGATGCTGCGAAATACCGGCCCGCGCACCAGCGCCGCCTCGGTGATCCAGTCGATATAGGCCTGCACCGGACACAGCTTGAGCAGTGCCGGAGCTTGATAGGTCTGCCCGAGGTTTTCCCGATCGCCCTTGCTGCGCGGCAGATACAAGGTGATGCCTTTACCCGCGTGCGCTTGCACATGCTCGATCTGCAGGCGGCACAATTCATCGCTACGGAAACCGCGCCAGAACCCGAGCAGAATCAACGCGCGGTCGCGATAAGCCTTGAGCAGTGCCGGCCGATCCTCTTGCTCGCGCGCGGTTTGCGCCTCTTGCTCAAGCCAGTCGACGACCCGCTGCAGATCCTCTAACTGCAACGGCTCGGCTTGTTTCTCTTGGGCCGGATGCAACGCGCGAATGCCCTTGAAAACCTTGCGCACCACTGGCGCCTTGGTCGGGTCGGCGAAGCCCTGACTGTTATGCCACTGCGCCAACGCCGACAAGCGCAGCTTCAAGGTATTGATCGATAGCTCAGAAGCGTGAGCGACCAGATAACGCGCAACGCTGTCAGCGGTCGCAGGCAGGAACCCGCCCCACTTCACTTCGAAATGCTCAATGGCCGCGCGATAGCTGCGGCGCGTGTTGTCGCGGGTGGCGGCTTGCAGATAGCGATCCAGATCGCTCATGGGCGGTTTTCTCGCTGGCGTACTGATTTGAAGAGACAGGCGAGCATTTTGCCGCGTGACATTGGGTAATACCAGAATATCCCGCCTGTAATTTTCGATGTATTTCACTTTTATTTCGGCATGGTACACTGCGGTTATCAGTGGCATGTACCACAGTACGCAACCGTAGGAGTTCACATGGCCCGTGGCGGCATTACCAAAGCACTGGTGCAGATCGCGCGCACCGCAATTCTGGCGCGCGGCGAACACCCGAGCATCGACGCAGTACGCATCGAAATGGGCAACACCGGCTCGAAAACCACCATCCACCGCTATCTGAAAGAGCTGGATGATGGCGCGCAACCGGCTGAGGCCTCCGCTGAGCCGATCGATGATGAGCTGACCGCCCTCGTCTCTCGCCTCGCGCAACGTTTGAAAGAGCAGGCACAGGAGCCCATCGAGCAGGCGCGCGAACAGTTCGAGGCGCAGCAGGAAGCACTGGAAGCAGAGCTTGCGCAGACGCGTCAGGCACTGGAAAAGCTCGAGCACGAGCACGACATTCAAGGCGCTGCACTGGAGCGCGAATCCGAATCACTGAGCAGCACGCGCTCGATGCTGCAAACCGAACAGACGCGCAATGCCGGTCTCAATCAGGCTTTGGCCGACTTTGAATTGCGCCTGCAGGACAAGGATGAGCAGATCCGCTCGCTGGAAGAAAAGCACTTGCACGCCCGCGATGCGCTGGAGCATTACCGCAACGCCAGCAAAGAACAGCGTGAGCAGGAACAGAACCGCCACGAAGGTCAGGTGCAGCAGATTCAGGCCGAGCTGCGTCAGGCACAACAAAGCGCGCTGATGCGTCAGGACGAGATCACGCAACTGCATCGCGACAATGAACGCTTGCTGACCGAAAACCGTGGCACCCAGCGCGAACTGAGCCTGCTGCAGGATCAGCTCAAGCAGAGCAATCTGCGCCAGGATCAGTTGCTCGAACAAGCCACTCGCGTCGACAGCGAACGCACCCTCCTCCAGGAACGCCTGCGCGTCGCCTCGCTGGAGAGCCAGGCACTCAAGCAGAGCGTCGAGGAGCAAACGCAGCTCAACCAATCACTTGAAAAGGAATTGACGAAGGCCCAGGCCAGTCTGGAAGAAAGCCAGCGTCTGGCGGCTGCCGTTGCGGCAGCCCCAGAACCGAAAGGCGCTTAAGCGCTGACCGGTGTACGCATGGTGACAAACTCTTCGGCGGCCGTCGGGTGCACCCCGATCGTGTCGTCGAAGTCACGTTTGGTCGCGCCAGCCTTCAACGCGATCGCCAGCCCCTGGACGATTTCGCCGGCATCGGGGCCGACCATGTGGCAACCGAGGACCTTGTCGGTCTTGCCATCGACGACCAGCTTCATCAGGGTCTTCTCTTGACACTCGGTCAACGTCAGCTTCATGGGCCGGAAGCGGCTTTCGAAAATCACCACCTCATGGCCTGCTTCGCGTGCCTGCTCTTCGGTCAAGCCGACCGTGCCGATGTTCGGCAGGCTGAACACCGCCGTCGGAATCATCTTGTAGTCCACTGGACGGTAATGCTCCGGCTTGAACAGACGCCGCGCCACGGCCATGCCTTCGGCCAGCGCCACCGGCGTCAGTTGCACACGACCGATCACATCGCCCAGTGCCAGAATCGACGGCTCAGTGGTTTGATACTCGTCGTCGACCTTGATGAAACCTTTGTCGTCCAGCTGCACACCGGTGTTTTCCAGGCCCAGATTATCCAGCATCGGACGACGACCTGTGGCGTAGAACACGCAGTCGGACTCCAGAACGCGACCATCCTTGAGGGTGGCGTTCAGACTGCCGTCAGCCTGCTTGTCGATCCGCGCGATGTCGGCATTGAATTGCAAGTCCATGCCGCGCTTGGTCAATTCTTCGTGCAAGTGCTTGCGCACCGCACCATCGAAACCGCGCAGGAACAGATCGCCGCGATACAACAGCGTGGTATCCGCGCCCAGGCCATGGAAAATCCCCGCGAACTCGACCGCGATGTAACCGCCGCCGACCACGAGCACGCGCTTTGGCACCTCTTTGAGGAAGAATGCCTCGTTGGAGCCGATAGCGTGTTCGCTACCGGGAATCTCCGGAATCTGCGGCCAGCCGCCGGTCGCGATCAGAATGTTTTTCGCAGTGAAGCGCTCGCCGTTCACCTCGACCTCATGTGGGCCGATGATTTTTGCGTGCGCTTCGTGCAGCGTCACGCCGCTATTGACCAGCAGATTGCGATATATGCCGTTGAGGCGATTGATCTCGCGATCCTTGTTGGCAATCAGCGTCGCCCAGTCGAAATTCGCTTCGCCCAGGTTCCAGCCGAAACCCGATGCCTGCTCGAAGTCTTCGGCGAAGTGCGCGCCATACACCAACAGCTTTTTTGGCACACAGCCAACGTTGACGCAGGTGCCGCCCAGATAACGGCTCTCGGCCACCGCCACTTTCGCGCCGAAACCCGCCGCAAACCGCGCTGCGCGCACACCGCCGGAACCGGCACCAATCACATACAGATCAAAATCGTAGGCCATTTCTATCTCCTGGGCAGGCGCTCAGCATACCCGCAGGCGCTGATTGGGCAAGCATTGCGGATGATATGGGGGCACAAAACGAAAAAACCCGCCGAAGCGGGTTTTTCCTGCAGACCGGTCAAGCGCTCTTAGTAAGCCTTGCCCGTCTTGTAGAAGTTCTCGAAGCAGAAGTTGGTCGCTTCGATGTAGCCTTCGGCGCCACCGCAGTCGAAACGCTTGCCTTTGAACTTGTAGGCCATCACGCAGCCGTTCTGGGCTTGCTTCATCAGGGCGTCGGTGATCTGGATTTCGCCACCCTTGCCTGGCTCGGTCTGTTCGATCAGATCGAAGATGTCCGGCGTCAGGATGTAGCGACCGATGATCGCCAGGTTCGACGGCGCGTCTTCCGGCTTTGGCTTCTCGACCATGCTGTGTACGCGGTAGATGTCGTCGCGGATCATTTCGCCGGCGATGACGCCGTACTTGCTGGTTTCCTGCGGGTCGACTTCCTGGATCGCAATGATCGAGCAGCGGAACTGCTTGTACAGCTTGACCATCTGGGTCAGCACGCCGTCGCCTTCGATGTTGACGCACAGGTCATCCGCCAGCACCACGGCGAACGGTTCGTCACCGATCAGTGGGCGACCGGTGAGGATCGCGTGGCCCAGACCTTTCATTTCAGTCTGACGGGTATAGGAGAAGGAACACTCGTCGAGCAGCTTGCGGATACCGACCAGGTATTTCTCTTTGTCGGTGCCTTTGATCTGGTTTTCCAGCTCGTAGCTGATGTCGAAGTGGTCTTCCAGAGCACGTTTGCCACGGCCGGTCACGATGGAGATTTCCGTCAGACCAGCGTCCAGCGCTTCTTCAACGCCGTACTGGATCAGTGGCTTGTTTACCACCGGCAGCATTTCTTTAGGCATGGCTTTAGTCGCTGGCAGGAAGCGAGTACCGTAACCGGCTGCTGGGAACAAGCATTTCTTGATCATATAAGTCCTTGAAAAGGCTGTGTGTACGAGTTTCGGCGCAGTCTAATCAGGCGGCGTGCACCTTACAATGCCCCGCACTGGCTAACCGATGCCAAGATAGAGAAATATTCTTGCCGATAGTTCCATCCGGTTTTTCAGCAGCGTACTCAGCGTAGCTCAAGAACCGGACAAGCCGGATCACCATACCCTGATCAGCCCCCAAAGTGCGCATTTGCCGGTATCATGGCGACTTTGAACCAGCGAACGAGACAGATAGATGGCTGCGGTAAAAATCGTCAACGGGTATGTGATCGACAAGAAAGACGGCAAGTGGACGCTGACCACCACCAATGGCGAGCACATCGCCGGGCCTTTCGACAGCGAGCAAATGGCTACCGACGTGGCGTCAGTATTCACCGACACGCCAGCGTCGGCCAAGCGCCGCGGCAAGGATCAGGACTGATCGGCCGAGCCACGCCCCAAGCCCTGCCATCGAGCAGGGCTTTTTCATGCCTGCGTGCAAAGAAGTGGCCAATCGCTATAACCTTTTCAACGCGGCGCTGTCAGAGCGACTAGCCCCTCTCGTGAAGACCTGAACATGACCCTGAAAAACTTGCTGTCTCTCCTCGCAGTATTGACCCTGGCCGGCTGTGCCACCTCACGCCCCGCCTATCTGAACAACGGCGAACAAGGCCTGGCGATCGATTGCTCCGGCGAAGCCAATTCCTGGGCGATGTGTTACGAAAAGGCCGATGCGTCGTGTGCCGGCACCGGTTATCGCATCGTTGGCACGGACGGCACGCCCGCCCCCACGGAAGATGACAAGACCCTGGGCGTAGACGTCGGCAACTACAAAAACCGCAGTGTCATCGTGGTATGCAAATAACCACTACATGTGAATCTCGGCGAATTTGATCCCGAGCCCGCGGACAACCTCGATCAAATCGTCGAGACGGCTGAACGATTCGACTTCGTCGTTATCGTCGACCAGAAAATAACTGCGGCCGGCGCTTTTCTTGAAAAACACGATCCATTCGCCCGGATTGGCCGGGTTCTGGATGACATGGGTCGCAGAGATAAGGCCCTCTGCATGGCGCTCCCGAACGTGCTCTCGCTTCATCGCGACTCCAGAAATGACAATGCCGTCACAGCATCACTGCGACGGCATCGGTGCTGACGACGACAAGTCTATCAGCCGGAAATACAGGCGTTGGCGGCTTTTTGCACATCATGCGGACGCACTGGCACATTCGACATGCGCTCGTGCAATTTGATGCTGCTGCCGCCAGAGCGGTCTTCGATATCGAAGACCGCCGCCGGACCGGTGGACAGTTTGCCCGGCACGATCACTCGCACGCCTTCCTTGTGCGGCTGCACTTGCAGCGCGCCGCGGCTGTCGGCCAGCTTTTCGGCAAGGCATTCGGCATATTCCTGGGGCTTCTTGCCGGAGATTACGCTCATGGTCGGCAACGTTTCATTGATCTCGGAAACGTTCGCACAACCACCGACAGCCAATATCAACGGCAGACACACCACACCCCACTTCATACAAAACCTCCGTTAAAGACCGTCCGACAGCACAAACGCTGTTTTTCTCCGACGCCTTTTGCATTTAACCCGCATCCGATTGCGAATATCTGTTCAAAATTGTCAAACCGATGCCCGACGGCCAGATAATAACCCGTGCGGGCTGATAAACTGCGCTCATCGACAAGCTATCGTTTTGATTTTGTAGCAAAAGCCCTTCTGGAGGCGCCCATGAAATTCATCCATCAGCGCGAACACCTCAACGAAGACGACATCGTCGTCATCCAGTGCTCGCAAATGTGCAACATTCGTTTGATGAACGACGCCAACTTCCGCAGCTTCAAAAATGGCGGCCGCCACACTTATCATGGCGGCGCCTTCGATACGTTCCCGGCCCGCATCACCGCGCCGAGCACCGGCTTCTGGAACATCACTATCGATACGGTCAACCGCCGCGCGATCAGCGTGACGCGCAAGCCGACGCTGACGCACTCGATCAAGATCATCCGTCGCTCCAGCACTAAACTGAGCTGAGACGCGCACCTTATTCAGAAAAGGAAACATGACCGTGGCGCAGAAGACCAAATACGTCATCAAGTACAAGCTCGACGGGGAGCAACGTTTCGAGTTCGCTGAGCTTGAACGCGGCACTGAAGAGGAAGCAGAAGCGGCGCTGAAAAAAATGCACACAGACGAAACGGTCAGTGACATCAAGGTCAGCAAAGCGCTGTAATCGATATCATGCAGCCCGACCTCTTCGCTGATCACGAACCCATCCAGCAGGCCCGAGCCGAGCAGATCGGCGAGCAGGCGTGGGTGTTGCGCGGGTTTGCCTTGCCAGAGGTTGATCAACTGCTATCGGCGCTGGACAGTGTTCTCGCTGCCGCCCCGCTTCGGCACATGATCACACCCGGCGGCTTCAGCATGTCGGTCGGCACCAGCAGCTGCGGCGGCCTGGGCTGGATCACCGATCGCAAGGGTTATCGCTATTCAAGCGTCGATCCGCTGAGCGGCTTGACCTGGCCTGCGTTACCCTCGGTATTCGCCGAACTGGCGCGCACCGCAGCAACGCAAGCGGGGTTCACTGACTTTGCCGCCGATTCCTGCCTGATCAACCAATATGTCCCGGGCGCGAAAATGTCATTGCATCAGGACAAGGACGAAAAGGCCTACGCCGCGCCGATCGTTTCGTTGTCGCTGGGTTTACCGGCGATGTTTCTGTTCGGCGGCTTCGAACGCAGTGACAAGTGCCAGCGAATCCCGCTGCTGCATGGCGACATGGTGATCTGGGGCGGCGTTGATCGCTTGCGTTTCCACGGCGTGTTGCCGATCAAGCCGGGCTATCATCCGCGCTTGGGCGAACGACGCATCAACCTGACCTTTCGCGTCGCCGGCAGCGCCTGAAAGTTTGACCGCAAGGCCCGGAGTGTCGAGGCAATCGACACCAGTTAACCTGAATCAAACAGGTCAACGGATTACCCCCATGGACACGCTCGCCAACACCATCAGCATCGAAACCGATCCGCGCTGGGCCGCTGTGGTGGCCCGCGACTCGAAAGCGGACGGGCAATTCGTCTATGCGGTAAAAACCACAGGTGTCTATTGCCGGCCAAGCAGCCTTTCGCGCCTGCCGAAACCGCACAACGTCGAGTTTTTCGATACGGCCGAGCAGGCCGAGGCCGCAGGCTACCGAGCCAGCAAACGCGCTGGCAAGGATCAGAGTGATGTTGCCGCCCAGCACGCAGCGACTGTCGCCATCGCCTGCCGGAATATCGAAGCTGCCGAGACATTGCCGGGGCTCAGCGAACTGGCGCGGACCGCAGGCCTGAGTCCATTTCATTTCCATCGCATATTTAAAGCCGCGACGGGATTGACGCCCAAGGGTTACGCCGCGGCTCATCGCGCGCGCAAACTGCGTCAGCACCTGGCAAACGGTGGCTCGGTAACAGAGGCGCTGTACGACGCAGGATTCAATTCCAATAGCCGCTTTTATGAGTCAGCCGACCAATTACTCGGGATGAAACCCGGCGATTACCGCGCCGCGGGGAAGAACAACGATATTCGCTTCGCCGTCGGCCAGTGTTCGCTTGGCGCGATTCTGGTCGCGCAAAGCGAACGGGGGGTTTGCGCAATTCTTTTGGGGGATGATCCGCATCAACTGGTGTGCGACCTGCAGGATCAGTTTCGCCAGGCCAACCTGATCGGCGCGGATGCCGGGTTCGAGCAACTGATCGCCAGAGTCGTCGGGTTTGTCGAAGCGCCAGCCATGGGCCTGGACCTACCGCTTGACGTGCGCGGCACGGCTTTTCAGGAGCGCGTATGGCAAGCGCTGCGGGAAATCCCGCCGGGGCAAACGGCCAGTTACGCGCAAATCGCTCAACGCATCGGTGCGCCGACGTCGATGCGCGCGGTGGCCCAGGCTTGTGGGGCCAACCGCCTGGCGGTGGCGATCCCGTGCCACCGCGTGGTCCGCAGCGATGGCAACCTTTCAGGCTATCGCTGGGGTGTTGAGCGCAAGCGGCAGTTGCTGGAGCGGGAAACGCAGCCTTAGCGCCTGGCTCTCGGTAATGTCAGCGATTGACATCAACCACAACACGTCCGCGCAGTTGCCCGGCCAGCAGCTGCGGTGCCGCGTCGATGGCTTCACTCAGGCCGATCTCACGACTGATCAAGCTCAGCAGCGAGAAATCCAGATCCTTGGCCAGCCGCTCCCATGCTTGCACCCGTCGCGCTTTCGGCTGGGTCACGCTGTTGATGCCGGCAAGGGTCACGCCGCGCAAAATAAACGGCGCCACGGATGCCGGGAAATCCATGCCTTGCGCCAGTCCGCAGGCAGCGACGGTACCCTCCGAGCGAGTGCTGGCGCAGGCATTGGCCAAGGTGTGACTGCCCACTGAATCGATGACCGCTGCCCAGCGCTCCTTGGCCAACGGCTTGCCCGCTTCGGACAGCGTCGCGCGGTCGATGATTTCACTGGCGCCCAATTGCTGCAGATATTCATGCTCGGACACGCGTCCGGTGGACGCCACAACCCGATAACCAAGTTTGCTCAGCAGCGCGATGGCGAAGCTGCCGACGCCGCCATTGGCGCCGGTGACCAGCACCTCACCCTGGGCTGGCGTCACACCATTGCGTTCGAGCGCCAGAATGCACAGCATCGCGGTGTAACCGGCCGTTCCAATCGCCATGGCCTGCGCCGCTGTAAAAGCCGTGGGTAATGGAATCAACCAGTCGCCATTCAGCCGCGCTTTCTGCGCCAGACCACCCCAGTGACTTTCACCGACACCCCAGCCATTGAGCAGCACCTGATCACCGGCCTTGTAATCCGCATGGGAGCTGTGTTCCACGGTGCCGGCCAGATCGATCCCCGGCACCATCGGAAACTTGCGCACGACAGGGCTGCTGCCGGTA
This sequence comes from Pseudomonas retamae, assembly GCF_043496865.1. NCBI lineage: Bacteria > Pseudomonadati > Pseudomonadota > Gammaproteobacteria > Pseudomonadales > Pseudomonadaceae > Pseudomonas > Pseudomonas retamae. The sequence goes on from NZ_JBIEIL010000001.1 coordinate 527,395, forward strand.
ATTGCCAGACCATCCTTGAAGTTCAGCGTGCTGTAGGCGACAGCTACCGTAACGTCACCTTCCGGCAATTGCGCTTCGTCGAGCTGCTGCAGATTGGCGCGGTAACCGCTGTCGTCTTTATCGATCACAATGGCGTTGAACATGACTGCCTCGCATGACTGTTTTTTGAAGTTCGTGTTCTGGAATAACACATCGAAACACATTGCCACATTCGACCATGGGCCAGACGGCAAATCTGCCGGGTGTTTCCATGGCGGGCGACTATGCTTTTTCGACGGTGGCGGGTTCGCTGCTGTTTCTCAAGAAAGCGGTCTGTCGATGGAGCTGACAATGCCTTATCCGCGCTGGTTTTTCGTGTTGTTGCTGCTTTGCCTGTCCGCACTCGGGAATGCCTGGGCGGCACCTGCCACCGACGCCACGAGCGAGCCGACATGGCCGCAGGTAATCAGCAGTGGCAAAGCGAAACTGACGGTGTATCAGCCGCAACTCGACAGCTGGGACGGCTATACGCTGAACGCTCGCGCAGCCGTCGAGGCCACGGCGGCCGATGGCAAATCGACTTACGGCATCGTCCAGTTCAGCGCACACACGCTGGTCGACAAGGCCACACGCTGGGTCGCGCTCGATCAGTACAAAATCATCAAGGCCGATTTCCCCGCCGATGCCATCCAGGCCGACACCTGGATTGCCGTGCTGCAAAAAGACGCCGCGAACCGCAAGAAAACCATCTCGCTGGATCAGCTCGAAGCGGCTGTCGGCGTGCTGTCGGCCGAGCAGAAGGTCGAAAGCGCACCGCTGGAAAATTCGCCTCCAGACATCATCACATCCGATGTTCCCGCCCTGCTCGTCTATATCGACGGCGACCCGGCTTATCGACCGGTTGAGGGTACTTCGCTGCAACGGGTGATCAACACCCGCCCGTTGCTATTGAAGGACGCGCAGGGCAAACATTACCTGCACGTCTTCGATGGCTGGATGGTCGCCGGGCAAATTGGCGGCGCCTATACACGCCTCGCCCAGCCAATGGCAGAACTGGAAGCTGCCAAACACGCCGCGATCAAAACCCGGCAAGTGGATCTGCTGACCGGGCAGAGCGACCCCAAAGACAAGATTCCGAGCCTGGCCAAACCGCCGCAGCCGAAAATTTTCGTCGCGACGGCACCCACCGAATTGCTGGTCACTGACGGCGCCGCACAGTGGACGCCGATACAAGGCACCGGCCTGTTGTATGTCAGCAATACCACCGGGCACATCTTCAAGGAAATCGGCGACCAGAACAGTTACGTGCTGATCTCTGGACGCTGGTTTCGCGCGACCGACATGCACGGCCCGTGGACATTTACCCCGGCAGACAAATTGCCGGCAGACTTCGCCAACATCCCCGATGACAGTCCGAAAGAAAACGTCAAAGGCTCAGTAGCAGGTACGCCGCAAGCTCAAGAGGCCGCTATTGCCGCCACCATTCCACAGACCTCGGCAATCAAGAAAAGCGCAGTGAAAATGACCGCGCCACAGTTCGACGGCGAACCGCAGCTCAAAGCTATCAACAACACTGCGCTGCAGTATGTCGTTAACAGCGCCACACCAATCATTCGCATCGATAACGACAACTGGTACGCGGTGGAAAACGGCATCTGGTTCAGCGCGGCCACGGTCAACGGGCCTTGGGTCGTCGCCAGCTCGGTGCCGGCGGTGATCTACTCGATACCGCCGAGTTCACCGATGCATTACCTCACCTACGTCAAAGTCTACGAATCCAGTGGCGATACGGTGGTGGTTGGTTACACACCGGGCTATCAGGGCTCGAATGTCGATCCCGCCACGGGCGTGGTGGTTTATGGCACCGGTTATCCGTATACGCCGTGGGTCGGCAACGTCTGGTACGGCCCGCCGGTGACCTACGGTTTCGGTGTTGCGATCCGTTATACGCCGTGGACCGGCTGGACCTTCGGCTTTGGATTCGGCTGGAGCTGGGGCGGCAGTACCGTCGCTATGGGTTGGGGCTGGGGCGCCTATCCATGGTGGGGCAATTACGGTTGGGGCTACGCCTGGGGACCCCATCTGTATCCCGCACCACTGGCGTGGGCCGGCGCGGCGTATGGGTATCGCGGCAGTGCCATAGCGTGGGGGCCGGGAGGCTGGGCCGGCACCACTGGCAACATTTACCATCAATGGGGCGACCGGGCCACGGTCAGCCGGTATGGTGCCGGCTATAACGCGTGGACGGGCAATCGCTGGGCTGGTCAGGTGGGCGCTTCCTACAACTCCCGCACCGGGGTCGCCGCCGCCGGACAAAGAGGCGCCGTACACAACGTCTATACCGGCAACTACGCCGCCGGGCGCAGCGGTGTCGCGGTCGGGCCGAACGGCGGCGCCATTGCTGGCCAACGGGTCACTGCCGGCAATGCGCGCAATGGTACGCAAGTCACCGCCAATCGCGGTGCGGTGTACAACCCCAACACCGGCAACACCACACAATATGGTGGTGTACGCGGCCGCAATGGCGGGGCCGCGCACGTCGGCGACAACGTCTATGCGGGGCGCGACGGCAACGTCTACAAAAAGACCGACGGTGGCTGGCAACCGGTGAACCGGGGCGGCACGACACGTCCTGCGACCCACAACAATGCACAATTACAGAACCTCGACCGGGATTCCGCTGCGCGTAACTTCGGCAACCAGCGGACCAACAATTTTCACAACTCATCGCGTGTGATGAATCGCTCATTTGGCGGTGGCGGTGGCGGGCTCCATCGGCGCTGAAAAACTGCACGGGTTGTTCTCAATTTCGAACTGGCTCGAAACGCGCTTTTGCTGTTACAAACCGCTTTTGCCGTCCCTGCCCGCTTCCTCGTTCGGAGAAATTCCCCCATGAGCCAATGGCCAGACACTCGCATCATCGATTTGCTCGGCATTGAATTACCTATCATTCAAGGTCCGATGGCCGGCGCGACGAATTCGTCGATGGTGATCGCCGTGTGCAACGCTGGTGGATTGGGATCGATGCCGGCGGCGATGCTGAGCATCGAGCAATTGCGCCAAGAGCTCAAAACCATTCGCCAGCACACGAGCAAGCCATTCAACGTCAATTTTTTCTGTCATCAGCCGCCGGTGGCCGATGAGCAACGCGCACGCGAATGGAAAAACCTGCTGGAGCCGTACTACCGCGAACTGGGCATAGACTTTGACGCACCGACGCCGGTGTCCAATCGCGCGCCGTTCGATGCGGCAGCTTGCGAAGTGCTGGAAGAGTTCCGGCCCGAGGTGGTGAGTTTCCATTTCGGCCTGCCAGAAAAATCTCTGCTGGAGCGGGTCAAGGCTACCGGGGCAAAAATCCTTTCATCGGCCACTACGGTCGATGAAGCTGTCTGGCTGGAACAGCACGGTTGCGATGCGATCATCGCCATGGGCTATGAGGCTGGCGGTCATCGTGGCATGTTTCTAAGCGATGACTTGAGCAGTCAGGTCGGCACGTTTGCCTTGGTGCCACAGGTGGTCGATGCGGTAACAGTCCCGGTGATCGCCGCAGGCGCGATTGCCGATGCGCGCGGCGTGGCGGCGGCACTCATGCTTGGCGCCTCGGCCGTACAGGTCGGCACCGCTTACCTGTTTACCCCCGAAGCAAAAATCAGCGCCAGTCATCACAAGGCATTGCACACCGCCAAGGAAAGCGAAACCGCGATCACTAATCTTTTTACCGGCCGGCCGGCGCGCGGGATTCTCAATCGGGTAATGCGCGAACTCGGCCCGATGTCGGCTCAAGCACCGGCGTTTCCCTTGGCTGGCGGAGCACTGATGCCTTTGCGCGCGGCGAAAGAAGAACAGTTTGCCAACCTCTGGGCCGGTCAGGCGTTCACACTCGGCAAGGACATGGACAGTGCTGAACTGACCCGACAGTTGGCTGAAGGCGCACTGGCTAAACTCAAGCGTCCTTGACGAGATACAGAACATTTCCTGTTTGGCTCGATTTCGCTATATATTTCCGTATATAGCGAACTCACAGTCGCCGCGCGGCAGCTCTCAATAAAAGTGCTGCGAGCGTACGAGCCAACAACGGAGCTGTTACATGACCATTCGTGCCTCACGTTTTGCCCCCGCCTGCCTGGCGTCTCTCATCGCAGTGTTCGCCAGCAGTGGTGCTTTGGCTGATGAGGTCCAGGTGGCCGTGGCCGCGAATTTCACCGCGCCGATCCAGGCCATCGCCGCCGACTTCGAAAAAGACACCGGCCATAAACTGGTTGCAGCCTACGGCGCCACCGGCCAGTTCTATACGCAAATCAAGAACGGCGCGCCGTTCGAAGTGTTCCTCTCCGCTGACGACACCACCCCAGAAAAACTCGAAAACGAAGGCGACACCGTCAAGGGCTCCCGCTTCACTTATGCTGTAGGCACTCTGGCGCTGTGGTCGGCTAAAGAAGGTTACGTCGATGGAAAAGGCGATGTTCTGCAGAAAAACCAGTACCAGCATCTGTCCATTGCCAATCCGAAAGCGGCGCCCTATGGCCTTGCGGCGACTCAGGTACTGGCAAAACTGAAACTGACCGAAGCCACCCAAGCCAAACTGGTTGAGGGACAAAACATCACCCAGGCTTATCAATTTGTCTCGACCGGCAATGCCGAACTGGGTTTTGTCGCCCTGTCGCAGATCTACAAGGACGGGAAAGTCAGCAGCGGTTCGGCATGGGTCGTGCCTGCCGACATGCACGATCCGATCAAACAGGACGCGGTGATTCTGAACAAAGGCAAAGACAATCCCGCCGCCCAGGCACTGGTCGAATACCTCAAAGGCCCGAAAGCCGCTGCGGTGATCAAGTCCTACGGTTACCAACTCTAAATGGCGCTGACGAGTGCAGATTTCGCAGCGATCTGGCTGACCCTGAAACTGGCGTCCGTCACCACGGCGATCCTGTTGGTGATCGGCACACCGATTGCCCTGTGGTTGTCGCGCACCCGCTCCTGGTTGCGTGGCCCGATCGGGGCAATCGTCGCCCTGCCTCTGGTGCTGCCGCCCACCGTGATTGGCTTTTATCTGTTGCTGATGATGGGTCCGAACGGTTTTCTCGGCCAATTCACCCAATGGCTGGGCCTGGGCACGCTGACTTTCAGCTTCACGGGACTGGTGATCGGTTCAGTGATTTATTCCATGCCGTTCGTGGTGCAACCTCTGCAGAACGCCTTTTCGGCCATTGGCCAACGTCCACTCGAAGTCGCCGCTACCCTTCGCGCCGGTCCCTGGGACACGTTTTTCAGCGTGACGATGCCTTTGGCTCGACCCGGTTTTATCACCGCAGCGATCTTGGGCTTTGCGCATACCGTCGGTGAGTTCGGCGTAGTGCTGATGATCGGCGGCAACATCCCCGACAAGACACGTGTGGTTTCCGTGCAGATCTACGACCACGTCGAAGCCCTCGAATACGCCCAGGCCCACTGGCTGGCGGGGGCAATGCTGATATTTTCGTTCCTGGTATTGCTGGCGCTGTACTCCAGCCGCAAGACCCGAGCGGGCTGGAGCTGAGTAATGATCGATGCTCGTTTGAAAACCGTCTGGCCGGGGTTCAGCCTCGACGTCGACCTGCACTTGCCGGGCCGCGGCGTGACTGCACTTTACGGACCTTCCGGCTCCGGCAAGACCTCCTGCCTGCGTTGTATCGCCGGACTCGAACGCGCCGGGCAAGGCTTTGTTGAGGTTAACGGCGAGGTCTGGCAGGACAGCGACAATGGCATTTTCGTCCCGCCGCACAAGCGAGCAATCGGCTATGTATTCCAGGAAGCGAGCCTGTTCGCGCATCTGTCGGTCATGGCCAATCTGCAGTTCGGCCTCAAACGTATTGCCAAATCGCAGCGTCAGGTCGAGATAACGCAAGCCACCGAACTGCTGGGCATCGCGCATCTGCTGGAACGCCACCCAGAGCATTTGTCCGGCGGTGAGCGACAGCGTGTCGGCATCGCCCGCGCGTTGCTCACCAGTCCGAAATTGCTGCTGATGGACGAACCGCTGGCCGCTCTCGACAGCCAGCGCAAAAACGAAATCGTGCCTTACTTGCAGCGCCTGCATGACGAATTGGACATTCCGGTGCTGTACGTCAGCCATGCCCAGGACGAAGTGGTGCGGCTGGCCGATCACCTGGTGTTGCTCAGCGAAGGCAAGGTGTTGGCCAGCGGCCCGATAGGCGAAACCCTCGCACGGCTGGATTTGCCGCTGGCAATGGGCGATGACGCCGGGGTGATTATCGAAGGCCAGGTCAGCGCTTACGATGTGCAATATCAATTGCTGAGTCTGCAACTGCCGGCCACCGAAATGAGCATTCGCGTCACGCATGCACCCATGGCGCTCGGCCAGGCTCTGCGCTGCAAGGTGCATGCGCGGGACATCAGCCTGGCGCTGCATGACAGCGAAGCCAGCAGCATTCTCAATCGATTGCCCGTCACGGTGGTAGGCGAGCAAGCAGCCGACAACGCCGCTCACGTGCTGATTCGTCTTGATGCGGGCGGCACGCCGCTGCTTGCACGCATCACCCGTTACTCCAGAGACCAATTGAACGTGCAGCCGGGTCAGCGGTTGTGGGCGCAGATCAAAGCGGTCGCGGTGCTTGCCTGAATCATTTGGCACGACGGCAACGGCGTGCGGTCAATGATTTTACTGACCGCTGCCACCCAAGGACCTTGCCATGCCCGACACCGAGCTGACTGCTGCACTGCCATCCGACCTGCATTACGTCGATGACTCCCAGCCCGGTATCACTCGCAAGAAACTGCGCGGCAAGTTCTGCTACTTCGAGCCCTCGGGCCAGCGCATCACTGATCCGGATGAAATCAAACGGATCAACGCTCTCGCGGTGCCGCCGGCCTACACCGATGTCTGGATCTGCCCGGACCCGTGCGGTCATCTGCAAGCCACCGGCCGCGATGCGCGCGGTCGCAAGCAGTATCGATACCATGCGCGCTGGCGTGAGGTGCGCGACGCCGACAAGTATTCGCGGCTGCGCGATTTCGGTCTGGCACTGCCAAAGCTGCGCAAGCAACTCGAAGCGCTGCTGGCGGCGCCCGGCTTCAGCCGCGACAAGGTCATGGCCACCGTCATCACTTTGCTCGACGCTACGCTGATTCGGGTCGGCAACACGCAATATGCCCGCGACAACCGTTCTTACGGGCTGACCACCCTGCGCAGCCGTCACGTCGAGGTCAACGGCAGTGCAATCCTCTTCCAGTTTCGCGGCAAGAGCGGCATTGAACACCAGATCACCGTCAAGGATCGGCGCCTGGCGCGCATCATCAAGCGCTGCCTGGAGATTCCCGGGCAAAACCTGTTTCAGTATCTGGACGAAAATGGCCAGCGCCACTCCGTCACCTCGTCAGACGTCAACGCCTACCTGAAAACGCTCACCGGCGCTGATTTCACCGCCAAGGATTACCGCACCTGGGCTGGTAGCGCTTTGGCGCTGTCGACATTGCGTGAACTGCAATGGGAATCCGAGGCCGAGGCAAAACGGCACGTAGTGGATATGGTGAAAAGCGTCGCCAAACAGTTGGGCAATACCCCGGCGGTGTGCCGCAAGTGCTACATCCACCCCGGCGTCGTTGAAAAATTCATGCTCGGCGCCCTTGCCGAACTGCCGAAACCGCGCGTACGCAAGGGCCTGCGGGCCGAAGAAGTGGCGCTGGCGATGTTTCTTGAACAGATGATTGAGATGGCGGACGCCAGTTGTTGAGGCCTGGCTTGAACCGGCAGCCGACACATTGAATTGTCTATTTTTTGCGCAATCGCCACAGGCTTCTATAGTTGTATGACACGAATCAGTTGCGGTGGCGCCATGGAAGACGTTTTCGTCGTGCAGCGTTGCAACAAGATCATCATTCACGGCCGCCGCGCCGGCGATAGCCAACAACCACCCGCTCAAGCGCAGAGCTGGTTTCGAATCCGCGACACGCGCACTGGCGGCTTCATCGGCGATGGCTACGACAAAGAGCACGACGCCCAAAACGAATGTAGTCGGCTTAACGCTGTCAGTGCCCCGTCAGTTCCCCGCCAGCCCTGCGCCTGATATCGATCAAAAGCGGGTCTATACTGAAACCAGCTGAGGGAGCAGCGCCCCACGGCATGAGGCTCGCCAACGCGGGCTTTTTGCTGCCATTCAGCTACATAGAACGGAGGTGTTCCATGTCCGAAAAAGAGTCCATCACCACCCTCCTCACCCTGCTCGACGCTCGCCAGGCCCGGCTCGCCGCCGCCTGCAAGGAAATTGCCGACTGGGTCGATCACCAAGGCGGCCATCCCACCGCCCTGCGCATCCGCGACCGGCTCAACGACATCGAAAAGGACGCTCCGCTGATTCGCAACACGCTATCGACGTTGAAACCTGTCGATCGACCCTTGCCTCGCTTCAGATGACCGCGATTGAGCAAGCGGACATGGGGTTTGCTGTACGAGCGGTGACGCCGCAGTCACCGCCAGCTTGCTTGCGTGCGAGGATTTTTTTCCCTTCCTGATCGGCCACCTGCCGGTGGACATCGCTTTTAACTTCCCAACCAGCCCCACGCGTTATTCCCGTAGCACAATCCAGCCAGGCAAAGATGAACATACGTTCACCGCAAGTACCAACGAAAGCGTCTAGCCTGCGGGATCCAACATAGTGACTACAGGAGTTACCCACCATGTTCTCGCACGAAAGCATTGCGCTGATTACGCTTTTTTCAGTTCTGGTTGCGGGCGTGCTTGCGGCGGTTCTGCATCCGCTGCATGCGCTCGCGAGCTGGATACGCAGGCGCAGGATAAAGTCCACTCGACTCACCAAAGAGATGAATTCGCGCTCAATCTGATAACCGATAAGCAAAAAAAGGGCTTGCATGAGATACCTCATGCAAGCCCTTCATATTCATGGTGCCCGAAGCCGGAATCGAACCGGCACGCCCTTACGAGCGGGGGATTTTAAGTCCCATGCGTCTACCAGTTTCGCCATTCGGGCGGTAGCGCGGTGCTGCTGTGCCCTGCTTCATGCTAACAATCCTGGCAGGATGCAGCGCCTGAAGCAGTGCGGGAAATATATACATCACTTCCCGCTGAAGCAAGTTTGCAACGGCTGTATTTCAAGACTGAATCTTGCAGCGCGGTGCAAATAAAAAAGCTCCGTAAATCATGGATCTACGGAGCTTGTTTAAAGTGGAGGCCGAGGTCGGAATCGAACCGGCGTAGGTGGATTTGCAATCCACTGCATAACCATTTTGCTACTCGGCCTCAAAGCATTTGCTGTCAGTAGCACAACAACAAATACGTAAAACTTGGAGCGGGAAACGAGACTCGAACTCGCGACCCCGACCTTGGCAAGGTCGTGCTCTACCAACTGAGCTATTCCCGCTTGGTGATGCGCATTCTATAGAATTAAGAAGGTCCGTCAACCCCTTGATTCAAAAAACTTTTATTTCTTTTCCACATCAGTCTTCAGATGCGGCCAGGCGGCGCGAAGGTATTGAACCATCGACCATAACGTCAGGCCCGCAGAGACCATCAGCAAGGCGTAACCCAATACGACCCAGAAGCTGAAGTCCTTGGGATTGGCCAACAGGATCACCAATGCGAGCATCTGTGCAGCGGTTTTCCATTTACCCAGATTGGAAACGGCCACATGAGCACGGGCGCCGAGTTCGGCCATCCACTCACGCAATGCCGAAACGACAATTTCGCGACCGATGATCACTGCTGCCGGCAACGTAAGCCAGAGATTGCCATGTTCCTGTACCAGCAGCACCAGCGCCACGGCAACCATGAGTTTGTCGGCTACCGGATCGAGAAACGCGCCGAACGGCGTGCTCTGCTCCAGGCGACGGGCCAGATAACCGTCCAGCCAGTCGGTCGCTGCCGCGAAGGCAAACACCGAGGCAGAGGCCATGTAACTCCACTGATAAGGCAGATAGAACAGCAAAATGAAGATCGGAATGAGCAGGACGCGTAGAACGGTAATCAGATTAGGGATATTCATCGGCACAACTGGCTACGAGGTGAGGGGGCATTCTACTCGCTATGCAGGTTCGCATAAATCGACTCTGCGAGCTTTTTACTGATCCCCGGGGCTTTGGCGATCTCTTCGATGCTTGCACGAGACAGCTCCTGCAATCCACCAAAATGTTTCAACAGGTCACGACGGCGGGTCGGACCAACGCCGGCGACGCCCTCAAGCGTAGACGTACGGCGGGTTTTGCCACGGCGCGCGCGGTGACCGGTAATTGCAAAGCGGTGTGCCTCGTCGCGAATCTGCTGAATAAGATGCAGCGCTGGCGAGTCACCGCGCAAGGTGAACTCATGCGCTGCATCATTCAGATACAACGTTTCGAAGCCGGCCTTGCGGGTTGCGCCCTTCGCAACGCCGAGCAGGATCAGATCCGGCACAGCCAGTTCATTGAGCACATCGCGCGCCATCGATAGCTGGCCCTTGCCACCGTCCACCAAAAGGATGTCCGGTAGCTTGCCCTCGCCTTCCTTGAGTCTACTGAAGCGCCGCGTCAGTGCCTGGTGCATGGCGGCGTAATCGTCACCGGCCGTGACGCCTTCGATGTTGTAGCGCCGGTAGTCCGACTTGATTGCGCCTTCAGGGCCGAACACCACGCAGGAAGCCACCGTTGCTTCACCGCTGGAATGGCTGATGTCGTAGCATTCCAGACGCTGCGGCGGCTCATCCAGATTCAGCACTTCGGCCAACGCCTCGAAACGCGCTGCGGTGTGCTGACGGTTGGCCAGACGCGCTCCCAACGCCTGCTCAGCATTGGTGACAGCCAGTTGCTGCCAGCGTGCACGCGTACCGCGAACCCGATGACTGATCGCCAACTCGCGGCCGCGCAGCTCATGAATGGCCTCGATCAGCGCCGGAAAGTCTTCATGCACCACGTTGACGATCAGTTCACTCGGCAAATCGCGCTCGGGACTGCTGATGAAGTATTGGCCCAGAAACGCCGCCATGACTTCCGAAACGTCTTCTTCGATGCCCACTTGCGGGAAGAAATTCTTGCTGCCCAGCACGCGCCCGCCGCGGACGCTGATCAGATGCACGCAGGCGCCACCGGGGTTGACGAAAGCCGCAATGACATCGATATCGCCCGTGCCGCCCTCCATGCTTTGCTGGTCCTGAACCCGCCTCAGCAGTGCGATCTGATCGCGCAGTTCGGCGGCTCGCTCGAACTCCAGATTGATCGCCGCCTCTTCCATTGCCGTCGATAGCTCATTGGTCAAGGCGTGACTGCGACCTTCAAGAAACATCACCGAGTGGCGCACGTCCTCCGCATACACCTCTGGCTCGACCAGCCCCACACAAGGCGCCTTGCAACGCTTGATCTGATATTGCAGGCACGGACGCGCACGGTTCTTGTAGTAGCTGTCTTCACACTGACGAACGAAAAAGGTTTTTTGCAGAAGGCTCAGGCTTTCTCGGATGGCCCCGGCACTCGGATAGGGACCGAAATACTTGCCCTTGGCTTTTTTCGCTCCGCGATGAATGCTCAGGCGCGGGAACTGACCATCGGAGAGAAACACGTAGGGGTAGGATTTGTCGTCGCGCAACAGAATGTTGTACGGCGGACGCCATTCCTTGATCAGCGTTTGTTCAAGCAACAGCGCTTCGGTCTCGTTCGCCGTGATGGTCGTCTCGACCTGCGCAATGCGTCCGACCAGTGCTGCCGTCTTAGGCGCCAGGCCGGTTTTGCGAAAGTAGCTGGCCAGGCGTTTCTTCAGGTTCTTGGCTTTGCCGACGTATAACAGTCGCGCATCACTGTCGAACATGCGATAGACGCCTGGGCGTCCGCTGACGGTCGACAGGAATGCACTGGAATCGAATGTTTCAGTCATATCAGAGGCTGGCATCAACCATGCCGTGACGCACCGCCAACAGCGTCAACTCGACGTCGCTGCTGATCGAAAGCTTCTCGAAAATACGGTAGCGGTAGGTATTCACGGTTTTCGGCGACAAGCACAGCTTGTCGGAAATGATCTGCACTTTTTGACACCCGACAATCATCAATGCGATCTGGATCTCCCGCTCGGACAGCGCATCGAAGGGCGAATCGTTGGACGGCTGGAATGACTTGATCGCCAGTTGCTGAGCGATTTGCGGACTGATGTAGCGCTGACCGGCGAATACCAGGCGAATGGCCTGAACCATTTCCGGCAATCCGGCGCCCTTGGTCAGATATCCTGCAGCGCCGGCCTGCAGCAAACGCGTAGGAAAAGGATCCTCTTCACACACCGTCACAGCGACGACTTTGATATCCGGGTGACTGCGCAGGAGTTTGCGCGTGGCTTCAAGGCCACCGATGCCGGGCATCTTGACGTCCATGAGCACCACATCGGGCTTCAACTCTCGAGCCTTGATCAGGGACTCTTCCCCGGACTCGGCCTGGCCGACCACCTGCAAGCCGTCGATGTCGGCCAGCATGCGGGTAATGCCCGTACGAACGAGATCATGGTCATCGACCACTAGCACCCTAATCAAGCAGACACCTCGCGATATGGTCATATTGGGATGCCGGACACCTTAGCAAAAAGCGCCACACAGACCTAGCGGAAAGCAGCATTAAAAAAGTTTCAATACATCATTGAGGGCTTGCCGGCTGCGGGTTTCAGAGCACAGGTGTGCCGATATCAAGCTGCATTCGCAGAAAACACTCGTCCTTTCCCTTAACCTGTAGGTCTTTTCTTTCGTACAGGTTTCTCGCTGGGTTGTTCTCAAAGACGGTCAACCGGATAGCCCGCCGCCGCTCTCCCCTGGCCATGTTGATAACCTGATCAATTGCCCAGGAACCGACGCCTTGGCGCTGAAACGCTTCATCGACCTGTAATTCGCGAATATAGAGCGCGCTCATATCCCGGCTCAAGCTGATGTGCCCGACAGAAACTTCTCCGCGCACTATCAGCCAGTTCTGCCGTTCCGACCACGCGATATCAAATACATCGTCCCGCCATGGCAGTTCATGCTCTATGTAGTAAGGCAACATGTTGCGGCAGGTCAATTCGCGGGCGAATGTCAAATCATCGGTGGTGGCGAGACGTAATTCAAAGCTCATCATGCCTTCTCCGGTAACGCCACATCTGGGCAGTTGCCATTCTATTGCGCATTGTCAGACCCGGGCGAGCACAGTTGACGACGCAATTCGTCCACGGTGAACAGCTATCGTTGCGCGTGTCACGTTACCTGGCATTTCGACAATAGGCGTTATCTTGAACAGGCCATAGCAATTTCTGATTGCTGCCGGCTGTCAGCGTCGAGTAAGCTCGGCTCATTCAACGGAGACAGACCATGCTCAACGCCTTTTCACAGCTTCATACCGTCAGCGCACAGCGCTCGGTTACGGCTGCGTGGATTAAGGGTGCTTGCGCTCCGGTCAGCTTCTATTTTGGGTATTGGTTTAGCCACTGGCGCGCCTGATACCCAGACGGCGCCCATGTAAACGGGTCGCCTACCAGAGATTTCTCAACCCCCGGTCGGCTCCCCGACCGGGGGTTTTGTTTTTTCAGGCTTCACAAATTTCCAGCCACACCACCAGACATTTGAGGACTCACCCATGAATTACGCCACTTATTACCGTTACGACAGCTTTAGCGCCTGGCGATTTACCAGCTTCCGCTCGGGACAGCCTGCCGCCTCCGATCGGTCACCTTCAGGTGGCAAGCACACACACGTAGCCAATCCGGCCAATTGTCGAACACCCCAGTAGGGCCGAGCGCGCGGTAACAAACCGCCGCCAGCCCAGGAAGACCGAATATGAACTCGTCCGTTTCCGCTCTGCCACTGTCCACGTTGAACCCTGCCAACGAAGCGCTGACGTTGCGTCTGCCCAGTTCGTTGCAACTCAAACAGCAATTACCCCTCAGCAACATCTTAAGCCTGCAAGTCGCCGCCCAACGCCAGGCGGTACGCGCCATTCTCAACGGCCAGGACCAGCGCCTCCTGGTGATTGTCGGCCCCTGCTCTATCCACGACCCGCAGTCCGCGCTCGAATATGCTGGCAAACTCGCTCGACTGGCTGAACAGGTCAGCGACGACATGCTTCTGGTGATGCGTGCCTACGTCGAAAAACCGCGCACCACGGTTGGCTGGAAAGGCCTGGCCTATGACCCTCACCTGGATGGCAGCGATGACATGGCCGGCGGCCTTGCGCTGTCACGTGAATTGATGCTGGAAATGATCCGGCTCGGCTTGCCGGTGGCCACAGAACTGCTGCAACCGATGGCCGCTGGGTACTTCGATGATTTGCTGAGCTGGGTAGCGATTGGCGCGCGCACTACGGAGTCGCAGATCCACCGCGAGATGGCCAGCGGTTTGAGCATGCCGGTAGGCTTCAAGAACGGCACCGACGGCGGCGCCGCAATTGCGGTCGACGCGATGCGCTCGGCAGCGCACCCGCATCGCCACTTCGGCGTCGACAGCCAAGGTCATCCGGCGATCATTCAAACACCAGGCAACCCTGACACCCACCTGGTGCTACGCGGCGGGCACAAAGGACCGAATCATGATCGCGATAGCGTGACGAAAATTCACGCGGATCTGAGCAGGCTTAACATCCCGAGCCGGATCATGGTCGATTGCAGTCACGCCAACAGCGGGAAAGACCCTTCGCGTCAGCCTGGCGTTTTCAACGAAGTACTTGAACAACGGCTGCAGGGAGACCGAGCTCTGATCGGCATGATGCTGGAATCCCACCTGTTCGAGGGCTGCCAGCCACTGAGCGGGTCTTTACGCTATGGGGTATCGATCACCGATGGTTGCCTCGGCTTCGGTGACACGGAGCGCTTGCTGCTCGACGCCGCGAAGCGTCTTGCTGCGCAGACCCGCAACTGATTGACTCACCAGCCCCCGGTTTTGATAGGAACTCGGGGGCTGGCCACATCAGCGCTACGCCTCTACCCGTACCTGAGTTGCTGTGGACTCCTGACTGATGTCATCCAGACGTTCAACCACGTAGGCGACACGCACCGTGGTGCCATGATGCTCACGCCAGAACCGGTGCGGCACGATGAAAATCAGCGGCTTCCCCGCCGTTTCGCGAGTGATCTCGCGATCGTCGCGATGATTGAATAACTCTCCGTCACATTTGAGGTACACCAACTCCCCCTCCTGCGTCAGGGCATTGCCGATCACGATGGTCACGCCATCGACTGAATCCTCGCTGTCCAGCACGCCATCCTGCGCTTCCAGTACATCGGGGGCGTCAAGATCACCACGCACGAAAGGTGTCACGAGGAGCTTCGTCACTTCGGACTCACGCACTGCACCGTAAGAGTCTTCGACCCGGTAACGCACCACGACCTGCTCACCGAAATGGCCGGCGATATACGCTCCGTCAACCCAGAATGACAGCGCGTCGGCCACCGCGAAGGCCTCGACCTTCAAGCTGTCCTTGAATGAAGCTGCGACCGCATCGGCGCCCCACAACAAGGTCACCCGATCGCCAGCAGCCATTCGTGCATATGGTTGCATGACGACAAGCGTACCCTCCGGCATTCGCGCTGGGTCCAGCGTTCCGCTGATCACGCCTTCTACGATTGGTGCGAGCAAATGTGGCCGCGCATCACCGACCGACAATTGCAAACGCGCCGACTCTGAGGGTTCCGCAGAGCCGGCACTGACTCGCGTCCAGTAGACCTCCAGCGAACCGCCGTCGAGCGCCGCGACATGCAGCCCTTTGATGACGAAGACAACATCCTTGCCGACCTGGGTTTCGGTGACATAGCGAACCATTTCATGCTGGTAAGCGAAGCCTTCTATATCCAGCCCGTCCCAACTCAGCAGCAAGCGGTCGCCACAGGCCATGGAAGCATAGGGAGCGATACGGACAACGACCCTGCTCATGGAAGGATCAAGCACAGTGCCTTCCACGCAATCCAGGGTTACCGCTGGCAGCAGTTCACTGGGCTGACAGGGTCCAACGGGGTGGCGCATCCGGTAGCAAAACTCGACTTCGTGCGTGTTCATTAGTGGCTCCATTCCTTGGAAAAACGCCGCTTCGCAAGCGGCGTCGACAGCATCTATTGAACGGGATTCGGCGAATTTCCGCTGTCAGCCCGATTCGCCGCAGAGATCCAGTAAAAGCTGCGCGCCGAGTAGGCAAACAGTACGAAAGCGACAATAAGCATGCGAAAGATGGCGGCAACTTCCGATTCGGATCTCACAAGTATCTGAAAATTCGTACAACCTCTAGTCCAGATTCAACGGCCAAGAGATGCCTCTTCCTACTTCTTCAACGGGACGAGTGTTTTAGAGTGGCGTCCGAATTCCCCGATGAACTTCTGTGAAAAAGGTAAGAACATGCAACGGAATGCTTCAACTCGTTATCCCATCCTGTTGGTACACGGCCTGTTCGGATTCGAGCGCATCGGCCATTTCGAGCTGTTCCATGACGTAAAGAGCGCACTGAAAACAGCCGGCAGCCAGGTGTTTGTCCCGCACCTTTCGGCGACCCATAAAAACGAAACAAGGGGTGAGCAGTTGCTTGCACAGATCGATCGTGTGCTACGGGGCACAGGCGCGAAAAAAGTCAATCTTGTTGGACACAGTCAGGGAGCATTGGCTGCTCGATACGCGGCGGCGCTTGCCCCACACTCCGTCGCTTCGGTGACGTCGGTCAGTGGCCCGAATCACGGATCGGAACTGGCGGATTTTCTGCGCAAGGCACTGGTCCCGGGGAGACTGCCAGAAACCGTGGCACAGAACGTAGCGACCTTGTTTTCGAACTTTCTTTCATTGATCAGTGGCAACCTGACGTTGCCACAGAATGCATTGGCGGCACTCAATGCACTGACGACCGAGGGGGTCGGCAATTTCAATGACCGCTTCCCGCAGGGTTTACCCAAGACATGGGGTGGTCATGGACCTGAACAGGTCAACGGGGTGCGTTATTACTCCTGGAGCGGCGTCATAGCGACAGACAACCCGTCGACATTCGATCCGACGCAAAGTATCTTTCATGCCCTTTCGCAATACTTCATGACCGAGACGGAGCAGAACGATGGTTTCGTCGGTCGTTTCAGCTCTCACCTGGGCCAGGTAATTCGCTCGGACTATCCGCTGGATCACCTGGGCAGTCTGCGCCGTGCGGCCGGCACGGTGACGGCGCTGCCCGACCCGATCGAACTGTATGTGGAACATGCCGAGCGTCTGCGAGCCGCCAGTCTCTGAATGGCACCACTGACAAAGTCGCGGAACTTTGCCGAGAAATCACTTACTGAATCCGGTAGGCTCCGCACTTTACTGAAATACATTTGGAGAAATTCCCATGGCTAAAGCCACTGCCCGCCACATCCTGGTTTCCAGCGAAGACAAGTGCAACGAACTCAAGGCCCAGATCGAAGGCGGCGCCGATTTCGCCGAAGTGGCCAAGGCCAACTCCAGCTGCCCATCGAGCCGTCAGGGCGGTGACCTGGGTTCCTTCGGTCCTGGTCAGATGGTCAAGGAATTCGACACCGTCGTGTTCAGCGCGCCAATCAATGTCGTGCAAGGCCCGGTGAAGACCCAGTTCGGCTATCACCTGCTGGAAGTCACCAGCCGTCAGGACTGATTCGTCGTCCGACTGCCCGCAACGGCCCGCCTTCTGGCGGGCCGTTGTGTTTCAGTTACACATACGGCTGGCGAGCGACGCGCCTCTCGCGTACAACTTGCGCTTATCGATTCAAGTCCCAAGGCTGACAATGCGACTGGTTTTCCCCACATTGATGCTCGCCGCCCTCGCCCTGCTGACGGCTGGTGCAAGCGCGAACGCCGCACCGCAACATGCTCTGACCGTTTATGGCGAGCCTGCCAGGTACCCTCCCGGTTTCAGCCATTTCGACTACACCAACCTGCAGGCCCCCAAGGGCGGCACGATGCGCCGCTCGGCCATCGAGATCGGCCACTTCGACCATGTCCTTCCCTATATAGACAAAGGCATCGGTGTCACGCAGATCGATGGGTTGTTGTATTCGCCGCTGGCCCAGCGCTCGCTGGACGAGCCTTACACCGTATACGGCCTGGTCGCGCAAAAGATGGAGCGCTCGGACGATGGCCTGTCGCTGCGTTTTTTCATCAATCCCAAGGCTCGCTTCGCCGACGGCAAAGCGATTACCGCCGAAGACGTGCGCTACACCTATGACCTTCTGATGACCCAGGGCAGCCTGCGCTATCGCACCCAGTTCGCCGACGTCAAAGGCGTCGAGGTGGAAGCGCCGCTGACCGTGCGTTTCGATTTCAAGAGCAACGAAAACCGCACCCTGCCCCTCGATATAGCGACGCTCCCGGTGTTCCCTGAACACTGGTGGAAAACCCGCGATTTCGCTGGCGGGGGCGGTTATGAAGCACCGCTGGGCAGCGGTCCCTATCGAGTCGGCAAGGTCGATTCCGGGCGCAGCATCACCTTTGAGCGCAACCCCGACTGGTGGGGCAAGGACCTGCCGGTCAGTCGCGGCCTATACAATTTCGATCATTTCAGCATCGAATATTTCGGCGACACCGATGTCGCTCGCCAAGTGCTGCGCGGCGGTGCCTACGACTACAACCGCGAGTTCTCGGCGACCGGTTATTCGATCGGCTATGACAGCCCCGCACTGAGCGACGGCCGTCTGCAAAAAGCCCATCTGGCGACCGAAGCGCCACAATCGGCCCAGGGGTTTGTGTTCAATCTGCAAAAGCCGATGTTCGCCGACCGGCGTGTGCGCCAGGCATTGGCGATGCTCTGGGATTTCGAGTGGAGCAACCGGCAGATGATGCGCAGCCTGTATATCCGCCAGCAGAGCTACTTCTCCAACACGTCGCTCGCTGCGACCGAGTTACCCGATGCGCAAGAACTGAAAATCCTTGAACCGTTGCGGGGGCAGATTCCCGACGAGGTGTTCAGTAAAGTCTTCGAAGCGCCGAAAACCGATGGCAGTGGCGTGATCCGCGACAAGCAGCTGCAAGCCCTTGAACTGCTCGAACAAGCCGGCTGGAAACCTGATGGCGATCAATTGGTCAACGCCCAGGGCGAGCCGCTGAGCTTCACTTTTCTGGTCAGCCAGAACGGCATGGATCGTCTGCTGCTACCGTATAAACGCACGCTGAAACAGATCGGTATCGAGCTCAATATCCGCCGCATCGATTCGTCGCAATACGTCAACCGGCTGATGAGTCGCGATTACGACATGATCGTCACGGGCTATCCGGTCACCACATCCCCCGGCGGTGAGCTGTTGAACTACTTTGGCTCGGCCTCCGCCAACGATCCCGGCGCCAACAACTACATGGTGTTGAAAAACCCGGCGGTGGATACCTTGATCAACGGCCTGATTCGCGCATCGACCCAGGCCGACATGCTGCGCTATGCACATGCGCTGGACCGGGTTCTGCAATGGAACTACTACTGGATCCCCAATTATTATCCGCCCGGCACTTCCACCGTATGGTGGAACCGCTTTGGCATACCGACTGTTCAAGCCAGCAATGACGAAGCGATCGAGAGCTGGTGGGAGATCAGCCGCACGCCGTTGACCAACCAGCAGATGACCGCTGAAAAAATTTCCCGCGGCAGACCCGGAGGGCCGCATTGATGTGGGGTTACATACTGCGACGTCTGCTGCTGATCATCCCGACGCTGGTGATCATTCTGCTGGTCAATTTCGTGATCATTCAGGCCGCTCCCGGTGGGCCAGTGGAACAAGCCATCGCTCACCTGCAAGGGATCGGCGGTGCGAATGTCGGTGGCGGTGCCAGCGAGACGACGGGCGGTACTTCGCGCGCCAGCCGTGGCCTCGACCCGCAATTGATCAAGGACATCGAGAAACAATACGGCTTCGACAAACCGGCCCATGAACGCCTGTGGCTGATGCTGAAAAACTATGCGCAGCTGGACTTCGGCAAGAGTTTCTTCCGTGGCGCCACGGTCACTGATCTGATCCTGGAAAAGATGCCGGTGACCATTTCGCTCGGCTTGTGGGCGACATTGATTACCTATCTGGTGTCGATCCCGCTGGGGATTCGCAAGGCCGTACACCACGGCAGTCATTTCGATGTCTGGAGCAGCACCGCAATCATTATCGGCTACGCGATGCCGGCGTTTCTGTTCGCCATGTTTCTGATTGTGGTGTTCGCCGGCGGCACTTCGCTGAACTGGTTTCCGGTGCGCGGGCTAGTCTCGGACAATTTCGAATCGCTGTCGACTCTGGGCAAGATCGCCGACTATTTCTGGCACCTGGTGCTGCCGGTGACGGCGCTGGTCATCGGCGGATTCGCGACGCTGACGATTCTGACGAAAAACTCTTTTCTCAATGAAATCACCCGTCAATACGTGGTGACTGCGCGAGCCAAAGGCTTGAGTGAGCGGCGTGTGCTGTATGGCCACGTGTTCCGCAACGCCATGCTGTTGGTGGTATCGGGGATTCCTCAAGCCTTTATCAGTGTGTTCTTCGCCGGCTCCCTGCTGATCGAAGTGATTTTTTCGCTCGATGGCCTCGGCCGCATGAGCTACGAAGCCGCGGTTTCGCGGGATTATCCGGTGGTGTTTGGCTCGTTGTTCATATTCACCCTGTTCGGCCTGCTGATAAAACTGGTTGGTGACCTTTGCTACACCCTGGTCGACCCGCGTATCGACTTCGCCGCGAGGAACGCCTGATGTTCAAGCTCTCGCCGTTGGGTCGTCGTCGTTTCGAGCGTTTCAAGAAAAACCGTCGCGGCTGGTGGTCGCTATGGCTGTTCATCGGCCTGTTCCTGCTGACACTCGGCGGCGAATTGATCGCCAACGACAAGCCGTTGATGGTCAGTTATCAGGGCCAGTGGTACTTCCCGGTGTTCAAGCGTCACACCGAACAGGAGTTCGGCGGGCAGCTGCCGTTCCAGGCCGATTATCGCAGCGACTATGTGCAGAACCTGATTCGCAAGGACGGCGGCTGGCTGCTATTCCCGCCGATTCCGTTCAGTGACGACACGCCAAACTATGACCTGAATAAACCCGCGCCCAGCCCGCCTACATCGGTCAACTGGCTGGGGACTGACGATCAGTCGCGAGATGTGCTGGCGCGGGTGATTTTCGGCGCGCGGGTGTCGATTCTGTTTGCCTTGATGCTGACGTTTGTCAGCGCACTGATCGGCATTGCCGCCGGCGCGTTGCAGGGCTACTACGGCGGCTGGGTCGACTTGCTTGGGCAACGGCTGCTGGAAGTCTGGTCGGGGTTGCCGGTGTTGTACCTGCTGATCATTCTTTCCGGTTTCGTCGAGCCGAATTTCTGGTGGTTGCTGGGGATCATGGCGCTGTTTTCGTGGTTGGCGTTGGTGGATGTAGTGCGCGCCGAGTTCCTGCGCGGGCGCAATCTGGAATACGTCAAAGCTGCCCGTGCGTTGGGGCTCAGCGACCGCAAAGTGATTTTCCGGCACATACTGCCCAACGCGATGAATGCGACTTTGAGCTACCTGCCGTTCATTCTCACCGGAGCGATTTCTACCCTCACCGCGCTGGACTTTCTCGGCTTCGGCATGCCCGCCGGTAGTGCCTCGCTGGGTGAGTTGATTGGCCAGGGCAAACAGAACCTGCAAGCGCCCTGGCTCGGCTTGACGGCGTTTTTTACCCTGGCGCTGATCCTGTCTCTGTTGGTATTCATCGGCGAAGCGTTGCGTGACGCATTCGATCCAAGGTCCTGAAGCGTGCCCATGACTGACAATCTGATTGAAATCCGTAACCTCAATGTCGCGTTCCATGGCCAGACCGTGGTGCGTGACCTGTGCCTGGATATTCGGCCGGGCGAATGCCTGGCGCTGGTCGGCGAATCCGGCTCGGGCAAGTCAGTCACCGCGCATTCGATCCTGCAGTTACTGCCTGAATCCGAAGCGCACACCCGCGGCAGCATTCGTTATCGTGGGCAGGAACTGCTGGGGGCTGATCCAAAGGTATTGCGTGAGTTGCGCGGCAACCGTATCGCGATGATCTTTCAGGAGCCGATGACCTCGCTCAATCCACTGCACACCATCGAAAAGCAGATTGGCGAGACGCTTCTGTTGCACCGTGGCCTCGGTGGCAAAGCGGCGCAGCAACGGATTCTCGAACTGCTTGGTCTGGTAGGCATCCAGAAACCCAAAGAGCGGCTGAAAGCCTACCCGCACCAACTCTCCGGCGGGCAACGGCAGCGGGTCATGATCGCCATGGCCTTGGCGTGCGAACCGGAATTGTTGATCGCCGACGAACCGACCACTGCACTCGACGTCACGGTGCAGCGCAAGATTCTGCTGCTACTCAAATCCCTGCAGCAACGCCTCGGCATGTCGCTGCTGCTGATCAGCCATGACCTCAACCTGGTGCGCAGCATCGCCCAACGTGTCTGCGTAATGAAGGCCGGCGAAATCGTCGAGCAGGCACCTTGCGAAACCTTGTTCACCGAGCCAAAGCACCCTTACAGCTGCGTGCTGCTCAACGCCGAACCCGAAGGCGAAGCCCTGCCACGGGACGAGCGCGAGAATGTGCTGGAAGTCGCTGATCTGAAGGTCGAGTTCGCCGTCGGTGGCGGGCTGTTTCAGCGCAAGCAATACTTGCGCGCGGTGGATGGCATCAGTATGAATATCCAGCGCGGCAAAACGTTGGGTATCGTCGGCGAATCCGGCTCAGGCAAGTCAACGCTGGGTCAGGCGATTCTGCGACTGCTCGAATCCGAAGGCAGCATTCGTTTTCAGGGAGAAGCGCTCGACGGGCTCAATCAGAAGCAGATGCGCCCATGGCGCCGGCAGATGCAAGTGGTGTTTCAAGATCCGTTCGGCAGCCTCAGCCCGCGAATGTCGGTCGCGCAGATCATCAGCGAAGGCCTCGAAGTGCATTGTGAATCGAGCGCGGATGAGTGCGATGCGCAAGTAATCCGCGTGCTCAAGGAGGTCGGTCTCGACCCGCAAAGTCGTCATCGCTATCCCCACGAGTTTTCCGGTGGTCAGCGCCAGCGCATCGCCATCGCCCGCGCACTGGTATTGAAACCGGCGCTGATTCTGCTCGACGAACCGACGTCGGCGCTGGATCGCACGGTGCAGAAACAGGTGGTCGCCCTGCTCCGCCAGTTGCAGGAAAAACACGGCCTGACGTACCTGTTCATCAGCCATGATTTGGCCGTAGTACGCGCGCTGGCCCATGACATGATTGTGATCAAGGACGGTAAAGTCGTGGAACGTGGCGCCAGCCATGAAGTGTTCGATGCGCCACAGCATCCTTACACCAAAGAGCTGTTGGCGGCGGCGCATCCGGGGTAGGCATAATCGGTGTTCTACCCGATACCGCGTCGCGGCCTTCGCGAGCAGGCTCGCTCCCACAAGGTTCGCGGCTGCTCACGCTTTGGGTGACGACCGGTTTCACTGTGGGAGCGAGCCTGCTCGCGAAGGGGCCGGCCCAGGCAACATACCATCAGGATCATTCAACAGATGAACACCACCGAAAGCCTCAAGGACTACCAACGCGTTCGCACGCTGGCGATCCGCTCGCTGTTCGAGATCATCGAGCAGTCGAGCGAAGGCACGGTGATCGTCGATCGGGATGCGAATATCGTCTGGATGAACGAGCGCTATGCCCGGCGTTTCGGCCTGGAATCGGCTGCCAGCGCGATCGGCAAGGCCTGCGAAAGCGTAATTCCCAGCAGTCTGTTGCGCGAAGTGGTACGCACCGGTCGGCCGATTCTGCTCGACATGCAAGACACGCCAAAAGAGCCGTTGGTGGTGATGCGTCTGCCGATCCATGACGATGCCGGCACGGTGATCGGTGCGATCGGTTTCGCCCTGTTCGATGAGTTGCGCACGCTGTCGCCAATGCTCAAGCGCTACCTGAGCATGCAGGAAGAACTGGCCTCGACCCGTTCGCTATTGCGCGCCCGGCAGACCAAATACAACTTTGCCCATTTCATCGGCACCAGCGCCGCCAGCCTCGAAGTCAAACGCCGCGCCCGGCGCAGTGCCAGTGCCGAATCGCCGGTATTGCTGCTCGGTGAAACCGGTACCGGCAAAGAGCTGCTGGCCCAGGCAATCCACAGCGCATCGCCCCGCGCGCACAAGGCATTCGTCAGCATCAACAGCGCGGCGATCCCGGAAGCGCTGCTCGAAGCTGAATTTTTCGGCACGGCTCCCGGTGCGTTTACCGGTGCTGATCGCAAGGGGCGCACCGGCAAGTTGCAGATCGCTCAGGGCGGTACGCTGTTTCTCGACGAGATCGGCGACATGCCACTGCCACTGCAGAGCAAGTTGCTGCGCGTTCTGCAGGAAAAGGAGTTTGAACCCGTCGGCTCCAACGAAGTGATTCAAAGTGACGTACGAGTCATTGCGGCGACGTCGACCGATCTGCAAGCGGCGATCAAGCGCGGCGAATTTCGCGCCGATTTGTACTATCGGCTTAATGTGCTGCCGATCCAGGTACCGCCGCTGAGCGAACGCCTTGATGATTTGCCGGCGCTCAGCGAGGCGATTCTTGAGGAACTGCGAAGTCAGCACGAGCTGCACCGGGATGCGCTGACGTTGCTTGGCCAACATGCGTGGCCGGGGAACATTCGCGAATTGCGTAATGTGCTTGAGCGCGCGGCCCTACTCAGTGATGACCTGATTCTGACCGAGCAGGATCTGCGGGCAGCGATTGGCACCTTGACACCGGTTGAACGTACGTCCGCGCACGTGCCCGAAACCGCGGCGGTAGAAACCTACGCGCAGGCGCGGGAGCGCTTCGACCGGCAATTGATACAGGCCGCACTGGCGCAAAGCGCGGGCAAAGTGCCGGAAGCAGCGGCCCGACTGGGACTTGGGCGGTCGACGCTGTACAAGAAAATGCTGGCGTTGGGGATTGCCTGATCCACCTTTTGAGATCTGGTCTCTTTATTGAGACAACTGCAAAAGCTTCGCGAGCAGGCTCGCTCCCACGGATAAAACGCGCCCCAAATGTGGGAGCGAGCCTGCTCGCGAAGACGCCGGATCATGCACTGCTATCTCAAAATAGAGACATCTTGTTCTCAAACTTCCGCCTTTCACTCAATAACATCATATATTTCAACCACTTAACCAATTGGCACAAATCTCGCTAACACCTCTCCACACCCGTTCCACCCACAAAAATAACAAATCTGGAGAGACACACCATGAGTGTGATCATTGCCTTGGCAGCCCTCGCGCTGCTGATGCTGGCCGCCTACCGTGGCTACAGCGTTATCCTCTTCGCCCCGATTGCCGCGCTCGGCGCGGTCCTGCTCACCGATCCTTCCGCTGTCGCGCCTGCCTTCACCGGGGTGTTCATGGAAAAAATGGTCGGCTTCATCAAACTGTACTTTCCGGTATTCCTGCTCGGCGCAGTGTTCGGCAAGCTGATCGAGCTGTCGGGTTTCTCTCGTTCGATCGTCGCTGCTGCGATTCGCCTGCTCGGCACTCGCCAGGCCATGCTGGTGATCGTACTGGTTTGCGCCCTGCTCACGTACGGCGGCGTGTCGTTGTTCGTGGTGGTGTTTGCGGTGTATCCGTTTGCCGCGGAGATGTTCCGCCAGAGCAATATCCCCAAACGGCTGATCCCGGCGACCATCGCCCTCGGCGCGTTTTCCTTCACCATGGACGCCCTGCCCGGCACCCCGCAGATTCAAAACATCATTCCCAGTACGTTCTTCAACACCACCGCGTGGGCCGCGCCATGGCTGGGTGTGATCGGCACGATTTTCGTGTTTTGCGCCGGCATGCTGTTCCTGCAGCGTCAGCGCAACAAGGCCCAGCGCGCGGGTGAGGGCTACGGCACTGAACTGCGCAACGAGCCGGAAACCGCTGAAGACCTGAAACTGCCCAACCCGTGGCTTGCCCTGTCGCCGCTGCTCGCGGTGGGCATCATGAATCTGCTGTTCACCCACTGGATTCCGCAGTGGTACGGCAAGACCCACAGCCTCGCGCTGCCAGGCATGGCCACGCCGGTCACCACCGAGATCGCCAAGCTCACGGCGATCTGGGCAGTACAGGCGGCGTTGCTGGTCGGCATTCTGATGGTATTGGCGTTCGGCTTTCAGGCGATTCGCAGCAAGCTCGCCGAAGGCAGCAAGAGCGCGGTCAGCGGGGCACTGCTGGCGGCGATGAACACCGCGTCCGAATACGGTTTTGGCGCAGTGATCGCCTCGTTGCCGGGCTTTCTGGTGCTGGCGGACTGGCTCAAACAGATCCCCAACCCATTGGTCAACGAAGCCATCACCGTGACGCTATTGGCCGGCATCACCGGTTCGGCATCGGGTGGCATGAGCATTGCGCTGGCGGCGATGTCCGAGCAGTTCATCAGCGCGGCCAACGCGGCGAACATCCCGTTGGAAGTGCTGCACCGCGTGGCCGCCATGGCCAGCGGCGGCATGGACACCCTGCCGCACAACGGCGCGGTGATTACCCTGTTGGCGGTGACCGGGCTGACCCACCGCGAAGCCTATAAAGACATTTTCTGTATTACGCTGATCAAGACCCTGGCGGTTTTCGTAGTGATCGGCACCTTCTACGCCACTGGCATTGTGTGAGGCACTCATGACGACTCTTTCCGGCAAGACCGCACTGGTTACCGGTTCCACCAGCGGCATTGGCCTGGGCATCGCAATCAGCCTGGCCAAGGCTGGCGCCAATCTGATTCTCAACGGCTTTGGCGATGCGTCGGCAGTGATTGCCGAAGTCGGCCAGTTTGGTGGCAAGGTCGGCCACCATCCGGCGGATGTCAGTGACCCCGCGCAAATTGCCGAGATGATCGCCTACGCCGAGCGCGAGTTCGGCGGCGTGGATATCCTGGTCAACAACGCCGGCATTCAGCATGTCGCGGCGGTCGAGGAGTTTCCGGTCGAGCGTTGGGACTCGATCATCGCCATCAACCTGTCCTCGGTGTTCCACAGTACCCGCCTGAGCCTGCCGGGCATGCGCCGCAAAAACTGGGGACGGATCATCAATATCGCCTCGGTACACGGCCAGGTCGGTTCGACCGGTAAAGCAGCGTACGTGGCGGCCAAGCACGGCGTGATCGGCCTGACCAAAGTGGTCGGCCTGGAAACCGCTACCAGCAACGTGACTTGCAACGCCATTTGCCCGGGCTGGGTGCTGACGCCGCTGGTGCAGAAGCAGATCGACGATCGTGCCGCCAAAGGTGTCGATCCGCAGCAGGCGCAGCATGACTTGCTGGCCGAGAAGCAACCGTCACTGGAATTCGTCACACCGCAGCATCTGGGCGAGCTGGTGTTGTTTCTGTGCAGCGAGGCCGGCAGTCAAGTGCGTGGCGCGGCGTGGAATATCGATGGCGGCTGGCTCGCGCAATAACGCCGCCTCTGTGGAGCGAGCAGGCTCGCTCCCACAGGGAGCTCCATCAATTCGATAAAAAGAGGCAAGCAATGTCCGACATCCTCTGGCAACCCGACGCCAACCGTATCGCCCAGTCACGCATGGATGCGTTTCGCCGTGCTATCAATCAACGCCACGATCTAAGCATTCACGACTACTCTGCCCTGCACCAATGGAGCATCGAGCAGCGTGCGGATTTCTGGCAGGCAATTGTCGATTTTTTCGATATCCGCTTCCATACCCAGCCCGACACAGTACTGCGCGAAGGCGCGCAGATGCCCAGCGCCGAATGGTTTCCCGGCGCAACGCTGAACTTCGCCGAACACTTGCTGCGTCGTCGCGACGACGCCGTAGCGGTGATCAGCGTGGCGGAGAACGGTCAGCGCGAGCAATTGACCTGGGCCGAACTGGCCGAGCATGTCGCCGGTTTCCAGGCCAGTTTACAGGCGGCCGGCGTGGGCCTCGGTGACCGGGTCGCGGCGTGCATGCCCAATACCTGGCAAACGCTGGTGGCGATGCTTGCGACCACCAGCCTCGGGGCGATCTGGTCGTGTTCCTCGCCGGACTTCGGCACTCACGGGGTCATCGACCGTTTCGGCCAGATTGAACCGAAGGTGCTGCTGACGTGCGCCGCTTACCGCTACGCCGGCAAGACCATCGACCAGACCGACAAGATCAACGGCATCCTCGAACAGCTGCCGACGCTCAAACAATTGATCATCGTCCCCTACGCCGATCCACAAGCGCGCATAGAGGTGTACCAGACACAAGCTGCAGTGAGCGCGTGGGAAGACTTCTACGCAGCGGGCGGCGAAGCGCATTTCGTGCCGGTGCCGTTCAACCATCCGTTGTACGTGTTGTATTCGAGTGGCACCACCGGCGTGCCGAAATGCATCGTCCACAGCACCGGCGGCGTGCTCCTGCAACACGTCAAGGAACACGGTCTGCATTGCGATCTCGGCCCCGGCGACCGGCTGTTTTATTACACAACGTGCGGCTGGATGATGTGGAACTGGCTGGTCTCTGCACTGGCAGTCGGCAGTGCGGTGGTGCTCTATGACGGCTCGCCGTTTCAACCGGATCACCAGCGCTTGCTCGACTTGATCGACGATGAGCACATCAGCGTGTTCGGCACCAGCCCGAAATTTCTCGCCACTCTGGAAAGCAGCGGTGCCCGCCCGCGCGACAGCCATGACCTGGGCAGCCTGAAAACCCTGCTGTGCACCGGCTCGGCGCTGTCGCCGCAAAGCTACGATTACGTCTACCGCGCGATCAAAAGCGATGTGTGTCTGGCGTCGATGTCCGGCGGCACCGATATTGTCTCGTGCTTCGTCAACGGCAATCCGCTGTCGCCGGTAAGACGCGGTGAAATCATGGGCAAAAGCCTGGGCATGGCAGTCGAGGTCTGGAACGAGGCTGGCCAAGCGGTCATTGGCGAGAAAGGTGAACTGGTCTGCACCCGGCATTTCCCGGCCATGCCGATCGGTTTGTGGAACGACCCGGACGGGACAAAGCTGCGCCAATCGTATTTCAGCCTGTTTCCCGGTGTCTGGGCACAAGGCGATTACGCCGAGCAAACGTCACACGGCGCGATGTTGATACACGGGCGTTCGGATGCTGTGCTCAACCCCGGCGGCGTGCGCATCGGCACGGCGGAGATCTACCGTCAGGTCGAAAAGCTCAGCGAAATAATGGACAGCGTCGCCATCGGCCAGCAGTGGCAGGATGACGTGCGGGTCGTGTTGTTCGTGAGATTGCGTGGAGGGCTGCAACTGGACGAAGACCTCGAACAGCGCATCCGCCAAGTGATCCGCGCCAATACCACCCCAAGACATGTACCGGCGAAGATCGTTGCGGTGACCGACATTCCGCGCACCATCAGCGGCAAGATTGTCGAACTGGCGGTGCGCGAAGTGGTGCATGGGCGGCCGGTGAAGAACACCGATGCGCTGGCCAATCCCGAAGCGCTGGAGCAGTTTCGGGATCGGCCGGAGCTCAATGAATGAGCACGGCCGGGTGAGACAGTGGCTCGCTCAAGTGCAATTTACGCAAATCAATCGGTGTTCAGTTCAATCAAAACCTCACCAGTTATAGTGCGATCAGGATTGCCCGCGACCGCGGCTTTCAGGACTTCCATATTTCTGAAATAAGCGGCGAGGTCTGTTTCCACCAGACTCAGCAGAGCAGTCAGAAGCGCAAGGGAATCCGCGTTCGAGCGAGCTTCGGCAGCACTGTGGAACCCTCCTCCCGATTTCGGTAGGCGTCCTGCTGCCAAATTCAACAACGGCGCCACATCCAACATAGGAACTCGATTGTGCAACCGCGCCTTGGCAGCCACCAGATCAGTCTTGCCAGAACCTGCACGAAACATTTCATGGAGCAGGTCATCTGCGACCTCACCATAATTGAAGCCGGCATCATTGAAGCGGCGATTGAGATTCTGACTATTGATGTTCAGGTATTGAATTTCTCCTCGCTCATGCAAACCGGCATTCTTCCACTCACTGTACTGGCTTTGGATGACATCAACGGTATGCTCGTCAACTTTTGCGACATCCAGAAAAAAATTGCTCAACGAAGTATCGTAGACATTCAATCTGATGGCCCGCAAAAGTATCGAAAAGTCATCTCGTCCTTTTGCAGTAGTGCCTAAAAACAAACCTATTGCAAGGTCGGTCTTGGTATTCAGCTGTGAATACCCCAGCACTTTTTCAGCCGCGTCAATCTTACTCCGGACAATGGGCAAACTATTTTTAATGATGTGTTGTGTGTAACTCTCAGAACGGACGCTAGGCAGAGAATACGTGTGCTGGAACTGGAAATTCGCCAGTTTTTTGCCCCAAGGCGTCCCCCGACTGCTGATCGCGTACCACTGATCTTTCCTGTTCAGCGCGCATACGCTAAATACGTCGAGCGCATCAGCACGAGGTCGCCATTTGCCCTGGCCAGTTTGGGGTAGACTCGCCAGTTGAATAAAGTCTACGGATTGGCGTCTGCCGGTCAGTCTGTGCAACTGAGAGGTAGCCTTGTCAAAAAGCCTGACACCCTCTCTGGTCAACCCGAGCCCGCTTTTCAAAAGTGACTTGGTAGCCAGATACCCGGCTGTTGGCAAGCCATCGACAGGGTTAAACGTAGACACTGTCAGCTTCAATGAATATTTCACCACGCTGGCAAGCTTCGATGTCAGTGAAACCGTCCTTGCTGCTATGGTCAGAATCTTTGCAGGCGCACCCAACACCGTGAAGAAGATGCCGATAGCATCCATCGTACAAGCGTAGATACCGTCAACGACTTTGTTACGTTCACCGGAAGCAATATCCTCGATGCATCTCTTGAAAGGCACCAGCAGATCAATGGTAAATGTTACCCACTCCTCTGTTTTTTTAACGATCGACTCTCGCTCCGTCAGCTCGGTGAAGGCCATAGTCAACTCTTCCACGCTTCCAACGGGTCGGTGGGTTACCACAAATTGCGCGATGTTATTTATCGGCTCGCTCATGAAAAATTGATAGAGGCTTTGTTTTTCCTGTGCAGCGGTCACAGGCGCAGGAATCACTCCCAGTTTCTCTATGACCATGATATCGGACGCATCAGGACGCGGACGTGACCCTTGCGTATAGCTTTGAAAATCAGTTGGAACTCGGTGGGTTGCAGGCAGTGGAAAAACAGCATCATTGGGACTGCCTTTAAAGTCCAGCCGCGAAGGCATGTTCATTTTTTGCGTTTCAATGATCAGCTCCCCCAGAGCGTCGTTTCTTCGACACTCACCCAAGAGACTGAATAATTCATAGCAAAGTATTCCACCCTCATACGAAGCGATCATGATTACAGCAAAGCGGCCTATTGCCTGATCTTTTTTGGATTGCACTTCAACTGAGGTAGGCCCCTTGTTTGCTACACCGATCAGATTGTAATTGCTGGATGGGTAAACCAGCTCAGTGACCGGTGCACGCACAGTGAAGAAAGTGATTTTGCTTCGAGCGATAATATCGCGATCCTGGCGAGGTATTCCGGACAAGGCGAGTTTGATATTCGAAGCTATCGCCCGATGAATATCTCCGTGATACTTACGCACATCAGCTTTAAATATCGTCTGATTATTAGCCAAACCCATCAACTGTGGATATCGGCTAAGAATGTGAGGCTTTTCATTCCAGTCCCATACTCCAGAAGTCAGTTCACCTTGAATGTGCAAATCCAGCATGGATTGCCTGAGACTGGAAAATGGTTCTGGGCGCAGCAGCGGTTCTTCAAGAAAATCGCAGTCAGGCATTACTTGTTTTAGCGCCGCCATCGCCAGTTTCTTGCGATTGGGTACTGGCGTGGAAAAAGCCTTCACTCCGTTGACCATCGTTCCCACATGACTTTGATAAGCCTGCAAAGCGGTTTGGGCGGCTGCGGTCGTGGAAGTCTCCAGATCATGATGGGCGATCACTTCGTTGATTAGTGCCCAGTCAATGATGACATCAATCGCCGACAGGCTTTGTAGTTCACCCAGGGCCTGGCTGATGGACCCCATATCGGCGAATAGCATGACGTCCTCGTAGTCCACAAAACGTGAAGCCCCCTTGGCGCTCAACTCAATCATGCCAACCGCTTGAGAAAAAGTGACCCAACCGATAGAGCCAGCGGTGAGCCATTCCGGAACGTTACTGATCAACAGACCTGGCGCTGCGCACGATAACAGCATGTGTGACGCCAGAGGGGCTAGCCTCTGGGAGACTGTACCTTGCCGAATCAGATGCCTTTCAAACTCCTCTCGTATGACGTGCAGTTTCTTGTCTGCAGCAACCGCAGGATGATAGAGATCGTACCCGGCGATCACATTGCGCCGTTTCTTCTCAGCAATTAACGGATCGAGCTGAATAAGAATTGCGGTGTAGAGAACCTGGGCGTAATCGTCCCCACTACATACTTCGTCAGCGCCGGAGCCCCACCATCCCAAGGCATCGATGTATTTTTTCGCCAATTGAAAAGAAAAATCGTGATGGGTGATCTGGTTCAGGATGTCATCAGCGTTTTCCGGACCGACAACATCGTGTAAAACCGGCTTGACGTTTTCATACAGCACCGTCAGCAGACTCTTGTTTGCGGGAATAAATTTTGCGGTCAATGCGCGAATTTCCTGGCACTGCACTTCGGTCAATGTAGCTGAGCCGCCACTATGGCCGTTTATTTGTTGCCAATATTCGTCGATGCGCTCACGATCACGAAACTCCCATTGCAGAAAATTCAGCAACTGCTCCAGTTGTTCGACGCTGGCCGGGATAATCAGCCCATGGAACTGCAACCATTGGGCATAGCTGGCCTCGTCTGCCACCGAGCGTACAGCTCCGCCAGTGAGCTGTGCAGCTTGCATGATTTTTTTAAGGATCGACTGTGCTTCTGGATCAGCCTGTATTTTCTGTTGCAATGTTTCAGCGGGACTTCCGTCATTCAGCCAAAGATCCAGTCCAGCGTGGGTGACGATTGCTTCCGCGTCAGGATGGAAAGAACTTAACAAGTCTGATAATTTTTTGCTGAGCGGCTTATGCATATAATAAAACGATGACCCCTCATGCAAGGTCAACGTAATTGAATCCATGCTTACCAGCACGGCACTTCTTCGCGCCTTATACAACGCGTAGAGCACCGACGTCATCTTTGCACGCTCTGTTTGGTCGCCTTGAATACACAACTTGCTGTCTTGCGCGGCAATCACCGAGCTTACAGCGTTATCATTTCTGATTTTCATCAACTCATCCTGTTTTAGTTTTATAGGCCAACATGGCTAACCAAACTTTAAACAGAACAGCACATCAATCAATTAGACGTTTATTAGCTCACGTTTCCGAATCAACAAATCGGAAGAAAAAAAACGTGTTCCGCTAACAGATATTATTCCATCAAGCCCCATTCTCCCGGTGCGGCTTCTTGTCTTTTATCGCCTGAACCCAGTTTGATTCGCAATCTTAAATTATTCAGTGAATCAGCATTTTTCAATGCTTCGCCAACATCGATAACGCCCTCTTCAACCAGTTTGTAGAGGGCAAAGTCGAATGTCTGCATTCCTGCATCTTCGGATTTTTCCATCATGTTTTTTAGTTCGCCAAGTTCATTTTGACGAATAAGGTCCGCCACTGTTGGTGTCCCCAGAAGCACCTCCACCGCCGCTCTTCGATGTCCATCAATAGTGCGCACCAAGCGCTGCGAGACAAAGGCTTTCAGATTATTACCAAGCGCATGCAACAACTGCGGCCGCCGCTCTTCCGGGAACATATTGATGATTCGGTCCAGCGCCTGATTGGCGTTGGTGGCATGCAGCGTCGACAACACCAGATGCCCGGTATCGGCAAACGCCAGGGCATGCTCCATGGTTTCGCGGTCGCGGATTTCGCCGATCAGCACCACATCCGGCGCTTGGCGCAAGGTATTTTTCAACGCCGCGTGAAAACTGCGAGTATCGACGCCGACCTCTCGCTGATTGACGATCGAGCGCTGATGCCGATGGATGTACTCGATCGGGTCTTCGATGGTGATGATGTGCCCGGTGCTATGGCGGTTGCGATGATCGATGAGTGCAGCCAGAGAGGTCGATTTGCCCGAGTTGGTCGCGCCGACGAACAGAATCAGCCCATGCTTGAGCATGATGGTGTCGAGCAGCACTGGCGGCAGCTTCAGATCGGCGAACCGCGGGATATCCAGTTTGACGTTACGAATGACGATCGACACGTCGTTGCGCTGCTTGAAAATGTTGACCCGAAAGCGGCCGATGCCCGTTCGGGAGATTGCCAGGTTCATTTCCAGATCCCGGTCGAACTCCCGTTGCTGCTCGGCGTCCATCAGTGAGGCGGCGATGGCGGCGGTATCGCCGAGTTTGAACGGCTGATCACTCAACGGCGTGAGCACGCCGTCAATCCGCGCGCTGGGCGCTGCACCTGTTGAAAGAAACAGGTCTGAGCCGTTTTTATTGGACAAAATTGCTAACAGTGCATCGATTTCCATGGCAAAAATCACCCGCGAAGCATTCAATGAACAGAAATTGGCCTGCACCTGACGCACGCCTGTTTGCAACAATGATAGACGCCGCCTCACCGAACCATGCTCAGGACCGATGTAATGAACGCTGTACCGATTCCCGATGATGCCCAGGCACTGCTCACCCGCACCGACTGGAGTCGCGGCCCGTTGGGCGCTGCCGAAACCTGGCCGCAGAGCCTGCGCACCGCGGTCGACATCGTCATTCACTCGCCCATGCCCATGGTGTTGCTGTGGGGCCCGCAGCTAACGCAGATCTACAACAACGGTTTTGCCATGCTTGCCGGGCAGAAGCATCCGCAGGCTTTCGGGCAGCCGGCGCATGAGGTCTGGCCGGAGCTTCGCGACTTTACCGACCCGATTTATTCTGCCGTCCTGCAGGGTCAGGTACGCACCTACAGCGAACGCCGCTTCACTTTGCAGCGTGACGGCAAGGACAGCGACTTCTGGCTTGATCTGACCTACAGCCCGATTCGCGACGAATCCGCGCAAGTCGCCGGGATTCTCGTCACCGCCATTGAAACCAATGAGCGCCGCCGCGTTGCGCTAGAGCTACAGCGCCGCTCAGAAGAAAGCCTGCAGGCACAACGTGAAACCGAAGAGCGCCTGCAACTGGCCCTGGCTGCCACCGACGCGGTCGGCACCTGGGACTGGAACATCGGCGAAGACCGCTTTATCGCCGATGCGCATTTCGCTCAGCTGCACGGGGTCGATCCCGCACAGGCCCGGCAATTGCCGATCAGCGACTACCTGCAAGGCGTGCATCCCGAAGACCGCGCCATGGTTGCGCGCAGCATCAAACACTGCATCACCCACGGCACCGAATACGCCGAGGAATATCGCTTGCAGCAGAGTGACGGCGAGGTGCGCTGGGTGTTTGCGCGCGGGCGCTGTTACAAGGATCACCATGGCCGGCCGACGCGCTTCCTCGGTGCGGCGCTGGACCTGACCGAGCGCAAGCACACCGAACAGGCATTGCGCCAGAGTCAGACCGAGCTGCAACTGATCATCAACGCCATGCCGATCCTGATCAGCTACGTCGATCGCGAAGAACGCTTCCGCTTGAACAACGCGGCTTATCTGGACTGGTACGGCCTCACGCCACAGGAGCTGTACGGGAAAACGATCCGCGAGGTGATTGGTGAGGAGGCGTATTTCCTGCGCCTGCCGTACATTGCCGAAGCGCTGGCGGGCCGGCCATGTTCCTTCAGCCTGTATACGCCGCACCGCGACGGCAGCAGCCGCCACGCGCTGATGAATTATCTGCCGCGTTATGGCGCCGACGGCGCGGTCAACGGTTTCTATATCTTTGTGATCGACGAGACCGAGCGCAAGAAAACCGAAGAGGCCCTGCGCAACCTCAACGAAACCCTTGAGGAACGCGTCAGCGCCCGCACCGAGCAACTGGCGTTGGCCAATCAGCGTTTGCAGAGCGAAATGTTCGAACGCGAGCGCGCTGAAGATGCCCTGCGCCATGCACAGAAAATGGAAGCGGTCGGTCAGCTCACCGGTGGCATCGCCCACGACTTCAACAACATGCTCACCGGGATCATCGGCAGCCTCGACTTGATGCAGCGCTACATTGCCAACGGCCGGGCTGACGAAATCGGGCGGTTCACCGAAGCGGCGGTGTCTTCGGCCAACCGCGCGGCGGCACTGACTCACCGCTTGCTGGCGTTCTCGCGGCGCCAGTCGCTGGACCGCAAAACCCTCGACGTCAATGTGCTGGTGCTATCGCTGGAGGATCTGATCCGCCGGACCAAGGGCGATCCGATCGAACTCAAACTGCAACTGACCGCTGGGGTGTGGCCGGTCAGCACCGACGTCAGCCAACTGGAAAACGCCCTGCTCAACCTGGTGATCAACGCCCGCGATGCGATGCCCGATGGCGGCGAGTTGCTGATCGAGACCGCCAACGTCTATCTCGACGGCAGCGACATCACCACGCTTGAACCGGTAAAAGCGGGCGACTACCTGATGCTGGCGGTCAGCGATAACGGCACCGGCATGACCCCCTCGGTGCGCGCCAAAGCGTTCGATCCGTTTTTCACCACCAAGCCGATCGGCCAGGGCACCGGCCTGGGGTTGTCGATGATTTATGGTTTTGCCCAGCAATCCGGTGGGCATGTCAGCCTCGACAGCTTGCCGGGCCAGGGCACTTGCGTGCGTTTGTATCTGCCGCGCCTGCACGGCGTTGAAGCGCAACAAGCCACGCAACCTGCCCTTGAGCAAACGCCGACCATCGCCACCGGGGAAACCGTGATGGTGGTCGAAGACGACCCGGCGGTGCGCATGCTGGTACTCGATCTGCTCCGGGAGCTGGGGTATCAAACCTACGAAGCTGTCGACGCGAAATCCGCCCTGCCCCTGCTCGAATCCAGCCGCCGCGTGGACCTGCTGGTCACCGATGTCGGCTTGCCGGGCATGAACGGCCGGCAGCTGGCGGAGATTGCCCGTCAGCATCGGCCGGGCCTCAAGGTGCTGTTCATGACTGGCTACGCGCAGAAAGCCGCCGAGCGCCAGGGCTTTCTCGAGGATGGCATGGACATGGTCGCCAAACCGTTCGCGGTCGAGTTGCTGGCCAGCAAGATCCGCACGATGACCAGCCAAACCCTGTGACTTGAGGCATAATCCGCGCCCCGCCGTCACCCCGTTATCAGGACCGCCCGATGAAAGCCCAAGCCCGCCACATTCTGGTGAAAACCGCCGAAGAGGCCGAACAGCTCAAACAACGCATCGCCAAGGGTGAGGCGTTCGACGTGCTGGCGAAGAAATTTTCCACCTGCCCGTCGGGCAAACGCGGCGGCGATCTGGGCGAAGTGCGACCGGGGCAGATGGTCGGTGCGATTGATGCGGTGATCTTCAAGAAGCCCCTGCGTACGGTGCATGGGCCGATCAAGAGCAAATTTGGTTATCACCTGGTGCAGGTGTTTTACCGGGATTAGTGGTTGGCTTGCGGGCCTCTTCGCGAGCAGGCTCGCTCCCACAGTTGAAATGCATTCCACCTGTGTTAGGTGTGATGCATTGCTTCTGGACACTGAAATGCAGTCCCTGTGGAGGCTGAAATGCGGTCCCCTGTGGGAGCGAGCCTGCTCGCGAACCGATTGCGCAGCAAGCGGCCATTCAAACGATTATTTCGGAATCAAAGCCCCCGGCACCTGAATTACCCGGCTCGCCAGCAGATGCCCAGCCTGCGCCGCTTCCACAGGACTGCCACCGGACAAACGGCTGGCCAGATACGCCGCACTGAACGAATCCCCCGCCGCGGTGGTATCCACCACTGTCTCGACCTTCTGCGCCGGCACTTCGAATGCCTCACCCTCGCAGCGAATCAGACAAGCCTCGGCGCCGCGCTTGAGCACTACCTCTGGCGTGCCGATCTGCGCGTAGGCAGTAAACACTTCAGCGCAGTCCGGGAAGCCGAACAGCGCCTGCTCGTCATCCACCGTCAATAACGCCAGATCAACGTAAGGCAAAATACTGCGATACGCCGCTCGTGCCTCTTCGACAGAGGCCCACAGCCGCGGCCGGTAGTTGTTGTCGAAGACGATGCGCGCATCGTTCTGCCGCGCATTGATCAGGGTTTCGATCAGTCTTTCCCGGCCCTTTGCACCGAGTACAGCGAGGGTAATACCGCTGAAATACAGCACGTCATAATCGGGCAACGCCGCCAGCACCGGTTCGGCGGCCGGTGTGGTGAAGCACTCGCGGACGGCGGCTTCGTTGCGCCAGTACAGAAAACGTCGCTCACCGTTGGCGTCGGTCTGAATGCAATACAGACCCGGCAGACGACCGGGCAGGCGCTGGACCAGATCGAGACGGATGCCTTCGCCAGCCCAGATGCGGCACATGGCGTCGCTGAAACTGTCGTCGCCCAATGCGGTGACGTAGTCGACTTTGGCCTTATTGCCCATGGCGCGGGACAGGTACACCGCGGTGTTCAGGGTGTCGCCGCCGAAGCTCTGCTGCAGGCTGCCGTCGGCGCGCTGCTGCAGTTCGATCATGCATTCGCCGATCAGGGCGATGCGCGGGGTGTTCGGGCCCAGGGGGCTTAAGGTGTTCATAGTGGTGTCTCTGATGATTCGGAGGTGTTGGTTCGGACGCCTTCGCGAGCAGGCTCGCTCCCACAATGGGAATACGATCCTCTGTGGGAGCGAGCCTGCTCGCGATTGGCCGCGCCTCGGTCTGAAGCCTTAGAAACACGTCTCCATACTTTCGATCACCGTCAGTTGCTCATCCACCAGCAACCCCACCCGCCACTTGTCGAACGTCAAACACGGGTGCGAGGTGCCAAAGGAAATGATATCGCCGACGCGCAACTCAACACCCGGTGCCACTGTCATGAACGCATGCTGATCCATCACCGCCGTCACCTTGCAGGCACTCACGTCATCGCCAGAAACGGGCACCACGCCGGCCTTGTAGCGTAGCAATGGCACTGGTAAACCGGCGTCGAAGGCCACATCACGCTTGCCCAGTGCAATCACCGCAAAACCCGGTTCCGGCAATGACTGCACATGCGCCCAGACTTCCAGCGCCGGGCGCAAACCTTCGTGCAGATCGCTGCGTCGGTCGAGAACGCAGCACTGCGCGTCCTTGTAGATGCCGTGGTCGTGAGCGACGTAGCTGCCCGGACGCAGCACGCTGAGAAAGCGCCCGGCGGCGTTTTGCGTCTCGAACGATTCGGCAATCAGGTCGTACCACGCCGAGCCGGACGCGGTGATGATCGGCTTGGCGATGGCAAACGCGCCACTGTCCTGCAACTGCACGGCCAGGCGCACCAAAGACGCGGCGAACTCGCGGATGCCGCTGACCGCGTGGTCGCCGTGGATCACCCCTTCGTAACCTTCGATGCCGGTCAATGCCAGCGCCGGTTGGGCGTTGATCGCCTTGGCCAGTTCGATGACCTCCTGTTCGCTGCGGCAACCGCATCGTCCGCCGACGACGCCGTACTCGATCATCACGTTGAGCGTGAGCCCGCGCGAGGCGAAATACGCGCCGAGGTCGGCGACGTTATCCGGGTGATCGACCATGCAATGGAATTCGAATGCCGGATCGGCGAGCAAGTCGGCGATCAGCGCCATGTTCGGCGTGCCGACCAACTGGTTGGCCATCAACACCCGGCGCACGCCATGGGCGAAGGCGGCACGGGTCTGGGTCGCGCTGGCGAGGGTAATGCCCCACGCCCCGGCATCGAGCTGACGCTTGAACAGCGCCGGGGTCATGCTGGTTTTGCCGTGGGGCGCCAGTTCGGCACCGCTGTCGCTGACGAACTTCTGCATCCAGCGAATGTTGTGCTCCAGTGCCTGGCGATGCAGCACCAGCGCGGGCAGGCTGACGTCGCGCACCAGCTGCGCGCCGATGGCCGCGTCGCCCTTTTGCACCGCATGATTGTTGGCAGTCGTCATGGTCGAACTCCTCGTTTCGCGGCCGCAGGCAGCCGCGCTTATTCGTTGATGCGCCGGGCGAGGCTGTTGGCGCTCTCGATCAGTACCCGGCGATAGTCGTCGTAATGGGTTTTCGCGTCGGCCCGTGGCGCGACGATGCACAAGGTACAAATCGCCACGCCTTGCGGATCTTTGACCGGGGCGGCGAAGCAATGGGTGAAGGTGTCGGCGACACTGTCGAAGGAGAAGAAACCGTCGATGCCGGCCTGACGGATTTCCGCCAGAAAGCGCTCCAGCGGCAGACGTTCACCGTCAGGCAGGATGTAATCGTCCTCGTCGATCAGGTCGATGATCTGTTGGTCACTCAGGTGCGCGAGCAGCAGGCGCCCCGAGGCAGTCCACGGGATCGGCGCGTTCTCGCCGATGTCGGAGGAAATACGAAAATGCCGCTCGCCCTCCTTCATCAGTGCCACCGTGTATTTGCGCCCGTTGAGCAGGCACATCTGCGCGGTTTCGCGGGTCTGGCTGACAATCTCCTGCAAGGCGTGATCGGCCTCGCGGCTGAGATCGAAATGGCGCAGATGCGCCTGGCCGAGAAAGTACAGTTGCCGGCCCAGGTAGACATGACCGTCCTTGCCCACCGGCTCGAGAATCCGGCGCTCGAGTAACGCGGTAACCAGTTCGTAGACCGTGGATTTCGGGCTGCCGATGCCGTTGGCGATGTCGTTCGGGCGCAGCGGCTGGCCGATTTCCTTGAGGAAATCGAGGATATCGAACGCCCGGTCCAGACCGCGAGCCCGGCGCTTGATGGTGTCTTCGGTCATATCAGTGGTTCCCATTCAAAGTCGCCGGGAGTTTACCGCTAATGATCGTTCCCACGCTCTGCGTGGGAATGCCTCAAGGGACGCTCCGCGTTCCAATGGGACGCAGAGCGTCCCGGGCTGCATTCCCACGCAGAGCGTGGGAACGATCGGTGTGGTTCAGGCCTTCTTCCTGTACGCGATGCAATCAATCTCCACCTTGCAATCGACCATCATGCTTGCCTGCACACAGGCCCGTGCCGGGGCGTGTTCGGGTTTGAAATATTCGCCGAAGACCTTGTTGAAGCTGCTGAAATCCCGCGGATCATCCAGCCACACACCGACACGCACCACATCTTCCAGCCCATAACCGGCCTCGGTGAGAATCGCGATCAGGTTTTTCATGGTCTGGTGAGTCTGCTCGACGATGCCGCCAACAATGATCTCGCCCTCCACCGCTGGCACCTGGCCGGAGACGTGCAGCCAGCCATCCGCTTCGACTGCGCGTGCGAAGGGACGCGGCTGACCGCCGGCGGCAGTGCTGCCGGTGCCATAACGAGTAATGCTCATGGGTGTTTCTCCTGATTACAAAACGAAAATTAGAACCGCGTGTTTTTCAAGAACTCGGCCAGACGCGGTGACTGCGGGCGCTCGAACAGCTCCTTGGGAGGCCCCTGCTCTTCGATCCGCCCCTGATTCATGAACACGATCTTGTCCGAGACCTCGAAGGCGAACCGCATCTCGTGGGTCACCAGCAACATGGTCATGCCGTCTTCGGCCAGGCCCTTGATGACGTTGAGCACTTCGCCGACCAGTTCCGGGTCGAGGGCCGAGGTGACTTCGTCGAACAGCATCAGGCTCGGGTTCATCGCAATTGCCCGGGCAATCGCCACGCGCTGTTGCTGACCGCCGGACAACTGCCCGGGAAAGTGATTGCGCCGGTCCAGCAGACCGACGCGCTCCAGCCATTTCTCGGCGAGTGCCACGGCTTCGTCCTTGCGCATCTTCTTCACCTTGAGCAAGCCCAGGGTGACGTTCTGCAACGCGGTCAGATGCGGGAACAGATTGAATTGCTGGAACGCCATGCCGGTCATCGCGCGATGCCGGGCGATGACTTTCTCCGCGTGACGCACGCGCTTGCCATTGACCTCGTCATAACCGATCGATTCACCGTCGAGCAGAATCTGCCCGCCCTGAAACTCTTCGAGCATGTTCACGCAGCGCAGCAGTGTGGTCTTGCCCGAACCGCTGGAGCCGATCAGCGTGACGACATTGCCGCGCTGCATGCTCAGGTCGACACCTTTGAGCACTTCGACCGCGCCGTACTGTTTGTGCAGGCCGCGAATGTCCAGCAGCGCCTGATCGTGTGGGGAAACTTGAGCTTGAGTCATGGCAAGGCCACCCGCTTTTCAATGTGCCGGCCGAGTAATTCGATACCGAAGTTGATGACGAAGAACAGAAAACCGGCGAACAGATAGAATTCCAGAGTCATGAAATTCCGGGCAATGACCTGCTGCGTGCTGAGCAGCAATTCAGCCACGCCGATCACCGAGAGCAAGGTCGAGGCCTTGACGATTTCCGTGGACGAGTTGACCCAGGTCGGCAGGATCTGCCGCAATGCCTGAGGCAACAGCACGTAACCGAGGGATTGGTAAAACGTCAGGCCGATGGCTTTGCCCGCTTCCATCTGCCCGCGTGGCAACGCCTGCAGCGCGCCGCGAACAATCTCGGCGACGTGCGAGCCGCAGAACAGCGTCAGGCCCAAGGCGCCGGCCTGAAACGCGCTGATCTGCCAACCCAGCGCCGGCGCCATGTAGAAACAGGCCAGCACCAGCACAAACACCGGTGTACCGCGAATTAGATCGACGTAAAAACGAAATGGCGCACGCATCCACAAGCGCCCGTAAGTCAGCACCAATCCGGCGACAACGCCGAGCAAGGTACCGAGTAAAATCGCCAATGCCGACACTTGCACACTGGTCAGAAAACCTTGGAAAAGCGGCTCTCGGGCAACCCACAACTCATGCAGCCAACTAGGTGATTCGTACATCGCAAGCTCCTATCGGCGGATCGCCAGACGCTGCTCGAGATAACGCAGCAGCATGGCAATGAGGTAACAGGCCGCGACATACAACGCCGTGGTCACCAGCCAGGTTTCGATCACCCGGTAGCTTTCGACGTTGATCTTGCGCGCGTAATAGGTCAGCTCCGGCACCGCAATCGCAGCCGCCAGCGAAGTGTCCTTGAACAGCGAGATGAAGTTGTTCGA
Organism: Pseudomonas retamae; assembly: GCF_043496865.1. Classification (NCBI taxonomy): domain Bacteria; kingdom Pseudomonadati; phylum Pseudomonadota; class Gammaproteobacteria; order Pseudomonadales; family Pseudomonadaceae; genus Pseudomonas; species Pseudomonas retamae. The sequence continues at coordinate 570,122 of NZ_JBIEIL010000001.1, forward strand.
GAGCGCCGGCAAGACGTTGCGCAGCATCACCGGCACGGTGACGTAGGCCTTGACCTGCCACTCGCCCAGCCCGATCGCCAGCCCGGCTTCGCGCTGGCCTTTGGGAATGCTCAGCAAGCCGCCTCGGAACACTTCGGTCAGATACGCACCGGCATACAGCGACAGCGTGATGATGAACGAGGGAATCTTGTCCAGCCGGATGCCGAGGCTCGGCAAGGCAAAGTAGATCAACAGGATCAACACCAGAATCGGCGTGTTGCGCACCACCGTGACGTACACCGAGGCCAGCACCCGCAGGGCGCGATGCTTCGACAGCAAGGCAAACGCCATCAGCAGGCCGATCACGCAACCGATGGCGATCGACACCAGCGCCAACTGCAGGCCCAGACCGAGCCCCGCCAGCAAGGTGTCGAAATCGCGCCACACGGCGGCAAAGTTCAACTGATAGTTCATGGTCAGCAGTACCTTGAGCGAGGCGACGGCAATCGCCCCGCTCTCACGGGATCATTTGAATTCGACAGGGAAACCGATCGCCGGCGACGGCAGATCAACGCCGAACCACTGCTTGAACGACGCAGCGTAGGTCGGGAATTCAACCCCGGTCATGGCCTCGTGCAGCGCGGTGTTGACGAAGTTCAGCCAGTCCTGATCGCCACGTTTCACCGCGCAGGCGTAGGTCTGCGGGCTCCAGGCGTACGCCGGGCTGCGATAGCGGCCAGGGTTCTGCACCATCAGGTATTTGACCGAAGACTGGTCGGTGGCCGCCGCGTCGGCACGGCCAGAGTTCACTGCCTGATACATCAGATCGACGCTGTCGTACTGGTCGACCTTGGCTTTGGGCAACGCCTGATGCACCAGTTCCTCGGCGTAGACGTTTTGCAGCACAGCAACGGTGACGTCGTCGCCCGCCGCTTGCAGGTCTTCGATTTCCTTGTACTTGCTGTTGTTCGGCAACAACAGGCCAACACCTTCGCGGTAGTACGGCAAGGTGAACGCCACTTGTTGCGCGCGGCTGGCGGTAACGGTGATGAACTGGCAGCTCATGTCGACCTTGTCGGTGAGCAGATTGGGAATCCGCGCATCCGACGACTGCACGACGAACTCGACCTTGCTCGGGTCGTTGAACAGTCCTTTGGCCACCATCCTGGCGATGTCGATATCGAAGCCCTGCAGCTTGCCGTCAGCACCTTGAAAGTGCCACGGCGCATTGGTGCTCCCCGTGCCGACAATCAATTTGCCGCGAGCCAGAACACTGTCGAGCTTGCTCTCGGCAGCCTGGGCCAGGCCCATCACGGTGGATGAAGCTGCAAGAACGAAAACACACGCTTTGAACAACGAAGGACGGCGATGCATGGCAAGCACTCCAGAATGATGTTTATTCCGCTATACCGGAACACGGTTTGTTACTACGGAATAGACAGCAGAAAGTGTGCCACAGCCTTGATCAGAAATCTGCGCGGGTTTTAAAGGTTTTTAGAATCAAGGAGATGCAATGAAATCTTGCTTGAGGGTGGCGGACTGATGGGAACGGTTGCGCTACCGAACGCTACTGCAGGCGGGTATCAGGTTCCCAAATTGGGTGGGGCGCGCGATTTCGGTGCGTTTGATAATCAGGCGATGTTTGAAGGGCACCTGTAATTTCTGACAGTAGACGTCATCACACACCCTCCTTTAACGTCGCCAGACCTCATCGTCGTTGAAAAGGAGCCTTCAATGAGCGCATCCACCGCTGCGGCAACGCTGGCACCGGTTTATCGCAAAGCCCTGAAAACCTGGCGTCCAGTCATTCTGTATTTTGCCAGCGAGCACTGCCCCGCGTGCGAATGGGCCGGGCCGATTTTTCGCCAGACTGCCGAACCCTACCGCCACCGTGCCAACGTTTACATGCTCGACACCCGCCAGTCGCCGCGCCATCCGCTGGTCACCGGCACACCCACGGTGCTGTTCTACAAGGATGGCAAGTTGCTGAAAAAGCTGAAGGGCATCGGAACCGAAGAGACGCTTGCAAAGGACTTTGCCCGGCATGTCGGCAAGACCAAGGCGCCGGCCGCAGCGGCGCGTAAGCCTGAGCATGATCTGGTCTGGTTGCGCCGGGCGCTGCGGTCGTTGTGTATGGTTAATCGCGCCCGTCACCGGCTGATCGGATAAGCGGGAAGCTCACTCGCGCCGAACAGCACTGACAAACGTGCACACGAACCGGGATTGGACAACTGCCCATCCGACTGCTTTGCTCTTGAGCGAACACGCAGCGCTACAGCCTTTGGGGCGTATGGCCGCTGCCAACAAAACGAGCAGCAGGACAAGCATGTTCGAAACCCTGGAAGCGCAGGCTCTGAAGGAAAGCGCATCGGCGCCGTTGAGGAATGAGTTTCTTCAGCGAGAGTTCGAGCGGCTGAAAACCTTCAGCCTGTTGATTTATGTCGTCAACATATTCATGTGGTTGTTGTTCGACCTGATCGTCAGTTTCCTGGGGGGACAAGGCTTCACCTGGCGCTCGATGGTCTTCCTTGGCGCCTTTGGTGTTCTGACGCTAGTCCTCGGGTTTACCCGCAAAGCTGCACATTTCGACGTACTGACCGTGCTGTTGGCGTTGGTCCTGACGGTGGGCGTGCGGATGATCGTCGACGGCCTGCCGCCTGCGGTGCACAGTTCGTGGCTGATGCTCGCTGCTGCGAGTCTGCTGTACAGCGTCTCGGTGTTGCCGTTGCGGCGCTGGGCGTTTTTTGCCGTGCAGGTTGTCATTTGGCTGGTCCTTAACCCGTTTCTCGGTACCAGCACCGAACTGAGTGAACTGCGCGGCGTATTGACGGCCTGCTACAGCGTGTTCCTCTGTGCGCTGACCCTGTACGCGTTTTTGAAATTTCGCGAGGCGCGGTTCAGCAACTACATCATGTCCAGGTTGTTGCTGGATCAAGCGTACAACGATCCGTTGACGCAGATTCCCAACCGCCGCGCCTTCATGACGCATGCGCAGCAGCGCCTGCAAGCGACACCGCGGGAACACGATCATTTCCTGATGATGATCGACATCGACAATTTCAAGAAGGTCAACGACACCTATGGCCACGACATTGGCGATGAAGTACTCAAACGCGTCGCCGCTGATATCAAAACCGTGATGGCTGAATTCGACTATGCACGCCTGGGGGGTGAAGAGTTCGCGATCTATCTGGCCGCCGTACGGCGCGAAGATGCTGCCGGGCTCGCCACCGAACTGTGCCGTTTGGTCCGTGAACAGCCTGCCGAGCATCCGGTCACCATCAGCATCGGCATTACCCGGGTTGAAAACGGCGACACGTTGAATCAGGCGTTGATCAAGGCTGATGCGGCGTTGTATGAGTCGAAGCATACCGGCAAGGACCGGTACACCTTTCATTCATGACAGCTGCGTCGCTTGACTGATTGCCATCGCTGGCAAGCCAGCTCCCACAGGGATGCGCACGGCATTCGATCTGAAGCAAACACAAAACCTGTGGGAGCCAGCCCGCTGGCGATGGGTCAGGGACCGTCGCAATCATGCAACGGCGCGCTCCAGCAATACCCGCGTCACCCGTCGCTCTTCCACTGCCTTCACCGTCAATTGCCAGCCTTCGTATGCCAGCCGGTCGCCCTTCATCGGCAAGCGATCCAGCAAACTCATCACCAGGCCAGCCATGGTTTGGTAATCCTCGGTCGGCTCGGCAGCGAAGCCGGTACGTTGGCGCACTCGGGCCAGTGGTAGCGCACCGCTGACCAGAAAACCGCCCTGCTCCTCCAGCACGTCCGGACCTTCGATCTCGCTGGCGTCAGGCAACTCACCGGCAATCGATTCAAGAATGTCGGTCATGGTCAACACACCGACAAAATCACCGAACTCGTTAACCACAAACGCGATGTGCGTCGAAGCGGCGCGCATCTGTTCCAGCGCGTTGAGGATCGAGTAGCTGTCGAGCAGGTTGACGGTCTGGCGCGCCAATTGCTCCAGGTTCGGCTCGGCGCCGGCCAGATAGTCCTTGAGCAGTTCCTTCTTGTGCACAAAGCCCAGCGGCTCATCCACCGCACCGTTGCGTATCAGCGGCAGGCGCGAGTAGGACGAGTGCATCAACTTCGTGCGAATCGTCTCCGCTTCATCGGCCAGGTCAATGGCATCGACGTCGGCGCGCACGGTCATCAAGTGGCGAATCGGTCGCTCGGCCAGTTGCAGCACGCCGCTGATCATCACCCGCTCACGGCGGTCGAACAGCTCGGCACTCGGCGCGTCACCGTTATCGAGCAGGTCGGAGATTTCTTCACCGACCTCTTCCGCAGCCAGGGTGCGCCCGCCGAGCAAACGCATGACCGCGTGGGCCGTGCGCTCACGCAGCGGGCGCAGGCCCTGCATCGAGCGTTTGCGGCGCGCCCGGGCAATCTGGTTGAACACCTCGATGAGGATCGAAAAGCCGATGGCCGCATACAGGTAACCCTTCGGAATATGGAAGCCCAGGCCTTCGGCGGTCAGGGCGAAGCCGATCATCATCAAAAAGCCCAGGCACAGCATGATCACCGTCGGGTGCGCATTGACGAAACGGGTCAGCGGCTTGCTCGCGACAATCATCAGGCCGATGGAAATGATCACCGCGATCATCATCACCGCCAGTTCATCGACCATGCCCACCGCCGTAATCACCGCATCAAGGGAGAACACCGCGTCCAGCACCACGATCTGCGCAACGATCGGCCAGAACAGCGCATACGCCGCGTTGGTCGTGCGCTCTCCGACATGGCCTTCCAGCCGTTCGTGCAATTCCATGGTGGCCTTGAACAGCAGGAACACGCCGCCAAACAGCATGATCAGATCACGCCCAGAGAAGCTTTTGCCGAACACTTCGAACAGCGGTTGCGTCAGCGTGACCAGCCAGGAAATGCTCGCCAGCAGGCCCAGGCGCATGATCAACGCCAGCGACAGGCCGATGATTCGCGCGCGGTCGCGCTGATGCGGCGGCAGTTTGTCTGCGAGAATCGCGATGAACACCAGGTTGTCGATACCCAGCACCAGCTCCAGCACAATCAGTGTCAACAAGCCCAACCAGGCCGTAGGATCCGCTAACCATTCCATAAAACGTCTCGATCTCTCAGTGAATTCAGGCTGCCGGACACGACAATGCGCAACGCGAAGGCTCAAGAGCCGCATTGCCAAAGATAGTCGGAAGTCGAAAAACCGGATGCTGCGCGAGCATCAAGACCGCGCCGTGGCGCGAGGAGACGGAAAAGCTGGGGGGCTCCGAGAGGGTGTTCATGCAAATCCTGAATGAAAAATGGCCTTGGAGCGTACCGCCTCAAGACACATTTTCCCCAGTGGCAAATCATTTCAAGATCTGTACGAATAAGCTGACGGCCGTTCCATTCGCGAGCAGCCTCGCCAAGCGATCGTCAGTGCGCAGCCAGCTCATCAATGTGTCGATACTCAGTGCCCAGCGCGTCGGCCATTGCCTGCGCCCTGCCCAGGCGAATCGGTCCGCGCTCGATATCAACCAGCAATCCCGGGCAATCCAGCGCCGGCAACCCGGAGCATTGCTTCAAACGCCCGTCCGTTACCAGCAGCAATCGCTGCTGCTCAGCAGGGAAACGCTTGCGCCGTTGCGTCAGCCATTGCTGTGCCTGTGCCAGCGCCGCGAGCAACGGCGTGCCCCCGCCCGCCCCCAGTGTTTGCAGCCACGTTTGCAGGCCGCTGGAAGCTTTCAGCCCCTGCACTTGCCATTTCGGCGTCGAACCACTGGCGGTCAACAAAGCGAGCCGCGCGCGCTGACGGTAGGCGTCATCAAACACTTGTGCGAGCAGACCTTTGGCATCGCTCAGCGCCTGGTGACGTCGAGTCGAAGCGGAGGCGTCGACGATCACCAGCCACAACTCATGGGGCGAGCGGGTGCGTAGTTGGAACAGCAGATCTTCGCGTAGCCGGGGTCGTCCGTTGAGCAACGTACCCGGCCAGTTCACCGAGCCACTGCTGGCGCTCTGGCGTTTCCCTAGACGTCCATTGTCGAGCCGTCCAACGCGGGGTCTGGCATTCGCCCCCGCGTCGGATCGGGGGCGAATGCCTAGGGCTTTTTTGGCCAGACGGGCACTTCTCGTCGAGTGCCGGTGGCGAGCGCGGGCGCTGGCATATCGCCCCACTGCCCCTGCCCTTCGCTCGCCGTGTTCTGTGCCTGACTGGGCGCCTGCGGCGGTTGTTGTGGCTGTTGCGGGCTCGCCGCCGACGGTTCGCGACGTCGATGGCGCAGGGCAAACTCGGCCACGGCGTCGATATCTTCCTCGCCAATCTGCGTTGCCCCACGCCATGCCGCGTGAGCACGGGCGGCGCGCAGCCACACGAGATCGGCGCGTAAACCATCCACGCCAGCGGCGAAACAACGCTCGGTAATCTGCGCCAGCGCGGCATCGTCCAGCTCAATATCGGCCAGCGCAATCCGCGCGCTTTCGCAGCGTTCACGCAGGCTCTGCTGCGCGGCGGCCCATTGTGCGCAGAACGCTTGCGGATCGCTGTCGAAATCCAGACGGCGACGGATGATCTGGCCGCGCTCGGTCGGTTGTGTATGGCCGCTGAGAGCGACGTTCAGGCCGAATCGGTCGAGCAGCTGCGGACGCAACTCGCCCTCTTCCGGGTTCATCGTGCCGATCAGGACGAATTTTGCTGAATGGCGATGGGAAATCCCGTCACGTTCGATCAGATTGGTGCCGCTGGCGGCGACATCGAGGAGCAGGTCGACCAGGTGATCGGGCAGCAGATTGACTTCATCGACATAGAGAACGCCGCCGTCAGCCTTGGCCAGCACACCGGGGGAAAACTGCGCGCGCCCGTCGCTGAGGGCGGCGTCCAGATCGAGAGTGCCGACCAGACGCTCTTCGGTCGCGCCCAGCGGCAAGGTGACGAACTGGCCGCTGGCGAGCAGGTCCGCAAGGCCGCGGGCCAAGGTCGATTTGGCCATGCCGCGTGGGCCTTCGATCAGTACGCCGCCGATTTTCGGGTCGATGGCGGTGAGGCACAGGGCGAGCTTGAGGTCATCGGCGCCGACCACGGCGGAGAGGGGGAAATGTGGGGTGTCGGTCATTGGTGGGGTCTCTGGCGTGGTCGTGGGTGGTCTTGAATGTTGCGGAGCGTCATTTAAAAGCCCCTCACCCTAGCCCTCTCCCAAAGGGAGAGGGAACTGATTCGGGTGTTCTGCATGTTGTGGGGTGTCAGTCAGAAGCCCCTCACCCTAGCCCTCTCCCAGAGGGAGAGGGAACTGATTTGGGTGTTCTTGCACGTTGCGCCGACCTGAATTATCGAGTTGAACTCAGGCCCGAAAGCCAATACAAATCGGCCCCCTCTCCCTCCGGGAGAGGGTTGGGGTGAGGGTTGGCTTTTAGACGCGCTATCCATCTTCCTCGATATCCAGCAGCAAATTCTCCAGCGCTTCCTTATAAGCCCCCGGCTCCTGCCACATGCCGCGCTGCTGCGCTTCGAGCATGCGTTCAGTCATGTCTCGCAAGGCATGCGGATTGTGCTCGCGGACAAACTCCCGAGTCTGCGGATCAAGCAGATAGGCGTCGGCCAGCAGCGCATACTGATGATCGTCGATCAATTGCGTGGTCGCGTCGAAGGCGAACAGATTATCGACCGTCGCGGCCATCTCGAACGCGCCTTTATAGCCGTGGCGTTTGACCCCGTCGATCCATTTCGGATTTGCCGCACGTGAACGGATCACCCGGTTCAGCTCTTCTTTCAGGGTGCGAATTTTCGGCAAGTCGGGTTGGCTATGGTCGCCGTGATAACTGGCCGCAGCTTCGCCACGCAGGCTCTCCACAGCGGCGAGCATGCCGCCCTGAAATTGGTAGTAATCGTTGGAATCAAGCAGGTCGTGCTCGCGGTTGTCCTGATTCTGCAGCACCGCCTGCACCTGACTCAGACGCTGAACGAACTGTTCGCGGGCAGCGGTACCCTCGTCGGCGCCGCCATAGGCGTAAGCGCCCCAGTTCAGATACACCTCGGCAAGGTCTTCGCGGCTCTGCCACAGACGACCGTCGATAGCGCCCTGCACGCCAGCGCCGTAAGCACCCGGTTTGGCGCCGAAGATGCGCCAGCCGGCCTGGCGCCGCGCGGTGTCTTCGTCGACGCCGGACTGACGCAGCGCCTCGCGCTCGGCACGCACTTTGGCGGCCAGCGGATTGAGCTCGTCCGGCTCGTCCAGCGCTGCGACCGCTTGCACGGCGGCGTCGAACAAGCGAATCAGGTTCGCAAACGCATCGCGGAAAAAACCCGAGACGCGCAACGTCACATCGACACGCGGTCGGTCGAGCAGACTCAGCGGCAGAATCTCGAAATCATCGACGCGCTGACTGCCGGTGGCCCACACCGGGCGCACGCCCATCAATGCCATGGCCTGGGCAATGTCGTCACCGCCGGTGCGCATGGTCGCGGTGCCCCAGACCGACAGGCCGAGCTGGCGCAGGTGGTCGCCGTGATCCTGCAAATGCCGTTCGAGAATCAGCGTCGCCGACTGGAAACCGATACGCCACGCGGTGGTGGTCGGCAAATTTCGCACGTCCACCGAATAAAAATTGCGCCCGGTCGGCAACACGTCGAGACGCCCGCGACTGGGCGCACCGCTCGGACCGGCGGGAACGAAACGGCCGCTGAGGGCGTCGAGCAGACCGCGCATTTCTGCCGCGCCGCAGGCGTCCAGGCGTGGGGCGATGACCTCACGCAAATGCTCGATGATTGCCCCAACCTCAGCCCACCGCGGCCCCTGTAGGAGTGAGCCTGCTCGCGAAAGCGGCGTGTCATTCAACAATGATTTATCAGACCCGGCGCATTCGCGAGCAGGCTCGCTCCCACAGGGGTCAAGCAGTGTTTGGGAGATGAGGTGTGTGGCAAACAATTCCAGGCGTTCGCGGGTGTCGCCGGCGGTACGCCAGGCTTCATCGGTGACGATTTGCAGTTCGTTCGGACGCGGCCCTTCCCACGGTTCGGCCAGGGCACAATCCAGCGGATCGAAACCTAGTTCAAAGGCTTTTGCCAGCGCGCGCAACAGGCTCGACTGCGCGCCCTTCCCATCCCCGCGCGGAATCCGCAGCAAGGCCAGCAAGGTATCGATGCGCAAACGCCCGCTCGGCGATTCGCCGAAGATATGCAGGCCGTCGCGAATCTGCGATTCCTTCAAATCACACAGATACGTATCCAGACGCGGCAACCAGATCGCCGCATCGGCGTCACTGTCCAGCGCGGCGTCGAGTTGCAGCTCGCGGTCGATCTGCGTTTCGCGCACCAATTGCAGGATGTCGCGCTGCAATTCCCGGGCGCGGCGCGGGTCGAGCAACTGCGCTTCGTAATACTCATCGGCGAGCAGTTCGAGATTGCGCAGCGGACCGTAGGTTTCGGCGCGGGTCAGCGGCGGCATCAAATGGTCAATGATCACCGCTTGCGTGCGCCGTTTGGCCTGGGCGCCCTCGCCCGGGTCATTGACGATGAACGGGTAGATATTCGGCAACGGCCCGAGCAGCGCGTCCGGCCAGCAATGCTCCGAGAGGCCAACGCCTTTGCCCGGCAGCCATTCGAGGTTGCCGTGCTTGCCGACATGGATCACGCCGTGGGCGCCGTAGGTGTTGCGCAGCCAGAAATAGAACGCCAGATAAGCGTGCGGCGGGACCAGATCGGGGTCGTGATAGACCGCGCTCGGGTCGACCTGATAACCGCGTGCCGGCTGAATGCCGACGAAGGTCAGACCGAAACGCAGCCCGGCAATCATCATCCGTCCGTCACGGCACATCGGGTCATTGTGCGGGGCGCCCCAACGCGCGATCACGGCGGCGCGATTGGTTTCTGGCAGCGCGTCGAACATTGCCAGATAAGCATCCATCGCCAGGCTTTGCTGGCACGGGCGCAGGTCAATCGTGTCGAGGTCATTGCTGACACCGCCGAGCAATTGCTGGATCAACTCGGTGCCGCTGCCTGGCAACCCGGCCGAAACCGGATAGCCCTCGGCCTGCAACGCACGCAGAATATTTAGCGCCGCCGCTGGCGTGTCGAGGCCGACACCGTTGCCGATGCGCCCGTCGCGGGTCGGGTAGTTGGCGAGAATCAACGCAATGCGCTTTTCCCCATTCGGCACCCGCGCCAGCTCAGTCCAGCGCCGCGCCAGTTCGGCGACAAAATCCATGCGCTCGGGTTGCGCGCGATAGCACACCACATCGGACTGACTGCGCTCGCTGCGCCAGGCCAGATCCTTGAAGCTGATCGGCCGGCTGATGATGCGCCCATCAAGTTCCGGCAATGCGATGTGCATCGCCAGATCGCGCGGGCCAAGGCCTTGCTCGCTGTCGCGCCAGCCGGGCTCGTTGTCCTGGGCGCAGATCGCCTGAATCACCGGGATATTGCGGCGAAACGGTCGCAGGTGCGGCGCTTCGGGGCTGGACTGGGCAAAACCTGTGGTGTTGAGGATCACCCCCGCCTCGACTTCGTCCAGCCAGTCCTCGACCACCGTCAGGCAGCCGGGTTCTTTCAGACTGGCCACGGCGATGGGCAAAGGATTGAGCCCCGCAGCTTGCATGCGCTGGCAAAACACATCGATGAACCCAGTGTTGGCCGCTTGCAGGTGCGAGCGGTAAAACAGCAGCGCCGCGACCGGTTGCGCGGGCAGCCATTCGGCTTGCCAATCACTGAGCGTCGCGGTGGTTTTGTCCGGATGATAAATCGCTGTGCGCGGCAGGGTTTGCGGCTCGGCCCACGGGTAATCGCGGGCGAACCAGCGATTGGCCAGGCAACGGAAGAAATCCAGCGCATTGCCCAGGCCGCCCTGACGCAAGAACTGCCAGAGACGGTCACGATCCGCCGCGCTGACGGTGCTCAAGTCGCTGAGTTCCGGGTCAGGACGATCGTCGCCCGGCACCAGAATCACTTGCACGCCGCGCTCGGACAGTTCGACAAGGCGTTCGACGCCATAGCGCCAATAGGCAATCCCGCCGTGCAGCGAAATCAGAATCACCTTGGCGTGACGCAACACTTCATCGACGTACAGATCGACCGAGGCGTGATTCTGCACCTGCATCGGGTTGGCCAGACGCAGGCTCGGGTAGTCTTGCGGCAACTGCTGCGCCGCTTCGGCGAGCAGCGCCAGGCTGGAATCACCGCTGCACAGGATCACCAGCTCGGCGGGGGTTTGGCCAAGGTCGGCAATGTTGTCATCCGAGACGAAACCGCCGGGCTGGGTCCTGAGCAGGTGCATGGCTTAAACGCTGAGCGCGGCGCGCAGTTGCGCTTCGAGTTGTGTTGCGTCCAATTCCTGGCCGATCAACACCAGACGCGTCACACGCGCTTCGTCGGCGCCCCACTGACGGTCGAAATGCTTGTCGAAGCGCGTACCTACGCCCTGAATCAGCAGACGCATCGGCTTGTTCGGAATCGCGGCGAAACCCTTCACGCGCAGGATGCCGTGCTGCACCACCAGTTGCGTAAGGGCGTCGAGTAGCAGGCTTTCGTCGGCTTGCGGCAGTTCGATGGAGATCGAGTCGAAGGCGTCGTGATCGTGGTCATCGTGATCGTCATCACCGTCGTGATGATGGTCATGATGACTGTGCCGGCTGTCGATGTGCTCTTCGGAACCGGCGCCGAGGCCGATCAACACGTCCAGCGGCAGACGGCCGTTGCTGGCTTCAATGATTTTTACCGCAGGTGGGAGCTCTTCGGCGACTTCCAGACGTACACGCGCCAGATCTTCCGGGCTGGTCTGGTCGGCTTTATTGAGGATCACCAGATCGGCGCTGGCCAGTTGGTCGGCGAACAATTCGTGCAGCGGCGATTCGTGATCGAGGTTCGGATCGAGTTTACGCTGCGCATCAACCTGATCCGGGAATGCGGCGAAGGTGCCGGCGGCCACGGCCGGGCTGTCGACCACCGTGATCACCGCATCAACGGTGCAGGCGCTGCGGATTTCCGGCCACTGGAAGGCTTGCACCAACGGCTTGGGCAGGGCCAGGCCCGAAGTTTCGATAAGGATGTGATCGAGATCGCCGCGTCGTGCGACCAGTTCGCGCATCACTGGGAAGAACTCTTCCTGCACCGTGCAGCACAGGCAGCCGTTGGCCAGTTCGTAGACGCGGCCGCTGGCTTCTTCTTCGGTGCAGCCGATGGTGCATTGCTTGAGGATTTCGCCGTCGATGCCCAGCTCGCCGAACTCATTGACGATCACCGCGATACGCCGGCCCTGGGCGTTGTCGAGCATGTGCCGCAGCAAAGTGGTTTTGCCCGAACCGAGGAAACCGGTGACGATGGTGACAGGGAGTTTGGCCAGTGTTTTCATCGGTATGCCCTTTGGCAAGCGGCGGGCACACGGGACGAGAACCAGCCACGCGGATGCGCGCCGGAAGTATTCGCCACCGGATCACCCCGCCCGGTTGAAAGTGAGAATCTGTGACGAGGCAGGTCTCCTGGCTGACAGTGTTCAGGCGCCGAGCCTGGCGTTCGCTGCGCCTTCCCGCGGGCTCGTGGACCGAGCTGGCAGTGGCGTGGCAGCGAACATCACTGTTCACAGTTGCGGGGGCAGCCGCGGCTTTGACCGCGTTCCCTTCTTAGCTTCGACAGATGCCGAAGAACCTCGAAGGCGCAAGGCTACGCATGGCTTGGTGATGGGTCAATGCTTTGGTTTCCTGGATATTCGCTACCGCCCGGAAATTGACTCAAGCCCACCCACATGCTCTCCTGTACGCCTTGTTACGGGTGCCCCTCACGGGGTGAAACGGGAAACCGGTGAATCATGTGCTTTACTCAGAGCCATGTCAGTCCGGTGCTGCCCCCGCAACGGTAAGCGAGCGAAGCGTCAAAACCACTGTGCCAACCCGGCATGGGAAGGTGACGCTTGCAGGTCGGCCAGGCGCCAACCCCTCGTGAGCCCGGAGACCGGCCCGCAACACACAGTGCGCAATCGGCGTCACTGGACATAACAAACCCGCGGTGGGCGGGCGCTGTTCGTACTTCTGCGCGTCTGTCACGCAGGGTTCGCATGCGTTCGACCGCCCCTGACACTCCATAGGGAAGCGCCATGTCGATCATCAGCAGCACCGACAGCAACACGGACAAAATCGCCAGCACTACCACCCTCAGCCAACGCCTGATCGCCGCCGCCTTCGCCTCGATTCTCGGCGCGGGCCTGGTGTATTTCGCCGGTTTCTCGCATATCGAAGCGGTGCACAACGCTGCCCACGATACCCGTCACAGCGCTGCGTTTCCTTGCCACTGAGACCTTCCGACATGATCAAGCGAATCGCGCAAACCGCAGGTTTCAGCGGCCTGCTGGCCGCCCTGCTGCTCACACTGCTGCAAAGCTTCTGGGTCTCGCCGTTGATTCTTCACGCTGAAACCTATGAAAAATCCGAACCGGCCACTGAAGTCCACGAACACGCGGCCGGCACCGCGGCGCACAGCCACGATGGCGAAGCCTGGGAGCCGGAAAACGGCTGGCAGCGTGTCGTCTCGACCACCGGTGGCAATCTGGTGGTGGCGGTCGGTTTCGCCCTGATACTGGCGGGCCTGTACACCCTGCGTGCGCCGCGCTCCGCCGCGCAAGGCTTGCTCTGGGGGCTGGCCGGTTATGCCACGTTCGTGCTGGCGCCGACCCTGGGCCTGCCGCCGGAATTGCCGGGCACTGCGGCGGCAGATCTGGCGTCGCGGCAGACGTGGTGGATCGCCACCGCGGCCTCGACCGCCGTCGGCCTGTCGCTGATCGCCTTCAGCCGGCACTGGCTGATGAAGTTGCTGGGCGTGGCGATTCTCGCGGTGCCGCATGTGATCGGCGCGCCGCAACCACTGGTGCATTCAATGCTCGCGCCCGAAGCGCTGGAAACTCAATTCAAAATCGCTTCGCAATTGACCAACGTGGCGTTCTGGCTGGCCCTGGGCCTGATCAGCGCATGGTTGTTCCGCCGCAACCGCGACGGCCACTACCACGCATGAGCGCTGACCGCGCAGAGCCGCCGCTGGTGGTCGGCCTCGGCTGCCAGCGCGGCTGTCCGGTCAGCACGCTGCGTGCGTTACTCGACCAGGCCTTGCAGGCGCACGGCATTGAGCTGCGCTCGATCAAGGCCCTGGCCAGCATCGACTTGAAGCGCGACGAACCGGGCCTGCAAGAGTTGGCCGCGCAACTGGCACTGCCGTTGTTGTACTTCAGCAGTGACGAACTGGCCGGTTATCAATCCATGCTCAGCCACCAGTCGCAGATTGCTTACGAACGCACCGGTTGTTATGGCGTAGCGGAAAGCGCGGCGCTGGCGCTTGCCGAACAACTGCTGCAGGCACCGGTAAAGCTGCTGATCAGCCGACAAAAATACGCTCAAGCCACTCTGGCATTGGCCGGCGCCGCGTAAATCTCGATAATCCCCACCGTCCATCATGAACAATCTTCATCTGAAGAGTTGTTGCGCTTCTTCTTCAAGGATTCAACGATGACCGTTTATTTCATCGGCGCCGGCCCCGGCGACCCGGAATTGATCACCGTCAAAGGCCAACGCTTGATCCGCCAATGTCCGGTGATCATTTACGCAGGCTCGCTGGTGCCTGCAGCGGTGCTCGAAGGGCATCAGGCGCAAACCGTGGTCAACAGTGCCGAGTTGCACCTTGAGCAGATCATCGAGCTGATCAACACCGCGCATGCCAACGGCCAGGACGTCGCCCGGGTACATTCCGGCGATCCGAGCCTGTATGGCGCTATCGGTGAGCAGATCCGCTGTTTGCGAGAGCTGAATATTCCGTTCGAAATCATTCCGGGAGTTACCGCCACCGCAGCCTGTGCCGCGTTGCTCGGTGCCGAACTGACTTTGCCGGACGTATCCCAAAGCGTAATTCTGACCCGTTATGCCGATAAAACCGCGATGCCGGCCGGCGAAGAACTGGGCAATCTGGCCCAGCATGGCGCAACCATGGCGATTCACCTGGGGGTCAATCATCTGGAAAAGATCATTCTGCAATTGTTGCCGCATTACGGTGCGGATTGCCCGATTGCGGTGATTCATCGGGCAACGTGGCCCGATCAGGACTGGGTGGTGGGCACGCTGGCGGACATTGCCGAAAAGGTTGCAGCGAAAGGCTTTCGGCGTACGGCGCTGATTCTGGTCGGGCGGGTGCTGGGGAGTGAGGTGTTCAGTGAGTCGTCGTTGTATCGGGCGGGGCATGCGCATCTTTATCGCCCTTGATGGCCTCTTCGCGAGCAGGCTCGCTCCCACCTTGGGTGAAGCGGGGGCATAAAAAAACGGCGCTCACGGGGCGCCGTTTTTTCTGTTCGCAGCGAACGCCTTAGTAGTAGGCGTTTTCTTTCTGCGTGTGGTCGGTTACGTCGCGCACGCCCTTGAGCTCAGGGATGCGCTCGAGCAAGGTGCGCTCGATGCCTTCCTTCAGGGTTACGTCTGCCTGGCCGCAGCCTTGGCAACCGCCACCGAATTGCAACACGGCAATGCCGTCTTCAACCACATCGATCAGGCTGACCTGACCGCCGTGGCTGGCCAGCCCCGGGTTGATTTCGGTTTGCAGGTAATAATTGATGCGCTCGTTGACCGGGCTGTCGGCATTGACCATCGGTACTTTGGCGTTTGGCGCCTTGATGGTCAGCTGGCCGCCCATGCGGTCGGTGGCGTAATCGACCACGGCGTCGTCGAGAAACGCTTCGCTGAACGAATCGATATAAGCGGTGAAGCTTTTCAGCCCCAGCGCCGTATCTTCAGGTTTTTCTTCGCCCGGCTTGCAGTAGGCAATGCAAGTCTCGGCGTACTGGGTGCCAGGCTGGGTGATGAAGACGCGGATGCCGATGCCCGGGGTGTTCTGCTTGGACAGCAGATCAGCCAGGTAGTCGTGGGCGGCGTCGGTAATGGTAATAGCGGTCATGGAAACTCCTCGCAGGCTTGGGCGCAGTTTACGCCAATCGGCGCGCGGGACAAAGTCCCAGTATTTTTGTCGGAAAAAGCCGGGCGTATGCCCTCGCCCGCAAGCTGCCGACGGCGACGGCTGGGCGCTTGATCGTTGGTGCGCCGTTAACAAATGGAAACCGAAGCGCATTCGCACCCATATATATGTATACCTCAGCCGGTTTTCCGCCCCCCTATATTCAAGGCCTTCGACTATTTTTCCAGCCGCTACGGTTCAAAGGCCTTGAATGTCTACCTCGTTATCAAGCTTTTACAACAAGACGCCACCTCGCAGATTGCAGGATCTCAACCACCTGATCAGCTACCTGCATGGGCTCATCGACGACAACTTCAACACGGATGCCAGCGAACTCTATTACTACCCGCCCGCCGCCTCTGAATTGGGGCGCGAGTGTAAGGAAGCCTTTCGTGTCCTGAAAAAACTGGAGTCAGACGAAGATTTCATAACCCACCTTTCTACGCCAGCCACGAACGATCAATCGTTGCTGGGCACCGACTTCCTGTACGACTTTCTGTCCTTTCAGTTGAGTTCCACGAAGACACCAACACCTGACCCTGCGGAAGTTTTCCCGATCGCCGGTCACTCGGTAACGCTGAGAGATGTTCCTGTCTATTGGTCCATCGACGTTGATGTCTTGCTGGATATCTACCGCAAGGTCGGCAACGGGCTTAAAAGTGACGGTTCCGTGCGCTTCGACCTGGTGCTGGCGTATTACGCGCTGGTTCCCGGGCGTCCCGCCAAACATGCCGACTGGCAGCGCGTGCTGAACAACCTGATTGAGCATCGCGCGTTATGGTTGCTCGGGCATCACGGTCCCGTCAGCGACTTCGAACACTTGTTCAGCGCTGAAAGCGACGAAACGATCATGCGGGTTGTCCGCCAAATCGAAGCCGAAACATCACGCTGCCTGCTGGCAAATGTCGTACCGGTGAATCCCAATGGCAAATTTGAAACGTTGAGCCAAACCACGCCGGTAGCACTTCTGGAAACAGCCCTGCAGTCGGCCGATAACCTGCAACTGGCGCAACGTATTGCCAGGGAACTGAATTGGTACGCCGCAAAGAACAAGCAAGATGGCCCAGCCAACGTTTTGACGAAGCTGTTGTGGCGAGCGCTTTGGCTGAGTATCAAACCGGGCCCGCACGGTAACTATCAAAACGAATTGCAGATATTGATCGAGCCCGGTTGTAGTTATTCGTCCATACACAAATCATTGATCGAAGAATTTCAACGATCACTTCACGTCGAACGGCCCATTGCTTTGTTGGCGGTGGCTGTCATGCGAAGCAACGTAGCAAGCGAAGTATGGGTTCAGGATATTCCCGACGAACTGCCGTACGCCACGTCCAGTGCCTGGGTCAATTTGAAAAGTGGTTTTATTCTCGCCGAATCGATCGCGCCCGGCTCATCCCGACATATGACGTTCGAACAGTTGCTGAATCTACCGGCAGAGCACTTTCAGGCATTCGCCAGCGATATCGAGCAACAGCGGCTGGTTGCCGCCGCCAAAGTCCGTCCAACGGTGGAGTGGGCAGCGGCGATGGGGTTATTCGCTACACGTCAAACGGCTTACCCGACCAGTGAAATTGAGCTGGCGTTGAGCACGCTGGAAAAGCATGAGCAAGAAATGCTCGATGCCCTGAAAAACCTCGTGCTCAGTCCGCCGAGCCGCTTTCGCTACGCATCGGACGCAGCGTATGACCAGGCGTTTCATGCCTGGCTGGGCACGCCAAGAGCTGCCTACAAGTCCTTGATCAAGACATTGCTCGCCCAATACCTGCCCGCCTGTCGCGGTGATCTTGAACGCGACGAAGTGACCGTTTACTCGTTACGCCTGCCACTCAACGACACGCAGGTCGAACATGAGAACAAAGCCAACACCGACGCAGTGCGCGGCCGCTGCGGGTTCATTCTGCGCATGGTCAATCCGGTCTATCCGGCAACGGCCCGCTACATAGAAGTCTTCCCGCGTGCGGGGGTTGTGCGCCTGCGCGAAGACATCGATGCGCTGCCAGTCGGCGGCGAGATCAAGGTCGAGAAAGTCGGTTCCAGCAGCCGCACCAGCCGCGGCGCCTTCAGAAAAGGCACTGAGATGCCCTTTGATTGGGAAGCCTACCGCGACGGTTCGAAACCCAGAGCGCATCAGCACGCCACCTTGATCATGGAGCAGGTCGGCGAAAAATTCGCCGCAGTTGCCATTGAGCAACGCGCCCCCGATGTTGCGACTCGCACCCTGCCCTTCGCGGCAAATAACCTGACCTCAGCCCGCGCGGAAGAACTGGCAGCCATGATCGCCCGCGAACTGTTCTATAAAGATGAATCGGCCATGCTCGAGGACACCCGCAAAGCCACGCGCAGCACCGATATCGGCAGGGATTTCCTCGAAGACATCTCCTTCTGGGGAAAGATGTTCGTGCCTTTCTGGGGCGCCATTGACGATCTGGCGTCCGGCGACCCGCAACGTATCGAGCGCGGTGGGCTCGGCCTGTTTACCGACATCGTTTCGTTTGCCCTGCCCATCGGAAAATATCTCGCCGGCTGTACTCGCCTGGTCAGCCAGGCGGGCAGGATCGGCATGCGCCTCGCCCTGCCAAAATTCGCCATCCTGACGCGAACCCTGCTGATCTCGACGCTGCGCGAACTCAACCCGCTGGAAGCGGTGTCGGGATTGCTCAGGCTAGGTCGCTTTACTCTGCGCAAGCTCGGCGCGGCAGCTATGCGTCAGGCACGCCTGGGCATTGCGCAGTTGCGCGACGGCACGGTCAGCGCTCAGCATCTGATCGCAGTCGACCCGAACACCTGGACCCCGCGCCAGCTTGGTGATCGGCTGTGTACGGTCGAGGGAATTGCCAATATTGCGATGCGCAACGTTGGCAGCGTCGATGCGACGGACTATCGGCTCATTGATGCCCTGTCGAACCAGGCGTTCGGCCCGCGCTATCGCGAGCCCGTAACGGTCATGAGCAACAACAGTCCGTTATTGCGTCCCTACGCAGTTGAACCGCACTGGATTTCCGGCCTTGAAGCCGACTCGCGGGGCATTTTTTTCCGGCCCGAATACAATCAGAAGTTCATTTGCAACATCGATCAGCGCGGGACCGTCGCCGTTTACCAGATACGTGAAAACTCCTATGGATTCATTCAGGAGACCGCGCAAACCGGGGAAAACAGCTTTTCGGTGGTGCTGGTCAATCCGAAAAACAACCGTGACGTGTCGATCAATCTGTCGTCGGTGCAACCCGGTCACTGGTACACCCGGGAAATCCGGGTCAAAGGCGGTGCGCCTGATGATCCGAACGTCACAACGCCCTTGCACCTGCAAAAATGGAGCCGGTTCAGCGAGCAGATGCTCGACATCACCCTGAAAGCCTTTGCGAAAAAACATGGGCTGGATCCCGCCGCCTTCAGGCAATTCGTTCACACCCAAAGCCCGTTGAAACCGCTGGGACAGGCAATACTCGACCGGGTCGACACCGCTCGTACGATCATTACCTACGAACATCTGCGGGATTGGCGCACGATGCCCCCGGATACCCGTAAAACCCTCACTCGCGAAGGTTTCGCCGCCACGCACAATCTTGACCCGCAGGACTTCATCGCCCACGTCAACGCCGATGGCACCTTCAGAGCGCCGGGAAAAGTGTTGGAAAAGTATGCCAGCAACCAGGCTTTCAACCCTCTGACCGCCGCGCACATTGAGCAATGGCGCATGCGTTACACCGCAAGCGGATCTGCCGACACCATGAGTACGTTTCTCGATGACAACAATCTCGACCCCGTACTCTGGTCAACCTTCGTCAATGACAAAGGCCAATTGAGAAGTGCCGTCAACGAGTGCCTGCAGTTGTTGGCGGCTTCCGACCCAGAGGTCATGCACGCACGCAAATCCCTTCCTGCTGCAACTGCGAAAAGATCCCGCCCACCGGAACCGCCCGGCGACACAGGGCAGCCATCGCCGTCCACGACTGGCAATTCAAAGCGCCGCCGGTTGGAAAGTCCTGTTGCAGACGAAGTTTCCGTAGCGGATTCAACGCCCTCGCTCGGTCACCATATCAACAACAATGCCCCCATTCTCCAGGATCCAACGGACGTCAGAGTCAGCCTGACGCACAAACTCGAAGGCCCGATCGAAAAAATCACCATCACCGAAACCAACCGCTTTCTCGCCGATTTCCACGGCGCCCGACTCAAGGAAATGACCCGCAGAATTACCGAGGACATCCATGAATGGATCGCCGAGGAAGGCCGTCATCACGAACGGTTGACTGAACGATTCGAACTCAGGCGGCCGCTCGATGGCCCGGAACGGGGTTTGTCCGTGTTCGCCAAAGTCGATATCGAACCGTTCGATGTACTTGGCCCTTACACCGGCAAACTGCACCGCAGCGCAAAATCGGTGCGTGCCGAAATACTCGATAAATCCACGGAAAAGGTCAGATCGTTCCTGTACGCAACGGCGACGAAAAACGCCACCGTCAGCGGCCATGGCAACAGCAACCTGTTAAGCATGATCAACGCCGTCAACGTCCCCGGCCAGGCCAACATCGGCGTGGAGAACGTTGGCTCGATCTGCGTCGGCAAGTACATGGTGTTTTTGCTCGCTTGGGAAAAGATCCCGGCAGGCACCGAGCTGTTTCTCGATTACGGGCCTGAGTACTGGAAAGCCTTCAAGCCCGCTGGCGTAGGGTCAGCGCCCGACCCGACATGAGCGTTGCTCAGCGTTGACGTGGCTAACGACGCAGGCACATGCCTGCGTCATTGGGTGGTCACAGATTCTCGTAGCGATTCATGTCCAGCACGCCCTCTTCCACCGGGTCGGTTTCGTGCAGGTACTGGCTCAGATCATGGAAATAAAACCAGAACTGCGGGTGACTGCGACGGATGCCCCAGCGTTCGACGATTTTCTCGAAGCGATTGGCATCCCTGGCATTGTCCATGGCATCGACAAATGCAGGTACCTGCTCCGCCTGGACATTGAAGATGAAGTTCGGGTAACTGGTCAGCACACCCGGATAGATCGTCAACGTGTCCAGCCCCGGCTGGTAGCGCAGCGATTCACCGAGCAGGAACGCCACGTTGCTGTGTGCGCGGTTGCGCAGCAGGCTGTACACCTCACGTTTGCCACCCGCGGTTTCAATGCGCAGCAGGGTCGCTTCCGGCAGTTGATCGATGACCTTCATGCCGGCTGCCGGGCGTGAGGCCAGACGGCTCAAGGCCTGTTCGGCATCTTGCAGCGCCGGGTCGATGTTCGGCCGCGAGCAATAAGCACCATCGCAACGGTTGATCGGATCGGGCCGCGCATTGAGATCACCGTAACGCGCCAGCAATTGCATCGCGAAGTCGCGTTTCGGATCCTTTTCATCGAGTTTCAATGCCGTCGGCTTGTCGTCATCGATGGCTTCGTAATCGAGCCACATCTTGAACTGGCCGCCGTCCTGATACCAATCGTCGAGGTAGTCCTCACGGGAGTCGGCCGGCATCAGGCGCAGGAAGTTCTGCTCGGCGCCGTTGCGGATCAGGTCGAAATACAAACGCGTCTGCGCCTGATGGGAGACGTTGCCGAACACAT
Source organism: Pseudomonas retamae (assembly GCF_043496865.1). NCBI lineage: Bacteria > Pseudomonadati > Pseudomonadota > Gammaproteobacteria > Pseudomonadales > Pseudomonadaceae > Pseudomonas > Pseudomonas retamae. Next base: position 591,592 of record NZ_JBIEIL010000001.1, read on the forward strand.
CGAAGTTGACCGCCAACTGGTAATAGGTGCGCTCGAGCAGCGGATAGTCGAACAACCACATCGTCTGCGGTACATCGCCGATCAGGCCCTTGACCACCGCTGCGCTGTCGAAGTGGCGGAAGATACTCAACAGCGCGTTGTCGTTGCCGGCCCACAGGGTCGACCAGCTCGGCGCCGGAATCTCGGCGTAATTGTCGCGGCGCAGTGCCTCATATTCGTTACGTTTGTTTCGATAATCGCGCCACAGGCTCAGGACACTGCCGACGTCATCGTTCTGCCCCGGCATCGCCAGTAACGGCGTGGCCTGGCCGCGATAGCGCGGGTCGGTGATGTACAGGTCATGTTCCGGGGCCTGGAACAGCGCCCAGAAGTTGTCGCGAATCACGTCGGTCGCAATTTGCCCACGGCACACCGGGCCGCGAATAAACGTACGGACAAAGTATTCAGCATTATCGAGCATGAACTGGTAGCGCGCCTGCGCCGGAATCGCTTCGAAGGTGGCAAACGGGTTGGCGCGACTCTGCGGGCCATAACCGGGTAACGCATCGACCTGCCAGTTACCGCTGTAAAACAGGCTTTTGACCCGCGCCATCTTCGCCGCGCTCAGCGGATAGGTGATGTGGGTCTTATGCACGATCACCCCTTGCACCGGCCACAAGCGGTAATACACCTGTGTGCCCGGATCGTCGTTGGGCCGACGCGTGGCAATCAGATCGATCGGTTGACCGGTCGGCGTGCGCGAACGCACCCACTGGAAAAAATGCCCCGGCTCGCCATCCTTGAAATGGATGTGCGCCAGGTACCAGTGCTCGAACAGCCAGCGCGCGACCAGACTCTGCCGCGCCCCTGGGGCATTGAGCAGGTTTTCCCACTGGACGATCTGCAACGCCTCTTTGGCGCTCGGCGCCAGCCCCTGCTCATCGATCGGCGCGCCGGACGCCAGCCAGCGCTGCAACGTCTGATATTGCTGGTCGGTCAGCCCGGTGACCGCCAGCGGCATGCCTTCTTTGGGATGCGCCCCGGCGTAAGCGTCAAATTCAGCGGGCATCGCACACAGATTGCTGCGGTTGAGGCCCAGCACAATCTCTTGCGGCAGTTTGGCGTTCGGCGTCAGCGGGGTTTTGTGGCCAAGTTCGAGCATGCGCGTCATCAGCGCCGCTTGACTGCCCTGGGCGTCGAGCACCGAATAGAAATCCTTCTGCTGCCAGGCACGTTTGCCGAAGGCGTCGTAGAACAAACGAGTGGTGGGTGCCGCCTGGGTGCGTTCGCCGTCGTAGACCGGCATCTTGCTCGCGCCACGCGCCGCGCCTTCGCCGCTGCCCAGGTTCAACTGGCAGGCCGAGTCATAGCAGGCGTGGCAGGCGACGCATTTCTCGGTGAAGATCGGCTGGATATCGCGCGTGTAACTGATCGGGGACGAGGTCGCAGGCGTCTGCGCTGCAGCAACGCCGCTCAGGAACAGCAACATGAAACTGATGACGCGGTACGACATGCTGCTGATCCCGATTGTAAAAAAGGCTGCGATTCTACCGTTATGACGTCCGTACCAACATGAGCGATATTCATGAAAAAACCCGACATGCTCCAAAAGCGCACAGGTTTGTTATGATCCCGCTCCTTCGTAATGGTCTTTTCGAGTAGTCCACATGTCCGATCGCAGCGTCCGCCTTCAAGCTCTCAAGCAAGCCCTTAAAGAGCGCATCCTGATTCTCGACGGCGGGATGGGCACGATGATCCAGAGTTACAAGCTCGAAGAGCAGGATTATCGCGGCAAGCGCTTTGCCGACTGGCCGAGTGACGTCAAGGGCAACAACGACCTGCTGGTGATCACCCGTCCGGACGTAATTGGCGGCATCGAGAAAGCTTATCTCGACGCCGGTGCCGACATTCTCGAAACCAACACCTTCAACGCCACACGTATTTCCATGGCCGATTACGGCATGGAAGAGCTGGCCTACGAGTTAAACGTAGAAGGCGCACGCCTGGCCCGCAAGGTCGCCGACGCCAAGACGGCCGAAAACCCGGCCAAGCCGCGTTTCGTTGCCGGCGTACTCGGCCCGACCAGCCGCACCTGCTCGCTGTCGCCTGACGTCAACAACCCCGGCTACCGCAACGTCACCTTCGATGAGCTGGTGGAGAACTACACCGAAGCCACCAAAGGCCTGATCGAGGGCGGCGCCGACCTGATCCTGATCGAAACCATTTTCGACACCCTCAACGCCAAAGCGGCGATTTTCGCCGTGCAGGGCGTGTTCGAAGAACTGCACATCGAACTGCCGATCATGATCTCCGGGACCATCACCGATGCGTCCGGGCGGACCCTGTCGGGGCAGACCACCGAGGCGTTCTGGAACTCGGTGGCCCACGCCAAACCGATTTCCGTGGGCCTGAACTGCGCGCTCGGCGCCAGTGAACTGCGGCCGTATCTGGAAGAGCTGTCGAACAAGGCCAGCACCCATGTTTCCGCGCACCCGAACGCCGGCCTGCCGAACGAGTTCGGCGAATACGACGAGCTGCCGTCGCAAACCGCCAAAGTCATCGAAGAATTCGCCCAGAGCGGCTTCCTCAACATCGTCGGCGGTTGCTGCGGGACCACGCCGGGGCACATCGAAGCCATCGCCAAAGCCGTTGCCGGTTACGCGCCGCGGCAGATTCCGGACATTCCCAAGGCGTGCCGTCTCTCGGGTCTGGAACCGTTCACCATTGACCGCAGCTCGCTGTTCGTCAACGTTGGCGAACGTACCAACATTACCGGTTCGGCCAAATTCGCCCGTCTGATCCGTGAAGACAACTACACCGAAGCGCTGGAGGTCGCCCTGCAACAGGTCGAGGCCGGCGCGCAGGTGATCGACATCAATATGGACGAGGGCATGCTCGATTCGAAGAAGGCCATGGTGACCTTCCTCAATCTGATCGCCGGCGAGCCAGACATCTCGCGCGTGCCGATCATGATCGACTCGTCGAAGTGGGAAGTGATCGAAGCCGGCCTCAAATGCATTCAGGGCAAGGGCATCGTCAACTCGATCAGCATGAAAGAAGGCGTCGAGCAGTTCATCCACCACGCCAAACTGTGCAAGCGCTACGGCGCGGCGGTGGTGGTGATGGCCTTCGACGAGGCCGGTCAGGCCGACACCGAAGGGCGCAAGAAGGAAATCTGCAAACGCTCCTACGACATTCTGGTCAACGAAGTCGGCTTTCCGCCCGAAGACATCATCTTCGACCCGAACATCTTCGCCGTGGCCACCGGCATCGAAGAACACAACAACTACGCGGTCGACTTCATCAATGCCTGCGCCTACATCCGCGATGAACTGCCGTACGCCCTGAGCTCGGGCGGCGTATCCAACGTGTCGTTCTCGTTCCGTGGCAACAACCCGGTGCGCGAGGCGATCCACTCGGTGTTCCTGCTGTATGCGATCCGCGCAGGGCTGACCATGGGCATCGTCAACGCCGGCCAGCTGGAGATCTACGACCAGATCCCGCAAGAGCTGCGCGACGCCGTTGAAGACGTGATCCTCAACCGTACGCCGGACGGCACCGACGCCCTCCTCGCCATCGCCGACAAGTACAAGGGCGATGGCAGCGTCAAGGAAGCCGAGACCGAAGAGTGGCGCAACTGGGACGTCAACAAGCGTCTGGAGCATGCACTGGTCAAGGGCATCACCACGCACATCGTCGAAGACACCGAAGAATCGCGCCAGTCGTTTGCGCGGCCGATCGAAGTGATCGAAGGCCCGCTGATGTCCGGCATGAACATCGTCGGCGACCTGTTCGGCGCAGGCAAAATGTTCCTCCCGCAAGTGGTGAAATCCGCGCGGGTGATGAAGCAGGCCGTGGCGCACCTGATCCCGTTCATCGAGCTGGAAAAAGGCGACAAACCGGAAGCCAAGGGCAAGATCCTCATGGCTACGGTCAAGGGCGACGTGCATGACATCGGCAAGAACATCGTCGGCGTGGTGCTCGGTTGCAACGGCTACGACATCGTCGACCTCGGCGTAATGGTCCCGGCGGAAAAAATCCTCCAGGTTGCCAAGGAAGAAAAATGCGACATCATCGGCCTCTCCGGCCTGATCACGCCGTCGCTGGATGAAATGGTCCATGTGGCTCGGGAGATGCAGCGTCAGGACTTCCATCTGCCGCTGATGATCGGTGGCGCAACCACCTCCAAAGCGCATACCGCGGTGAAGATCGAGCCGAAGTACAGCAACGATGCCGTGGTTTACGTGACCGACGCCTCGCGCGCGGTGGGCGTGGCGACGCAGTTGCTGTCCAAGGAACTGAAGGCCGGTTTCGTCGAGAAAACCCGTCTGGAATACATCGATGTGCGTGAGCGCACCTCGAACCGCAGCGCCCGCACCGAGCGCCTGAGCTACGCCGCCGCCATCGCCAAGAAGCCGCAGTTCGACTGGGCCAATTACCAACCGGTGAAGCCGACTTTCACTGGCAGCAAAGTGCTCGACAACATCGATCTCAAGGTGCTGGCGGAATACATCGACTGGACACCGTTCTTCATTTCCTGGGACTTGGCCGGCAAGTTCCCGCGCATCCTCGAAGACGAAGTGGTCGGTGAAGCCGCCACCGCACTGTACAAGGACGCGCAGGAAATGCTCGCCAAGCTGATCGACGAGAAGCTGATCAGTGCCCGCGCGGTGTTCGGTTTCTGGCCGGCCAATCAGGTGCATGACGACGACATCGAGTTGTACGGCGATGACGGCCAGCCGCTGGCGAAACTGCATCACCTGCGCCAGCAGATCATCAAGACCGACGGCAAGCCGAATTTCTCGCTGGCCGACTTCGTCGCGCCCAAGGACAGCGAAGTGACCGACTACGTCGGCGGTTTCATCACCACCGCCGGTATCGGCGCCGAAGAAGTCGCCAAGGCTTATCAGGACGCAGGCGACGATTACAACTCGATCATGGTCAAGGCCCTGGCCGACCGTCTCGCCGAGGCGTGCGCCGAGTGGCTGCACCAGCAGGTGCGTAAAGAACACTGGGGTTACGCCAAGGATGAAACGCTCGACAACGAAGCATTGATCAAAGAGCAATATAGCGGTATCCGCCCTGCCCCCGGCTACCCGGCGTGCCCGGACCACACCGAGAAGGCTGCGCTGTTCGCCCTGCTCGATCCTGAAGCGGCCGAAATGCGCGCCGGACGCAGCGGCGTGTTCCTCACTGAACACTACGCGATGTTCCCGGCGGCGGCGGTCAGCGGTTGGTACTTCGCCCATCCGCAGGCGCAGTATTTCGCCGTGGGCAAGATCGACAAGGACCAGGTGCAGAGCTACACCGCGCGCAAGGGCCAGGACCTGAGCGTGACCGAACGCTGGCTGGCGCCGAACCTGGGTTACGACAACTGAAACCCGCCACGGACCCGGGAGTACTCGCTCTCGGGTCCGTCGCGCTCACTCACTGGCGCCTTGAAGGCCCCGGTTGTGGGGATGACGGCGCCGGTTGCGGGACGTCGACAACGACCTGCGCCAACATTTGCAATTCGCTGCGCGACAGTGCTTTCAGCCGAACGGCGCGGGCCAGCGCCAGCTCGATCTGCAGCCGGTTCATCGCCTCCAGATATTGCTCGTCGTACGCTCCCACAGCGTCGGCGTCCTCGATTTGCTCATGCCGTAACGCGGCGTCGCGCTCCAGTTCGTCGAAAGCAGCGGGGTAGCGTTCCTTTAAGTAATCCGCCCAGTAGTCGCGTGAAATCAGGTCATCGATGAACAGGCTCGACGCCTCGTCTGCCAGTACCGCCGCCCTGGCATCCTGCAAGCGCTGCCCGGTAATCGGCGTGCCGTACAGCATGTGCTCCGGCTGACCGGGCAGCTCGAGCCCGTCTGGCCAGCCGCGAGTCAAGCCGATGCGGTAGCGCAGACGGATTTCTGCTCGATCCAGCCCGACCCCGGCGGCTTCCGCCAGCCTGTCGACCCGTTCGAGGCGAAACAAGCGTCGCGTCATATCGAGCAAGGCGCGTCCGCGCAGGTCCAGGCGATCGCGCGGTAGATCGCGCAACGCGGTGTATTGATAAGCGCGGGTTTCCAGTTCACTGAAGGTCAGGATCCGCCCGTCGCTGCAGGTTCCGTGCACCTCGGCGTTGTGGAACATCAACTCGCGCAGCTCGGTGTTATCGCTGGCCGCTTGCATGACACGCCACAAGCGCTGGGTCAGCTCGGCCCGGGCGAAGCGGAAATCGCCGGTGTGCCGCAAAAACGATATCAACTGAAAGAAAGGCTCGTGATTCGGCTCTTGCGCCAAGTGCGTCCAGAGTGCTCTGCGGGTAGCAGCCAAGGCCGGTGAATCGGCGAGCCAGGGACTCAGTGCGGCTGGAGAAATCGCGTAGGCCGAATCAGAAATCTCTTCGACCGGTTCTACTTGTGCATGCGGATCGCTGGCCTCCCCCTCTTCAGCGACACCGTTGCTGTCATGGTCAATATCGGAAACGCCGCTTTCGTCAACCCCGAACACTTGCGCATCGATCATCGCGTCGATGTCCTCGCGCGCAATGCCGAGCACCTCTGGCAAATGGTTGACCCGGCCGTAAAACCTCAGTCGCTGCAGCGCGTCGAGCGACAGTTCGGTGTTCTCGGACACATCGGTGCCCGCCATGAGCCGGGCATGATGACCATCGAAGAGGGCCTCGGGAATATCGGTGATGTCGTTACCACTGAGGTTCAGCGTGCGCAGGTTCGGCGCATCAAGGACTGCGTCGGGCCAATCGGCCAGTTCGTTGAAGCGCAGATCCAGGGTTTCGATGGCGCCGAGCCGTGGCGGGTTGAAGGCCTGGAGATCGTTATAGCTCAAATCAAGCCAACGCAATCGGGCGCCGCCGAGCAGCGGATAGACGCTCGCAGCGCTGAACAGGCCGCAATACTGCATGTCCAGTCGCTCCAGTTGCTGGAAGTGCATAACCGCATCCGGAACGGTCAGCAATTCGTTGCCGCTGATGATCAGTCGCCTGAGGTTGGCAAAGCCCTGCAGAAAGCCGTTGGCACCGGGGCCGGTCATGCCGAGGCCGCTCGCATCAAGCACCCTGACTGCGGGAAGCGGCTGCACCAGGCTCGGCAGATCGCCGGTTTGCAGCCCTCCCAGATTCAGCGTCAGCCCTTCTTCACCTGGGTTTTGACTGAGGCCTGTCAGCCAGGCCTCGCGAATGCGCAGCGCGGCACGGGAACGGCTCTGCGCCGACGCCCGTCGCTCGCCCGCAGGCGCTCCGCGGGTGTAGAGCCAGTCGTTCAACTGGCGGGTCAATGCTTCACAATGCTGGAGCCACTGGCCGATCTGCGCATCGATCTGCTCATCGCTCAGCCCCGATTCACGCAGGGTCTGCACCACCCGCGCGGCACGTTCTTGCGACATGCCGGGATGCAAGTCCCGCAACCGTGTCAGCCTCCCGGCCTCGCCCGGGGCAACGGCAGAGCGTTCCGGGAGCGCCAGCAGCAATTCAGTCAACGTCCAGGCCGATTGCCTCGGCAGACTGTCGGCAGGCACTGGCTCTGCGGCAAACCGTGCCAACGTGCCTTCGGCCAGGCCGTTGACCCGTTCGATACGCTGCATTGCGCTGTTCAATGCTGTCTGACCTTCAGGGCTGAAGGCGTTACCGCTCAGATTGACCTTCATCAGCGCATGGGGATCAGCCAGCGCTTGTGCCGGTAGCGACGCGATTGAATTATCACGCAGATCGAGCCAGTACAAGCGCTCGAGGCTTTCAGCACCCGCCGGCCAGGCGCGCAAACCGGTCGCTCGCAGATTCAGTGCCTGGAGCTGGCGCATGGCGCTGACGTCCAGTTGGCCTAGTGGATTACCTTGCAGATTGAGCCTGCCGAGCCGTTGCAGGCCATTGAACTGCGCCTGGACCGCTGCAGTGACTACGATGCGATTACCCGACAGATCCGCTTGTCTCAATGCCGGCAGATCAGCGGCAACCCATGGTAACTCGGTGAACGTGCCACCATTCATGACCAGCGTTTCGCTCGCGCTGAATCCTCTGACAAAGGCCCGCGCCTGCTCGACGGTCACGTCCAGTTGCCCCAGCCGCAACGTGCGCACATGAGGAAAGCTGCCGGCGGGCAACCCCGGCAGTTCGATGACGTTTTGCGTGCGCGTCTGTTCAATCAGGCCGATGCTCGGCTCAGGCAGCTCAAATGTAGCAATGTCAGCGGGCACGCCGTAATGCTGGCGCAGGGCGGCATTCCAGCTCTGCTTGAGGGCGCGTAGAATCCCGGCGTTACGCCCCGTTGCCCACTGCCATCGTGGTGCGACAACGCGCATCCTTTCGGGACTGGTCGGTTCATGAAACTGCGCAAAAATCGCATCGTGTTCAGCCCTGAGCCGGGCGATCGCCGCCATCCTCGCCTCGGGCGTTACCCACGCGGCATCGAAGCTTGCCGGCAAGGGGTCGCGCAGATCCGGCAAGGTCGCCATGAAATCCAGTTCTGCCCGGCAGTACTGACTGACCATCTGATTCAGATCAACCAGATGGCCAAGTTCGCCAGAGTAGTTGCGCACGTACTGGTAAGCGCGCATGAACTGCGCCGGGGTCAGCGCCGCCCAGTCCAGCGACAGTCCGGCCCATAACCGCTCCTGTGCGTTGTACAGCGAATCAGGCAATGCGCGAATCGCGGTGTGGCTCAGATCCAGGCGTTGCAGTTGCGCCAGCCGTTCGGTGTAGGCCGGCCATTCCCATAGCGCGTAAGGCGCGTCGATGCGCAAGTTGCGCAGGCGATGCAAAGCGCTCAGGTCCAGGGCATGCAGGCTGCGGGCGTCGAAACCGGCATAGTCGATGTGCAGCGTTTCCAGCGAGGTGAGCGCACCGAGGCTGGCGGGAAAATCTGACGCCAGCACTGAGGCGTGAGTGGAAAAACGCAGGCTGACAAGCCGGGGCATCTGGCCGACCGCCGACGGCACCGCGGTGAGCGGCCGAGGTCTGCTCGCCAGATAGTTGATACCGCGTTGAAGATTGCCGATCGCCAGATGGGTCACCTCGGGGAAACGCCCGAGAAAGGCATCGGCATTGGTATCGGTCATCCCGTCTCCGGTCACCGACAGTTCACGCACATGGGCAAACGAACCGGTCAACTCCGGCAACGGCTCATCGCAGACCAACAACAAGCGTGCCGCTTCAGCATCCTGTCCGGCCAGTGGCGCATTGCGCCAGGCCTCGCGCAGCGCCAGGGCTACCTGAGACCGGCCGTGAGTAGCCTGGCTGCCACTCGGCCCCGCCTGCCATTGTTCAAGCGCAGCGTTCAGTTCGTTCCATTCGCGTCGGCGTGCCTCCAGCACTGAATAGATCTGCCGGTCGTTCAGGTCACGCTGCTGGCTGAGAAATGCCTCTGCCTGTCGCGGCCCCGGGTAAAGCTCCATGAGCCGCACCACCAATGAAGGACGCAAACCAGTGCCGCGCCCGCTGGCGTAATAGCCGCTCAACGTTGCGTTGATCCGGGTCGGTGCTTTGAAGTTGCTGGCCCGTGGCGCCAGTAACTGCGCGGCAGCGACGCGGTGTTCGCGGGCAGATTCAATGACCTTGCGTTGCAACTCGTGGCTTCGTGTACCATCGGTCAATCCGAGCGCGGCCGCCTCGTCATCATGCAGAACACGCATGATCGCGCGGTAAAAGCTGTCGGCCTCGCGGCTGGCACTGCCGAGTGGTTCGCGCCTGGCATCGAAAGCCTGGTAGAACGGCCCGTCCTTGATCAGGTATTGCCTGTTGGGTGCAGTGGCTTCACCGAGGCTGTCGAGCAGCGTGCCGGTCGGGCTGCCCTCGCGAATTTCCAGGCGCAACGTCTTTGGCCAGCCCGGCAACTTTGCCAAGGCGTGCAGTGCGAGCCGGCGGCTGTCCGCCGAGGCGAGGTTGTCGCTGTGCAGACCGGCAAATGCGCGCGTCTGCCGGCCCCGAAAGACATGCCAGCGCGCCTCTTCGAGCATTTTCAGCGGTGCTCGCCCCGTACTTTGCAGGCGTGCCAGCTCTGCCGCCGTGGCGTGATCCAGCACATCCTGCGCGGCGGCCTCGCTCAGCCCCGGCGTCGCCCGCTGCAACATACGCAGATGCGGATTCACCGGCTCGGTGCCGCGATAAAGCTCATCAACCATTGAGGCCTGGTGAGTGGCGAGATGATCCGCCAGTTGTCGGCTGAAAGCCTCGGCCCGGCCGGGACGGAACTGCGCGGTGTCCCTGCCGAGCAGATAGTTGATCTCGTTTTCTTCCAGTGCCGCGAGGATTCGCGCTGGCAGCTCGCCGTTCAATATCTGCGCGCGCGTGAGCTGGATTGGCGCTTTATCACTGACGCCGGGCACGAGTTTTTCGGCGCCATAGCGGATCGATGGCCCCGCCAGCTCAGTCCCCGAGAAAATCTCCAATACCCGATCGTCTGGCCAGCGGGGCATGTCCGTCACCCGTGGTAATGCTTGCAGATAACGCTGATCGACAGGCGTTTCACCGCGCAGCTGCTCGACCATTTGCCTGATCTGGGCATCGGCTTTGAACAAGCGCATGGCGTCGCGCAGTTCCGGCGGCGCTGGCGCATGATCCATGTGCATCTTGCGCAGGGTGCTTTCGCTGACGCCACTGACATCGGCCAATGCCAGCAAGCTCTCATCGGAAAACCCGTCGGTGACATGGCCCATGCGCCGCAACAGCTCCAGGCGATTCCAGCGCATGGGTTGTTCCAGCGTGTGTCGCCAGGCGCCCCGGCCATTGTGTTGCACTACAGGTTGGTAAGCATTGGATTCGCCGGGATGCTTGATCCGCCATTGCGAAGCCGACCGATCAACCACCAGCTCGTAGACCTTGTCCCCCTGACGGATATAATTTTTGCCGTTGAGCCGGTACTGTCCCGCCTCATCCGGGCCGCTCGCGTCTTTCAAGGAAATGTCCTGCTCATAGCCGCTGAGGTCGGGTTTCCACAGACGTGTCTCACCGTTGGGCAAGGTCACCGGGTGCATATCCTCGATCACCGGTTCCGGCGCGACTGCAGTGAGCTTGCTGAACAACGCGCCCCCGGCGCTCATCGCCGCGATCAACGCGAGGTTTTCTGCGACGTCCACCAAGTGCGCTTTGGCGGCGTGCTTGTCACCCTCACTCCACTCGACTGCGCCTTCGAAGGTTTCGTAGAGCAACTGCCCGGCCATCACCACCATCATGATCTCGCCCAGTACCGGCACGAACATCGACACCAGGTTGAGCGCCAGCAGCCCGACCTGCAGCAGCGCCGCGAGCCTGGCATCGCGTGCCTTGACGTCGACATCTTTTGACGGCACCGCATGACTGCGGGCATCGGCCAGTACCTTGTCGCGATGCAGCTCGTAGAGCCGGTCCCACAGATCACTGTTTTGCGCCCAGGGATCATGCTCATCGAGCGGCATGATCGTGACGCCGATGTACGGATCGGGCTCCGGCTCCATCCATGGGTGTTCGGGCGGCAACTCCCTGAGCGTGATCAGAGGAGAAAGCGGGCTTATGGCTTCCGGAACCCTGCGCAGGAGCGAGGTCGAGACATTGAGCGGGGTATCAGCAGATTCGCGTACGAACTGGCTGAAAAAGTACGCGCGCTGGTCGTAAGGCAGAAACTGGCTGAAGAAGCGCTGGTAGGACGTCGGTGCGGGATTCTGCGCTGATTGTGCATCGGGGGTAGTCAACAGGCGTTTGAACATATCGTTCATTTGCGTCCCCGTGTAGCGCTTCAGGGGATGCTCAGGATCATGGGGCACATAAACAATCGCCGCTTCAGCGGCATGTCGCCTTCTTCCGATAACGAAGACGACACAGCCAACCAGCCTGATCTTCATCAGGCCCAGGTCATGAAACCAGACGTGTCTGTCGCCCATTCGAGGGTGTTGCTCACCCTCGATCACCGAGACAATCATCGCGTGATCCGCGGGCCGGATATCGCCTGCCAGCAACGCTTGCTCGGCCGCCGCGCGCAAGGCGGATTTCTGGCAGGCGACAAATTGCTCGCGCAAGGCTTTTTCCCGGTATGGGTTTGTAGTATGGAAAAACGCCTTGAGATGCGCCTGGTACTGCGCACCAATGTCGAGCTTGCGGCACAAGCGCAAGAAATCGGTAACCGTCAGGTTGACCTTCGCTGGTGCGTACGTGCCGGGGGAAGTCTGGTGCCCAAAACCCGAGCTTTTGTGAAAGGCGCCGGGCATGCATTCACGCAGTTCGAAATTGTGCAATGCGGCTTGCAGCATCGTCAGGCTCAGGACTTCGAAAGAGCCGATCTCGACATTGAAGAGACCCAAGGCAAGAGGTCGCTTGAGACTCAGCACGGTCTTGTCGACGTCGACATTGACCTTGTAGTGCCTTTTCAGCGCGCGGGTCAGTATCGGTCGCGCAAACGCATCAATGTCCTTGAGCGACGACATCGTTTGGTCGAGCGCGGACTGCGCGGCGAGGCTGGCCCTGAAACTGTCGTCCAGCGTCTGGCGTTGCGGTGCCGACGCTTGCGTGTACCAGGCCGGCATCCGCGTGCCGGCATTTTTGATCTCGGTTTTTCTTTGCGCGCTGGCGTCGATCAGCCATTGCGGCAGCGCACTTTCGAGGTACCCGGCGTGAAGGCTGTCCGTGGCCACGGGTCTGGCCGGCGCGTTGTGATCTGGTCGGGGGCTGGAATGGGCGGGCATACGTCGCTCCTGTGAATGGAGCGTCAGAAGACCAGTTCGGGCGATTACCCTTGCGGTACATAGTTATCGCACCACAGGCGCACTTGTAACGATGTGTCAGGCCGACTCGCGCATTTTGACTATGCTTGTGGGGCACGGCTTATGTGGAGGGATTTATGGAAGATCCAGTCGACAACAAACCACCGAGTTTCTGGCAGATGCTGCACAGCGTGATGGCGGCAGCCTTCGGGGTGCAGAGCGGCAAGAACCGGACAAGGGACTTCACCCACGGCAAGCCCAGCCATTTCGTGCTGCTGGGGGTTGTGTTCACCGCAGTATTTGCCTTGACCCTGTTTGCCATCGTCAAACTGGTGCTGCACTTTGCCGGCGTCTGAAGCGCTCAGTGCATCAGGGTCTGCAGGGTGAACGGGTAGCGATACGACTCCGGTCGCCCCTTGGCTGAAAGCGTGCGGAAATTCAGCCGCGAGTGAGGCGAAGCGCCCATGGCGAGCAGTTGTCGTGCCTGTTTTTTGTCGATCAATTGCAGTAGCGGAATCTGTCGATCACGCCCCCCATAGCGGTTGAGTTCAACGCCCTGATGATAATCATGCACCTCGACCAGCGCCCAGCCGCCCAATGTAAAGTGCCCGCCGATCAACGCGCTCAAGCGTCCGTCGAGCAATGCCTGCAATGCCGCCGGTGAAGTGTTGACCGCGCTGAACAACGCATCCTTGCCAGGCACCTTGCCGGTTTCTGCGTAGGCGCGCATCGCCCCGAAAGCCATTTCATCGTTGGCCGACCACACCAGCGAGACCTCGGGATAACGGGCAAACAGCTGTTTGGCCTGTTCATAGGCGCGCTCTTGAGTCCAGCCGCTATAGACCAGTTGGCGCAAGCGAATCTGCGGATGTTCGGCCAGCGCGCGCTGCATGCCTTGCTCGCGCAGTTGCGCCGACGGGGTGACTTTCAGCCCGGAGAACGCCAACACTTCGATGGGCCCGGCCGCGTTCCTTGGCGCATGCAGGCGGATCAACTCCTTCATCATCAGGTAGCCGCCCTCGTCGTCGTTCGGCACCAGGCTGCCGATATGGTCCGGGCGCTCGCCCACCAGTGCCTGCTGATCCGGGGTCAGCGCAGCGTTGACCATGAACAGCTTTACGCCGCTATCCTGGGCCAGACGAAGGATTGGCGGGGCAACATACTGTTCATTGACGAACATCAGGTAATCCGGGCGATTCGCTCCCTGCAGGGCGACGCGCGCCTGCGCCACAGCCAATTCCGGTTGACGTTGTGAATAGAGAATTTGCAGATCGATACCCAGGTCCCGCGCGGCCGCCTGCATGAACTGTGAATAGCTGACCCAGAAGGATTCATGGGTCGAACCTGGATTCAGGAACAGCACTGACTCCGCCCGTGCGCCGCAGGGCAACACAGCGGCAAACAACAGAAGAGTGATATGAAAAAACCTGCGCATGAAGCATCCGGGCCCCGGAAAAATGGCCGCGCATTATAGCCGTCGTCCTCTGGCTATCGACGCCTGATCCGTTGTTTTGTCGGACAATTGTCGGAACCAGGCCCGGATACGTCGTTTACTGATGGCTGACCCAGAATACAGCGGTCCCTACCACGAGAATGATCAGGAACAGGATGGCCCACGCATCGACACTGCTGTCGCTCTTTCTTGCCTTGGTCGGATTGCTCATTGCATCGCCTCTTGTCGGTTTTATCGGTGATTGCAGGAAGACTCGACCACAGTTAAGACGAAGATTGTCCGCACGACAAATGTGGATTAGTTGGCAGCGATTCTCGTTAGGCGATTTGGTTCTTTACATATACTCAAACATCACTTTTGCGCATAACTGCAAACAGGTATATTGCCCCGGCTCCGTCAGGGAGTGCGCGGCCGTGCGCGCAGAATTGCAGAGGCACAATCGGACTCCAGCAAGCGAAAACGCAGCGTTTTCCGAGTAGCCCAAAGCCTGAGAACAGGACTTATATGTACGTATACGACGAGTACGATCAGCGGATCATCGAGGACCGCGTCAAGCAGTTCCGTGATCAGACCCGACGCTATCTGGCAGGTGAGCTGAGCGAAGAAGAATTCCGCCCCCTGCGCCTGCAAAATGGCCTGTACATCCAGCGTTTCGCGCCGATGTTGCGCGTTGCCGTGCCGTACGGCCAACTGACCTCGCGTCAGGTGCGCATGATGGCCAAAATTGCCCGCGACTACGACAAGGGCTATGCCCACATCAGTACGCGGCAGAACGTGCAGTTCAACTGGCCGGCGGTCGAAGACATCCCGGACATACTGGCTGAACTGGCCACCGTGCAGATGCACGCCATCCAGACCAGCGGCAACTGCCTGCGCAACGTCACCACCGACCAGTTCGCCGGTGTCGCCGCTGATGAAGTAATCGATCCGCGTCCATGGTGCGAAATCATTCGCCAGTGGACTACGTTCCACCCTGAATTCGCGTATCTGCCGCGCAAATTCAAGATTGCCGTCAATGGTTCAACCACTGACCGTGCTGCCATTGAAGTCCACGACATCGGCCTTGAGCCGGTGTACAACGCCGCAGGCGAACTGGGCTTCCGCGTGCTGGTCGGCGGTGGCCTCGGTCGTACGCCGGTCGTTGGCGCCTTCATCAATGAGTTCCTGCCGTGGCAGGACCTGTTGAGCTATCTCGACGCCATCCTGCGGGTCTACAACCGCTACGGCCGTCGCGACAACAAGTACAAGGCGCGGATCAAGATCCTCGTCAAGGCGCTCACGCCTGAAGTGTTCGCGCAGAAAGTCGATGCGGAAATGGAGCACCTGCGCGGTGGCCAGACCACATTGACCGAAGCTGAACTGCAGCGCGTCGCCAAACACTTCGTCGACCCCGAGTACAAGGCGCTGGACAACCAGAACGCGCAGTTGGCCGATCTGGATAAAGAGCATCCGGGTTTCGCCCGCTGGCGCAGCCGCAACACCCTGACCCACAAGAAGCCGGGTTACGTGGCGGTGACCCTGTCGCTGAAGCCGACCGGCGTGGCGCCAGGCGACATCACCGACAAGCAGCTCGATGCCGTCGCCGACCTGGCCGAGCGCTACAGCTTCGGTCAGCTACGCACCTCCCACGAGCAGAACATCATTCTCGCCGACGTCGAGCAGAGCCAGTTGTTCACCCTGTGGGGTGAATTGCGCGAGCAAGGTTTCGCTACGCCGAACATCGGTTTGCTGACCGATATCATCTGCTGCCCTGGCGGTGATTTCTGCTCGCTGGCCAACGCCAAGTCGATCCCGATCGCCGAATCGATCCAGCGCCGTTTCGACGACCTCGACTACCTGTTCGATATTGGTGAGCTGGACCTGAACATCTCCGGTTGCATGAACGCCTGTGGTCACCACCACGTCGGCCACATCGGCATCCTCGGTGTGGACAAGAAAGGCGAAGAGTTCTATCAGGTCTCCCTCGGCGGCAGCGCCAGCCGCGACGCGAGCCTGGGCAAGATCCTCGGCCCGTCCTTCGCTCAGGACGCCATGCCTGATGTGATTTCGAAGCTGATCGACGTGTACGTTGAACAACGCACCGAAGACGAGCGTTTCATCGACACCTACCAGCGTATTGGCATCGACCTCTTCAAGGAACGCGTCTATGCAGCGAATCATTAAGAACAACGAAGTCGTCGACGAAACCTGGCACCTGCTGCCCAAGGATTTCAACATCGACGAGATCAGCAACTGCGACGACCTCATCGTTCCCCTGCAACTGTGGCGCGAGCACAGCCGCATGCTCAAGGCCCGCGACGGCGGTCTGGGTGTCTGGCTGGATGCAGACGAAGAAGCAGAAGAGATCGGTGAAGTGGTCAATGAGTTTCAGGTGATCGCCCTGAACTTCCCGGCGTTCACTGACGGCCGCAGCTATTCCAATGCGCGCCTGTTGCGTGATCGCTATGGTTTCAAAGGCGAACTGCGGGCGATCGGCGACGTGCTGCGCGATCAACTGTTCTACATGCATCGCTGCGGTTTCGACGCCTTTGCCATTCGCGCCGACAAAGACCCGTACGAAGCGCTGGAAGGTCTCAAGGATTTCTCGGTGACCTATCAGGCCGCGACTGACGAACCGCTGCCGCTGTTCCGTCGCCGTTAAGCCACAGGGCTTTTGCTGCGAACACAAAAACGCCGGTCATGTGACCGGCGTTTTTTTTGCCTGTTGAATTACCAGAAGCGTTGCTGGGTCAGGCGGCTCCACCAGCTCAACAGCACGCGATCGACTGAGCCGCTGGCGGCCATGCCGATACGTTCCTGCAGGCTTTTACGCTCGGCGTAGTGCAGGTGGTAAACCTCGGCCTTTTTCGCCCGGTCTGCCAGGTATTCGTCGCTGGTCTTCAGTTCGTCGACCAGTTGCTTGTCCAGCGCCGCGATGCCGAGCCAGACTTCACCGGTTGCCACATCATCGATCGCCAGTTGCGGGCGATAACGCGCGACGAAGTTCTTGAACAATTGATGGGTGATGTCCAGGTCTTCCTGAAACTTTTCCCGGCCCTTTTCGGTGTTTTCGCCAAACACGGTCAGGGTGCGCTTGTATTCACCGGCAGTCAGCACTTCGAAGTCGATATCGTGCTTCTTCAGCAGGCGGTTGACGTTGGGCAACTGCGCAACCACACCGATGGAGCCTAGAATCGCGAACGGCGCACTGATGATCTTCTCGCCGATGCAGGCCATCATGTAGCCGCCGCTCGCCGCAACCTTGTCGATGCACACGGTCAACGGCACGCCGGCCTCACGGATGCGCGCCAGTTGCGAGGAGGCCAGACCGTAGCTGTGCACCATGCCGCCGCCACTTTCCAGGCGCAGGACCACTTCGTCCCTGGGCGTGGCAAGGGTCAGCAAGGCGGTGATCTCGTGGCGCAGGCTTTCGGTGGCCGAGGCCTTGATGTCGCCATCAAAATCCAGCACGAACACCCGCGATTTTTTCTCGGGCTTGTTCTTTTGTTTCTTCTCGCCTTTCTCGGATTTCGCCTCGCTCTTGCGCAGCGCCTTGAGTTGATCCTTGTCGAGGAGCGTCTGTTCCAGACGCTCACGCAGACCTTTGTAGAAATCGTTGAGCTTGCTGACCTGCAGTTGCCCCGCCGACTTGCGCCGGCCCTTGCTGCGCAATGCAGCAAAACTGGCCAGCACCACCAGAATGGCGATCACCAGCGTGACAGTCTTGGCCAGGAAGCTGGCGTATTCGGTGAAAAACTCCACAGAGACTCCTTAGAACAATGCGTGGTTATACGGCACACGCGGGATGGCCCCAGCATACCCATGCGCCGCCGTGTCGACCAGCCGTGAAACCTTCGGCAACACCCCTGTAACGGGCATTTCAAACAAGCGTATGTTTTTTCATTGACAGCTACCCGCCATCCTCATAACCTCGCCGAACCTTCAACGTACCGGGAAGACACGGACGTGGGCAGCATCTACCTGATTCGACATGGCCAAGCCTCCTTCGGTGCAGACGACTACGACGTGCTGTCGCCGACCGGTGTACGCCAGGCAGAAATCCTCGGTCAGCACCTCGCGGAACTGGGGATTCGCTTCGACCGCTGCCTCGCCGGTGACCTGCGCCGCCAGCAACACACGGCGTCCAGTGCTCTGGAGCAGTTCAGCGCCAAAGGCTTGCCGGTGCCGATTCTCGAAACCGATTCCGCGTTCAATGAATTCGATGCTGACGCGGTGATTCGTGCCCTGCTCCCGGCGATGCTGCCGGAAGAACCGGAAGCGCTCGATATCCTGCGTAACGCTGCGCAGAACCGAGGCGAATTCCAGCGCATCTTCGCCCGGATCATCGAACGCTGGCTGGCCGGCACGTACGACACGCCTGGCCTGGAGAGCTGGCTGGGTTTCGTTGAACGCGTCCGCGCCGGGCTGCACCGAATCCTCGACCTGGCGGAAAAACACCAGACCGTCGCCGTGTTCACTTCCGGCGGCACCATCACCGCCCTGCTCCACCTCATTACGCAAATGCCTGCGAAACAGGCCTTTGAATTGAACTGGCAAATCGTCAACACCTCGCTCAACCAGCTGAAATTCCGCGGTCGCGAGGTGGCCCTGGCTTCCTTCAACAGTCATGCGCACCTGCAACTGCTGAAGGCACCGGAACTCATCACCTTCCGCTGAGTACCGGACAACTGTGACCTTGCTGTAACACCAGCACCATTACCCAACAAAGGATCGAACCATGACCTCCGTAGCTGATGCCGTAAAAGCAATGCAAGCCAAGTTCAACCCAGCCGCCGCTGCCGGTCTGGATCTGGTCTTCGGTTTCAACATCACCGACGAAGACAAGCAGTACGCACTAATCGTCAAGGACGGTACTTGCGACATCCAGGAAGGCGAAAACCCGGATGCCAACTGCACGCTGGTACTCGACAGCCAGACCCTGAAAGACATCGTCAGCGGCGAAACCGACGGCATGCAAGCCTTTATGGGCGGCAAGCTGCGCGTTGAAGGCGACATGATGCTGTCGATGAAACTTTCCGAGCTGTTCCCTTCGTAAGAAGCGGCTTGGTTATCTGCAAATCCCGTCCTTGTGGCGGGATTTGTCGTTTCAGCGCCAAGCTTTAGTCTGACAGTTGAGCGTCTGCTCAGCTTGCCGCCAAATCCTTCAATAACCGCGTATCCAGACCAAACCGTTCCTGCGAAATCATCTTGAATTGCCCCTCTGCCAATTCGCAACTCACCAGCAAGTTCCAGGAATGGCGGGTTGCCACCGAGGGCACCAGTACGAAGGGGTGCTCGGCCAACAAGGCGTCGGCGAATCGGCGCTGATTGGGCGAGGTTTTCATCGGGTGCAGCCAATGCGGATTGGGCACTTCTTCCGGTTGCACGATTCTGACGCTGGCTTCGTGGATGACCTCAAAACAGGTCAATACATGAGGCTCCCCGTCCAGTGCATCGAACCCGCCATGGGCGGCCACTTCGAGGATGGCCGTGGATGGGTCGACTGACGCATAAACCACGCGTCGCCCGGGTGTATTCCAGCGGCCGCCACGGCGATTCGAACCCAGACCGCGATCCCACGTATCGCTGTACATCTCGAGATCCAGTCGCCAGGCGTACCAGCGTTCATCCCAGGGCAAGGGATTCATTGATAAACCCCGTATTTGATCTGGTTCAGATACTCCTCGACCATACTGAAGCCCAATGCGTGACCGACCAGATCGAGCGGTACATGGCCATAGAAATAGGTAGCCGATTGTTGCAGCCACGACTCGGCCTTCGCCTGGCGTGCGAACACTTCGGTGGCCAGTTCCAGCGCTGCGGCATATTGGTACGCGATGATGCTCTGCGGCGTGTCGAGGCGCACCGGTTTGTTCTCTTTGATCAGGCGCCGCACGGTTCTGACGGACCTGCCGGTGATGCGTTTGACCAGATCGCCACGCTGATAGAGCTCGCTGGTGGCGAGCATGTTGATGACGTCGTGCAGTTCAAATCCTTCGGTCGTGCAACGGAGAATCAGCATCGGGTCGTCGCCGGTGTCCTGCCCTCGCAGCAACAATTCGACGGGCTTGCCCTCGAGCTTCTTCAAACCCGTAAGCCGGGGCGCTTTGGCGGCAGGCATGGCGACGTCCTCCGAGGGGCATCTGGCCCGATCGTCGCGCCAGTAATGGCGAGGGGAGTAAGCAGGCGTATGGTTTTCAATCAATGGGATTCGCATGATTCCGTCCTTTGTCTGGGTGCAGAGCGATAAGCGCGCTCAATGACTTCAATGTCAGGACTGATGCTATAGGTCAGGCATCCGACAACCAACCTGAAAAACTCGTCAGAAATATCCCCTGATCTGCTGAAAACTGGCCCGTTTCCGTAGGACCTGAACGAAACGCCGGGCTGCGCAACAATAAACCCCTGCTGACAGAACCTTGACCCCGATCACTGTCACATCGCTAAGCACTGATTAATCTTCCGGCTCCATCGAACGCCAGGGAAGGCTCACCGGGAGCCTGCGGCCCGATGTCGCTCAAGGAAGAAATCACCATGCGGTCACTCAAGATCATTCTGTTGTCGTCTGCGTTCAACGGCCTGACCCAGCGCGCCTGGCTGGAGCTGCGCCAGGCCGGACATCTGCCCAGCGTGGTGCTGTTTACCGATGAAGCGTCGGTGTGTCAGCAGATTGAGCACAGCGGCGCGGACCTGGTGATCTGCCCGTTTCTCAAGGACCGTGTGCCACACACGCTGTGGAGTAATGCCAAGCGCCCGGTGGTGATCATCCATCCGGGCATTGTTGGCGACCGCGGCGCCAGCGCACTGGACTGGGCGATCACCCAGCAATTGCCGAGCTGGGGCGTGACTGCGCTGCAAGCGGTCGAGGAAATGGACGCCGGGCCGGTGTGGGCCGCTTGTGAATTCAACCTGCCCGCGGGCCTGCGTAAATCTGAGTTGTACAACGGTCGGGTCAGTGATGCAGCGATTCGCTGCATACGCGAGGTGCTGGAAAAATTCGTCGAAGGCTTCGTACCGGTAGTGCTGGATTACACCGATGCCAACGTGCGCGGGCGTTTGCAGCCGAACATGAAGCAGCTCGACCGTAGTTTCAGCTGGCACGATTGCGCGCGTTTCATCAAACGCTGCATCGATGCCGCCGACGGCCAGCCCGGTGTGCTCGCGAGCCTGGCCGGCGGTCAGTACTACGTTTACGACGCACACCTCGACTCGCGCAGCGGCCTGCCCGGGGAAATTCTCGCGGTGCACGACGACGCCGTGCTGGTGGCCGCTGGCGATCAAAGCCTGTGGATTGGCGCACTGCGGCGCAAACCGCAACCGGGCGAGGAAACCTTCAAGCGCCCGGCGCGGCATGTGCTGGCCGGGCAACTGGTGGATGTGCCGGTGCTGGACTGGTCGGTTGCGACGCAGCCGTTCTGCGATGAGGCCTATCAGCCGCTGCGCTATCGCGAGTGCGGTAATGTCGGCGAGCTGACGTTCGAGTTCTACAACGGTGCGATGAGCAGCGAGCAATGCCAACGCATGGTTGCCGCGCTGCGCTGGGCCAAGTCGCGCGATACTCAGGTGTTGCTGATCAAGGGTGGGCGTGGCAGTTTCTCCAATGGTGTGCACTTGAATGTGATCCAGGCCGCGCAGGAGCCGGGTGCCGAAGCCTGGGCGAATATTCAGGCGATCGACGACGTCTGCGAAGAACTGCTGACAGCCCGGCAACTGGTAGTCAGTGGTGTGACCGGCAATGCCGGCGCCGGGGGTGTGATGCTCGCGCTTACAGCGGACATCGTTTTGGCCCGCGCCGATATCGTCTTCAATCCGCACTATAAAAGCATGGGGTTGTACGGTTCCGAATACTGGACCTACAGCCTGTCCCGCGCCGTCGGCCCGGCGGTGGCCGAGCAACTGACCCAGGCCTGCCTGCCGCTGAGCGCAATGCAGGCGTGGCAACTGGGCATGGTGCAGGAAGTCGGCCCGCGCTGCCCCGACGAATTTTCCCTGTGGGTGCTGCAACGAGCCAATGCGGCGCTGAGCGATCCGGCTTACGCGCCAGTGCGCGAACGCAAGGCGCGGGTTGATCACGAATTGATCCGCGAATGCCGGGAAAACGAGCTGCGGGAGATGCAGGAAGACATGCTGCACAACCGCAACCGGTTTGCCGAGAAGTGTCGCAACTTCGTCTACAAGCGCAAGGTTTGCGGCACGCCGGCGCGGTTGGTCGAGGATTGGGCGCGGGTGCGTTCGGTTGAGCTGGCGGGGTGACTTCTGGTTGACCGCACGGGCCTCTTCGCGAGCAGCGTCGCTCCCACAGGGTTCGATAGTGAGCCCCGAATTCAGGGTCGCCAGGGATCTCGGTGGGAGCGAGCCTGCTCGCGATGAACGATGACGCGGTATCAAGTGGACACTTACAATGCGCCATCTGAAACCACCGGCCGCCCCATGGACATCGATCTCGCTCGTACCTTTCTGGAAATTGTCCGCCATGGCAGCCTCGCCGCAGCGGCGCAGAAGCTGTTCGTCACACAGACGGCGATCACCGCGCGGGTACAGAAGCTGGAAAGCCAGCTCGGCAGTACGCTGTTCGTGCGTAACCGCGCCGGGGCGAAGCTGACGCCCAACGGCGAGGCCTTCGTGATCTACGCCAACCAGCTGGTGCAGACCTGGGAAGCCGCACGCCGCGACCTGCCGCTGCCCGAGGGTTATCACAACGTGCTGCACATCGGCGGCGAAGTCAGCCTGTGCAACCCATTGATGCTCAGTTGGGCGGCGGAACTGCGCGAGAAGATCCCCGGTCACGCCCTGCGCATGGAAATCCGCGACGGCGAGAACCTGCTGCGCCAGCTCGAACTCGGCGTGCTCGACGCAGCTCTGGTCTATCAACCGGAATACTGGCCGGGCTTGCAGGTCGAGCAAGTGCTGGAAGAAAAACTGATTCTGGTGCGCGCGCCCGATCGCCCGGATCCCTACGTGTACATCGACTGGGGCCCGGACTTCCGCCGCCAGCACGACGCGGCGCTGCCTGAAAAAGCCAAGGCGCCGTTGAGTTTCAATCTCGGCCCGCTGGCCCTGCAATACATTCTCGAACACGGCGGCAGTGGCTACTTCCGCACTCGCGTGGTGCGCACCTATCTGGAGACTGGCGCGCTCGAGGCGGTGACCAAGGCCCCGGAATTCGGCTACCCGACCTACCTCGTCTATTCACGCGACCGGGATTCGGCAACCCTGCAGCAGGCCTTCGATCTGCTGCGCGAAGTGATCCGCACCGACGACGACTGGTCGCAGCGCTGGAACCCGTTGAGCTGACTCTGACGCTTTACACCCGATGATGGCGCAACTGCCATCAAGGTCGGGCCTGCACGAATGGCCGGATCGGCTACGCTGCCGGGTATAACAACAACACCCGCAGGTGAGGCAGTGAGGCAGACCACCGAGATGTTCCGCGAGCGCTATCGCGCGGCCGTCCATCCACGCTACAACCCGTGGCTGCACGGCGGGTTTGTATTGGCGTTTGGTGTGCTGACGATCGCTGGGTTCTGGAGCGGCGTGCAGCAGGTCAGTCTGCTGGAATGGCTGACGGTGCCGCTGACCCTGCTGCTGTTCAACTTCGGCGTGTACATGGTCCATCGCCATCTCGGCCATCATAAAAAGGCTTGGGCGAAAATGTTCTACGCCCGCCATGCCGGCGATCACCACAGCTTTTTCACCCCTGGCCACATGAGCTACGACAGCGCGCGCGACTGGCGGGTGATTCTGTTTCCGGCGTGGCTGATCGTAATTCATACGCTGCTCGTCACCTTGCCGCTGTGGTGGCTGCTGGCGCAGGCCAACGCCAACGTCGCCGGGTTGTTCGGCGGCTGCATGGTGCTGGGCTATCTGACTTACGAAGTCTTTCACGCCTGCGAACATCTACCGCCAGATCATCCACTGGCGCGCCTGCCGTGGATTAGTCAGATGCGCCGCCTGCATGAATTGCATCACCGCCGCGAACACATGCAAGCAAGCAATTTCAACATCGTTGTACCGCTGATGGATTACCTGTTCGGGACGCTTTATCGCGAGCCTGAAGCCACCCTTTCGAGCCATTCGAGACTGCCCATGACCCGCATGCAGCACCAGATCGATATCGCTGGCGACCCGGTTGCCGTCCTCGCCTATGCCGCCAGCGTCAGTCGCTGGCCGGAGTGGCATCCTTCGTCGCTGAAAATCGACGGCGCACAAGGGCCGCTGCATGCCGGCTCGCGTTTCGAGGAAGACATCAACGCCGGCGGGCGCAGCGGCCATTTGCGCTGGGAAGTCAGCGAATATCTGCCGGGCCGCCGCTGGTGTGCGTGGGCACAGGGTGATCAGGGCTTGTCGTTGCACCTCACCTACGAATGCAGCGCCGAGGCTGGCGCGACGCGATTCGTGCGCACGCTGGACTATCGTTTCGACGGTTTCGCCCTGCGCATCGCCAATCGCCTGCTGCTCAAGCGGCGTATCGAACGTGAGTCCGCCGCGTCGCTGCTGGCGTTGCGCGACATGGCCACGCAGTACCTGGCCTCAGCGAGGGCGCGCGCGTGAAGCTACGACATGGATTGTTATTGCTGATTGTCATCGTTATTGGATTTGTGTTGCTGATGCCGACCCGCGTCGAACCCCAGGCCTGGACCCCGCCGCCAGCACCCTCGCTCAAAGAGGGCATTTACATCGAAAACCAGAAACTCAAAGCCGCGGTAAAGATCGGGCCGAGCGATATCGACGGGCCGGAAGCGTTGCTGCTGGAGAACGATTACCTCATCACCGGCCTGCACGACGGCCGACTGATCCGCACCAGCCTCGACGGCCAGGAACGCAAAGTGCTGGCTGACACCGGCGGACGTCCGCTGGGCCTGGCGCGGCATCCCAACGGTTTGCTGGTGATCGCTGATGCGCTCAAGGGGTTACTGTCCCTCGACGCGCAAGGCCGGTTGATTCCTTTGAGCACTGAGGCCAACGGTCTGGGTTTCGGTTTTACCGACGACGTGGCGATCGACAAATCCGGGCATTACGCCTACTTCAGCGACGCTTCCAGCCGTTGGGGCTATGGCCACGACGGCGAGGCGATCATCGAGCACGGCGCTGACGGGCGTTTGCTGCGCTATGACTTTCAGACCGGCAAGACCAGCGTACTGCTGGACAAATTGCAGTTCGCCAACGGCGTGACACTTGGCCCGGACGACGCCTACGTGCTGGTCAACGAAACCGGCGCCTACCGCATCAGCCGTTACTGGCTGAGCGGACCGCAAGCCGGCACCCATGACGTGTTCATCGACAACTTGCCGGGACTGCCGGACAACCTCGCGTTCAATGGCAGCAATCGTTTCTGGGTGGCTTTGTATGCGCCGCGCAATGCTTTGCTCGATGGCACTGCCGAGCACCCGTTCGTGCGCAAGATGATCGTGCGGGCGCTGACCGTGCTGCCCAAACCGGTGGAAAAACGCGGCTTTGTGCTGGGGCTGGATCTGCAGGGCAAGGTGATCGCCAATCTGCAGGATGCGAGCAGCGGTAATTATTCGCCGATTACCACGGTGCGCGAGTATGGGGAGTGGTTGTATTTCGGCTCGTTGAAGGCCCGGCATATGGCGCGGATACCGTTGGAGGCGGCTCTGAAGTGAGCCGCTTGGACTTTCGTCGAATGGGCGGCCGCCATCACTAGGAGGCTAGCTCCCACAGGGAATTGTGTTGATCACACATCCTGCAACGGCACAAAACCCTGTGGGAGCCAGCCTGCTGGCGATAGCGATGTGTCAGTTGCTGGATCTGTCGAATTTTTCGGGATCTTCATCCTCGGGCAATTCTTCCACGGGTTTCTCGGGATGCGCGGTGGTGTGCGCCGGGCTGTTCGGGACGGGTTGGAATCGGGTCGAATCCACCCTGCTCCTCACTGGGGAATCTGGGGTCGTTCATAAGGCACCTCGCCAAGAGTCGGGTTTGGAAGACTCTGAATATTCGAGGTGCCATTGCCGAGGGTCGTTCCGGTCAGTCAGTGACCGCCGGTCGGCGGCTTATTGGCCCGTCAGCGGTTGCCCGGCCAGTTGGGAGACGATCTGTTCCTTGACGATCACACGCTTCTCTTTGAGTTTTTTCAGCTCGTCGTCAGTGGGGGCGTCGGACTGGGCTTTCTCCGCCTCGACGACCGCTTTATCGACATCGAAATACTTGTTGAGCAGCGAATCCAGCTTCGGATCCTCGGAGCGTTTTTGCTCGATCTCTTCCTTCTTGCAACCCAGGTCCTGATACAGATCGTGTGAAACCGGCATGAAACACCTCCATCAATTGATCGACAATCAACGCGACCGATGCGCTGACTCGTTATCAGCATGGCCTCACCCGCAGGCGTCTGTCGACACCCTGTCAGACCAGCGGTTGCCGTTCGTCGCCCTGTCGTAAATGCGATAAAACCTTTGCCGTTTGCGTTCGCTCCATTGGATAACGCTCACAAAAACCTGCGTGGAGATACCTAATGGACGGATTCAACCTGCGTCATCTCGCTCTGGCTGTTGCACTGTCTGCCGGCATGGGCAGCGCCTTTGCCGCGACTGACAATGACTTTGTCGATAACGCCGCCGCCGGTGGCATCGCCGAAATCGAAACCAGTCGCCTGGCCCTGGAAAAAAGTCAGTCCGCCGACATCAAAGCCTTCGCCAATCAAATGATCACTGATCACAGCAAGGCCAACGATGAGCTGGCGGCGATTGCCAAAGCCAACGACATCGAAGTGCCGGACACCACCACCCTGACCAAACAGGCCAAGGCGAAGATTCTCGACATGCGCGATGAGTCCTTCGACGCGGCCTATGCCAACAACCAGGTCATGGCGCACCAGGAAACCATCGAGCTGTTCAAGAAACAGGCGAACACCGTGACCGATGACAAGACCAAAGGCGCTACGGAACTCAAAGCGTTTGCACAGAAAATGCTCCCGGCGCTGGAAAAACACCTGGCCCACGCCAAAGAGCTGCAAGCCAAGCACCCGAGCAAATAAACGCACGGGCGATAAAAAGCCGCATCCATGGATGCGGCTTTTTTGTGTTTGCGCAGCAATCAACCACCGTCCGTGTCGATGTCAGCATCGGTGCTCTCGCCGGGTGCAGGTCGGTCCGGATCGGGCTTGAAGCCGGGGCTGAAGTCGTTGCTGTTATCGTCGTGATGCTGCTTTTGATCGACCTCGGCAGCAGCGCTGTCCGCCTGCCCTTCTTCAGCCGGTGCGGGCGTGGTTTGCCCCGGTGTTTGCGGGTCGATCGCGGGGTCGTTGCGGTTGATCGAATCAGGCGATTGATGTTGCGGTTGCGACGCTTGATCGTTCATGGGCACCTCATTCATAGTCCAGCATTGTTGTTCCAGCACGACTGGAAAAACGTCGGGCCTGCAGATTCGAAGCCTGACGCCGTAGATTCGTTCAAAACATCGTTGCCTGCTGCCACGCCGACTAGAGTTACCGGGGCGTTCGACGCGGCAGGCAGAAAAATTCACCGCTGGATGAACAACTATTTCAAGCGGCAAATGTCAGTCAATTCGCGCCGGCCATTTCGCCACGCCGGCCCCCTTACGCAACGGAGCGACACGCACATGGCAGCACTGCAGAACAGCACAGTCGAAGCAATCAAGAACAACCAGACTCAACTGTTGAACGAATGGACCAAACGCCTCGAAGCCAGCGGCGCCACGCGCAATCTCAAAGAGCATGACATCACTCAGCAAACCCGCGACTTGCTGAGCCTGCTGCTGGCCGGCCTGGAAAATGGCAACGGCAGCAAAGTCGCCGCCACCGGCTGGGAAGACACCCGGCAGTTCCTTGAAAAACTCTCGCAGAGCCGCGCCCTGCTCGGCCAGGATTCCCAGCAGACCGCCAACTTCATCTTTGCCCTGAAGGGTCCGTTGTTCGCTTTGCTGCAAAACCATTATCAGGATCAGCCGGCACTGCTGGCCGAGCAATTGCTGGAAATATCCGAATTGATGGACACGGTCGGCATGCACACCATCGGCACCTTCCAGAAATCCCGCGAGGCGGTGATCAAGCGTCAGCAGGAAGAGCTGCTCGAACTGTCGACCCCGGTGGTCAAGTTGTGGGACGGCGTGCTCGCCCTGCCAATGATCGGCACCCTCGACTCGCAGCGCACGCAAGTGGTGATGGAATCGCTGCTACAACGCATCGTCGACACCGGTTCGGAAATCGCCATCATCGACATCACCGGCGTGCCGACTGTCGACACCCTGGTCGCCCAGCACTTGCTGAAAACCGTCACCGCGATCCGTCTGATGGGTGCCGATTGCATCATCAGTGGCGTGCGTCCACAGATCGCGCAAACCATCGTGCACCTGGGCCTGGACCTGCAAGGCGTGGTCACCAAAGCCAATCTGGCCGATGCATTGAAGCTGGCCCTGACACGGCTGGGCATCACCCTCGGCAAAGCGGTCTGAGCCGATGGAACGTATTCCGATTCTTCAAATGGGCGATCTGCTGCTGGTGACCATTCAGGTCGACATGCATGACCAGCTCGCCCTGACCCTGCAGGACGATCTGTCCGAACGCATCAGTCGTACCTCGGCGCGCGGCGTGTTGATCGACATTTCCGCGCTGGACATGGTCGACTCGTTCATCGGGCGCATGATCGGCACGATTTCCGGTTTGTCGAAAATCATGGACGCCGAAACCGTGCTGGTCGGCATGCAACCGGCGGTGGCGATCACCCTCGTTGAGCTGGGCATGACCTTGCCCGGCGTCAGCACCGCGTTGAACGTCGAGCGTGGAATGAAACTGCTGCAGGATCGAGTGCGCCTGCAATGACCGTGCGCAGCAGTGGTACTCAACCCATTCTCATTGAACAGGACGTAGTGCTGGCCCGCCAGACCACGCGCAAGCTCGCCACTGAATGCGGCATGCGCCTGATCGACCTGACCAAACTGGTGACCGCCGTCAGCGAGCTGGCGCGTAACACCATGGTCTACGGCGGTGGCGGCGACATGGACTGGCAGATCCTCGAGGAAAACGGCCGGGTCGGCTTGCGTATCACCTTCCGCGACGAAGGCCCGGGCATCCCCGACATCAAACTGGCGATGACCGACGGCTGGACCTCCGGCAGTGGCCTGGGCCTTGGCCTGACCGGTGCCAAGCGGCTGGTCAATGAGTTCGAACTCGACACTGAGCCCGGCAAAGGCACGCGCATAACGATCACCCGATGGACATGAATATTGCCGGGTCGTTGACCCAGGTTTTGCCGATCGAGGACAGCAGCCAGATCGGCCACGCGCGGCGCACTGCGCAGAAACTCGCCGAACAGCATGGTTTCGATGAAAACGATGCTGGCCGTGTCGCGCTGGTAGCGACGGAACTGACCAGCAATGTGCTCAAGCACGCCCAGCGCGGTGAGTTTCACCTGCGGGTACTGGCGCGGCCGGGCAACGGCTTCGGCATTGAAATGCAGACGGTGGATCGGGCCCAGGGTTTTGATCTCGATGCGTGTCTGGCCGATGGCTTTTCCACCGGCGGCACACAAGGCATTGGTCTCGGGGCGGTATCTCGGCAGACCGACGCGTTCGATGTCTACGCTGACCACCGTGGCGCTGTGCTGTTGGCGCGGATCTTCCCACGCTGCGATCGGCAGGCGGATATCCGATATGGCGTCAGCCAGCATTCGCTGCATGCCGACCCTGCGTGCGGCGATGTCTGGCACCTGGCGTATGAAGGCTCGCGGATCAGCGCGCTGGTGATTGATGGCCTGGGTCATGGCGAAGACGCCGAACGTGCTGCTTTGGCTGGGGCCCGGGCGTTTGCCCGAGCGCCGTTTGCCGATCCGGTGAGGTTGATGGAAGATCTGCATCAGGACATGCTCGGCACGCGTGGCGGCGCTGTGGCGTTCGCCCAGTTCGACAGTCAGCGCGATGGCCTGACGTTCGCCGGTGTCGGTAATATCGGCGCCAGTCTGCTTGACCCGGAAAAATCGCGCGGCCTGGCCTCGCATCCTGGCATCGTCGGTGCTCAGTACCGAAAAGCCAAACCTTTTGACTATGCTCACGTGAACGGACATTTATTGATCATGTACAGCGACGGCTTACAGTCCCGTTGGAACCTCAAAGACTACCCCGGCCTGGTGCATCGCCATCCCGCCGTGATAGCCAGCGTCCTGCACCGCGACTTCTGTCGCGGTCGCGATGACGTCACGGTACTGGTCGTTGCGCTGGAGGCCAGCCATGGCTGAATCGACCGACTTGAGCCCTGCCGAACAGGCTGCCCTGATCGCCCAGTTGCAGCGCGAAACCACGGCGCTGCGCGAAGAACTCGATGAAACCAACCAGGGCGTGCTGGCGCTGTACGCCGAACTCGACACCCAGGCCGAAGAGCTGCGTCAGGCCTCGGATTTGAAAAGCCGTTTCCTGTCGTACATGAGCCACGAGTTCCGCACGCCGCTGGGTTCGATTCTGAGCATCAACAGCTTGCTGGCCGACGAACTCGACGGACCGCTCAGCCCGGAACAGCACAAGCAGGTGGCCTTCGTCAGTACGGCTGCCCGCGAACTGAGCGACATGGTCGATGACCTGCTCGATCTGGCGAAGATCGAGGCCGGGCGCATCAGCATTTCTCCCGCCTGGTTCGACATGTTCGACCTGTTCTCGGCCCTGCGCGGAATGTTCCGGCCGATCGTCGATGCCTCGGCAGTCGATCTGATTTTCGAAGAACCGCGTGGCCTGCCGCGCCTGTATACCGATGACAAGAAGCTTGGGCAGATTCTGCGCAACTTCATCTCCAACTCGCTGAAGTTCACCACCCGAGGTGAGGTGCGGGTGTCGGCGCGCATGGAAGGCGAAGACCGGATTCGTTTTGCCGTCAGCGATACCGGCATCGGCATAGCGCCGGAACTGCATGACGCCTTGTTCGAAGACTTTTCCCAAGTCGATTCGCCTTTGCAGAAACGCCTGCGCGGCACCGGTCTGGGCCTGTCACTGTGCAAGCGTTTCGCCGCGCTGCTGGGCGGCGAAGTCGGCATGCAGAGTACCCCGGGCGTCGGCTCGACGTTCTTTGTCATCATCCCGCTGGCGATCGCTCTGGAGAACGTCGATGAATCGTGACATCCGCCTGTTGATCGTCGATGACAACGCGGCCACCCGGTATGCCTTGCGCCGGCGCCTGGAGCGCCACGCTTACACGGTGCTGGAAGCCGGCACCGGCAGCGACGGGCTGGCCCTGATCGAGAGCGAAGCGCTCGATGCGTTGATCCTCGACGTCAACCTGCCGGACATGAGCGGTTTCGATATCGTTCGCCTGCTGCGTGCCGACCCGCGTACGGCGCTGCTGCCGGTGATTCATGTGTCGGCGGCATCGATCCAGACCGGCGACATCATCACCGGCCTCGACGCGGGCGCCGATGCCTATCTGATTCACCCGGTCGACCCCGACGTGCTGCT
Source organism: Pseudomonas retamae (assembly GCF_043496865.1). Classification (NCBI taxonomy): domain Bacteria; kingdom Pseudomonadati; phylum Pseudomonadota; class Gammaproteobacteria; order Pseudomonadales; family Pseudomonadaceae; genus Pseudomonas; species Pseudomonas retamae. Next base: position 623,066 of record NZ_JBIEIL010000001.1, read on the forward strand.
GGCCACGCTGCGCACCTTGCTGCGGGTGCGTGACACGGAAAATGCCTTGCGTGAGAGCGAGGCGCGCTTTCGCGAAATCTTCGCCAACGTCTCGGCGCCGATCGCGGTGCTCGATGCCAGCCTCAAAGTTCATGAATGTAACCATGCATTCGCCCAACTGATCGTCGACAATCGCGACCCGCAGGTCCTGCATGAATGCTTTGCCGAGGATCAATCGGCGATTCTCGACGAATTACGTCTGCGTCTGGTGGACGGCGAGCGCTGGAAAGGCACGCTGAACATGCGCGTGCAGGGTGAGATTCGCGAAACGCAGTGGCAGATCTCGCCTTATCGCACGCCAGAACTGAGCCTGGTGTTCGTCGAGGACGTCACCGAACACCGTCACCGTGAGCGCTCGCATCTGGCCCGGCTCGACGACACCACTACGCAACTGGCCAAGGAAGTCGCCGAGCGCGTGCGCGCCGAAGCGCAATTGCTGCAAGTGCAGAAAATGGATGCGCTGGGCAAGCTTACCGGCGGCATTGCCCATGACTTCAACAACCTGCTGACCGGGATCATCACCAGCCTGGAACTGATTCAGAAGCGCATTGCCGATGAGCGTCTGGACAAAGTCCAGTTCTATACCGAAGCGGCGCTGAGCTCAGCGATGAGCGCGGCCTCGCTGACCCATCGCCTGCTGGCGTTTGCCCGTCAGCAACCACTCGACACGCGGCCGGTGGACATCAATGAACACGTTCGCTCGCTGGAAGAGCTGCTGGTGCGCACCATCGGCGAGCGCATCACCCTCAAGCTGGAACTGACCAATAAACCGGCGATTGCCCTGGTCGATCCGGTGCAGCTGGAAAGCGCAGTGCTGAACCTGGTGATCAACGCCCGCGATGCCCTGCCCTCGGGCGGCAATATCTGGGTCAACACCTACGCTGCGTATTCCCATGGCGATCCGAATCTGGCCGATGGCGCGTATGTGGCCCTGTCGGTGCGGGACGACGGCACGGGCATCGAACACAACGTGATCGACAAGGTGTTTGAACCGTTCTTCACCACCAAACCGCTGGGTCAGGGCACCGGGCTGGGCCTGTCGACGATCTACGGTTTCGCCCGTCAGTCGGGCGGTGACGCGCACATTCGCAGCGTCGCCCGGCGTGGCACCGAAGTGACCATCATGCTCCCTGGCACCAACGACCCGACCGGTGCCGACGTCCCGGCGCCCTTGCCCGACGCCAAAGGCAGCGGCGAACACGTGCTGATCGTCGAGGACATGGCGACGGTGCGGTTGTTCGTCACCGAAGTGCTGGAAGATGCCGGTTATCGTTGCACGCAGGCGGTCGATGTTGAATCGGCGCTGGAGCGTTTGCAGAATGATCCGTCGATCCAGTTGCTGCTGACCGACGTCGGCCTGCCGCGCATGAGCGGCCGCGAACTGGCCGATGTCGCCCGTGGCTGGCGCGAAGGGTTGCCGATCCTGTTCATGACCGGCTACGCCGAAACCGCACTCAACCGCCAAGTGTTCCTTGGCACGGGCATGGACATGCTGGTCAAACCGTTCCAGATCAACGAGCTGCTCGACAAGGTTCGCCGCACGCTGGATGGTGCCTGAACTGACGCTATCGCTGGCAAGCCAGCTCCCACACAGTTTTGCAGTGGTGCAGGAATAGCCGACACACCCCTTTCCCTGTGGGAGCGAGCCTGCTCGCGAAGCGTTGTGTCAGCTGCAGATGAGTTGGCTGGACGGACGCGTTCGCGAGCAGGCTCGCTCCCACAGGGATTGCCGGCGTGCACCAATTTTCGGCAACACCAAGGATGACTGTGGGAGCTGGCTTGCCAGCGATGGCGCGAGTCCAAGCGCCGCCGTCATCGGTTCAAGGCACGTGCGAGAAACGCCGCCGTCTTGCTTTTCTTGCTGGCGGCGACTTTTGGCGGTGTGCCGGCGGCGACGATCCTGCCGCCCTGATCCCCCGCGCCCGGGCCGATGTCGATCACCCAGTCACTCTGCGCGACCACGCGCATTTCATGCTCGACCACAATCACTGTGTGCCCCGCCGTTACCAGCGTGTCCAGTTGCTCCAGCAGCCGATCGACATCGCGCGGGTGCAGTCCGGTGGTCGGTTCGTCGAGCACATACAAGGTCGCCCCGCGCTGATTGCGCTGCAATTCAGTGGCGAGTTTGATGCGTTGCGCTTCACCGCCCGATAACTCGGTGGCCGGCTGCCCGAGGCGCAGATAACCGAGGCCAATGTCGCGCAGCACTTCCAGGGAGCGGCGAATTGCCGGTTGCTCGGCAAACACCGTCACTGCTTCATCGACGGTCAATTGCAACACCTGAGCGATGCTCAAGCCTTGCCAGACAATCGCCAGGGTCTGCGGGTTGTAGCGCGCGCCATGACAGGTCGGGCACGGCGCATAAACGCTGGGCATGAACAGCAACTCGACACTGACAAACCCCTCGCCTTCACAAGTGGCGCAACGGCCCTTGGCGACGTTGAAGGAAAACTGCCCGGCGTCGTAACCCTCGGCGCGCGCCGCATCGGTGGCGGCAAACAGTTTGCGCACGTTGTCGAACAGCCCGGTATAGGTCGCCAGATTGGAGCGTGGCGTGCGGCCGATAGGCTTCTGATCGACTTGCACCAGACGCTTGATCGATTCCAGCCCCCCCGTGACCTGCCCACCGCTGACCTGCGGCGCATCGTCTTCGAGGCTGAGTTCTTCGGGTTCGGCGTCGACCGTCGGCCGGCCCAGTTGCGCACCGACCAGTTCGAGCAAGGCCTGGCTGACCAGACTCGATTTGCCGGAACCGGAGACGCCAGTCACCGAAGTGAAACAGCCCAAGGGAAATTCGGCATTGAGGTTGTTCAGGTTATTGCGGGTGATGCCCGCAAGTTTCAGCCACGCCGTGGGCTTACGCGCCTTGCGTGGCGGACGCTGCAATTCGCCAAACAGATAGGGCCGGGTCTGCGACGACTCGACCTCGGCCAGACCGGCCGGCGGGCCGCTGTACAACACTTGACCGCCCTTCTCGCCCGCCGCCGGGCCGACGTCGATCAGCCAGTCGGCGCGGCGCATGGTCTCGACATCATGCTCGACCACGAACAGCGTGTTGCCATCCGCCTTCAAGCGCTGCAAGGCCTCGAACAGCGCCTCGCCATCGGCTGGATGCAAACCGGCGGACGGCTCGTCGAGCACGTAAATCACCCCGAACAACTGCGAGCCCAACTGCGTTGCCAGGCGCAAGCGCTGCAACTCGCCGGACGACAGCGTCGGCGTACTGCGCTCCAGTGCCAGATAACCCAGGCCCAGATCGGTCAGGGTGCTGACTCGCTCCAGCAGATCTTCGGCGATGCGCTGTGCGGCAATACGTTTTTCCAGCGACAGGTTCGGCGTGTGACGCACATCCGGCGCGCTGGCGTGGCCGCTACCGCCGTGGGCCACGCGCTGCTGGCGGGCCTCGCGGGTTTGCGCATGGCTGAGGGTGGCGCTGCTTTCTTCAGCCTGCTCGAGATAATCCGCCGCCGCGACCGGGCGCAACACCTCTGCCACTTGCAGCAACGGCATCTGCGACAGCGCACCGATGTCATGCCCGGCAAACGTCACCGACAACGCCTCACGCTTCAGGCGCTTGCCTTCACACAACGGGCAGGGGCTGCCGAGCATGTACTGCGAAACGCGCTTTTTCATCAGCGCACTTTGCGAGTGGGTAAACGTGTGCAGGATGTAGCGACGGGCGCCGGTGAAGGTGCCTTGATAACTCGGTTCCATTTTGCGTTTGAGGGCGACACGAGTTTCTTCGGGGGTCAGCCCGGCGTACACCGGCACCGTCGGGGTCTCTTCGGTGAAGAGAATCCAGTCGCGCTGCTTTTTCGGCAGTTTCTTCCATGGAATATCCACATCGATACCCATCGTTACGAGAATGTCGCGCAGGTTCTGCCCCTGCCACGCCAACGGCCACGACGCCACAGCGCGCTGGCGGATGGTCAGGTTCGGATCCGGCACCATCAGCGCCTCGGTAACTTCGTAGACGCGACCGAGCCCGTGACATTCCGGGCAGGCACCCTGCGGGGTATTCGGCGAAAAATCCTCGGCGTACAACATCGGTTGCCCCGGCGGATAACTGCCGGCGCGCGAATAAAGCATGCGGATCAGGCTCGACAACGTGGTCACGCTGCCCACCGATGAACGCGTACTCGGCGTACCGCGCTGTTGCTGCAGCGCCACGGCAGGCGGCAGGCCTTCGATAGAGTCAACATCCGGCACGCCGACCTGATCGATCAGACGCCGCGCATAAGGCGCCACAGACTCGAAATAACGGCGCTGCGCCTCGGCGTACAGCGTCGAAAAGGCCAGCGATGACTTGCCCGAACCTGACACCCCGGTGAACACCACCAAGGCGTCGCGGGGAATATCGACGTCAACGTTTTTCAGGTTGTGTTCGCGGGCGCCGCGAACCCGGACCATGCCGGCGGGCGCTTTCGAGCTGCGTTTGGAAGTCATCGACCTGCCTTGCTGAAGAAGTGTGCAACGCTCAACTGCTGAGGACCGCGCGGATCGTCTGCAGCAGCGCTTGCGGACTGTACGGCTTGCCGAGCAGATGGGTGTCGGGACTGAGTTGATGATTACGCGAAATGATGTCGCGGGTGTGCCCGGACGTGAACAGCACCGCCACCGGTGGTGTCTGCACCTTGGCCCAGGCGAACAGATCGGAACTCTTGATCAGCCCGGGCATGACCACGTCAGTGAAAATCAGATCGACGTCGGTGCCTTCGAGCAATATCTGCATCGCCACATCGCCATTGCCGGCCGTGACCACACGATAACCTTCCTCGCGCAACAACTCGACCACCGAGGTGCGCACGGCATCGTTGTCCTCGACCACCAGAATCGTCTCGTTGCCGCCGCTCTGCTGGCGTTGCAGATTAGGTGATTCATCGAGGATCGGGCGCAGGCTGCGCGGAAAATACAACTGCACCCGCGTACCCTCGCCCATCTGGCTGTCGATTTCGACGTGACCGCCGCTCTGCTTGACGAAACCGAAGACCATGCTCAGGCCCAAACCAGTGCCCTGGCCATCGGCCTTGGTGGTGAAAAACGGCTCGAACACCTGCTCGAGAATGTCCGGCGGGATACCCGCGCCGCTGTCGCTGACCGCGACCCGCACGAAGTCACCGGGGCTGATGCCTTTACCGGCACAGAACGCACTGTCGAGCTGGACGTTGGAGGCACTGAGGCCGATCACGCCCTCGCCTTGCATGGCATCGCGGGCGTTAATCGCCAGGTTGAGGATGGCGTTTTCCAACTGGTTGCGGTCGACGTAGACATGCCACGGTGCTGGCGGCAGCTGCACATCGATCTGAATGGTTTCGCCGAGGGCGCGCTGGAGCAATTCACCGACGCCTTCGAAGATCTGCTGCGGATTGCACACCGCCGGCGACAACGGCTGGCGCCGGGCAAACGCCAGCAGTTGCGAAGACAGCTTGGCGCCGCGCTCGACCGCTGCCAGCGAAGCACCGACCCGGCGCTGCACATTGGCGTTGTCCGGCTCATGCCGTGCGAGCAGATGCAGATTGCCAGCGATCACTTGCAGCAGGTTATTGAAATCGTGAGCGACGCCGCCGGTCAATCCGCCGATCGATTCGAGCTTCTGCGACTGGCGCAACTGCTCTTCAGCCGCAAGCCGCGCCTCGACTTCTTCGGCTACACGTTGCTCGAGGTTGCGAGTGAATTTGAGCAGCGATTCTTCGGCGTTCTTGCGCTCATGAATATCGATCAGCACACCGGGGAAACGCAGCGGCGCGCCGTCTTCGTCGAATTCGCAAGCACCGCTGGCCAGCACCCATAGATAACTGCCATCGCCGCGCAACACACGATATTCGGCGTTATACGGCTCACCGGTCTGCACCGAATGGGCGACGCGTTCCTGGACCCAGGCGAGGTCATCGGGATGAATGCGTGAGTCGGCAATGTCCTGGGCCAGGTTGCTCAGGTCCTGGTCCGGCGGATAGGAGAAAGTCCGGGCGAAGCGCTCATCAGCCGAGAGTCGGTTGTTTTTGATATCCCAGACAAACGAGCCGAGCAACGCCCCGGCATTCAGCGCCAGGCGCACCCGTTCGTTATCGGCTCGGTAGGCATTCTCCGCTTCCTGACGCAGGCGTTCGGAAATCACCAGTTCGGTGGTTTCCACCACCATTGCCATCACGCCTGCGGGCGCGCCTTCATCATTGGCCACCGGGCTGTAATAGAGATCGAGCCAGACGTCTTCCGGGACGCGATCACGCAACAGCACCAGAAGTTTATTGCGGTAGGACAACGTGCCACCCGCCAGGCAGGTATCGACCACGTTGCGATTGAATTCGGCGACTTCCGGCCAGCCCAGTTCCACTGGCGCTCCGAGCAGATAAGGGTGACGACCGCCAGCGAACTGCGAATAGGCGTCGTTGTAGATCATGTAACCGGCACGGCCCCAAAGCATCACCATTGGCAGCGGCGAGGCCAGCATCAGTTGTACCGCGCTGCACAGACTGGCCGGCCAGCTGTGCAACGGGCCAAGCTCGGTAGGGCTCCAGTCGAACGCGCGGATGCGCTCGGCCATTTCGCCTTTCCAGCCGTCACAACCGTAGCTATCGGATAAAAACTGCATCGATTGACTCGGTGTCCTGTGGTGAATGCCCGATCTGTCGCGACGCCGGAACGACGCGACGCTCGTGTGTTTCGAGCGTCTTCGGTCGTATTGGTTTCATCAGAGATTAGCCGATTTGTTGGCGTGCAGCCGACTAGACGCCGATCAAGTGCTTGAGCGGGTGGTAGCCGGTTTTCATTTTCGCGGCGACGTCGAGAATGGCCTTCTCGATACCGTTCAGATGAGTACAGGTCAGTTCGATGGCAGCGCTCTGGTTGCCGGCCTCGATATGCTCGATCAGACGCAAATGCTCGTCGTCGCGGCAGACTTCGTGGCTGTCATCATCCAGTGCAGCGGCATACAGCGAGGCGCGGGAAATCAGCTTCTGAAACCAGTCGAGCAACACCGGGTTGTTCAGGCTGCGCGCCAGTTTGAGATGGAATTCACCCAGCAGGTAAATCAGCCGTTCATGATCGCCCGCCGCGTGGGCTTCGTCTTCGAGCAGCAGGTGCGCGCGCAGGTCCTGCATCGCCGCCGGGTCTTTGCGCCGGCACAGTTCGGTGACGATGCCAATCTCGATCAGACGGCGGGTTTCGAACAGCGAACGCAGCTCTTCGTTGCTCGGCAATGACACCGATGCGCCTTTGTTGGGCTCGGTGGTGACCAGCCCTTCCGCTTCCAGTTGCTTGAGCGCCGCGCGCACCGAGGTGCGGCTGACATTGAACAGCTCGGCCAGCGAGGCCTCGCCCAGTTTCATCCCCGGACGCAGCGAGCGCTTGCTGATTGCCTGATAAACCCCTTGATAGACGCGGTCGACCGTGGTCTCCGGTTTCTTGTCGGTCATACGAACACTCCTTTGGCGTCGGTTGGCCCGAGGCGCAGAATATCGACTTTGGCGTCAGGATACAGGGGTTTCGGTGGGGAGATGGCGGCGCGGCTGGTAGCGGCAGCTGGTGTTGATCGTTCCCACGCTCCGCGTGGGAATGCATCCCGTGACGCTCCGCGTCACAGTGGACGCAGAGCGTCCATGGCGGCATTCCCACGCAGAGCGTGGGAACGATCACCGGTACTGGCTCAATCGGTGCCGTATTTCGGCGAACGCGGGCCGTACAGCAGGCCTGCCGGGTGGCCGGCGGAGAGCAGACGATTGCTCGCCACACCGGCAATCGGGTAGCCGGCATCGGTGGAGCTGTTGATGATCTGCTTCACGGCGGCAGTGATCAGCATGCCGATCAGGCCGCCACCACCGTTGTTGCCACCCTCTTCGCTCGACGCGCGCGCCGTACCGGTCCACAGCGTCGTGCCGGTTTTCAGGTCGACCAGTTTCGCCGTCGCGGTCACTGCGGTTTCGCTGCTGATCACCATGTAGCGAGTGCCGTACTCGGTCACAGTGATGTACAGCGCTGCGTCCGCACCGAAGATTTCCTTCAGTTTGTTCGGCGGTGCCTGATGAATATCATCGGGTGTGGTCATGCCGTTCTGCCGGAAGGTTTCATCAACCAGGGTGATCGGCAGTACGTAATAACCGGCCTCAGCCAGCGGGAACGTCACTTGCGACAGCAGGCTGTAGGAAGCTTTCACGTCCGGCGAAGTATTGAGCGGCGGCAGGACCAGAATGGTTTTCGGGCGCGCCTGTTTGTACGCCGAGTAATCCACGGTTTTCGGCGCGACGCAGCCACCCAGCACGGTCAGTGCCAGACCGGCGAGCAGCCATTTGCAGGTACGCGCGATCATTGGCTGACTCCGGCCTTGGCGTTCTTGAGCAGAAAGTCCATGTACGTGCCGGACTCGGGAAACAGCGATTTTTCAGTATTGAACTGCTGCACCATCTGGTCGTCCTTACCCATGCTCAGATAGAGCAGGCCCAGATGCGCGTGGTAGCCCGGCGGTACGGCTTTGCCGGTCGAGCGGATTTTCTGCAGATCACGCTCCAGCGCTTCGGCCTGGGCTTCTTTCGGCTCCTCGCCTTTGAAGTACTCGTAGACCTGCGGCTCGTAGCCTTCCCACTGGTACAGGGTTTTCGGCCCGGCACAGCCGGCCAGCAGCGTGGTGGCAGCCAGAGTCAGCGCCAGCAACGGGCGCGACAGATTCGGTTTCATGGGTGTTGCTCCTTGCAATGGGCGTCGATCAGTTGCCCGGTTTCCAGGCACCGGCGTTCATGCCATCGACCAGGCGATTGATCGCCTCGCGCATGGCCAGATCCAGGACTTTGCCGTTGAGGGTGGAGTCGTAGGCAGCGGTGCCACCGAAGCCGATGATTTCGCGGTTGGACAAGGCGTACTCGCCGGCGCCCTGGGTCGAATAGACCACTTCAGAGGTGCTGATATTGACGATGTTCAGGTTGACCTTGGCGTAGGCGACCTGGGTCTTGCCGCGACCGAGAATGCCGAACAACTGGTGGTCGCCGGTTTCTTTGCGGCCGAACTCGGTGACATCACCGGTGACCACGTAATCGGCGCCTTTCAAGCGTTGGGCCTGGCCCTTGAGCGTGGCTTCCTGCTGGATTTCGCCCATGTTGTCGCGGTCCAGCACGCTGAAGCGGTTGGTCTGCTGCAGGTGAGTGATGAGGATGGTCTTGGCTTGACCGCCGAGACGGTCGACGCCATCGGAGAAGATGCCGCGCATGTAGCTGGAGCGATTATCGAATTTGCCTACGGCCATTGGCACGCGAACGCCGGTCCAGACCTGAGTGGCGCTTTCGACTTTGGCCACCGGCAACGCGCGGGAGCTTTCCGTGGCGCAGCCAGACAGCGTGGTGGCCAGCGTGCCAAGCACGGCGATCGCAACGCCTGAAACCAACATCCGGGAGATCATTCTCACTGAGTATTTCCTTCTTGAAAAACGGGGTGTCCCGGCACGGCAAAGCACTGGACAGCGGAAAAAGGCCGGCATTATGACAAAGTGCCATCATTGATGACAGGATTTTTTTGGCGTCAAGAAACAGGCTGGAAATTCAGGCTCACTAACACAGATTTTGGGGTGATCGTTCCCACGCTCTGCGTGGGAATGCAGCCATGGACGCTCCGCGTCCACTGTGACGCAGAGCGTCACGGGAGGCGTTACCACGCGGAGCGTGGGAACGAGCGGCCCGGGGTCGGTTGATCAGTGAAAATCCCGGCTCTGCACGCGAATGCCGTTGAGCATCGGGCTCAGGTCACTCAGGCGTCCGGCGATCAAATGCCGCACTTCGCCCTCGCGCTCCCAGCGGCCATCGACCCTGAGCAATTGCGAGCCAACCAGAGCTTGCCGCTGTCGCTCGGCCAGATCGCGCCAGACCACCACGTTGACGTTGCCGAACTCGTCTTCCAACGTCACGAACGTCACCCCACTGGCAGTGCCGGGACGCTGGCGCCCGGTCACCAGCCCGGCCATGCTCACCGGCCGGCCATGTTCGACATCGAGCAATTCCCGCGAGCTGCGACAGCGCAATGCCCGCAGTTCGCTGCGCAACAGGGCCAGCGGATGCGGGCCCAAAGTGGTGCCGACGGTGGCGTAGTCAGCGTGCAGATCCTCGCCGACGCTGGGTTTTGGCAAGAGCACTTCCGGCTCCTCCTGGCTGGGCAGGCCGGCAAACAGCCCCAACTGTTTCTGCACCCCGGCGACTTCCCAGCGCGCCCGATGCCGATGCCCGGCCAGGCCGCGCAAGGCCCCGGCATCGGCGAGCAAGGCTTGCGCGCGGCTGTCTAGCGCCGCACGTTCGCCCAGATCGGCGACATCGGCAAACGCCCCGCGCGCCCGCGCCGCTTCGATCCGCCGGGCGTCATCCTCGCGAAACCCTTTGATCATGCGCAAGCCCATGCGAATCGCCGGTTGTGGCCCGGTGGTGGTTTCCAGACTGCAATCCCAGTCGCTGGCCCGCACGTCGACCGGGCGAATCTGCAATTGACGACGGCGCGCATCCTGCAGGATCTGGTCCGGGCTGTAGAAGCCCATCGGCCAGCTATTGATCAGCGCGCAGGCAAACGCCGCTGGTTCGTGACACTTGAGCCAGCAACTGGCGTAGGTCAGCAAAGCGAAACTGGCCGCGTGGGACTCGGGAAAACCGTAGCTGCCGAAACCTTTGATCTGCTCGAAAATCTGCGCGGCGAATTCCGGCGTGTAGCCGTTCTTCTTCATGCCGGCGGCAAGACGCTCCTTGTGCGGTTCAAGACCACCGTGACGTTTCCACGCGGCCATGGAGCGACGCAACTGATCGGCCTCGCCGGGACTGTAATCGGCGGCGACAATGGCGATCTGCATCACCTGTTCCTGAAACAGCGGCACGCCAAGGGTGCGTTCAAGCACCACTTTCAACTCAGGCGACGGATAGCTTTCCGCTTCTTCTTTATTGCGCCGGCGCAGGTACGGATGCACCATTCCGCCCTGAATCGGGCCCGGCCGGACAATCGCCACCTGGATCACCAGATCGTAGAATTTTTGCGGACGCAGGCGCGGCAGCATCGACATCTGCGCCCGCGATTCGATCTGGAATACGCCGATGGTGTCGGCGCGGCTGATCATCGCGTAGGTCGGTTTGTCTTCGGCTGGAATCGTCGCCAGGCTCAAATCGCGCTGGCGATGACGGCGCAGCAGATCGAAACAGCGGCGGATCGCGCTGAGCATGCCGAGCGCGAGAATGTCCACCTTGAGCAGGCCGACCGCGTCGAGGTCGTCCTTGTCCCACTGAATGATCGTGCGCTCGGCCATGGCCGCGTTCTCGACCGGCACCAGAGTGTCCAGCGGTTGCTCGGAAATCACGAAGCCGCCGGGGTGTTGCGACAGGTGCCGGGGGAAGCCGATCAATTGCCCGGTCAGGCTCAAGACCCGGCGCAGCAGCGGGCTCTCGGGGTCGAAACCGTTTTCGCGCAAGCGTTCCAGCGGCGGGGTTTCGTCGCTCCAGTGGCCGCAGCAATCGGCCAGTGCATTGATCTGATCTGGCGGCAAATCCAGGGCCTTGGCCACGTCCCGCACGGCACCGGCAGCGTGATAACTGCTGACCACTGCGGTCAACGCTGCGCGACCGCGGCCATATCGACGGAAGACATATTGCAGGACTTCTTCGCGGCGTTCGTGCTCGAAATCGACGTCGATGTCCGGCGGCTCGTTGCGTTCCTTGGACATGAAACGTTCGAACAGCAACGTGGTGCGCTCCGGGTCGATTTCGGTGATGCCCAAGGCAAAACACACCGCCGAGTTGGCTGCCGAACCACGGCCTTGACAGAGGATGTGCTGCTCGCGGGCAAAACGCACCACGTCGTGTACGGTGAGGAAGTAGCTTTCGTAGCCGAGTTCGGCAATCAGTTGCAGCTCCTTGTTGATCTGGCGCAGCACCTTGAAGGGTGCGCCTTTCTTCCAGCGCCAGGCGATGCCCTCCTTGGTCAATTGGCGCAACCAGGAAGTGGCGCTGTGGCCCACGGGGACCAGCTCCTTTGGATACTGATAACGCAATTCGCTCAGATCGAAGGTGCAACGCCGAGCCAGACTCACCGACTCGTCGAGCAAGGCCTGCGGATACAACTCTCGCAGCACCTCGACACTGCGCAAATGCCGCTCGCCATTGGGATGCAACCGCAAGCCGGCCTCGGCCACCGGCAGGTGATGGCGGATCGCGGTCATGGTGTCCTGCAGGGCTCGGCGGCCACGGGCGTGCATGTGCACATCGCCACTGGCCACGGCGCGAATCTGCAATTCGGCAGCCATACTCAGCAACGCCGCCAGTCGCTGTTGATCATCCTGACCACGGTGCAACTGCACGGCCAGCCACAGCCTGTCGCCGAAGGTCTGTTTAAGCCAGTTGCCCTCTCGCTGTTCATTGATCGAGTCCGGCACCCACAACACCAGCAGCCCCGACAGCGGCTCGTCGAAATCCTCGCGCAGGATTTGATACTGGCCTTTCTGCGTACGCCGCCGCGCCCGGGTGATCAAGCCGCACAGCGTCTGATAACCGGCCAGGTTCTCCACCAGCAGCACCAGCTTCGGGCCGTTTTCAATGCGTATTTCGCTGCCGATGATCAGTGGCAGCTCAACCGACTTTGCCGCTTGCCAGGCACGCACGATCCCGGCCAGGGTGCATTCATCGGTAATCGCCAGGGCCTGATAACCGTGCTTTTTCGCCCGCTGGAACAACTCGAGCGCACTGGACGCACCGCGCTGGAAACTGAAATTCGACAGGCAGTGCAGTTCGGCATAACCACGGCTCATGCAAACCAGCCCTGCAGCCACAACGGACCGCCCTCGCCCACCGCACGATAGGCCCAGCCCTGCTGGCCGGCGCGGTTCTGGATCAGGTAATAATCGCGGCGCACGTCATCGCCGTCCCACCAGCCAGATTCAATGCGCTCGGGGCCCATGAGAATCCGCGCCGAGCCTTCCGGCACGCTTTGCGGCTCAGTGAGTAGCCAGCCCGGCCGCTGCACGCTCGGCAGGCCTGCGCAAGGCTGCTTGTCGACGCCGAACTGCCAGGCGCACTCAGGGCGATGATCGGCCTGGAAGCGCAACCCCTGCACTGCATCGTCGCCCAGCCGTGCGCGCAAGCGTTCGCGCAGTTGCTCCCATGGCAAGGTTTGTTGCGGACGGTCGTCGAACAACTCCTGAAACTGCGGCACGAAACTCGGCAGATCCTCGGCGCGCAACCGAAAGCCGCGCACCGGTGCCGCGACCTGCACCTGTTCCAGCCGACCCCGGGCCAGTTCGAAGAGCATCGCCGGATCACGCTCGGCGCTGAGCAGGCCGACCTTGATCACCGTGTCAGGCAAGCCGGCATGTTCCAGATGCAAATCGAAACGCTGCACGCCGCTGTCGCGCCCGCAAAGGAACGCCGACAGATCGCCGGTCACACGCCGCAACGGGAACAGCAGCGCCTGATGCGATTGCACGTCAAAGTTGAGTTCGATGCGCACGTCGAAACGATCGGGGGGCAAATAGAATTCCAATGCCAATGGCCGCGCGCCGAACAGGGTGTCGAGGTGTTTGAGCATCGACGCTTCGAAGCGCCGCGCCAGCGCCTGACGCGGCAGGCTCTGCACTTGATTGAGGGTGCGCAGGCCCATCCGTGAAAGTGCCGTGGCCACGCTCGGTTCAAGGCCGACACGGTCGACAGGCAATTGCCCGAGATGATGTTGCAAGGCCTCGCCGTCCGGCACCACCAGCCCATCGTAGGCATTGGCCAGTATCCTGGCAGCCACCGGATTGGGTGCGGCAACGATGCGATGGCGAAAGCCCAGATCGGTCAGTTCCTGGCGCAGCCGCGCTTCGAATTGCGCCCAGGTGCCGAACAGCCCCAGGCTCGATTCGATTTCAAATACCACGGTACGCGGGTAATGCACGCTGACCTGCGCACTGAAACGATAGGCCCACGCCGCGAGAAACTGCTGCCAGCGCTCGACTTCGGCGGCTTGGTAATCAACGGTGGCAAAACCTTTGCTCATGGCCTGCGCCGCGGTCATCGATTGCCCCGCACGCAAACCCAGTTTGCGCGCCGCCGGGTTGACCGCCTGCAATACCCGGCGCTGGGCCGGCCCGTTGAGCAGCACCAACGGCTCATCGGCATCGGGGCGCTGACGCAGCACAGCGTCCAGGGCCAATTGCGGGAACAGAATGCACACCCAACGCATGACGGTCTCAGTGCCCCACGGCAAAAGCAATCGGTGCCGTACGCGCCAAACCGCCTCGGCATTTGAGGATGCGCAATTGCGCTGGTTTGGCGTCGATGGCAATCCGTAGCGCCGCCGGCGACGGGTTGACCGCTTCGCTCAACGGTCGCCAGGCAAAGGCCAGCGTCTGGCCGGACTCGGCAGCCACCTGCAAACGTCGCAAAGCGCGATCATCAGCCTTGTGTGGCCAGCACAGCACCGCGCCACAACTGCCCGAACGCAGGCATTGTTCCGCCGCCCACAAGGCATCGCGTTCGCTGGCTTGAATCACCGACAACTGACGCAGGTCGACCCCGGCGCTGGCCCATGCCTGCGGATAAGGCACAAACGGTGGCGCGACCAGCACGATGCGCTCCCCCGCCGCCGCCAGACGCGCCAGCGTCGGCCAGACCAGTTGCAGCTCACCGACGCCGGGGCCGGCCAGCAGAATTTCGCTCAACGCACCTTCCGGCCAGCCACCGCTGGGCAGTGCTGCGTCGAGTGCGGCATGCCCGGTCGGCTGTGGACTGGCCGCCGGCGGCGCAGGCCGGCCCTTCCAGACCTGGCCGCCATTGAACAGCGTATCCAGCGCAACGACGGCGCCCATCAGCCTTGCCTCACCAGACCGCAGAACACCCCTTCGATGGCCAGATCCTGATCGTCCCGCACGACAATCGGCTGATACGCCGGATTGCGCGGCAACAAGCGCACCTCAGTGCCCAGCCGCTCGAAGCGTTTGATGGTCACCTCACCGTCGAGCCGCGCCACCACGATCTGCCCATTCAGCGCCTCGGGATTACGCCTCACGCCGACCAGATCGCCGTCGAGAATGCCATCCTCGATCATCGAATCGCCCTGCACCCGCAGCAGATAATCGGGGCTGCGCGAGAACAGCCCAGGGTCGAGCATCAAGCGCCCATGCACCTCGGCATCGGCGCCAATCGGCGCACCCGCGGCCACCCGGCCAAGCACAGGAACATCGAGCAGTTCCGGCCGCGGCGGCTGCCCGAGCAAACGGATACCCCGGGCCTGATGCGGGTTGACCTCGATAAACCCGGCGTCAGTGAGCGCCAGCACATGCTTGCGCGCCACGCTGCGCGAGGCAAAACCAAAAGCCTCGCTGATCTCAGCGAGGCTTGGGGACTGACCGTGCTCGGCGATACGTTCGCGGATGAAGGTCAGGATGGCGGTACGGCGGGGAGTCAGGTTCGTCATGGAGTACATTTGTACTCTTGTGGGAATTTCCTGACAAGCACCGCCAGTCAGACAAGCTTGACTCACCCTTTGCAGCCAAGCGCGCAGCGGTGAGAAGGAGCATGGGAACGATCAAAAAAATCAAGATCAGGTTCAAAAGATCAAAAGCCCCTCACCCTAGCCCTCTCCCGGAGGGAGAGGGAACTGACTGTGGTGTTTGGAAGAGTTGCGCCGACTTGAGATACCGAGCCGAATGCAAGTCTCGAAGCCAACCAAAATCGGCTCCCTCTCCCTCGGGAGAGGGCTGGGGTGAGGGGCGAATCCACCGCAAACCCCAAGCCAACCACCCGCCTCTAACCACTCAACAATGAGCGTTAGCTCGCGTGCCCTTGATCTTGATCTTGCCTAACCAGCGACATCGGAAGGCTGAGTGCAGGGATCGATCCGGGCGTGGGAGCGCAGCGACCGTACGACGAAGTCGTACACAGCGGAAGGAGGTGCAGCGCAGCAAACCGTAGCCGCTGCGCCCGGATCGATCCCGGAGCGAAGGGACCCGAGCTTGCGAGGGCCGAACGCAGGAGCAAAGCCTTTTGGTTCCTTTTTGGCGTCTGAAAAAGGGACTCGCCGTAAGGGCGAAACCGCCAGCCGCAGCACCCGCAGCAACGGATATGTACCCACCGCGAAGATCAACCCTCTCGATCACCCACCCGAATATCCGTCAACCCCACCCGCTCAGCCTGCTCCATCACCTGCTCCGGCGTAGAATCCGCCGAAGGCATCAGCAGACTGTTCTCCGCATCCCCCAGATGCAACTGCAACAAATGCATGGCCGCCTCATGCTCAGCCAGTTGCGCCTGCTTCAGCTCAAGCTCGTAACTGCGTGGCTCACCATTGAAGCGATACTCCAAAACAAAAACAGCCATCGTCTGATCCTCGAATAAAGTCAAAACAACTGCATACCCCTGACCGACCGGTCAGCTTATTGGTTCAACCGCATCGCTGGCCGGGCAAACTTTTCGCAACGCCGGGCGTCCCTTGCATACACTTCCCGAAAAGCTGATCACAGCTAAGGACTGGCAATGACCTTCTTCATCTTCCTCTTGGCCTGCGCAGCAGCGGCAACCACCGGCGTGATGTTCAAACCGGGCGCGTGGTACGAAGGCTTGAACAAACCCGGCTTCACCCCGCCCAACTGGGCGTTTCCGGTGGCTTGGACAATCATTTATCTGCTGCTGGCCTGGGCCGGTTACCGCTTGAGCCTGATCCCCGGCAGCCAGACCGTACTCGCCCTGTGGGCCGCGCAAATCGCCCTGAATACGCTGTGGACGCCGGTGTTCTTCGGCGCGCATCAGGTCCTGGCCGCAATGATCATCCTCACCCTGCTCTGGCTGGTCGTCGCGGCAATGGTGGTGCTGGCGTTGCAGTTGGATCTGGTCACCGGGCTGATCCTGTTCCCGTACCTGGCCTGGCTGTGCGTCGCCGCGGCACTGAACTTCTCCATCCTGCTGAAGAACCGCGTATGACGGCCCCTGCGCCTTGGCCGCAAGGTGAACGTGAACTGGCGCAAGTGCGCGCATTCAATCGCAAGCTCGCCTGGCTGCCGCGCTTCAAGATTCGCAACCGCCTGACGCCGCGCCTGATCCAGGCGCTGCTGCGCGTCAGTCAGGTGGTCGGGGCGAAAAAACTGCGCGAGCATGGCCTGACGGCTGAACGAAAAATCCTCGATACGGTGCCCGTGCGGATCATCCGGCCCAAAGGCCAGCCGCGCGGCGTGGTCCTGGATTTCCATGGCGGCGGCTGGGTGATCGGCAACGCGCAGATGAACGACAACTTCAACATCGCCATCGTCAATGAGTGCGAAGTGGCGGTGGTCTCGGTCGATTACCGCTTGGCCGTTTCAACCCCGGTCGAAGACCTGCTCGACGATTGCCTGCGCGCCGCGCGCGGGGTACTGAATGACGCCGAGTTCGCCGGATTGCCCGTGGTGGTGGTCGGCGAATCGGCCGGCGCCCATCTGGCCGTCGCAACGTTGCTGGCGCTCAAATCTTGGCCGGAATTGCTGCAACGCATCCACGGTGCACTGCTGTATTACGGCGTCTACGACCTGACCGGCACCCCCAGCGTACGCAACGCGCCAGCCGACACACTGGTGCTGGACGGCCCCGGCATGGTCGACGCGTTGCGCCTGCTCACCCCCGACCTGAACGACACACAACGCCGCCAGCCACCGCTGTCGCCGCTGTATGGCGATTTCGCCGGCCTGCCCCCGACGCTGCTGTTTGCCGGCGAACTCGACCCGCTGCTTGACGACACGCTGATGATCGCCGAGCGCTGGCAACCCTCTGCGCCGGTTGAGCTGCATGTATTGCCGGCGTCGCCCCACGGGTTCATTCATTTTCCGACGGCGATTGCTCAGGGGGTGCTGGCGTACAGTCGACAGTGGATCTCGACGCATGTCGAGGGCAGTAAGGCGGGATGATGCAGTTTCTGTGAAAAATGGGTACACGGGCATCACATGTACCCATTGAAACAGCCTGCAATACCCGTTTTCCTCAATTTGCCGGTGTTCGCCCGCCAACCGCTGATTTTCTGCCTAGACTTGCTGTTGTTCCGGCACCCGATTGCGCTTAACGCATCGAGCCATCCGAAAACAAAAACAAGAGGAAGTCCGTAGATGCTCAGATCCCTGTATACCGCGCTGGCCTGCGCGTTGGCGTTAGGCACAATGAGCCCGGCCATGGCAGCCGACCCAGTCATCATCAAGTTCTCCCACGTCGTCGCCGACCAGACACCCAAAGGCCAGGGCGCCTTGCTGTTCAAGAAACTGGTGGAGGAGCGCCTGCCGGGCAAGGTCAAGGTCGAGGTCTATCCCAACTCCTCGCTGTTTGGCGACGGCAAGGAAATGGAAGCGCTGCTGCTGGGCGATGTGCAGATGATTGCCCCTTCGCTGGCCAAGTTCGAGCAATACACCAAAAGCCTGCAACTGTTCGACTTGCCGTTCCTGTTCAATGACATCAACGCCGTTGACCGCTTCCAGCTGAGCCCGCAGGGTCAGGGGCTGCTCAAGTCGATGGAAAGCAAGAACATCACCGGCCTGGCCTATTGGCACAACGGGATGAAGCAACTGTCGGCCAACAAGCCGCTGCGGGTTCCTGCCGATGCCCGTGGCCTGAAGTTCCGCGTGCAGGCTTCTGCTGTTTTGGAAGAACAGTTCAAGGCCGTGCGCGCCAACCCGCGCAAGATGAGCTTCGCCGAGGTCTATCAAGGCTTGCAGACCGGCGTGGTCAACGGTGCGGAAAACCCCTACTCGAACATCTACAGCCAGAAAATGCACGAGGTGCAGAAATTCATCACCGAGTCCAACCACGGTGTACTGGATTACATGCTGATCACCAACACCAAGTTCTGGAACGGCTTGCCACCTGACGTGCGCAGCGAACTCGACAAGATCGTCGTCGAAGTCACCGCCCATGTGAACAAGGAAGCGCAGCAACTGAACGAGAGTGACAAACAGCGCATCGTTGCTGCCAAAACCACCGAAATCATTACCCTGACGCCCGAAGAACGCGAGCAATGGCGCGAAGCGATGAAACCGGTGTGGAAGAAGTTCGAAGCCGATATCGGCCCTGACCTGATCTCCGCCGCCGAAGCCGTCAACAAGGCTCAGTAATCGCATGGCAGGTGCTGCCGGGGCCGCGCCTGCCAGTCTTGACTCGACGTGAGATGCCCGCCATGAAAGCGCTTCGGCGAATCTGGGAACACTTCGAGGAAGGCTTTATCGTCTTCCTCCTGGCTGCGATGACGCTGGTCACGTTCGTTTACGTGATCCTCAACAACTTCTACAGCCTGTTTTACTGGCTCGCCGATCACTGGCCGGCGGCAAGCTCGCCGCTGTTTGCCATCGGCGACGGCATCATGGGCATGGCGCAGGCGATGACCTGGAGCACCGCCCTGACCAAGGCATTATTTGGCTGGCTGATCTTTTTCGGCCTGGCCTATGGCGTGCGCACCGCCGGGCACATCGGCGTCGATGCATTGGTCAAACTGGCCCGCCGCTCGGTGCAGAAATACATCGGCATACTCGCCTGCCTGTGCTGCCTGGCCTATGCCGGGGTGCTGTGCATTGCCAGTCTGGAATGGATCGCGACCCTGATGAACGCCGGCATCGGTGCCGAAGACCTCGGCCATTTCGGCATCATGCAATGGCATATCGGGTTGATCGTGCCCTTGGGGTTCGCGCTGATTTTCATCCGCTTCGCCGAAATTCTCCTGCGTATTCTGCGCAACCGTCAGACCGGGCTGGGCCTGGCTGATGAAGCCGCCGACGCGCTGAAACTTGCCGAGCACGAGGGTGACAAGCCATGACCATCGCCTTCCTGTTCGTCGCCCTTTTCGCGTTGATGTTCATTGGCGTGCCCATCGCCATTTCCCTCGGTCTGGCCGGGTCGCTGACGATTATCTTCTTCAGTCCCGATTCCGTGCGTTCGCTGGCGATCAAGTTGTTCGAGACCTCGGAGCATTACACGCTGCTGGCGATTCCGTTTTTTCTCCTTGCCGGCGCGTTCATGACCACCGGCGGGGTTGCCCGTCGCCTGATCGACTTTGCCAACGCCTGTGTCGGGCACATTCGCGGCGGCCTGGCCATCGCGGCGGTGCTGGCGTGCATGCTGTTTGCCGCCCTCTCCGGCTCCAGCCCGGCGACCGTGGCAGCGGTGGGTTCGATCGCCATCGCCGGCATGGTTCGTTCCGGATATCCGCAGGCCTTCGGCGCGGGGATCATTTGCAACGCCGGGACGCTGGGCATTCTGATTCCGCCGTCGATCGTGATGGTGGTGTATGCCGCCGCCACCGAGACCTCGGTCGGCAAGCTGTTCATGGCCGGGGTGATACCGGGTCTGCTGCTGGGCACGGCGTTGATGGTGGCGATCTACATCGTCGCGGTTAAGAAGAACCTGCCCGCCCTGCCCCGCGCGACACTGCGCGAATTTCTCGCCACGGCGCGCCAGGCCATCTGGGGCCTGTTGCTGATGGTGATCATCCTTGGCGGGATCTATTCCGGGATGTTCACCCCCACCGAGGCGGCCGCCGTGGCAGCGGTCTATTCGGCGTTCATCGCGCTATTCGTCTACAAGGACCTGACGTTTCGCGAGACGCCCAAAGTGCTGCTCGAGTCGGCCAAGCTGAGCATCATGCTGATGTTCATCATCGCCAACGCCATGCTCTTCGCCCATGTGCTGACCACCGAGCAACTGCCGCAGCAGATCACCGCCTGGGTGATCGACGCCGGCCTGACCCCGGTCACGTTCCTTTTGGTGGTCAACATCGTGCTGCTGATTGCCGGCGCGTTCATGGAGCCGTCGGCGATCATCCTGATTCTGGCGCCGATTCTGTTCCCCATCGCGATGAAACTGGGCATCGACCCGATTCACCTGGGCATCATCATGGTGGTCAACCTGGAAATCGGCCTGATCACGCCACCGGTTGGCCTGAACCTGTTTGTCACTTCGGCGGTGACCGGCATGTCCCTGCCCGCGACCATCCGGGCGGCGATGCCCTGGCTGATGATTCTGCTGCTGTTCCTCGTGCTGATTACCTATGTGCCGTGGATTTCGCTGGTACTGCCGACCTGGCTGGGGATGAGCTGATGCCCGCACCCGTGCCGTGCAACGCTAAAACACTCTGCTGACAACCATAACAAGACGGAGAGATTGCCCATGCGAGTCAAAACACGCTTTGCCCTGATCGCCGCCGCCACCCTGGCATTGAGCAGCGCGGCACAGGCCGCGCCGGTGTTCATCAATATCCTGACCGGAGGAACCAGCGGGGTGTATTACCCGATCGGTGTCGGCTTGTCGCAAATCTACAGCGACGGCATTGCCGGTTCGAAGACTTCGGTGCAGGCCACCAAAGCCTCGGTGGAAAACCTCAATCTGTTGCAGGCCGGTCGTGGCGAGTTGGCACTGGCCCTGGGCGATTCGGTGGCGGACGCGAAAAACGGCGTGGAGGATGCCGGTTTCAAAGCGCCCCTGACCAAATTGCGCGCCCTCGGCGGCGCCTACCCCAATTACATTCAGATCGTCGCCAGCCAGGAGTCGGGGATCAAGACCCTTGCCGATCTCAAGGGCAAAACCATCTCGGTCGGCGCACCCAAGTCCGGGACTGAACTCAACGCCCGGGCCATTTTCAAAGCCGCCGGCCTGACCTACGAGGACATGGGCAAGGTGCAATACCTGCCCTTCGCCGAATCGGTGGAGCTGATCAAGAACCGCCAACTGGACGCCACACTGCAATCCTCCGGACTGGGCATGGCGGCGATTCGCGACCTGTCTTCGGTGATGCCGCTGAACTACGTTGCCATCCCGCCTGAGGTGGTGAGCAAAATCGGCAACCCGGCCTATCAGAGCGCGATGATTCCGGCCAACACCTATGACGGTCAGCCCGCAGCCGTGCCGACCGTGGCAATCACCAACATACTGGTGACCCGCGCCGACCTGCCCGATGACGTCGTCTACCAGATGACCCGCCTGCTGTTCGAGAACCTGACGCGGCTGGGCAATTCGCATTCGGCCGCCAAGGACATCAAACTGGAAACCGCGGCGAAAAACCTGCCGATCGACCTGCATCCCGGCGCCGCACGCTACTACCAGGAAAAAGGCGCGTTGTAATCGCCCCATGGCGCAGTGGCGACCCGAGCGTCACCACTGCGCCCGTGATTTCTTCCAGCGTAGTCATGAGGCAGGCCGCCAATGAGCGATGAGCATCACGGCATTTCCGCGAACCCGCGGGACTGGCCAAAAGCGCTGTTTTACGTAGCGCTGCTGTTTTCGGTATTCCAGATCATCACCGCAGCCTTTGCCCCGATTTCCAGTCAGGTGCTGCGCGCGGTGCATGTCGGTTTCCTGTTGTGGGTGGTCTTTCTCAGCTACCCGGCTTACGGCCAGCGCCGCCCCTGGCAACCCTTGGCCTGGCTGCTCAGCCTCGCCGGCATCGGCGCCGCCCTGTATCAGTGGGTGTTCGAAGCGGATCTGATCCAGCGTTCAGGCGACCTGACGCCAACCGACATGCTCGTTGGTGTGGTGCTGATTGCATTGGTTTTCGAAGCGGCGCGGCGGGTGATGGGCATTGCGCTGCCGATCATCTGCGGCTTGTTTCTCGCCTATGGCCTGTTCGGCGAATTCCTGCCCGGCGAACTGGCCCACCTTGGCTATGGCGTCGACCAGATCATCAATCAGTTGTCGTTCGGCACCGAGGGGTTGTACGGCACGCCGACCTACGTGTCGGCCACCTACATTTTCCTGTTCATCCTGTTTGGCGCGTTTCTCGAACAGGCCGGGATGATCAAGCTGTTCACCGACTTTGCCATGGGCCTGTTCGGTCACAAGCTCGGTGGGCCGGCCAAGGTTGCCGTGGCCTCGTCGGCGTTGATGGGGACCATCACCGGCTCGGGGATTGCCAACGTGGTGACCACCGGGCAATTCACCATTCCGCTGATGAAACGCTTCGGCTATCGAGCGGCTTTCGCCGGCGGCGTCGAAGCCACCTCCAGCATGGGCAGCCAGATCATGCCGCCGGTGATGGGCGCGGTGGCGTTCATCATGGCGGAAACCATCAACGTGCCGTTCGTGGAAATCGCCAAGGCCGCGTTGATCCCGGCGATCCTGTATTTCGGTTCGGTGTTCTGGATGGTCCATCTGGAAGCCAAACGCTCCAACCTGCGGGGCTTGCCCAAAGACCAATGTCCCAGCGCATTCGGTGCGGTCAAGGAACGCTGGTATCTGCTGATCCCGCTGCTGGTGCTGGTTTATTTGTTGTTCTCCGGGCGTACGCCGCTGTTTTCCGGGATGGTCGGCCTGGCCTTGACGGCGATTGTGATTCTCGGTTCGGCGATCATTTTCAGGGTGCACAGCTTCGGTCTGCGCTGTGCGTTCTGGATTGCACTGGGTGTGCTGTGCACGGGATTTTTTCAGCTGGGGATCGCGGTGATTTTCGCCGTCGTTGCGGTGCTGGTGCTGGTCTGTGCATTCATCAAGGGCGGTCGGGATACATTGCAGATTTGCCTGCACGCCTTAGTCGAAGGCGCACGCCATGCGGTGCCGGTGGGCATCGCCTGCGCGCTGGTGGGGGTGATCATCGGCATCGTTTCGCTCACTGGCGTCGCGTCGACGTTTGCCGGCTACATTCTGGCCATCGGCCGCGACAACCTGCTGCTGTCGCTGATCCTGACGATGATCACCTGCCTGGTGCTGGGCATGGGCATTCCGACCATTCCCAACTACATCATCACCAGTTCGATTGCCGCGCCGGCGCTGCTGGAACTGGGCGTGCCGCTGATTGTATCGCACATGTTCGTGTTCTATTTCGGCATCCTCGCCGACCTCACGCCGCCCGTGGCCCTCGCCTGCTTTGCCGCTGCGCCGATCGCCAAGGAAAGCGGCTTCAAGATCAGCCTGTGGGCGGTGCGCATTGCGCTGGCCGGTTTCATCATTCCGTTCATGGCGGTGTACAACCCGGCGCTGATGCTGCAAGGCGACAATCTGTGGATGAGCGCGTACATGCTGCTGAAAACCGTGCTGGCGGTCGGCTTGTGGGGCGTCGCGTCTACGGGTTTCCTGCAACGCAAAATGGCAGTGTGGGAGCGCTTGCTCAGCCTCGTCGCGGGGGCATTGCTGATCGTCGCGCTGCCGCTGACCGACGAACTCGGCTTCGCCCTCGGCATTCTGGTTTTGTTCCAGCACGTCTGGCGCTCACGCCGCGCCGGGCTGGCACCGGCATGATCGGCTTGTGCCTGGGGCTGGCCGGCAGCTTCTGGGCGCAGCTGCCGGTCAGCCATTTCACCCTGGCGTGGAACCACAGCATCGAAAAGATTCGCTGGGAAGAAGATTACCGCGTCAGGGCTGAAGGTCTGCTATTGCAAGAAGCGCGGGTACGCGGCAATGGCGCCGGCATGGACATCCCCGATGACGCGCGCCTGGCAAACGGCAGTTGGCACTTCCAGCGCCGCCTGCCGCCGCAACAACCGCTGAAACTGGGGCGCACGCCCGAGGCGGGCGATTATCAGTTGTGCGTCGATGGCGACTGTCAGTCGATGAGCCGCTGGGTCGGCGCGCCGACAAGCGCGCAACCGTTCATTGAGCTATGGAGCTGCGAGATCGCCGGATAGTCGTCGTTCAGCGCCCGCTCCTCTTTTGCATGGAACCCTGCCTTCTCCGCCGTTCTCTATCGCAGAACCAACGGAGGAGGAATTCCCTATGATCGCCCCTGAAACCGGTATGAGGCCGGGTGAGCGCTACCGCATTGACAGCGTCGAGCGCGCGCCGCAGTTTCCTGGCTTTTTCCTTGACGGCAAGTATTACCTGGGCCCCGAACTGCAGACCGCAGTCGGCTGGCTCGAGGGCCAGACGTTTGTCTACGACATGCTCGATCCCAACGGCGAGCCGATCTACCCGGACCGGGTCGTCGGCCGGATCGAGGCGCTGACGCTGGTGATGGCCGACGGCTTGCGCCTGGCGGTCGAGCTGGTGCCCTACGAAGCGGAGGCCGTGCAGCCGGCTGCGACGCCTGAACCCCTCGCGCCGAAACGCTCAATGGCCAGCCCGCGACTGGCGGGCAAACTGGTGGTCATCACCGGCGCCTCCAGCGGCATCGGCCGGGCGACGGCGCACGCGTTTGCTGCTGAGCATGCGCGCCTGGTGCTGGCCGCGCGTGACGGCGAGGCGCTGGCCGAGGTGGTCGATGAGTGCGCGGCGCGGGGTGCACAAGCGTTGGCGGTGCGCACCGATGTCACCTCCAACGAGCAAATGCTGCAACTGGCCGAGCAGGCAGCGGAATTCGGCAATGGCCGCATCGACGTCTGGATCAACAATGCCGGCGTCGGCGCGGTAGGCGATTTCGAACAGACGCCGCTGAAAGTGCATGAACAGGTTCTGCAGACCGACCTGCTCGGTTATCTGCGCGGCGCGTATGTGGTGTGGCCGTATTTCAAGGCGCAGCAACAGGGGATTCTGATCAACACGCTGTCGCTCGGCAGTTGGGTGGCGCAGCCGTATGCGGCGGCGTATTCGGCGAGCAAATATGGCTTGATCGGTCTCACCGAAGCCCTGCGCGGCGAACTAGTCGGCCAGCCGAATATTCACGTATGCAACATTTATCCGGCGGTCATCGATACACCGGGTTTTCGCGACGGTGCCAACTACACCGGCCATGCGCTGAAGCCGCCACCGCCGATTTACGATCCGCAGCGAGTGGCGAGCGCGATGGTCGATTGCGCCCTCAAGCCAAAAGCGCAGGTGACTGTCGGCAGTGCGGCAACCCTCGCTCGCGTGGCGCATTTTCTCCTGCCGGGCTTTTCGCAATTGTCGGGCTGGCTGACCCGCCGAGGCATCCAGCGCAGCCCCGTCATTGAGACGTCGTCGGGGAATTTGTTCACGCCGCCCAGTGGCGAGCGGCGCGTGGACGGCGGCTGGCGCCAGCCGACAAAACCGTCACCGCTGCTGGTCGCTGGCGCGGCCATGCTGGTCGGTGGCTGTCTGCTGGCGATCAATCGATCACGCGGACGGCACCGCTAGCCAGCGTCCGGCGAGCGGTGGCGCGATGAAGCGTCACTGCTCGCGGGTCACCGTCAGCGCAACCACGGCTATGCGCTCGGCCAGAGCATATTCAGGCTTGACCAGTTCTTCGCCGAACACGTCCGGGTCAAGCTCTTCATAAGTCCACGCATACCTGCCGCCGGCCACCAGCGGTTTGATCGCTTCGAGGAACGGATCCTGCCCGGCCTGAATCGCCACCCCGGTGTAGACCAGCAACGTCCCGCCGAGTGCCAGGCGCGGCAATGCTTCACGCACGATGCGCACCGACAGCCCCTCGCCCAACGCCCCGCCACCGTGGCGATAGGCGCGCTGATGCTGGTCGTTCATGTACGGCGGGTTGGCGATGATCAGATCGAACTCACCTTCGACGCTGGCCAACAGATCGCTGTGATACGCCGAGACATTGTCCGCTCCGGCCAGTTCTGCATTGACCGCGGTCATGCGCAACGCCTGCGGGTTGATATCGACCGCCAGCACCTCGGCCTCGCGGCGTGCCCGGGCGATGATCACGGCCCCCGCGCCGCTGCCGCAGCCAATGTCCACCGCACGTTTGATCGGGGCGAAGCGTTGCTGCAATTGCGCTTCGATGGCCCGGGCGAAGCGATAGGTATCGGGGCCGAAAAACACCGCGTCGTTGGCGGTGGTGGGAAACGCTGAATGCACGAACAAGCGGTCATTAAGCGTGGACCAGCGCACATGGCTACGCCACATGGAACCCTGCTGCTCGATGATCCCCGCCTGTTCCAGAAGCCCCAGCTCATCGGCAGAAAACAGCTCGCTGGCAAACGGCATCGACCAGCCGAACACATCGCGAAGATCCTTGGCCAACGGGCTGGCGAAACGTTTATAGACCCGTTCGTGGGTCAGCGGCGTCGGGGTGATAAAACGATAACCGCTGTCCTGCAAGCGTTTACCCAATTCGAATAGCGTTCGATCCGAAGTTTCCTGTAGCGACATGCAGCCTCCTGTGGTCAACGCAAACGGTCACGCAATTGAATAAAGCGTCGGGTCGCAAACAGCCCGGCCGGACGCCAGTGTCGCTGCGGTTGCAGCCAGGGTTGCAGCTTGCGCATCTGTTCCACAGGCGGGAGATTTTCCAGGCTTTTCTCCAGCGTGCGCTGCTCGGCATCGGCGATCTCGAGTTGCTCATCGGCTGCCGCGCCTCGGCGTGCGACGTAGGGCCGGTGCGCGTTGTCCGGGCAGTCACCGGTGATCCAGTCGCTGAGCAATTGCTTTTCGTAGCCGTTGAACACCCCGAACATCACCGCTTCGCTGCCCTCGATCAGGCGCCAGAAACGGCTTTGCTCGACCGGTTGGCCACGTTTGATCCAGCTTTTGCGCTCCAGCGCCGCGAGGAAATCGGCCATCTGCCCCGGCGCCGCCAGCCATTGATTGATGGTGCGGTCTTCGATTCGGCAATAGTCCGAATGCATGTGCTGGCCGAAGATTGCCTTGCGTTCGAGCATCGACACCACGGCCCGCTGCAGATCGAATTCCTGAATGACCGCCGTCGAGCCCTTGCCCAGATCGTTGAGGCGGTAACCGACGGTCATGCGCCGGTAAAAATCCTCGCGCTCCGGACCCGCCGGGATCAGCCGCAACAGCGCTTGCACGGCCTTGCGCGCATGGCCGGTGCTGGCGTTATCGATGGTCACGTGCAGACGGAAATATTGCGGGTCGATGCCCAGCTCGGCCAGTTCGTACGAGCTGATCAACAGGTGCAGAGGTGGCTGTTCGTAGCCAAGGTTGTAGCCGATGACTTCCGGCAGAAACTCATCGCCGAAACGTCCCAGCGCCAGTTGCAGGGCGCCTTGCAGAAAGTATTCATCGGCCAGACCTTGCAGGTCGGCGCAATCGTGCTCGGCCAGCAACTTGCGATAGATCACTACATGGTTCTGGCGTGGGACGCCGTCGCCCAACTCCTCGAGATAGGTATCGAGCAGGTAGTCGAATCGCTGGTCTTGCCAGTGCGCAGGAATACCGGCCAGCCAAGCGCCGTCGACCTCTTTGATCGGCGCCACATGCTGAAGGAAATACAGCGCGTGGGACTTGTTGCGGAAATAACGCCGGTCCGCACCCTGCTGGCGCGCCGACAAGTACTCGGCGTATTGCGCCGCGACATCGGCACAGTGCGCCTCGGACCATTGCGCCAGCGCCTCAGGTTCTGACGGCAGATCCACCGGCAGCTCGGCGGCCAGGTTCAGTTGTTGGCGAAGCAAATCGTAGGCAAACCGGTCAACCGCAGAATCTTCCGCCAACAGCCGATCGTAAAGATCGTGGTAAGAGACCGTCTGCAACACGGCCCTGTGTGAAGACTTCTTGATCGGGATGTCGATCAGCGTCATGGCAGCTCCCCTCATCAAATGCATGCTCATAAACGAGAGAGTCGCCGCCGGTTAAAATAATTCCTTTTTTCAGCGCAGCGACGGAGCCAACGGTACATCCCTTGGAGCCGAGTTCATCCGGTGCTGGAGAACTGCCCGGGCAGTAGAGACCGCCCAGGCAAATCGCTGGCTTGTTCGGCAAATCGCTTGCGCAAAAGCGCGATTACTTTTTCTCTTCGGCCGACTCGCCTTGCTGTATCTGCAGCGACGCCTTGCTCTTGTCGCCTTCCTTGTTAGGTGCATCGTTCGAGCCTTCGAAGCAGCCTTGCAGCAGCAACATTGAACAAAAGCCCAGGCATACGCAGAGGGTTTTCATGGGTGTCTCCTGACGGGGTTGGGGAATATTCGGCGTTGCTTACGCGGTCGCTGGTTTAGCAGTGGTAGCGCCATCGGCACCGGGCTCCAGCTTGACCTTGATCCAGCCGTGCTGATGTTTATCGAATGCCTTGAACGCCGATATCGCATCGGTCAGCGGTTCGTCCTGGGTGATGACCTTTGCCGGATCGACGCGACCGGCCAAGGTCATTTCGATCAGCTTTGGGATGTACTTGCGGTGGTGGCAGTTGCCCATGTTCAGGCGCAGGTTCTTGTTCATCGCCGCGCCGATCGGGAAGCTGTCGAAACCGGCCGGGTACACGCCGATGATCGACACAGTGCCGGCCTTGGCCACCGCCTGCACCGCCCATTGCAGGGCTTGCGAGGGCTCATCGCCCGGCTGCCATTGCGCAGGTTCGTGGGCGCCGTGGTGGGCATGGTTGGCGTCGATGCCGACCGCATCGATGGCGCAATCCACGCCAATGTCGCCGGTCAGGCGGGCGATGGTTTCAAGCGGGTCTTCCTGTTCGAAATTGATGCACTCGGCGCCCAACGCCTGCGCGCGTGCCAGACGATCTTCGAGGCCATCAATGGCGAACACGCGGCCAGCGCCCATCAGCTTGGCGCTAACGATAGCGAACAGCCCGACCGGGCCGCAGCCGAACACGGCGACGGTGTCGCCGTCCTTGATCTCGGCCATTTCCGCACCAAACCACGCGGTGGGCCAGATATCCGACATGGCGATGGCCTGGTCGTCGCTGATTGCATCGGGGAGTTTGATCAGGCCGATGTTGGCGAACGGAATACGCGCTTTTTCGGCTTGCAGGCCGTGAAACGGGCCGGTGGTTTTCGGCCCGCCGAAGAACGAAGTGCCGGCGGTTTTGCCGTTGGGATTGGCGACGTCACACTGGGCGAAATAACCGGCGCGGCAGTACGCGCAGTTGCCGCAGGCGATGGTCGACGGGATCAGTACGCGATCGCCGACCTTGATATTGCGCACGTCACTGCCCAGGGCTTCGACGATGCCCACGCCTTCGTGGCCGAGGATGGTCCCGGGTTGCATGTCCGGGGCGCTGCCGCGAATGAAATGCAGGTCGGTGCCGCAGATGGCTGAGGCGGTCAGTTTGACGATGGCGTCGGTCGGGGCCTGGAGGGTCGGTTCGGGGACTTCGTCCAGGCGTATGTCGCCGATGCCGTGAAAGACGATGGCTTTCATTGTCTTCTCCCGTTGGGTGGTGGGTTTATGGGTTGAGGTGCGGTTGGGCGGCAAGGTTTCATCGGGGTTTTGGGTGGGCTGATTAGTGGTCGGATTTTCCATGTGGGATTTGTGTTGGAGCCGCCCCTCACCCCAGCCCTCTCCCCCAGGAGAGGGAGCCGATTTTGGTTGGTTTCAAAATTTGCATTCGACTCGATATTGCACGTTGCCGTAGCCCTCGCATTCCCCGCGATCAGTCCCCTCTCCCTCCGGGAGAGGGATAGGGTGAGGGGCTTTTGATCTTTGGGCACCGACCATCGGTAAACTCATTGGAATTTTTTCCGTACCCCCTGACTCCTTTGGCTATGAGCCTAAGGAGGAACTCATGAGTCGTACGGATATTTTCACCATTGAATACTTGCTTCACGGTCAGCCCCGGTCATTTGTCATCCGCGCTAAAAACATGAGCAACGCGGATGCGTGGCACTGGGCGAGTTGTGATGCGGGTATTGCGCCGATCCCGAAACCGGGAAAACCGCCGCTGAAGGCCATTTCGAAACCGCAGGCAGAACGGTTTGGCATCACCGAGGTGAAATGGCGCGAGACCACCGCTTTGGTGTGGACGGAGGCTTCATCATGACTTCAACGACGTCATCGGCTGGCTTTTCAAGTGAGGATGAGGACGACGAACCGGCGCGGATCAACGCCTTGTTTTACGAAGCGGACCGCCTTGAGGAAATCGCCTACCGACTGTTCGACGAGAGCAGTCGCAACGCGGCGATGTGGGAGCATTTCAACCAGGCCAAGGCAGTGGCGGACGCCAAGCGCACCGAGGCGTATCAGGCCTTCATGCAGCTGCGCAGGCGCTCGCGAAGCTGACAATTTCGAGGACTGAAACCACAACACCCGCCATTCGACGGGTGTTGCAATGTGTGCCGTTCAGCCCTTGCTGTGTTCCGGCGACGAAGGCCCTTCCTTGACGCCGCGCGGGCCGGCGATGCCCCAGACGATCAGGCCCAACACCGGGAACACGATCAGGCCGATGGCCCATGCGGCTTTGGTGCCGACGCTTTTCTCGCTGCGAAACACACTGACAATCGCCCACAGGTCGACCAGCAGAATGATCACCGCGACCGCTATCGAAAAGTAACTCGTTGCCTCGTTCATGGCGCACTCCTCCAATGACTGGTATGCATTGGGTTGTGCGATCAGATCAGCGTTCAAAAAATCCGCCGCTGGCCTGATCGCCGTGCACTGTTATTGGCAAATCGCGTTCATGACCCGGTAACCGTCAACCAGCGGCGCCTTGCTGACGTCCAGTTTGATACGGCAACCCTGCCCCGCTTTCTCGCCCCATTTCATGCTGTAGACCTTGCCCTCACCCACCGACAACAACACCTGACCTGCCTGACCGACGACGCCGACGCTGGCGCCTTTGTCGTCGGTGACGGTGGTGCCGAAAGGCGGCAGCTTACCGTTTTGCAGACGCACGTTGAGCAAGACCTTTTCCGAGCGGCTGGCGGCGAAGCTGGCCTTGACCACGGCACCGCGGCGCGGCACGACATTGGTCACGCCTTCGGCGATGTCGACGTCGTTGTCCAGCTCGCTGGTGTCCAGCGAAACGCGGTTCTTGCGGTACGGCGTGACGTACGGCACCAGCGCGTAACCCTTGGCGTTGGTCTTGGTCCCCGGGGCGTTGAGGATGCCGACGTCCTTGGTGTCCTTGACCTCAACCAGCGCCACGGTTTCGCCCAGGGTCTGGCCGAACTCCACGCCGTCGCTGTGGCCGAGCACCGAGCCAGCCGCGCTGACGGAGGTCTGGCGGTAACCGCTGCCGACGCTGACCCCGGCGCCAAGCTGGGCGAACGGTGCGCGGTAGCCGACCAGGGCCGAGCCGTTGTTGCCGGCATTGTCGGAGCGGTTGGCGTTGACGTTGTAGTTGAGGTTGCCGTCGCGACCGCTCAGGCCGGCGCGCTGGTCGAGGCTGCCGTCGTTGTTGCGGGTCACGGTGTAGGTGCCGGTGCTGCGGGTCTGGCCGATCGGCATCGACACGGTGAACACCACCTGATTGTTCTGGCCGAAATTGTCGGTCAGGGTCTTGCTGGCGTAGACGCCGTAGGTCACGCCTCTGTGCTGGGTGTTGAAGCCCAACTGCATCTGTTTATCTTCACGCGAGGTGCCCCAATAGTTCTGCTTGCTCACGTTCAGATAGAACGAGCCATAGCTGTCGAGCGCCTGATTGACGCTGGCCTCGACCTTGCTGCGCTTGGAGAAATTGTTGAAGTCATTCGGCTCTTGCAGGGCCACGGCTTCATCGAAGTCACGATAGCCTTCGGTGGAATAGCGATAGCCGGCGAAACGCACCGAAGTGCCGGTTTCGAACGCCTTGCCGTACTGCACACCGAAACTCTGACCTTTTTCCTTGCCGGCCTTGCTTGCGACGGTCGTCGTGCCTTGCGGTACGTCGGTCTGCGCCTGGGTCACGTCAAACGACACTGCGCCGAGGCTGCCCAGGCTTTTGCCGACACCGATCACGCCAGCACGATAGAAATCGGCACCGAGCAAACCGCCGTACAGCGTCAGGTCGAACGGCAAACCGTAGGCCAGCGACGCCTGGGCAAACGCCGGGCGCTGGCCGCCATCGACGGCGTTATACTCACCGGCAGTCACGCTGTAGCGCCAGGTCTTCTCGCGCAGCATGTTCGCCAGCGTGGCGTACGGCTGGGTGAAGCGACGCTCGCGGCCGTCGGCTTCGGTGATGATCACTTCCAGGTCGCCACTGCCCGACGCAGCGTTGAGGTCGTCGATTTCAAAGGCGCCCGGTGCCACATAAGTGGTGTAGAGCGAGTAGCCGTTCTGGCGCACTTCGACTTTCGCCTGGGTCTCGGCGATGCCACGAATGATCGGCGCGTAACCCTGCATCGAATCCGGCAGCATGCCCATGTCGGAGGCAATCTGCGCACCGCGAAACGGAATGCTGTCGAACACATCGCCCGGCGTGAAGCTTTCGCCCAGGGTCAGGGTGCCCTTGATCGCGGTCAGGTCGCGCTGTGCATAGGTGTTGCTGCGCTGCCAGTCCTGCTGCCCGTCTTCGTCCTGACGAAACGAGGAGCTGGAGCGAAAGCGCCAGTCGCCGAGGTTGAAACCACCGTTGGCGTAGAGGTTGTATTGCGTGCCATTGCCCCGCGCATCGCTCTGGGTGTTGGCGGCGGAAAACTGATAGTTGAGCATCGCCGCGTTGATGCCACGGTCCCATTCCTGGGGCGCCACGTAACCGGCAGCATCACGACGCAAGGCGATCTGCGGCACGCTGATGTCCAGCGCCAGACGGCCGGCATCGAAGCTCACCGAAGCGCCTTCGATCAGCTCGGCGAGGTTGATGCAAGCCGGGAAGGTTTCGCCCGGGGTCAGAAACGCATCGACCTTGACCCCCATCTCCTTGAGAAACGCCTCGGACAGGCAGACGCGCACTTCGCCGTCCTTTTCATCCTTGGCGAAGGTCATGTCGCGGCGATCAAAAAAGCTCTGATTGAGGCGGATCACCACCGGGTAGGTGCCGGGGCCGATCGAGCCGCTGTTGGCGATCGCATCGAGATCGAGGTTGGGCCCGGCGCTGGCACCACCGAATGACTGCATGAAACTGGCGTCAAACTTCGCTGGTTCAGCAGCGCTTGCCACACTGCTCATCAGGGCTGCGATGATCGCAACGGACAAGCGCAATGGGGTGAAAGGCACGGTGACGCAGTGAAGGTTCGAGGCATCGGTTCGCATGACAAATACTCAATACGCTGCCGCCACGCTGCGCAGGCAGCGCGTGGACTCGTTCGCAAGGAAAGGGATGAAGACGTTAAGGCGCGCTGCTTGCGGCGACTTTTTTCGGCGCGGTGTAGCCGCCGTAGTCGTTGATGGCGGAGAACTCCACCTCAGCGGAACTGGCTTTGAAGCCCGGCAGCGGATAACGCTGACTGCTCATCGGCGCGACCATTTTCGGCTCGTTGACCTCAAGGCTCTGGCCACCCGCAGCGACTTTCACGCCGATGAATGAAACGTGAAACACCGACGGGTTGTTGACCACCAGCACGGTCTTGCCCTGCTCTTGCGCCAGGCTCCAGCGCAGTTGATCCGGGGCTTCCATGGCGCTGCCCTTGAGGCCGGCCGGGCGATAGAACAGCTTGATTCGCGTGCGCATGGCGATCTTCAGGGTGTTGGCGTCCGCCTTGCCGGCCAGGGGGATTTCCTGGGCGTTGAAGTAGAAAACCGATTCGCGGTCCTGCGGCAGATCGCCGGGGACTTTCTGGATGCGCACCATCTGCTCTTTGCGCGGGTCCAGGCGGAACAGCGGCGGCGTCGCGACAAACGGCGTGGCGGTGTTGCTGTCATCGGCTTCGGTGTTGACCCAGGCCTGCACAGCGTAGGCCTCGGGCGTGGTGTTGCTGACCGTGATCGAGGCATCACGCTTGCTGCCGTCGTACACGATCCGCGTGCCGCCGAGCATCACCCCGGCCTGGCTGAAGCTGCTGAGCAAAGTGCTGCCGAGCAACATCGCGGCGATCGCGGTGGTCTTGAAGGGGGTGGTAAACATCGTCATTGCATTTTCCTCAAGTCAGCACGGCATCAGCGCCGTGGCGAGGGGAAGGACAGCCGGGACCACACGGCCCCGGCCGTTGACCGGACTTATTGGTAGTCGACGGTAAACGCAGCCTTGGCATTGGCCGGACCGGATGTCGCCGCACCGGTGGCGATGTAGTTGGCGGTAAAGCGCAGCGGCTGGGTCAGGTCCAGGTATGGCGAGGAATCCAGGCCGAGCTGTACGTCTTTGCCGGTGGCGTCCTTGATCTGTACCGCCACGTTGGTAGCGACGCCAGCTTCCGGCAGCAGGCCGATCCACTGACCGCTCGAACCGGCGTTGCCGCTCAGCGAAAGGAACTTGACCACGGCTTTCTTGCCGGTGACGTTGCAGCCTGGTGCAGTGGTGTCGATGGTCAGGGTGAACGCACCGCCACCAGCGATCTGACCAGCCGAGGCCAGGGAGGTAGCAGGCACGCTGCCGAGGGTGACATCACCGGCACCGGCCGAACCGTTCAGGTCGGAAACAACCACCGGGCAGGTGTTGTCGGTCACGCTGCCGACGAAGTTGATTTCACCGTCAGCCGCCAGAGCAGCCTGCGAAGCAGCGGCCATGACCAGCGCCAGAGACAAACCTTTGAGAGCAAAATTTTTCATGATCACATCCAGAATGATGATGGTATGTCCTTCGCCTCAAGCAGGCTTCGGGACGGATAAACGACGCGCTCTCGACTGTTTATGTGTAAGTCACAACGCGTTTCGTCTGGGTCCATTATCGAGATCGGACAGGGTTGGCTATGTAGGCAAATTCCGTGCGTTTGTAGGACTTTTCCTACTGAGGAGGTAATGACAGGTAGCCATTTCCGGCCTTCGGCAAGTGGGCTGCTACAGGTGTTGTGAGGGTTTGGGAAAGTGTGGCGAGGGCAGACTGCTTTTGATCTTTATCACCGGAGACATAGACGGCTGAGGCTTGGAATCAGCCTGAAAATCAAAAGCCCCTCACCCTAGCCCTCTCCCAGAGGGAGAGGGGACTGACCGTGGTGGATGCGAGAGTTACGCCAACATTGGATACCGAGTTGAACGCAAGTTTTGAACAGCCCACAAATCGGCTCCCTCTCCAGGGGGAGAGGGCTGGGGTGAGGGGCAGCCCCACCACAAATCCCAAACCAACCACCCGCTTCCAACCACTCAACAATGAGCGTTAGCTCGCGTGCCCTTGATCTTGATCTTGCCTAACCAGCGACGTCGGAAGGCTGAGCGCAGGGATCGATCCGGGCGTGGGAGCGCAGCGACCGTACGACGCAGTCGTACACAGCGGAAGGAGGTGCAGCGAAGCAAACCGTAGCCGCTGCGCCCGGATCGATCCCGGAGCGAAGGGACCCGAGCCTGCGAGGGCCGAACGCAGGAGCAAAGCCTTTTGGTTCCTTTTTGGCGTCTGAAAAAGGGACTCGCCGTAAGGGCGAAACCGCCAGAAGCAACACCCGCAGCAATGGATATATACCCGGTCTGTTCAATACAGAATCAACGATAAGTCACCGTAAAACTGGCATAACCATTGGCCGTCCCCGGCTGCGGCGTCGGCCCCTCACCCGTCTGAATATAACGCGCCTTCAGCGGCACAGAGGTCACCCCATTGACGATGCGCGTCAGCCGCACCGGCTGCCCGAGATTCATCGGCGTACCGTTAGCCTGCAGAACCTGAATCGCCACCCCCTGCGCCGTCGAATCACTGGACAGACTCAACACCCCGTTAGCCGCGTCGATGATGGTCGAAGTCTTGTTGCCATCGATCTGGATATTGGCGTAGTTACCGGAAAAATATCCGTTGGTGTTCCCAGGGTAGTTACTGCCAGCAATGCACGAATTCAGCGTGATCGCGAACGACTGCGCCTGGGTCGTAGAATTCTTGCCGTTGAACACGCGCTTCTCCCAGTTGCCCATCGGCACATTGATCTGGTTTCCCGGCGAGGCAGGCATGGCACAGCCGGCCAGGGTCACGGTGGCAGTAAACGTCAAATCGAACATCGGCCCCATGTCCGAAGTACCCGTGGCGACCAATTGATTGATGGTGTGGGTACCCGGGGCAATGTCACCGGTCTTGATCAGTGCATAACGCATCATCGCCTGATTCATGAACGCCGTACTGGCAGTGCTGCGGTTCATATTGAAGGGGATGAAACGACTCGGGTTACCCGGCGGCTTATTCCACTCGGCGGAGAAACCGGTCATATAGATCGCCAGGCCGATGCCGGGAACATTGGTCTGCAGCAACGCATTGGCCGGAACCCTCAAAACGTCTACCGGAATGTTGACTGCCAGCGGACCGATCAACGTTGTGTTGTAGATCGCCGTGCCGTAACACTCCAGCGTGTCACCGAAATTGAGCTGGCGCATGGTGCCGTTGGCGTTCAACGTCGTGCCGATCGGCACGTCACGCGGCGCAAACACCGTGCCGCCGGTCAGCGTCAACTGCTTCACGGAATTATTGCCCGAAGCCCAGGAGCATGCCGCCATGGCCGGTGCTGCCATCAACATCAACGCCGCGGCACCCACACCGCCCAGCATCTGTAAACCGATCTTCATTGGAGTTGCCCTGCTGAGAAGAAAACGGCCGTTGAATGCAGGCTGACTGCACCCGGACGTTGTTGGCGGTTTGCCAACGATGGGCGTGATTATGGGTAACGGAAAGCGCTCACCGAATAGCCGGCTTCCCGTTGACTTGTAGGAATTTTCTCAGGGGTCGCACCGTATTCAGCTGCCCTTCCCTAGCGTCCAGTAGGCCCTCGGCCAAGTGTCAGCTCGCTTGCTGTTGATCTTGATCACCAGCGCGTTGGAGGATTGGAGGCTGAAAATCAAAAGCCCCTCACCCTAGCCCTCTCCCGGAGGGAGAGGGGACTGATCGTGGGGGATGCAAAAGGTACGCTGACCTGAAATACCGAGGCGAACTCAAGTTCCAAATCAACCGAAATCTGCTCCCTCTCCCTCGGGAGAGGGCTGGGGTGAGGGGCGAATCCACCACAAATCCCAAGCCATGCGACGCTTCTAACCACTCAACAATGAGCGTTAGCTCGCGTGCTTTTGATCTTGCCTAACCGGCGACATCGGAAGGCTGAGTGGAGGGATTGATCCGGGCGTGGGAGCAAGCCTTTTTGGGTACTTTTTCGGCGTCTGGAAAAAGTGCCTCGCCGTAAGGGCGAAACCCTAAGCAGCCGTTACCGCAGCAACGGATATGTACTCAAACCCAAAGACTCTGCGCCTGAAAAAAAGCCTTCGCGAGCAGGCTCGCTCCCACTGGGGAACTGTGCCCCCTGCCAGATCTGGTCGGCCGCTCGCCAGCAAACCGCCCCCTACAGAATCGATACAGAATCAACGATAAGTCACAGTAAAACTGGCATAACCATTAGCCGTCCCCGGTTGCGGTGTCGGCCCGTCACCGGTCTGAATGTAGCGCGCCTGCAGCGGTACTGATGTCACCCCGTCGACCACGCGCGTCAGACGCACCGGCAGTCCGAGATTCATCGGCGTGCCGTTATCGCGCAGAATCTGAATCGCCACACCCTGCGCCGTCGAATCGCTCGACAGACTCAACACCCCATTGGCCGCATCGATGATGGTCGAGGTT
This sequence comes from Pseudomonas retamae, assembly GCF_043496865.1. Taxonomy (NCBI): domain Bacteria; kingdom Pseudomonadati; phylum Pseudomonadota; class Gammaproteobacteria; order Pseudomonadales; family Pseudomonadaceae; genus Pseudomonas; species Pseudomonas retamae. The sequence goes on from NZ_JBIEIL010000001.1 coordinate 661,145, forward strand.
TTGTTACCGTCGATCTGGATGTTGGCGTAGTTGCCGGTGAAATAGCCGTTGGTGTTCCAGGGATAGTTACTGCCGGCAATGCACGAGTTGAGTGTGATCGCGAACGGCTGCGCCTGGGTGGTGGAGTTCTTGCCGTTGAACACACGCTTTTCCCAAGTGCCCATCGGCACGTCGATCTGATTGCCCGGCGCCGCTGGCATCGAACAGCCCGCCACGGTCACGGTGGCGGTAAAGTCCAAATTGAAAATAGGCCCGCGATCCGACGTCCCCGTCGCCACCAACTGGTTGATGCTGTGTGTGCCGGGCGCAATGTCACCGGTCTTGATCAGCGCGTAACGGACCATGACCGACGGCATGCCGCTTAACGCTGTGGAGATGTTGAGGGTGAGCCTGAACGGAACGAAACGCGACGGGTTACCGGCCGGCATCTGCCACTGCCCGGCAAAACCGGTCATGTACATCGCCAGTCCAACCCCCGGCACGTTGGTCTGCAAGATCGAGCCGGCCGGCACGGTGATGGTGTCGACCGGAATATTGTTCACCACCGGGCCAACCAGTGCCGTGCTGTAGCTCGCTTGCAGACCACAGACCAGGCGATCACCAAATGGCAGATCGCGGATGCCGCCGGTAGTGTTCAGGGTGCTGCCGACCGGGACATCGCGCGGGGCAAACACCGTGCCGCCGTTGAGGGTCAGTTGCTTGGGCGTCCAGTCACTGGAGCTCCAGGTGCAGGCGGCCATTGCCGGCGCGGCTGCGGTTACAAGCAAAGATGCGCCGAGCCAGCCCAGCAGTCGTGATCCGATGTTCATGCGTGCATGCCCTCGTAGATGAAGCGATGGGCGTTGGCTGCCCAGCGTTTCTGAACGTGGAGATTTGACTGGCAGCGTTGCCAGCAGAGGGCGGATTATCGGAAAACGAAGGGACTGAGCCTGTAGCTTGCGTCCCACGAACTTGTAGGAAATTTCCTAGCCGCCAAGATTATCGATGATTCCTTTCTCAGCTGGATGAAACTTCCCTCAACACAGAACGATCTCCTGAACATCACAAAATCGGGAGAACACCATGAAATGCTACCTGTGCGGACTCGATGCGAAGAAGACCGACGAAGCCCATGGCGGCCAACTCGTCGACTGTTCCGATTGCGGCATTTACCGGGTTTCAGGCCTTGTTCTGAAAGAGCTTGGCGCCAAGCGATTCGACTTCTCGCAAATGCGTGATGACTTGCATCGGCAGCGGCAGTTCAACGCCACGCTGGTCGCCGAGATCAATACCGAGACCGCGATCTGGGCGTAAAAAAGCCCGGTTTCCCGGGCTCGTCGTCAGCCGTGCTTGACCAGATTCAGCGCCGGTAGCGGGCCGCCGGGGAACTGTGCCAACAGGCCCTGTTGAACACCGCCCAGATCGATGCCGTAAAAGCCAAGGTCGGCGATCAGCGCCGCGACGCGCTCTTTGCTGGCAGCGTGTTCACCGGAGTAAAACAGCACCCGCTTGCCGCCCTCGGCGGCGGGGTCGCTCAACAAAGCCGCCAACAGATGATTGAAGGCCTTGACCACGTGCGCGCCGGGCAGCAGTTGCGCAACCACTTGCGATGACGGTACGCCGTGCAGATCGACCGGCTGAAACAGCGGCGCTTCGATCGGGTTGTTGGTGTCGACCACGATGCGCCCGTCCCACGGCCCCAGATCGCGAACCGCCTCGGGGAGTTTCGACCAGTTCACTGCGAGGAAAACCATATCCGCCCGGCTGGCTTCCTGCGCCGTCACCGGCCGCGCCAGCGGCCCCAACTCGTTGGCCAGCTCGGTCAGGCTCTGCGGCCCACGGCTGTTGGCGATGCTGACCGGCAGACCGGCATTGACGAGCAATCGTGCGATGGCCGAGCCGATGGCGCCGGTGCCAATAATGCTGATAGTCATGATGCTCTCCTTAAGCGGTGAAGCCGCCGTCGACGATTAATTCTGCGCCAGTAACAAATCCGGCCTGTTCGCTGGCAAGGTAAGCCACCGCCCCGGCAACGTCCTGACCTTCGCCGTAGCGGCCCATGGCGATATTCGGGCGAAGGAAGTCTGCTATCGGACCATCGGCCGGGTTCATGTCGCTGTCGGTCGGGCCGGGATGCACGGTGTTCACGGTAATGCCGCGCGGCCCGAGATCGCGCACCAGACCGCGACTGAAACCGGTCAGAGCACCCTTGGTCAGGGTGTACGCCGAAGCGGTACCGAAGGCGGCGTACTGCACCATCGAACTGCCGATGTGGATGATCCGACCGCCCTGCCCCATGTGTTTGAGCGCTTGCTGGGTCGCGACAAAGACCCCTGTCACATTGACGGCGAGGATGCGTTGGAAATCATCGAAGGCGATGTCCTCCGGCGCACCCAATACGCTGATACCGGCATTGTTGACCAGAATGTCGATTTTGCCGAGGCGTCGAGCGACCTCGTCAATCGCCGCGCGCACCGCTTCGGGGTTGCCCGCATCAGCCGCCAGCGCCAGTGCTTGTCCGCCGGCTGCGACCATTTCGTTGACTACCGATTCGGCACGCTCAGGCGATGCGTGGTAAGTGATGACGACCGTTGCACCGTCGGCGGCGAGACGCTTGGCGATCGCTGCACCGATGCTGCGCGAGCCACCGGTGACGACAGCGACTTTGCCTGCAAGTGTTGGTGTGGAAGTGTTCATGTTCAAGCCTCTTGTTCAGGTGTGTGAAGTTGATGAGGCTATGAGACGCTTTTTGATCTTCCACAAGTAGTAGGAGCTGACTAGAATCACTTTCAATCAATGCTTGAAGGTGCAGGTATGGAAACGCTGGGCAATCTGCTGTCGTTCGTTCGCAGCGCCGAGTCCGGCAGCTTCTCCGCCGCTGCCCGACGCCTGGGCCTGAGCCCTGCTGCAGTCAGCCGCAACGTCGCGCAGCTGGAAAGCAATCTAGGGGTGCGACTGTTTCAGCGCAGCACCCGCAAACTTACCCTTACGGAAGCGGGTGAGCGCTTTCTGGCGAATGTCGGTTCAGGGCTGGACAGTGTGCAAGCCGCGATTGCCGATGTCGCCGGCAATGCCGGAGCGCCTTCCGGCATTTTGCGTTTGAGCGCGGCGCCGGGGTTCGCCAAGGACTTTCTCCTGCCGCTGATGCCCGATTTTCTCCAGCAATACCCTGCGGTGATCCCCGAATGGCAGGTCGACAACCGTCAGGTCGATCTCATCGCCGAAGGTTTCGATGCGGCCATCGGTGGCGGCATCGAGCTGGCCCAGGGCGTGGTCGCCAGAGCCATCGCTCCCGCGCATCTGATCCTCGTCGCGTCGCGCCAATATCTGGCCGGTCACGGGCGTATCGAGCGTCTGGAACAACTTGCGACGCTTGATCACCTGGCCATGCGCTCGGTGCAGACCGGCAAGGTTCGCAGCTGGATGCTGCAGAGTTCCGACGGGCAACGCGCGCCACTGGAGATCACTCCACGCTTGCTGGTCAATGATCCGCAGGCGTTGTGTCAGTGCGCGCGTCTGGGCCTGGGCGTCGCGCTGCTGGCGGTGCCGGATGTATTGCCGTATCTGCAGGACGGCACGCTGGAACGGGTTTTGCCGGACTGGCATGTCGATGCCGGGCAGATCTATCTGTACTTTTCCAGCCAGAAATTATTGCCGGCCAAGACCCGGGCATTCGTCGATTTTTTGGTCGAGCGTGCCCGCGCAGATCGCTGGCAATCCCTGCTCGATGCCCGCCAATCGTCAGCACACGCCAGTGCTCACATCCGGTAATGCTCCAGCAGAAAGTCGACGAACAAACGCACTCGCGCCGGCATCGCCGGACCGCCGACGAACACCGCATGGATCGGCTCGTCATCGCCCGGATTCCAGGTTTCCAACAATGAAATCAACTCGCCACGCTGCAGATCCTCTTTCACGCTGAACTCGCCGATCCGCGCGATGCCGGCGCCGCCCCGCGCGAGTTGCGCCAGCGCTTCACCGCTGTTGCATTCGATGCTGCCGCTGACCTTCAAGGAGAACACCTGGCCGTCGCGGATGAACGGCCAGTTGGGTTCGGCGCGGCGAAAGTTGAAGCGCAGGCAGTTGTGCCGCAGCAAGTCTTCCGGTTCCTGCGGGGTGCCGTGGCGCTCAAGATAGTCGGGCGAAGCCACCACCACCTGACCGGTGACGCCGAGTCTGCGCGCGGTCAACGGGCTGTCCGGCAAATGCCCGAAGCGCACGGCGACGTCGGCCTGGCCACCGAGAATGTCGACGACTTCATCGCCCAGGGTGAGGTCGACCACGATGTTCGGGTACCGCGCGCTGAAGGCGGCAACCAACGGCACGATCGCCAGCCGCCCATGCACGAGGGCAGCGCTGACCCGCAAGCGGCCGCGCGGCACGCCTTGGTCGGCGATGGCCTCTTCGACCTCGGCCATGTCGGCCAGAATACGCCGCGCGCCACGCAGAAACGCCTCGCCTTCGGCGGTAAACGTGAGCGCCCGAGTGGTGCGCAACAGCAGGCGCGTGCCCAGACGCTGCTCGGTGCGCGTGATGATCCGGCTGACCGCCGAGGGCGTCAGCCCCAATGCGCGCGCAGCGGCCGATAGACTGCCTTCGCGCGCTACCGTGACGAACACGTCCATTTCACCTGATCGACCACCGACGTCCATTTGTGATTCCTGCGCAAAGGTGATTGCCAAAATCGCGGTCTACCGCCGCAAACGCTCACATCGTAGCATTGGCGGCATAGATGAGGAGACTTTCCATGCGTATCAATCCACCCCTTGTTGCACTCGCCATTGGTGCCTTTGGCATCGGCGTGACCGAGTTCGCGCCCATGGGCATGTTGCCCGGCATCGCTGCCGATCTCGGCGTTTCCATCCCGGCCGCCGGGCTGCTGGTCAGTGCTTATGCGCTGGGCGTTCTGCTCGGCGCACCGCTGATGACCCTGACCACCGGCAGGATCCCGCGACGCTATTTGCTGATTGGGCTCATGGCGATTTTCACCCTGGGCAATCTGATGTCGGCGCTGGCCACTGACTATTACAGCCTGATGGCCGCGCGGGTGGTGACTTCACTCAATCACGGTGCATTTTTTGGTGTCGGCTCGGTCGTCGCTGCCAGCGTGGTCGCTCCGCAGAAACGCGCGGGCGCGGTGGCGGCGATGTTCATGGGCCTGACTCTCGCGACCATCGGCGGCGTGCCGCTGGCCGCGTGGTTTGGTGAAATGTTCGGCTGGCGCACGGCGTTCTGGGGCATCACCGGCCTCGGCGTGATCACCATGGCCGCGCTGTGGTTCGCCCTGCCCAACCTGCCGGCCCCAAAAGGCGCCGGAGCACTGGCGGAAATTCGCGTGCTCGGCCGTGGCCCGGTCCTCGGCGCGTTGGCCCTGACCGTGGTCGGCTCGAGCGCCATGTTCACCGTGTTCACCTACATCGCGCCGATCCTCAGCAGCGAAACCCACGCCTCCACCGCTTACATCACCGCGATGCTGGTGCTGTTTGGTGTCGGACTGACGCTGGGCAACATGTGGGGCGGCAAGGCTGCCGACCGCTCGATCGATCGCACCCTGATCGTTGCGCTGAGCGCGCTGATTGTCGTCCTGCTGGCGTTCACCGTGCTGATGCGCTGGCCGCTGCCGGCCGCCGTCGCCATCCTGATCTGGGGCATCGCCAGCTTCGCTCTGGTGCCACCACTGCAAATGCGCGTGATGGAAGCCGCCAAAGACGCACCCAACCTCGCCTCGGCGGTGAACATCGGCGCGTTCAACTTCGGCAACGCGATCGGCGCAGCGCTGGGCGGCGCGGTGATCAATGCCGGGCTGGGTTATCCGGCGATCTCGCTGGCCGGTGCAGCCATGGCGGGGCTGGGGTTGTTGATGGTGTTAGGGTTTGTCTGGCGGTCCCGGACGGCTGCGGCTGCGGTGGCGTAAGAAAGCAGCAGGCTGGCTACCGCGTCGGATTCGTCATCGATACGAATCTTCTGTGGAAGCCAGCCTACTGGCGATGAGGGCCTGCACAGCAGCTCAATTTCAACGCGGAAACAACAACGTCACCGCAAACCTCACCCCCCACCCTTGCGGCCCGTCATCCGGGCTGTCGAGCCAGTAGCGCGGCCCCGCTTGCACCGTCAGCGGTTGCCCGCCGATTTTCAGCAGTTGCGTCACGGTGAGGTTGACCGGTACCGACCACTCGCGCGATTGCCAGTTATAGGTCGATTCGGTGTTCACGCCCCAAGTGGTCAAGGTGCTGGTGGTGTAGGAAAGGAACGGTTGCAGGAAGGTCTGGTTGACCTTGTCCTTGTCATCCGGCGGGCTGCCCTCCAGTCCCCAGATGTGGTTGGCGAGGATGCCGTGGGTCCAGCCGTTTTCCTGTTTCAGGGCGACGGCGGTCGGGCCGATCCCCCACTGCTCGCTGCTCAGCAGTTCATCGCTGCCGGTGGGAATCAGAATCGCCGGGCCGGCACCGAGTATCCAGCCACTTTCGGTGGGCTGTCGGGGCGAAAAGAAAAAGCTCTGGGTGATGTCGCCAACGCCGGATTTGTCCGCCGCGCCGTTCGGCGCGAGACCGTGCTGATCGATGACCGGCAGGATCGTGCGGGAGATCAGATTCCAGTCATCGTTGAGGGTAAACGGCAGCACCGGCTGAATGTTGGTGGTGCTGCGCATGCCATCGCCGGTTGGCCCCATCTTCTGGTCCCAGTTGTACTGCACCGGCAGGCTGTACATGGCCGCGACCGGGTTGAGCGCCTTTTTGGCCAGCTCCGCCGAGTCTTCAGCCTGAGCACCCGGCACCATCCCTATCGCAAGCAAAGACGCAGCACCTATGGCTCTCTTCATGAGAACTCCCGTTACGCTTGATGGAATGAAAGTGTAGTCAGGAATCTCAAAAGAGCTGTCCAGGGTTTCGGACAACCGCCAGGCTCGCAGAATCCGCCTTAGTTCTGGCTCAACTCAAGCAACTCACCGCCCTCTTCACCCAAACGCCGCAGATACCCGGCGGCATCCAGCAGCTGATAAGGAAAGTACAGACCTGGCGCAGTGGGCGCTGAACCGTCGAGCCCGATCAAGCGCTCCAAGAGCATGGCCACGCTCAGACCCGTCAGCGCTGCGGCGCCGGCTGGATGCACGAGGGCATGACGGGTATGCAGCGCTTGCCCGTTGCGCCCTTCCCCGGCCATTTCGATGAGAACTTCCGTCGACATTGGCTTGCCCGCGCGTCGGGAAGAGCTGACGCCGCTGGCGAGGTTGAACTGAACGTTGAGTGCGTCGGTGGCGGCTGCCAGACCTGCGACGTCGATCGAGGAAAAGCCGCTGGCCTGCATCGACGTACCGTCCAGCGCGCGGAAGCTGACGTTCGCCTCCTCGCCCTCACGCCATATATACGCACCCTCGCGGCGGGTCAGTGCAGCGGGGAGCATGCGGTTCAGGTGTTCGAAGTCAGTTGCCACGGTTGGCCCGCCACCGTCCTGCTCGTCGACCAAGGCATCGATGCGAATATCGCGCACCCGCGCAAAGGCTTTGCCAAGGTGCAGCGTCGCCACCGTTGTGGCACCGACCATCCATTCATAACCGAGCACGATCGGCACCGCATCCGGGGCATGGATATAGCGAGCGATTTGCGGCGCCATTTCGAATACGCCAGAGGAAATGCTCAGGTGCGGCACCTTGCGCGTCTGCGCGAACCGCAGCCCGGCCAGCGTGTGATCCATATAGAAAACCGCCACGGCGCTGACCGAGCGATCGCCCAATCCGAGGTCATCCGCGGCCGCGTCGATGACCACACCTTCAGCCCCGCCCATTTCTTCAGCGGCTTGCTGAACCTTCGCCAGATCACGCCCGCCGATCAGTAACGGCACGTCGGGATGGGCCGCACGCAAGGCTTTGGCGGAACGATGGCCGATGGCGCCGGAACCGCCCATGAACAGAATTGGATGCGTTGACATTGAAATCCCTCCGCGTTTTTTGGGCTGCAACCTAGTGTTGGTGCATGCCCCGACGTGAGGGTTCCAATGCGTTGGCGGTGTTACGACCAAAACCCCTTATGCGGCTCAGCCGCCTCACTCTCCAGCATCGGCCCCAACACACTGACCTTGCGTTGCCCCTTGGCAAATACCTCGCGGCACGGCAGGGAGAACGTCGGGTTTTCCGGGTGGTCACCGGTCAGCCCCAACAACGCATGCTCCGACAAGGCGTAAACCACTCGCCCGATTCCGGTCCAATACACCGCGCCAGCGCACATGCAGCAAGGTTCGGCGCTGGTGTAGAGCGTGCAGTGTGCCAGCTCTTGCGGTGTCAGCAATTTCGCCGCCGCAGCTGCCGCGACCAGTTCCGCGTGCTGGGTCGGGTCGCCCTCTGGCGGCATGGAATTGTTCCCCGCCTCGACAATCACCTTGCCGTGCCGGTCGGCGACCAACGCGGCGAACGGATGGCGACCGCGCTGTTTCGACGCCTCGGACAAGGCTATGGTCTGGCGCAGCAACGCCAGATCCAGATCGCTGACGCCGGCCGGGACGAGCTGAATGTATTGATTCATGGGTAACTCCTGGGCAGTGGAAAAACAACAGGTCAGTCGGCCAGTTCAGCCGATGTCGCGCCGATGGTTTCGGTCGATTTTTTTTCGTTGTTGAGCAGAACATTGAGCACGATGGCGGTGATTGCCCCGAGGAAAATTCCGCTGTCGAGCACCAGTTTCAGCGTTGGGCCGACGTGTTCGAACAGCGCCGGGAATGACATCGGCAGTACGCCGACACTCACCGACACGGCGACGATGATGCCGTTGCGCGTGCCCTCAAATTGCACCCGCGAGAGCTCCTGAATACCGGCCACCGTGGTCATGCCGAACATGACGATCGCGCAGCCACCGAGTACCGGCGTCGGCACCGCCGCAATCAGCGCACCGAGTTTCGGGAACAGCCCCATCAGCACCATGATTGCCCCGGCGGCGGCCACGACGAAGCGGCTCTTGACGTTGGAAAGCGCAATCAGACCGGTGTTTTGCGTGAACGCGTTATAGGGAAAGCTATTGAAAAAACCACCGAGCATGGTCGACAGGCCATCGGCGCGGAACGCGTTACCCAGGGTCTGTTGCGTGGTCGGTTTGCCGGTCAACTTGCCGATTGCCAGGCAGTTACCGGTGGTCTCGGCCATGATCACCAGCATCGCCAGGGTCATGATCAGAATCGGCACCGGCGCGAATTCCGGCGCACCGAACGCCATCGGCGCACTCAGTTCGAACCACGCCGCTTCACTGACCCGGCTGAAGTGGGTCATGCCGCACGCCGCCGCAATCAGGCTGCCGACGAACAGGCCGATCAACACGCTGAGGTTGCCGACAAAGCCTTTGCATTTGGCATAGATCACCAGCGTCACGCTGACCGTGGCCAGGCCCAGCAACAGGTTGGCCGGCTTGCCGAAATCCGCCGCGTCGGGATTGCCACCGCCCAGCCAGATTGCCGCCGCCGGCATCAACGAGATACCGATGATGGTGATCAGGCTGCCAATCACCACCGGCGGAAAGAACCGCAACAATCGGCTGAACACCGGCGCCAGGACGATGGTGATGAAACCCGCCGCGATCACCGCGCCGAAAATCTGGCTGAGCCCGAACTCCTTGCCGATCATGATCATCGGCGCCAGTGCAATAAACGAGCAGCCCTGAATCAGCGGCAGACGCGCTCCGAATTTCCAGAAGCCCAAGGTCTGAATCAGCGTTGCGATACCGGAGGTCAGCAGGTTGGCGTTGATCAGCAACACCACCTGCGCCGAGGTCAGCCCCATCGCGCTGCCCAGGATCAGCGGCACCGCCACCGCCCCCGCGTACATCACCAAAACATGCTGCAAGCCAAACGTGAACAACTGTCGCAGCGGCAAAACCTCGTCCACCGGATGAATGCGTTGTGTGGTCATTTCACACGCTCCTGAAGGTGCGGCATCTGTTGAGATCGCGGGCATTCTCAGGGGCGTTTGAAGGTCAATGCGCCCCGAGGTCGTTTATTACGGGGCCATGGTCGAACGTTTATTTCGATGAAACAAATGAGCAACCATCGCTTTTTTCGATGGCTAAAAATCGGCACACTCGGCGCTTACTGATCCTTCTTCGATTCGGGAGTCCACCGCTTGCGCTTCTCACTCGATCAACTGTTGATGTTCGTCCAGGTCGTCAAGAGCGGCTCGTTCTCCGCCGCCGGACGCAAACTCGGCAAGACCCAATCAACCATCAGCGCGGCGATTGCCAACCTCGAAACCGACCTCGGCGTCGAGCTGTTCGATCGCAGCAACCGCAGCCCGGCGCTCACCGCCGCCGGCCACAAACTGTTGATCCAGGCCGAAGCCGTGCTCGAACGCTGCATGACCTTCGAAGCGCACGCCGACTGCCTCTCGGACAACGTCGAGCCCAGCCTGACGCTGGCGATCGAAACACCCTACGGGCCGGTCATGCCGGCACTGAAAGCCTTCGAGCAGGCCTTCCCCTTCGTCGACCTGATCATCCGCCACCCGGTGTACGGCGACGTCAGCGAGCTGGTCAGCAGCGGCGAGGCGGTGCTCGGTGTCGCCTTTTCACAGCCCGGCTACCCGAAGGAACTGGCGTTCCAGCAACTGGGCAAACTGATCATGCTGCACGTCTGCCACCCCGACCATCCGCTGGCGCAACTCGACGATGTCAGCTTCGATGACCTGCACGTTCACCGACGCCTGGCCTTCAGCGCCCACGCGAGCAAGCTGCCGAGCAGCGAATACCTGCGCTCCACGCAGTTGTGGCAAGCGGAAAACTATCTGGCGTTACTGGAAATGGTCCGCGCCGGACTCGGCTGGGCCACCCTGCCCCGGCAGCTTATTCAGCGGGAATTGGCCAAAGGCGAACTGGTGGAGTTGCAACTCACGGCGTACCCGCACACCGACTGGCAGATTGGCGTGGATCTGTTATGGGCGCGGCAGCGTCCGCTGGGCAAGGCGGAACGTTGGCTGAAGGAAAAATTGCAGGGCAACAAGGTCTTTGAGCGCGATCGCAATGGACAGATCACCACGCTTTGAACCGACGTTTCGCAGCTCTAAAACATGCCCCGCCGGCTGACCGGTTCGGCTACATGAAAGTTTTCCTCGCAGACAAGATGACACTTGTACGATGTCCTACCACGATGTATTACTAGGTCTCCCGAACAACAATAAAACCTCGGAGATCGCTACATGGACTCATCCCTGTCCGCCCCGCCTGACAGCCTTGACCAAACGCAAGGCAACACCCGCCGCAGCTTCCTGAAAAAGTCCCTGGCGGTTTCCGCTACGCTCGCCGCCGTCGGCAGCACCGCCCTGAGCCGACTCGCCGATGCCGCCGAACCGTTGAGTCAACGCTACCCCGACCCACTGATTCACATCCTCGACGACAGCTTCCTCGACCTGCGGATTTTCAACGCCAGCGTCGAGAAACTCGCCACCGGCATGCGCTGGGCCGAAGGGCCGGTCTGGGTCGGTGATGGCCGCTACTTGCTGGTCAGTGACATCCCCAACAACCGCATCATGCGCTGGGACGAAATCACCGACACCTTCAGTGTGTACCGCGAACACTCGAACTTCTCCAACGGCATGTGCCGTGATCGCCGGGGGCGTCTGATCGTCTGCGAAGGCTCGACCACCACCAGCGAAGGCCGGCGCATCACCCGCACCGAAGCCAATGGCACGGTCACCGTGCTGGCCGACAGCTACGACGGCAAGCCCTTCAACTCGCCAAACGACGTCGTCTGCAAAAGCGACGGATCGATCTGGTTCACCGACCCGCCCTTCCAGACCGGCAACAACTACGAAGGCCACAAAATCACCCCGACCCAACCCCACGCCGTGTACCGCCTCGACGGCGAGAGCAAAAAAGTCACCCGGGTGATCGACGATCTCAGCGGCCCCAACGGCCTGTGCTTTTCTCCCGATGAAAAAACCCTCTACGTCGTCGAAGGCCGCGCCAAACCCAATCGCCTGATCTGGGCGATTGCCGTGAAAGACGACGGCACCTTGGGCGAACGCCGCAAGCACATCGAAGGCCTGGACTACGCCGCCATTGACGGCATCAAGTGCGACGAAGCCGGCAACCTGTGGTGCGGCTGGGGCGGCAACGGCGATCCGAAAGCCGACCTGGAAAAACTCGACGGCGTGCGGGTGTTCAATCCGCAGGGCAAGGCTATCGGGCACATTTCGCTGCCGGAACGCTGCCCGAACCTGTGCTTCGGCGGGCGCGAAGGCAATCGGTTGTTCATGGCCAGCAGTCACTCGATTTATTCGCTGTTTGTGAATACGCGGGGGGCTACGTTTGGGTTGTAAGAACGCGGTTCATCTCGCATCGCCTGGGTGAATGCCGAAACACTCCTGCCGCGCACCCGAAGAGGCGCGGCAGGAGGTTGCATATCCACCAGGCCAAGCACGATGCGTTGAAATCTCAGAACAACGACACCGGTATTTTCACGATGACTCGAAGCTCGTCGAAGTTGCCCTCGACCTGATGACTGCTTGCGCGATGCCAGGCGTAACCGGCAAGGACGTTGGCCCCCTTCAGCTCTGTTCCCTGGAACGTATAACTGGCGAAAACCCCGGTTTCGTTATGGTGCTCGTTATCCTGCAGCGGTGAAGCCGTGTAAACACCTTTGCGGCCTGCGTTGTAACCGGTGCCGTCAATCCCCCAGCCGCGTGTATGCCAAAGTATGCTTTTGAAGCCCGGCACGCCGTAAGCCGCCCAGTCATTGATATATTTCACCTGAAACGAGGTTTCGTTCGGCCCGTTGAAATAGGAAACCATGGTGTTGGGCAACGAAATGGCATTCGACTCCTTGACGTAATCGAAGAATTCATCACCGACAATTTTCTGCAGGCCGAACTCGACTGTATTGTTCTTGAAACTGGGTGAAACCGTCAGGCCATAGGCCTGTTGATCGATATAACCGGCCTCTTGTTTTCCGCTGGATTGCGTGTTGTAAGCCGACAACTTCATGGACGTTTTCATATCCCCTGTTTTGAAGTCCCGGCTCAGGCCTAAATATTCTCGATCCCAGATATCCTTGATACGTGAAACGTAGATACTGCTCTGCAACCCGCCCGCACTGGTGTAATCCCCCCCCACGTAGGCGGTCCAGTCACTGCTGACCGGGCGCATTGCATATTGAAGCCCGATAGGCTCTGTACCGGCCGCATACCGGGGCGCCATTTTCGAGAAATAACCCGACTTCAACACCAGCCCCTTGATGGATGAGTTTTCAAATGACCATCCATCAAAAGACGCCGGCACGGTACGTGTATCGGAAAAGTTCATCACGGGGTTGGCCACTTGATGACGGCCGATTTTCAGTTCCGACTCAGCCATTCGCAACTTCAGCGCGGCAACACCCAGGCGGCTCCAGCTCGGCTGAACATCACCGTCGCTGTTGACCAGCATGCGGTTGCTGCCACCCGCTGCATCAGCAGGGTTGCGCTCCAGTGCAACGACCGAATACCCAGCGAGTTCGAGCCCGACGCCCACTGTCCCGGGTGTGTACCCGGAGATAAAGCCCAGCTTGAAGCCCTGTTGCCACGCGACTCGGTCATGCGAAACCCGAGGCCCGTCATCGGTACGATAACGGTAGACCGTGTCACGCCTGCCGATCTCTTTGGAATACCAGTGCCGAGTATCCAGTGTCAGAGAACTTCCCTTTAAAAAACCGCTGTCGGAACTGTCCGCCAGCGCTTCAACATTCAGTAGCATGCCTGGCAAGACACACGCCAGCACAGCTCCACTCTTTACAGGAAGCCACATAGGGATAACCCTCAACTTTTATTATTTTTATATGCCGACAGCGGATTGTTACGAAGCAACCGATAGTCAGTTAACCAAGACCTTACCGGGACAGTTCGGACACATACTTGACCAGCTTCTCCGCCATCTCCGCGTTGGCCGTGTTCACGGGCGCAAAGTGATTGGAATCACACAGCGCGTCATACCGCGATTGCACGCCGGCAGCCGTTGCGCGCTTCACGTAATCGCGAACGGAGGGAAAACGGTCACTCTGATTGGTGATGAATACTTGCGGGACTTTTACCAGCGGCATTTGCGCCGGGGAGACTTCCTGTAAACGCTTCTGTAGCGCCTCACCTTGAATATTGCCTAATACCTTGGCCTGAACATCGCCGCGTGGCAGGGTCGAATACCAGGCCAGATCGACCACACCATCAAGCACGACCACACCGGAGATTTTCAACGGGTTTGCGGCATGCAGTTCAGACTCCGGCTTCAACAGGCTTCTACCGGCCAGCCACAGCGCGTAATGCCCCCCCGATGAATGACCGATGGTGACCGTTTTCTTCAAATCCAACGGATAAGTCTTTGCCAGCTCCTGCAACTTGTCCGCCGCGCTGGCGACCGTTTTGAAAGAATTCGGCCATTCGCCATAACTGCCCACACGGCTGTATTCGATGTTCCACGTCGCGAAGCCAGCCTTGGTCAGCAGATCCGCGACCGGCGCCATGTAATCGAGACTGACATCAGCGCTCCAGCGCCCACCGTGAACGACCACTACAACCGGAAACGGCCCTTTGCCTTTGGGTAAACGCAGGTCGCCGAAGTTATCCAGACCTTTGCCATAATATTCACGGTGCACATCGCTCATGACCGCGGGCGCGCGTTTTACCGTTTCCTGAAACAGTGACCATTCATCTTGAGGCGCCGACAGCGGCAGTGGTTTTTGGCAGACAACGTTGTTCTCTGCGGCCTGCAGACCGAAGGCCACAGAGGCCAGCAGTACCGACACTGCAATTTTGTTTTTCATTGGGAACCTTACCTTGTGTTGAAAGTTGACAGCCAGGTTGTTCTGAGTCGGTTTCGCAGAGCATCGTTGGAACAGGCCAAAGCGCTCAGCGAGCAAAAAAGAACAGACACAACCAGACAAAAATCGCCCGCGGATTCAGTCTCGAGCGGCGCCCAGCCTCAGCCATCGCGTGATCCACTGCACCATGGGTCCGCTGCCTGCCGCCAGGTCGTCGAGGATGTTGAAATGGTCTGACTCCAGCGCGAGCAGCTCGGCCGGTGCACCGTGCTCAATGCAAGCGCAGGCATAGTCAGTCGTCTGGCGGCGGAATTCGTCTGTCTCGCGCAGCCCGTAGGCCAGCATCAGGGGCGGCAGCCGCGCCGGAATGTGCAATATCGGGCTCAGCGACTCGACCGATTGCCAGGTGAAATCAATCGTCGAGGCCAGGAAGGTATGCGGCAGCGGACGCAAGTCAAACACCCCGCTGACAGCGATGGCGCTTCGGTAGGGTTGGGCCGGCAGGCCATAGTCACCCACCCAATCGGTCGCCAGCAGCTCCGCCACTCCGTGGGCACCTGCCGAATGCCCGACCACCACGATGCGCTCACGATCAATCCCGAACCGTTCGGCGTTGCGCCACAGGAAGCTGAAGGCCGAGCGATGCTGGCGCACGATCTCGGCAATGGTGACTTTCGGCGCCAGAGTGTAGTTTTCGACCACCGTCACCACACCCAGCGCAGCCAAGCCCTTGGCCACAAAGCTCCATTCCTTGCTGGTGGTCGCCCGCCAGTAACCGCCATGGATGAAGAACACTGCCGGGTGCTGCCTTTCGGGGCTTGCCTGTTGGGGGAAAAACACATCGAAGGTTTCGTCCAGGGTCGGGCCATAAGGCACATCCAGCCTGTTGGGCAGTTGGGCGCGTGCGATCTGGCTTTGCTCGATGAACTGTTGAACATAGCCATCGAAGTCTTTCACCGAGGCCTCGATGTCGTACTGCTCGTCAAGCTGCGCCGTCGTGGTAAAACGTTGGTAGATCGGGGTTTTCATACAGGCATGCTCCGGGGATTCTTGGGGGACAGCGCCATGGGCAATCGTTCGGCAAGAGGTCAGAACGGAAAAACCAGCTTCAGCCAATAGGCGTCGCCTTCGGCACGATTGCGCACCGCGCGCTCCTGCTGCCACTTTGCGGTCACGAACCAACCCTGCTGACTGCTGTATTTGATCGATGGGCCGATGGCGAACGCGCGGCCTTTATTGTCTTCGACCCGCTCACCGCGGACATCGTCGTCGGTGGTCTGCCGGTACACGTAGCCGCCCACACCGAGCACCCAGCCATTGCGCAAGCCCCAGCCGATGGCATAGTCGGCATGCAACTCCTGGCCGGAGCGGTAATCCGTGTCGTGGTTGCGCAGGTTGAAGTCGTACATCGTCTTGATGTCGATGTTCAGCCCGTTCGGATCGACGTAGCTGAAGGCCGCCACCGGTTGCACGGTCCAGTAATTACGGCCGATATTGACCAGATCGTCGCGGTCAAAACGGCCCGTGGGAGCGAAGAAATCGATGCCATAGGCGGCATGCATTTTTTCACTGTAGTGGTAGCCCAGGCCGGGGCCGAAAGTGATGTCGCCCAGCTCGCGCTTGCGCTGACTGGCGCCATCGAGCGAGACCTTCAGCTCGACCAGCGGCGCGATGGCATGGAACGCCAGACTGCCGCCCAACACCTTCTGCTCGGTGACCCACACGACGCGCGGTGCGATGACATCGGCCCGCAAGCGGAAGTCCACTGGCAGCTGCCGCCCGTCATTGCCGCGCAAACGATCGGCGCGGTAGTGCTGGGCATAGACGGTGCCATAAAGACCCGGTGGCGGCATGGCGCCGGACAAGTAGTTCTCGGCACCCATAGGGTACATGGAGCCGCCACCTTCGGTGGCGAGGGTCAGCGCGGCCGGCGCGGTCAGCGAGCAGCCCAACAACAGCCGCGCGGTGACGAGAGATGGGCTTACAGCACTCTTGTTATTGTTCATCGTGTCTACCCATTGATTGGCGGAAAGAACCAGGCAGGCGCTGACCTTTCACAAGCGCAGCCGCCCCCCGGTCAGGCCCGAATCACCTGCGGGCCCTGGTCCAACAACTTGCTGATAAGCCCCTCAGGTCTTCTTGAGCATGTCGAGGGCGACGTCGACGATCATGTCTTCCTGGCCGCCGATCATCCGGCGTTTGCCCAGCTCGACGAGGATGTCGAAAGCCGACAAGCCATATTTGCTGGCGGCCGCTTCGGCGTGGCGCAGGAAGCTTGAATAAACCCCGGCATAACCCAGCGCGAGCGTTTCGCGGTCGACCCGCACCACTCGCTCCTGCAACGGGCGGACGATGTCTTCGGCGGCATCGATCAGCTTTTTCACGTCACAGCCGTGGTTCAGGTCCATGCGCTCGGCCGCGGCGATGAATACTTCCAGCGGGGCGTTACCGGCCCCGGCGCCCATACCGGTGAGGCTGGCATCGATGCGATCACAGCCGTTTTCGAGGGCAATCAAGCTGTTGGCCACGCCGAGGCTGAGGTTGTGATGGGCATGCATGCCGGTCTCGGTAGCCGGGTCGAGCACGTCCTTGAGGGCTTTGAAGCGCTCGGCAATGTCCCACATGTTCATCGCCCCGCCCGAGTCCACCACGTAGATGCACTGCGCGCCGTAGCTTTCCATCAGCTTGCCTTGCGCGGCGAGCCCGGCGGGGGTTTGCATGTGGCTCATCATCAGGAAACCGACAGTGTCCATACCCAACGAACGGGCGTATTCGATGTGCTGGCGGGACACGTCGGCTTCGGTACAGTGAGTGGCCACGCGCACGATACGCGCACCAGCGTTGTAGGCCGCCTTGAGGTCATGCACGGTGCCGATCCCCGGCAGCAACAGCGTGGCAATGCGGGCACGCTTGACCACCGCCGCCGCCGACTCGATCCACTCAAGATCGGTGTGCGCACCAAAGCCGTAGTTGAAGCTCGAACCCTGCAAGCCATCGCCGTGCGCAACTTCAATGCTGTCGACGCCGGCGTCGTCCAGCGCCTGGGCAATCCGTGCCACCTGTTCGAGGCTGTAGCGGTGACGCACGGCATGCATACCGTCGCGCAGGGTGACGTCGGAAACGTGGATTTTTCGGTTCTTGTCGATCATTTTTCCACCCCTTCAGCGGCGAGTTGCGCTTGGGCAATACGTTCGGCGACGGTCAACGCCGCGCTGGTCATGATGTCGAGGTTGCCAGCGAACGCCGGCAGGTAATGCCCGGCACCTTCCACTTCGAGGAACACCGCGACCTTGATGCCGGTGCTCCAGCCCAGACCGGGAATGTTCTGCCGGTTGTCCTCGCCGAAGTGCTCGAACTGCACTTGTTGTTTGAGCCGATAACCCGGCACATAACGACGCACTTCAGCGACGCGCGACTCGACGGCGCCGGCGATTGCCTGGGTGTCGGCATCCGGCGGCACGAAGCAGTAAATGGTGTCGCGCATGATCAGCGGCGGTTCGGCCGGGTTGAGGACGATGATCGCTTTGCCACGGGCGGCTCCGCCCACTTCGACGATGGCGCGAGAGGTGGTCTCGGTGAACTCATCGATATTGGCGCGGGTGCCGGGGCCGGCGGATTTGCTGGAAATCGCCGCGACGATTTCGGCGTAATACACCGGGGCCACGCTCGCCACTGCATGCACGATCGGAATGGTCGCCTGGCCGCCGCAGGTGACCATGTTCAGGTTCGGCGTCTCGGCATGCTCGGAGAAGTTCACCACCGGAATCACGAATGGCCCAAGCGCGGCCGGGGTCAGGTCGATGACGCGCACACCATGGTCGCGCAGTCTGGCGTCATGCACCTTGTGCGCACCTGCTGAAGTGGCGTCAAAAGCGATGCGGATTTTCTTGAAATCGGGCAGCGCGAGCAGTCCGTCGATACCCTCTGCGGTAGTGGGTACGCCAAGACGTTCGGCTCGCGCCAGACCGTCGGAGCTCGGGTCGATGCCGACCATCGCAGCCACTTCGAGCAAGTCGGAATTGCGCAGGATCTTGATCATCAGATCGGTGCCGATGTTGCCCGAGCCAATGATTGCCACGGGAATGCGAGCAGATGACATCTGTTCTTCTCCTGTCGAGTGAAGGCCACCGCCTCGGCTGCGGCCCGCATTCGATGAGTGGGTTTAGCGCAATGGCTTATAGGCCACGGCCTTGATTTCGATGACCAGATGCGGGTGGGGCAACTGGTGCACGGCTACGGTGGTGCGCGTCGGGCCGTCGGCGTCGAAGAACTGCGCGTAGACCTGGTTGTACTGAGCAAAATCGTTCATGTTGACCAGATGGCTGCAGACCTCGACCACGTCTTCGAGGTCGGCATCGACACTGCGCAGAATGTCGCGAATGTTGTTCAGCACCTCGCGGGTCTGCACCTCAATGCACGGACGCACGCGCCCAGTGGCATCCGGCTCGGCACCGGCGATGCTGTTATCGGGGCGCCGCGAACTGGTGCCGGAAACGAACAGAAAGTCACCGGCGCGTTTGACGTGCGGAAAGGCGCCCAACGGGGTGGCTTTGCCCTCGACCACGCGGGCACGGGTTTGCGCTTTGTCGTTCATGGCATTACTCCCCGCGCAGCGTCTGGAACGCCACGCTGCCCAGATGCTGGAATTCACAACGCACCGCGACGCCCGGACGCAACGCCACGGCTGCCGTCGCTGCCCCGGCCAGTACCAGACTGCCGGGCTCCAGCGCTTCGCCGTGCTGCGCAGCCAGGCGCGCCGCCGCCACCAACGCACGCACCGGAGCGCCGAGGATCGCCGCCGTGCTGCCCATCTCCACCGCGCGGCCGTCGAAGCTCATCACCAGCCCGAGGTTGTCGAGATCAATGTCGGGCCGCTGCCAGCCACCGACCACGAAGCCGGAAGAAGAAGCGTTGTCGGCGACCACGTCAGGCAGCGAAAACTTGAAATCGCGGTAGCGCGAGTCGATCACCTCCAGCGCCGGCGCAACCGCTTCGACTGCTGCCAATGCCTGCAACGGCGTCACCTGCCCTTGCAGGCGCTTGCCGAGCAGAAAGCACACCTCCGGCTCGACACGCGGGTGCACATACCGCGACAAATCGATGCTGCCTCCCTCCTCGATCCACATGTCCGAGGTCAAGCGCCCCCAGATCAGATCGGAAACACCCATCTGAGCCATTTTCGCGCGGCTGGTGAAGCCCATTTTCATGCCCACTTGACGCGCGCCACGGGCAAGACGTTGTTCGATCAACTGGCGCTGCACCTGATAGGCCTCGTCCAGCGTGACGGTGTCTTCACCGCTGAGTTGCAAGGTGGCCTGAGCGAGCCGGGCCGCCTCATCGAGGCGCTGGGCAATACGTTGGATTTTCATGCGGATCACCTCAATTGGCGGGTTCGAAACAGGCACGGACGCTGCCTAGACCATGAATTCGTGCCTCGAAGACGTCACCGGGCGCGACGCTGACCATCGGTCCAAGGGCACCGCTGAGCACCACGTCGCCGGCACGCAGTGGCGTGCCCATGTCGACCAGCGTGCGCGCCAGCCACAATGCGGCGTTCAACGGGTGACCCAGGCATGCCGCACCGACGCCAAAAGATACGGGCTCACCCTGGCGCTCCATGACCATACCGGCCAGACGCAAATCCAGATCGGCAAGTTTCACCGGCCGCTGGCCGAGCACGTAGAGGCCGGCCGAGGCGTTGTCGGCGATGGTGTCGAGAATGCTGATGTTCCAGTTGGCGATGCGGCTACCCACCACTTCAATCGCCGGCAATGCATACGCGGTGGCCGCGAGCAAATCGCTCAGCACGATATTTTCGCGGTCCAGATCGCGCTCCAGCACCAGCGCCACTTCCGCCTCGCACTTGGCCTGCATCAGGCGCGGCCAGGCGATCGACTCGCCGTCGGTAACCTCCATGCTGTCGTACAAGGTGCCGAAGTCCGGTTGATCCACGCCCAACTGCTGCTGCACCGCATGCGAGGTGAGGCCGATCTTGCGCCCGGTGATCCGCCGCCCGGCGTGCACCTGGCGCTGGGTGTTGAGTTGCTGCACCCGGTAAGCGTCGGCAATCGAGGCCAACTGGTCACGCACCGGCTGCACTGGTTCGCCGCTTGTGGCCGCTTGGTCGAGCAGATCGGCGACCCGTTGAAGTTGTTCGCTCATTGCTCACTCTCCTGGTCAATACGTACGCAGACGTTGGTCAGTTCCGAATAAAAGTTCAGCGAGTGCATGCCGCCCTCACGGCCAATGCCCGACAATCCGGCGCCACCGAACGGCGTACGCAGATCGCGCAAAAACCAGGTATTGACCCAACTGATGCCCACCCGCATGGCCTCGCTGACGCGGTGCGCGCGGCTCAGGTTGGTGGTCCAGATGGTGGCGGCGAGGCCGTAGCGGGTGTCGTTGGCGCGGGCGATGACTTCACGCTCGCTGTCGAACGGCGACACGTGGCAGATCGGCCCGAAGATTTCTTCGCGCACCGATCGCGCATCGTCGGACAGCCCGGCAATGACGGTCGGCTCGACCCAGGCGCCGTTATCGCGTGAGTCACCAAAGCGCGGCACGCCACCACCAGCGATGAAGGTCGCCCCCTCCTGACGCGCCAGTTCGAAATAACTCAGCACTTTGTCGCGATGCTTGGCCGAAATCAGTGGCCCCATCTGGGTGGCGGGATCGTGCGGCCAGTCGATTTTCATCGCCTTGATGCGCTCGGCAATCGCCGTGCAGAAACGCTCGAAAATCGGCCGCTCGACATAGACCCGCTCAGAGCACAGGCACACCTGACCGCTGTTGAGAAACAGCGCGCGCATCATGCCGTCGATCATTTTCTCGAACTCGCAGTCGGCGAAAATGATCGCCGCGTTCTTGCCGCCCAGCTCGAACGACACCGGCTTAACCCCTTCCGCGGCAGCACGCATGATGGTGGTGCCCGTGCGTGATTCGCCGGTGAAGGTGATGGCGCTGATATCCGGATGCCGGGAAACGAACTCGCCGGCCGAGTCCGGGCCGAAGCCGTGCACCAGGTTGAACACGCCATCCGGCACACCGGCGGCTTGCATCACTTCGGCGAGCAGTGTCGCGGTGCCGGGGGTGTCTTCGGAGGGTTTGACCACCACCGCGTTGCCACATGCCAGGGCCGGCGCGACCTTCCAGGTCAGCAACAGCAACGGCAGGTTCCATGGGGAAATCACCCCGACCACGCCGAGTGGCTTACGGGCGGCATAGTTGAGCGCGTAGGCACCGTCTGGCAGGTCCAGGCGGTGGCTGTCCAGCGGCGCGGTGGCGAGGATATCAGCGAAGGTACGGAAATTGGCGATGCCGCGTGGTACGTCGATCACCGAGGCCATCGCCAGCGGCTTGCCGGTGTCGGCCATTTCAGCGGCGAGAAAATCGGCCTGCCGACGCTCCATTTCGTCGGCGATCCGGCGCAGGACGTCGACACGTTCAGCGGCGCTGGTGCGGCCCCAGGCGCCAGCAACGGCGCGATGACCGGCCTTGACCGCCTCGTCCACCAGCTCGCGGCCAGCCTCATGGACCACGGCGACGACGGAGCCGTCGACCGGACTGATGTCCTCGAAGGTGCGCGGGCTCTCTACCCAGCGACCATTGACAAAATTTCGATAGTTTTTCATGACTGACCTCAATGACACGGCTGACGGCGAGCCTGCAGCCGGCTCGCGAATTCGCAGAGGCCCGGCCCGACAAATCGCGGGCACAGGCATGCACGGCTTGCGTTGCACCGGCAACGCAAACGGTCTACGGAAAAATATTGATGCGGCGCGCTTCAGCAGTGGTTTCGAGCGAGATCGCGCACCTGCTCGTTCAACCCCTCAGGGGATGAGCTCCACGACAGCGGCGCCGCTGCCATACAACGCGCCGTAGTGATGCACTGTGGCGCCCCGGAAACGCCCGCCGAGCGCGCCGAGCAACCAGTGGAAATGCTTGAAACCCATGTCCACCCGCGCCTCGGCGGCGTAGGCCGGCAGCACTTCGCGCAGCGCATCGACTTCGCCCGCCTCGATCAGCGCCAGGACCTTGCGGTTCCAGGCATCTTCTTCGGCGTGGACGATGCGGTCGTCCTGCGTTTCGATGGGTTTGGTAAACAGGCTCCCGGACAAACCACCGATACCCACCACCGCCACGCGCTTGCCTTGTTCGGCAGCGCAGGCCACAGCAATTGCGGCCAGCTTCTCGGTCGCTTCGGCGTTGTCGTAGAGGTTGTTCGACGCCACCACCAGCGGCAGCTCTTCGCTGCCGACACCGAGCGCGGTGCTGGCGACGATGGTCCCGGTGTCGATCGGAAAGCCTTGATAATCGGCACCACGGGCATTCACGCCCTGGGCCCGGCAGGCCTCGATGCAGGCGTTGGCCAGGTTCACATCGCTATACAAGTCATAGGCCAGCTCACCGAATTCGTGCCAGTTTTCGTCGACATGAATGTCTTCGCTGCGCCGCCGCGTCAGCCAGATCTCATCGAGCACGGCAAACCATTGCGTGGAATAGACAAGCACCACGTCGGGCCGAGAGGCACGCAAGGCGGCGCCGGCCTGTCGCATGGCCTGCTGGAAGCGCTGCCAATTGGGCACATCGGGGCAAAGTTGCGGCAGCGGGCTACCGTGGACCAGAAAAGCCGATACAAGCGTCATGGTTGTTCACCTGTGAAAAGAGGTCTGCGAGTCGCGGGGTTCAGGCGGCGTCTGCTGCGGCACGGGCGAGGCCGGCCTTGAGCAGATTCCATTCCATCACCGCGTTGCCGGTGCCGATCACCGTGCCGTAGCCATGCAGTTCCGCCGCCAGTTGCGGGTACTGCATGGCCGCGTGCATCCAGGTGAACGCACCGGACTTCACTTCGGCGAACGCCTCGTCGATGAACTGCGGCAGCAGACGAAAGACTTCATGCATTTCCCCGCGCCGCATCAGCTCGATCATGCGCATGTCCCACTGATAGCCGAGTTGGCTCTGTGGATGCTCCTGAGTCATGTCTTCAGGCGGCTCCGGTTCTTGATGAAAGTGCCAATGCGACAGGGTGTTGGAAGCCAGCAGCACCGCGCGCTTGCCCGATTTGGCGATCGCTTCGCGGGTGGCCTTGCCCAACAGATCCATCTCCACCTGGCCCTCTTCCATGCTCAGGTAATAAGGCGTGTTGTTGGCCGAGATCGACACCACCGGTATGTCCCACTGCGGACGGATCATATGCAGTGCGGTGATGGTGCCGTAGTCGACACGGAAACGCGGATTGCGCATCATCTTGGTCTGCAGCCCTGCCCTGCGGCCTTCTTCACAGCAGGCCTCGGCCAGTTCTACGTCGAATTTTATCGAGTAGTCGAAGCGAAACAGGTTGGGAAAGATCGGGTCGACCGAGCGCCCGGCCAGGTGCTCGACACCGATGAAGTGATGCCCCACCGAGGTGATCCAGTGCGGCGAGTGCACCAGCAATACATCCGGCTTCAACGCCTCGACACTGGCGCGCGCCCGCTCATAGGCCCAGCGCAATTGTTCCCAGCCGCCCTGGGAGCGCGGTTCGTTCTGGGGTGGGTTTTCCGCATAAAGCATGTGCGGAGGATGAGGGGCCAGAAACCCGCTGATAATTTCACCGTTTGCCATGTCGCTTCTCCTGTTCTTTTTGTGTTGCATCAGGGCAGTGAAGAATCAATCGCGAACTGGAATTCCATTTCAACCAACGCCCCCAGCGGCAACGCCGCAACCCCTAGCGAAGTCCGCGCCGGTGGGGTGCGCCCTTCGAAGAAGGCTTGCCAATGCTGATTGAGCACGCCGAACTGGCTGAAGTCAGCGCAATAGATCCGCACCAACATCAATTGCTCCAGTCCGATCGTCAGCTCCTTGCACATTTCGCTGAGGTTGATCAGGATCTGCTGCACCTCTGCGGCCATACCGCCGTCTACCAGGCCGCCGTCTACCAGGCCGCCGTGCGCCGGGTCGAGACCGACCAGTCCCGAGACGTAAACGAAGCCGCCGGCCCGCACCACAGGGCTATAGGCAAAATGCGGCGCAGGCAAGGCGCGGCT
Source organism: Pseudomonas retamae (assembly GCF_043496865.1). Taxonomy (NCBI): domain Bacteria; kingdom Pseudomonadati; phylum Pseudomonadota; class Gammaproteobacteria; order Pseudomonadales; family Pseudomonadaceae; genus Pseudomonas; species Pseudomonas retamae. The sequence continues at coordinate 685,906 of NZ_JBIEIL010000001.1, forward strand.
GACCAGAGGAGTCCATGTAACAGCCGTTGTCGGGGTCGCTGACCAAGTCATTTTTTATTCTCATTAAGTACGTATACGTCCTTTACGAGACCGATGCTATGACTGGCCATCGGAGCTGTCAACGACTTTTTAAAACGGTTTTCATAAAAAATCAGCACTTGCACGGCTCTTATTTTCAGGCTTGTATCGTCATAACGGAACGCCAATACTTAACTGGCTGATTTGCCTGACAAATAGTACGTGCACGTACTTATTACCGATCCCTAAGGATCGCCACCGCAAGGAATGACCGGACGTCCAATGCCATCCACAAGCACGCCAGAGCCCGCAAAGCTTTCTTCCCATAGCCAGACACTTGTCGACCAGTTTCACCTGGAAGACATCGTTTCCCACCTGCTGCGGCGGGCGCACTTCGTCGCGGAAGAACTGTTCAATGCGGAGTTTTCCGGCGAATCGATCACCCCGCGACAGAAAGCAGCGCTGATCGTGGTATCGCAACACCCCGGCCTGACCCAGAACGCACTCGCCGCTCACCTGTTCATGGATCGCAACACGGTCGCCGAAATGGTCAAACGCCTGTGTGCCACCGGCATGCTGATCCGCACCAGCGCCAAAACCGACCAACGCGCCTATCAGCTGTACCTCGGCACTGAAGGCGCAGAGCTACTGGATCGCGTGCTGCCGCGTGATGCAGATGTGGAAAGGAAACTGCTGGAACGCCTGCCAGAGGAATATCGGCCGCTATTTTTGAAGTGCCTGAAGATGATGGTTGCGCCGGTGGATGAGGGGTAGCCGGGACTGCGGTGGTCACTTTTCGGTGATCTACCGACTCGGAAAAACGAGCCATATGAAATGGAAGTCATCTGATGTTTGAACGTAACAAACTGGTCCCGGAACTGATGGTCACCCACTTGAATAGCAGCCTGGCGTTCTGGGTTGACTGCCTTGGTTTCAACGTCGCCTATCAACGCCGCGAAGATGGGTTTGCCTACCTCGATTTAAACGGTGCCCAAGTCATGCTTGAGCAAGTCGACCCGGACGCCGGGCAGTGGCTGACTGCACCGCTGAGCAAGCCGTTCGGGAGAGGGATCAACCTGCAGATAGATGTCGACGCTGTCACGCTCGTCATGGAACGTCTTGCTCGGGCTGGATTTCCGCTCTTTCGAGAATGCCAAGACACTTGGTACGGGGCGGCAAATATGGAAGCCGGCCAGCGCGAATTTATCATTCAGGATCCCGACGGTTATCTCGTCAGGCTGGTGGAACGGCTGGGTGAGCGGCCGGTTGGGGAATTTTGATTGGGCAAATTTTTGCGCTCTATTTACAATCCTGGAAGGCCAATATAGAGAGATGGATCTGTAGGGCCCAGTTTGGCCTCATCGTCCACACTCATCTCAATGTGAATGAAGGGTTGTCCCTGGACTCTTCTCTTCGTGAAACAGGATTGATCATGCAACAAAGCACAAAGGCGATTTGCTGACCCAGACGAAAAAGGCGCCAGATCGGCGCCTTAACACTATCAAGCGATTTTGATCACGACCTTTCCAAATGCCCCTCTTGCGAGATGTTCGTAAGCTTCTCGTGCTTTCTCGAACGGATATACCTGATCAATAACGGGACGGATCTTGTGCTCGTTGAGAAACGCGTTCATCCGGTCAAAGGATGAACGCGGCGCCACGGCGATTCCGCGAATGGTCGTCTGGCGGAAAATCAGTGGCATCAGATTGAGTTCAACGGTTTGCCCTGTCAAAAAGCCGATCTGCGCAATACGCCCCGATGCCTTGGTTGCTGCGACCGATTGATTGATGCCGCTGCCACCGGCCACATCCAGTAGCAGATCCACGCCCTTGCCGTCGGTTAGCTTCAGCACCTCGTCCGCCCAATTCGGGGTTGTTCTGTAGTTGATTCCCGCCACAGCTCCGAGCGTCTTTACGGCTTGCAGGTTTTGGTCGCTACTCGACGTTGCGATTACCTTCGCGCCAAGCGCTGTAGCGATCTGCACGGCAAATATTGATACGCCCCCGGTGCCTTGAACCAATACGGTCTGGCCCGTCTGGATTTGTCCGAAGTCGACCAGCGAATACCAGGCCGTAAGTGCAGCAATAGGAAGTGTTGCCGCCTCAATGTCGCTCATGTTGTCCGGGGCACCGACGGCGCTATCTTCATGAATGATCATGTATTCGGCCAAACCGCCAGGCAACGGCGAACCGAAGCAGTAATCGGGTTCGTTCGGCCCTGGCTCGCCATCCAGCCAACGCGAGTAAAGATGCGAGTTGACGCGATCACCGACCTTGAAGCGCGTAACGTTGTCGCCAATGGCTACCACCGTGCCGGCTGCATCGCTCACGGGAATCAGCGGTTTGGGCACCAAGTGCGGTTCATAAATGCCGTCGACGATAGCCTTGTCGCGAAAGTTGAGCGAAACAGCGCCGACCTTCACTAATAATTCGCCAGCCTTGGGTTGCGGGGTCGCCACCTCCTCCAACTGCAGATTGTCGAGTCCGAAATCTTTCAATAACCAAGCCTTCATTACGAATCTCCCAATACATATCAATGGTGATGAACCAAACCGGTTCAGCCTTGGGTGGATTCTTCGCCTTTGACGATCCGCAATAAATGCATGGATAAAGACATGATTGTTCTATTCTTGGGTAACAATCACCTTCGACTTCATGCGTCAGACGAATACACAGGAAAGCGTCATGGATTTGCTTCAATCAATGCGACTGTTCGCCAGGCTTGCCGAACTCGGCAGTTTTACCAAAGCTGCAGAATCACTGGACATCGGGCGACCTCAAGTCACTCGGTACATTCAGGAGCTGGAAACGTCATTAGGCGTGCGCCTGTTCCAGCGCACCACGAGGAAAGTGGCACTTACCGCCGAGGGTGAGAGGTTTTATGAGCGCGTGCAGGAAATCCTCGCGGGAATTTCTGCTGCGACCACGATGTTCGACCGATCCGGAGCAACCCTCGCAGGCCGGCTACGCGTCGATATCCCGACCGCTTTCGCGCAACTGGAATTTATCAAAAGCCTCAAGGAATTCACTGCCTCGTACCCGGGTATCAACATGATTCTGGGTGTAACTGACCGGGCCGTCGACCTGATCGGTGAAGGCATCGACTGTGCGTTGCGTATCGGCGATCTACGGGATTCGACATTGATCGCTCGCCCTGTCGCGACGGCGACCATGGTGACGTGTGCAGCGCCTGAGTATCTGCACGAGCATGGCGAACCCGAGACGCTAGACGAGCTGCCCTCCCATCGAGGCGTCAACTTCTTATCCGGTCAGAGCAACAGAACTTTGCCTTGGCATTTCTCGGTAAAAGGTCAGGATCGAACATTTGTCAGTAGCGCCGGTATCACCGTCACCGAATCGAATGCCTACGTTCAGTGCGGCGTTTCGGGCTTTGGAATCATTCAGGCGCCAGGCATCGCCGTGGCCGAGCATTTGAACAGCGGCGCCCTGGTGGAGATTCTAAAGCCCTATCGACCAGCGCCTCGCTCTGTGTCGTTGCTGTATCCAAGCCGGACACATCTGGCGCCCCAGGTTCAAGTCTTTATTGAGTGGCTGCAACAGCGTTTTCCAGATCTTTCTGACTGGCTGGAATCCTAGTGATTTTCGAAACGGGTCCGTTGAACAAACGCACCGCATCCGTCCACTATCTGGAGCGGCTTTACGACTTCTGGAAAGAAGCGCCGAACCTCATGGAGGTGAACTCCCTGCTATGGGCCTCGATGAACTGGCCGCGCTTTTGGGCGGCGCAAATATTGCTCATCACGCTGATGTTCATGTAATGCGTTATCGCCGAGTTAGCGCGTGTCACCCGCCGGAACGCTCTGACGCACATAATAATTATCAAATTCACTGCTTTCGACGAACTGGAAGCCATGGCGGATATAAAAGCGATTAGAAGCGCTTTCTTTGAGAGCCCCAACTTTGATGGGGAGCACAGCCGCATCCGCCACTTTGAAAATCTGAGTGAGAACGACAGAGCCTATACCCGATCCTTGCGCGCTCGGTCTCACATATAAGTGGTCGAGCAAGATTTCATTGTGGTTATTTTTGGCCACTACAAAACCAACCCTCTCTCCAGAGACCTCGATGTAGTGCGTGTTGCGAGCTTCAAAACCGCTAAGAAACCGCTCACGCGCACGCACCGGATCGAATCGCCCAACACGCTCCAGACTTTCGCGCATAGCCTCAATCCGGATAGCTACAAGATTGTCCAGGTCGCTTTGTTTAGCCAGGACCAAAGTGACTGGGGAGTTTTGATTGGGCATATTTCGCGCTCTATTGATCATCCTGAAAGGCCAGTATAGAGAGCCCGATTCATAGGGCCCAGTTTGGCTTAACCGTCCAAATTCAGGTGACCGTCGCAAATGTGAATGATGGGGGTCTGAAAAACCTGCGACCATTCTCGCCACCCTACCCCCTCAAAACCAACGCCCCATCCACATACCGCCCACACAAAAAATCCACAAACGCCCTCACCTTCGGCGCCGCCAATCGCCTCGACGTGTGCAGCACCCACAACTCTGGCTCTACCCCCGTTACCACGCCCCACTGCACCAACTCCCCCCGCGCCAGTTGCGCCCCGGCAATCGACTGCGGAATCAGCGCCACGCCCGCGCCGGCGATGGCCGCATCGCGAACCATCAATAACGAGGAAAAGCGCATCTTCACAACCGGCTCCAACTCCAGCACGCCATCATCGAGGCGCCAACGTGTCGGCTGGAAAGTGGTCGTGACAACGGCTGGCACGGGGCTGATGGTGCCGGGCGCCGGTTTCGCCAGATCGGGCGCGGCGACGACGACCAGGCGGTCTTTGACGAAGCAGCGGCCGACCAGGCTGCTGTCGGGTTTGGGGTTGACGCGGATGGCGATGTCGAAGCGTTCTTCGATGAGATCGACCTGGCGATCGTCCGCGATGACATCGATTTCCACTTCAGGATAGAGCGCGCAGAACTCGGCGCTGAGGCGGCCCATCGCCAGTTGCGAGAACAGCACGGGGGCGGCGATGCGCAGGCGGCCGCGCGGTGTCGCAACACCCTCGCGGACTGCGCACAGGGCTTCGCTCAGCTCTCTCAGCGGGCCTTCGGCGCGACCCATCAGCAGTGCGCCGGCCTCGGTGAGTTTGAGGCCGCGGGCGCTGCGCTCGATGAGCCTGACGCCGATCTGTTCCTCGAGCTCGGCGATGCGCCGAGACAGGGTCGCCTTGGACGTGCCGCTCGCCCGGCTCGCCTTGCCGAGCCCTTCATTGGTGGCAATGAGCATGAAATCGATCAGGGCGTTGAGGTTCATGGTGTTCCACTTTTGAAACGAAGTGTCCGCATATTGGTATCTGCGCTTTATCGGCGCAACACCTTATCTTCTGGTCATCGAAAGATTCTTAACGCAGGAGATTGAACATGAGCATTCTGGTTATCGGTGCCACGGGCACCATTGGTTCATTGGTTACCGCGGGCCTTGTTGAGGCGGGCGCCGAGGTTCACACCCTGGTGCGCCAGGCGGGCAAGCGCGAGTTCCCGGCGGGCGTGACGGAAGTGGTCGCCGACCTCACCGACGTGCCGTCGATGCGCGCTGCATTGGCACCGGTGCGTACCCTGTTTCTGCTGAATGCGGTGACGCCCGATGAGGTCACGCAAGCGCTGATCACGCTGAACCTCGCTCGGGAAGCGGGGATCGAGCGCATCGTTTACCTCTCGGTGATTCATGCCGACCGCTTCACCAATGTGCCGCACTTCACCGGCAAATGGGCCGTTGAACGGATGATCGAAAGCCTTGATCTGCCGGCGACGATCCTGCGCCCGGCCTACTTCATGCAGAACGATCTGATGGTGCAGCAGACCATCGAGAACTACGCCCTCTACCCAATGCCCATCGGTTCGGCGGGCGTCGCGATGATCGACGCCCGGGACATCGCCGACGTCGCCGTCGCCGAGTTGCTGCGCCGTGATCAGGCACCCGCGGCGCTGGAGCGTATTACGCTGGAATTGGTCGGGCCACGCCCGCTCACCGGCGAATCGGTAGCGCAGGTGTGGAGTTCGGCGCTGGGTCGCCAGATCACCTACGGCGGCGACGATTTGGCCGCGTTCGAAGCGCAACTGGCTACCTACGGCCCCGCGTGGCTGGCGTATGACATGCGCTTGATGATGTCGGGGATTCAGGCATTCGGCATGCGGGCGAGCGAAGGCGCTGAACGCCGACTGGAGTCGATCATCGGCCATCCGTTGCGCACGTATGAGGATTTCGTGCGGGAGGCGCTTACCGGGAGTTGAACCGCTAAACCGGGGATGGCCCCCCGGTTTACGCTTCAATGCTCATTGCTCCAACTCCCTCACTTCACCGGCTCAGCCTGCGGAAACGCCCAGCCCCCGGAAAGAATTTCCGCTTTGGGCCGATACAGGCGCACCGTGTAATTCCAGCCCTTCATGATCGGCAGGCAGTTCGGCACCTTGGCTTCGCATCCACCGAATTGAACAGTGGTGGAACCGTCGCTGGCGCGCTTGGCGGTGAGGTTGTTCAGCGTGTAAGCGTTCGCTGCGTTTTTGACGTAATACCCTTCGGCGTTATACAGGCTGATCGACCAGAAACCGTCGACCGGGACATCTTTGACCGTGAGCCGGTAAACGGTTTTGCCATCGTTGTTGGCCGGGGTGACGTTAAGGTAAGTGGCGTCCGCATCCGGGTTGCCGCCCCACGCGGCGGCTGAGCCGATCAAGTGGCGAACGGGGTCCACTTCCTCCTTGGTGCCGAAGGCTTTCTTGAAGTCGGGGATGGTCGTGGACAACACCAGCAGCGCATCGCGTACTTTCTTCTGGCTCGCCGGATCCCAGTGCGGAAGCTCGAGTGCGCCCGGGCTTTTCTGGCTGACGCTGATGGCGTCCTGCAGCGCGTGGACTTGCTTGACGTCCGCCGGGTCGTTTGGATTGACCAGCACACGCATCGCGGTGGCGACATAGCGCGTGCCGACGTTTTCACGGGTGAGCGTGTGGCTGCCGGCACCGTAGAAGACGTCCGGCGTGTAGTGATCTTCGTTGATGACCTGCAGCGACATGAAGCGCTTGCCGGCGTCGGGCAAGGTGATCGTCACCGGCCCCGCGTCGAGGTCGAAGACGCCTGAGGTGTAGAGCGTGTCGCGGTTCAAACGGATCACGGTTTGATGTTCGATCGAAGCCACTTCGCGGCGGTGCAGCAGTTTGCCCAAGCCACCTTGTTTCGCCAGTGAACCGAGGTAGAGATCGGTTTCTGCCCTGACGAAGTTGTCGACCGTTACGGTTACGGCGTCTTGCTTGCCTGCCGGCTCAGCAGCCTGCACAGAAGCCGCACAAACGGCGGCGGCGAAAAGAGTAATTGTGGCGCGTGGCTTCATGAGATTCCCTTCAGACACAAATCAATTAAGCCCAGTGGCCAATTTATCCCTGAAGACTATAGTCGCCAGCGCCAGAACTGCGTCATAACTCGCCGATCAACCCCGCCTCGACATAACTGTCGATCAACTCGTCAAACAACCCAATATCCCCCCGACTGCGCGCAATCAATTGCGCACCGGCCACCGCCGCGTAAATCGCCCGGGCACGCGCCTTACAGCGTTCTTCATCCGCCGAACCAGCGCTGACCAGCACCTCGGTCAGCCACTCGATATTGGCCTCGGCAAACCGTTTGACCTGCGCTTTGACTTCGTCCGGCAGGTCTTGATATTCGGCGGCCATGAAGCTCGCCAGGCACAGCCGATTACCGCTTTCCAGCGATGTGCGAAAGATTGACGGATACAGCGTCAGGCAGCGCTGCGCATCGGGATTGGTCTGGCGAATGCCTTCGAGCACCTGAGCCGCATCCTGCCAATAGCGCTCGGCGACGGCGGCGCCCAGATCGGCCTTGCTCGGGAAGTGGTAGTAGATGCTGGCGTTCTTGATGCCCACCACTTCGCCGATACTGCGGAAATTGATGCCGCTGTAGCCGTGCAGCTGTGCGGCGGTTTTAGCCGCCTCAAGTATCGCTTCGCGCGCGTTCACACTCACTTCCAATGTCCTCAATGCGTTCGATCATGGCGTGGAGTGTACGCTCGGAATGATTACCTGCCAATTGGAAGGTAGGGGTTGACACTCAGAAAAAGTGGCCGCAATCTTCCACCTACCAAATGACAGGCAGGTAACCCGAAATGACTTATTCCAGTGCTGTGATCGACCCTTCTTCGCTACCGATGATGAAAATTCACGACTGGTACAACGGCCCCTACCCGGCCCGTGTGCGCATCGCGCTGGCAGAAAAATCGCTGCTGTCGCGCATCGAGTTCGTGTCGGTCAACCTGTGGACCGGCGAGCACAAGCAAGCTGAATTCCTGCGCCTCAACTACTCCGGCACGCTGCCGCTACTGGAGCTGCAGGACGGCACGCTGATCGCCGAGTGCACGGCGATCACTCAGTACCTCGACAGCCTCGATGACAACCCGACGCTCACCGGTCGCACGCCGGTGGAAAAAGGCCTGATCCACATGATGACCAAACGCGCCGAGATCGAATTTCTCGATGCGGTCAGCGTGTACTTCCACCACGCCACACCAGGCCTCGGCCCAGAGGTCGAGCTGTATCAGAACGCCGAGTGGGGCCTGCGCATGCGCGACAAGGCCGTGCGCGGCATGCACTACTTCGATAACGTTCTGCGCGATCAGCCTTATGTCGCCGGCGAGCACTTTTCCATGGCCGACATTGCCGTGCTGGGCGGGATGATTTTCGCGGCGCTGGTTGAACTGCCGGTGCCCGATGAATGTGTGGCGTTGAAAGCCTGGCATGCGCGGGTGCAGGAGCGGCCAAGCGTGCAGCAATGGCGGGCAATGGTTGCGCAAGGAGATGCGCAACGCCGATAAACCCACAGTTGCCGCCCCGCTTCAGGGGGCGGCAATGATCAATCCTCCCGACACAATCTGCGAGCGAATAACCTACGCTCTAGCGCAATCCTCTTGAATGCTTGCCTGATCCTCTGGACTTGCACGGCCGTGGATACCCAACGCACGCGCGAGGCCATACAGTCCGATAACAACCGCAACCGCGCCCACACGCACGCGACGCGGACTTCGCAGCGCGCCAACCTCAGTGACAAACACGCTCACTGGCGCTGCGGCCCATGCTTATAAAAATGCACGTCAACCGATGATCAGGCGGGTGAACCCATGGAACTACGAATCAATCAGAAGACCGTTCAGGTCGATGCCGACGCCGACACGCCCTTGCTCTGGGTGCTGCGCGATGACCTCGGCATGACCGGCACCAAATATGGCTGCGGCCTGGCCCAGTGCGGCGCCTGCTCGGTGCTGGTCGACGGCAATGTGGTGCGCTCGTGCGTCACGCCGGTCGCCGGTGTGGTTGGCCGCGACATCACCACCATTGAAGCCATCGAGTCCGATGAGGTGGGCAAGCGTGTGGTCGCGACCTGGGTCGAATTGCAAGTGGCGCAGTGCGGTTATTGCCAATCCGGCCAGGTCATGGCCGCGACCGCGCTGCTCAAGCACAACCCCGCGCCGAGCGATGCGCAGATCGAAGCGGCGATGGTCAATCTGTGTCGCTGCGGCACTTACAACGCCATTCATGCCGCGGTGCATGAGCTGGCTGGCAAGAGGGACGCGTGATGAAAGTTTCCAGCGAAACCACAGCTCAATCCTCGTTGCCTGACCTGACGACACCGATCAACCTTTCCCGCCGCCGCTTTCTCACCGGCACCGCCGTCGGCGCGCTGGTGCTGGGCTTCGGTCTGCCACTCGGCGCGCCCCGCGCACTGGCCGCCGCCGCGGCTGCCACGACCAGCGAACGCGGTACGCAGGTGCCGGCACTTCTGGAGATCCGCCCGGACAACCGCGTGCGTCTGATGTGCCCGTTCATGGAAGGTGGCCAAGGCACCTTCACGGCGATGGCGCAGATTGTCGGCGAAGAACTCGACGCCGATCCGGCGACGTTCCTGGTCGAAGCCGCGCCGCCCGGCGAAGCGTATGTGGTGATGGACAACGGCATGCGCATTACCGGTGGCAGCATGTCGGTGCGCATGAGCTATCCGGTGATGCGCCGCCTCGGCGCCCTCGCCCGCGCCATGCTCCTGCAAGCGGGCGCCGAACGCTTCGGCGTGCCGGTGAGCGAACTAAGCACAGAGCCGGGCAAAGTGCTGCATGCCGCATCCGGCCGCTCGCTGACTTACGGTGAGTTGGCCGAGCGCGCCATGGACCTGCCCGTGCCCGACCCGGCCAGCGTCAAGCTGCGCGATCCAAGCCAGTTCCGCTGGATCGGCAAGCCAGTCAAGCGCCTCGACGCTTACGACAAGTCCACCGGCAAGGCGCTCTACTGCATCGATCTTACGGTCGACAACATGCTCCACGCCGCCGTTCAGCACGCGCCGCGTCTGGGCATGACCGTGGGCAGTCTGCGCAACGAAGAGCAGGTCAAGGCCATGAAAGGCGTGCATTCGGTACACCGCCTGCCCGGCGCCGTGGCGGTGCTCGCCGAACGTTGGTGGCACGCTAAACGCGCGGTCGAGGCGATCCAGGTCGACTGGCAGGAACCGGGCGCCGACAGCCCGGTCCGCGTGATGCCGGCGGACTTTTCCAGCGATGCGTATTTCAAGCGTCTGGCGGCGGAAAAAGGTCCGGCACGCGACGATGAAAACGAGGGTGACGTGGCCGCGAGTCTGACCAACGCGAAAACCCGCATCGATGCGACGTATCACAATCAGTACCTCAATCACGCGCAACTCGAGCCGCCGTCTGCGCTGGCCCGTTTCAATGCCGATGGCTCGCTGGAAGTCTGGTTGCCGAATCAGGCACCGGACCTGTATCGCGCCGACATCGCCAAGCGCACCGGTCTCGACCTTGGGCAAATCACCCTGCACTCGCCGCTGTTGGGCGGGTTCTTCGGTCGGCATTTTCTCTACGACTCGGCCAGTCCGTACCCGCAGGCCATCGAGCTGGCGAAGGCGGTCGGGCGCCCGGTCAAACTGATCTGGAGCCGCGAAGAGGAATTCCTGCGTGACGTGCTGCGCCCGGTGGCTGCGGTCAACTTCCGCGGTGCGTTGGACAACGATGGCTGGCCGTTGGCAATCGAAGCCATCAGCGCCACCGAAGGCCCCACCGAAGCCATCGCCGGCAAGCAAGGCGAAAAGCTTGACCCGACGGCGCTGGAAGGCTTGTCGGGCAAGTCCTATGCGATCGCCAACAAGCGCATCGCGCAGATCTACGTCAAAGGCCCGGCGATGCTCGGTTACTGGCGCTCGGTGGGCAATTCGCTGAATGACTTTTTCTATGAATCGTTCCTCGACGAACTGGCCGACAAGGGCGGCAAGGACCCGTTCGACTTGCGCCTGCATCTGCTGCGCAACAACTCTCGGCTGACCACCCTGTTGCAAGCGGTGGCCGAATTGTCGGGCGGCTGGAAACGCGGACCGTTTACTGCCGAGGATGGCAGCCGGCGCGCGCGAGGTGTGGCGATGGCATCGCCGTTCGGCACCGAGACGGCGGTGATTGCCGAGGTGTCGATCGAAAACGGTCAGGTCAAGGTTCACGACATCTGGCAGGCGATCGACCCCGGCAGCATCGTCAACCCGGCGATTGTCGAGGCGCAGGTCAACGGCGCCGTGGCGCTGGGGCTGTCGCAGACGCTGGTCGAGGAAGCCGTGTGGCTCGATGGCAAACCGCGCGCGCGCAATTACGACTTGTATCCGATCCTGCCGCCTGCGCGCATGGCCAGGGTGCATGTGCGGGTGGTCGAAAGCGGGGAAAAAATGGGCGGCATCGGTGAACCGCCACTGCCGGCCGTCGCGCCCGCCGTGGCCAACGCGGTGGCCGCACTGACCGGGCAGCGAATTCGCAGCCTGCCCATGAGCCGTCACACTTTCGCCTGATCAGCGCCGGAGCGTTTATGAACAACAGCCGATTCGCAAGAACCGCTGGCTGGCTGGCCGTGCCGTGTCTGATCGCGGCAGGTCTGCTGGCCTGGTATGTCACGCGCGAGCCTGTCTCGCCCCTGGAAAAGCCAACGTTCAGCGTGGCCGATATCGACCCCGCACTGGTCACCCGCGGCGAATACGTCGCCCGCCTCAGCGACTGCGTGGCCTGCCACAGCGTGCCGGGCGGCGCGCCGTTTGCCGGTGGCCTGGAAATGGCCACACCGCTGGGCGTGATCCATGCCACCAACATCACCCCGGACGCAGATACCGGGATTGGCCGTTACAGCCTCGCCGACTTTGACCGTGCCGTTCGCCATGGCGTAGCGCCGGGTGGTCGGCGTTTGTACCCGGCGATGCCGTATCCCTCGTATGCCAAGCTCAGTGATGACGATGTGCGCGCGCTGTATGGGTTTTTCATGAAAGGCGTGGCGCCGGTCAAGCAGGCCAACCAGCCGAGTTCGATTCCCTGGCCGCTGAACCTGCGCTGGCCGATTGCAATGTGGAACGGCGTGTTTGTCGACGCCGAACCTTACGCCAGCAAACCCTCGCAGGATGCACAGTGGAACCGCGGCGCCTATCTGGTCCAGGGCGCCGGGCATTGCGGCAGTTGCCACACGCCACGCGGCTTGGCCTTCAACGAGAAAGCGCTCGATGAATCCGGCCAACCGTACCTCGCTGGCGCCTTGCTCGATGGCTGGTACGCGCCGAGCCTGCGCGACGATCACAACACCGGACTCGGGCGCTGGAACGAGGCGGAAATCGTCCAGTTCCTCAAGACCGGGCGCAATCGCCATGCGGTGGTTTACGGCTCGATGACCGAAGCGTTCAACAACTCCACGCAGTTCATGAGCGACGAGGATCTGAGTGCCATCGCCCATTACCTGAAATCGCTGCCCGGCGACCCGCAACGTGATGGCCCGCCTTGGCAATATCAGCAGGCCTCTGCCGCGCCAAGCCTGGAAACCTCCGGCGCACACACTTACGTCACCCGCTGCGCGTCATGCCACGGTGTCGACGGCAAAGGCCAGGCCGAATGGATGCCTCCGCTGGCCGGCGCCACTTCGGCGCTGGCGAGGGAACAGGCATCCGCGATCAACATCACCCTTAACGGCTCGCAACGGGTCGTCGCGGCGGGCGTACCGGACGCCTATCGCATGCCAGCCTTCCGCGAACAACTGTCGGATCAGCAGATCGCCGAAGTCCTGACGTTCATGCGCAGTACCTGGGGCAATCAGGCCAGCGCGGTCGATGCTGCAGCGGTCGGCAAACTGCGCGAACACACGGATCCGGCGAGCAGCAGTCCGATTATTTTGCAGATGCGTTAGGAACGTTGAAACTGGAATTGCCGGTCCAGCCTGGGACCGGCGATTCTTCTCAACCCATCAATGCGGACTGGCCACCGGCCGCACGACAATCTCACTGACGTCCACATCGTCAGGCTGGTCAATCGCGTAAACCAACGCTCGCGCAATCGCATCGGCACCCAGCGCTACGCTGCGGAACGCGCGCATTTCCTCACGCGCCACCTCATCGGAAATCGAATCGGCCAGCTCGGATTCGACCACGCCTGGGCAAACCACAGTCACGCGGATTTTGTCCGTTTCCTGGCGCAGGCCGTCGGAGATGGCTCTGACTGCGAATTTGGTCGCGCAATACACGGCGGCGGTCGGTGACACCGCGAGGCCGCCAATCGAAGAAATGTTGATGACCTGGCCGAAGCCTTGCGCTTCCATCCCCGGCAGCACCGCGGCGATACCGTGCAGCACGCCACGCACATTGACGTCGAGCATCTGGTTCCATTCATCGACCTTCAGCGCCGCCAGTGGCGACAGCGGCATGACCCCGGCATTGTTGATGATCACGTCGACCTTGCCGTGCTGCGCCTGGGCGAATTCAACGAAGGCCTGCATCGAGTTCATGTCGGTCACGTCGAGCGCACGGGCGCTGGCCGAGCCGCCGTCGCTGCGGATCTCGCCGACCAGTTTTTCCAGGCGTTCGGTGCGGCGGGCACCGAGTACTACGTGGGCGCCTTTGGCTGCGATCAGTCGCGCGGCGGCTTCGCCGATACCGCTGCTGGCGCCGGTGATCAATACGACTTTGTTGTGGATGTTCGACATATCCGTTTCTCCTGCTCGTTGCATGGAAAGTCAGCCGGGCCGCGGGGTGCGGGGTGTTGGCTGGGTACGTCGAAAGGTTAAGCGCACGGACTGGCTGGACGCGTGCCGAAAGCTGCGTGAGGTTTGCCTATTCGTGTCTGAGTGCGCGGTGATGATTTATCGACGCCACCTCTTCAAGTACCGCGAAATTCGCTGGGCGTGACGCCCACTTCACGACGAAACACCTGCGAAAAGTGACTGGCGCTGGAATAGCCGACCTCCAGACCGATGTCGATCACGCTGCGCTGGGACTCGAGCAACAATTGCCGCGCGCGGGCCATGCGCAAACGGATGAAATACTGCGAAGGCGCCAGACCGGTGGCGCGTTTGAACAGGCGGCTGAAGTGGTATTCGCTGAGCTCGGCGAGCGTTGCCAATTTCGCCAGACTGAATTCGTCGTCCAGATGCGCGGTCATCGCCTCGGTGACTTTGCGCAGTTTGTAAGCCTGCAACGCATTGACCCGACGTCCCGCCTGAGTCTCGGCCGGATAGCTGCGCAGCAGGTGCACGGCCAACGCCTGGGCCAGCGACTGGGCGAACAGTGCGCTGGGCGTACGTTGCTCGATCAGTTCGCTGCGCAATTGCTGCAGGACAAACGTGATGTGCGAATCCCGTGCTCCTGAAACATCGCGCAAGCGCAGCGGCGCGCTGGCCTGCCCGGACAGCTCGCGCGAGGCACGTTCGATCAGCGGCAAGCCCAGATAAAGGTGCATGACTTCAAAGGTTTCGCCGCCGTGGGTCTGCCAGCGCATTTCATAGGGGTCATCCGACTGGGTGAGAAAAAAGTCGCCCGCGCTGACCTCGGTCGCCTCCCATTCACCACCCGGCACCCGTTCCTCCACCCTCGCCGCGCCTGCCAGCACTAACACCAGCAACGGTTCCACCACCGCCGGCACCGTGATCGGCTCATTGATACTGCGATGACTGAACAGCTGAATCACGACATCGTCGATTCGCGGTCGCGAAGTCAGCGCGAGGGGTTCACCCGGCAGGTAATCAGCCATGAAATCCCCGGTTATGCGCATCTGAGCAGTATTCGCCATGAAAGGGTCCTTCTATTCTCGCAGTTGCAAAATCCGACAATAACCCAGCCATACCTCATATTGGGCGCAAAACTCCGACAGCCACGGCAAGCCCACGAAAGTTGTCACTCGCGCGTTGCGAGACAGTTGAACCGTCACCAGCGCCAAACGTTGCTGGCAAGGCAACCCAGACTGGATCACAACGTGGAGAACATCATGAGCGAGATCAACAACAGCACACCAAACGAAGTGATGGGCAAAGTGGCCCTGGTAACCGGCGCGGCCAGCGGCATCGGCAAGGCGATCGCCTTGTTGCTGCACGCTCGTGGCGCCAAAGTCATCGCCGAAGACCTCAACCCCGCCGTGCAGGAACTGGCCCGCCCCGGCCTGGTGCCATTGGTGGCGGACATCACCGAAGATGGCGCCGCAGAACGTGCGGTAGCGCTGGCCGTTGAGCAGTTTGGTCGCCTGGATATTCTGGTCAACAACGCCGGGATCATCATCAACAAACTGGTGGTCGACATGACCCGCGACGATTGGGAGCGCATTCAAGCCGTCAATGCCACCGCCGCTTTCCTGCACAGCCGCGAGGCGGTCAAAGCGATGATCCCGAACAAGTCCGGGACGATCGTCAACATCGCCTCCTATGCGTCGTATTTCGCCTTCCCGACCATTGCCGCCTACACGGCCTCGAAAGGCGCTCTGGCACAACTGACCCGCACCCTGGCCCTGGAAGTGATCGAACATGGGATTCGCGTCAATGCCGTCGGCGTCGGTGACGTGGTGACCAACATTCTCAACGACGTGGTCGACGATGGCCCCGCGTTTCTCGCACAACACGGTGAACACGCGCCCATCGGCCGCGCTGCGCAGCCGGAGGAAATTGCCGAAGTGGTCGCGTTCATCGCCTCGGACCGCGCCAGTTTCATGGTCGGCGCGGTGGTCATGGCCGATGGCGGCATGACCGTCACCGCTGGCTGACACGGCAACGGGCGCAGGCGAAAATCTCCGGCACGCGCAGCAGGATCAGGCAGATCTGCGGCAGTATCGGCGTAACACTGCGCCCTCCCCACTGTGTAGTCTGAAGATCAGCGACGGGGGCCGCCATGGCCCACGAATCTTATGAGAGTCTGATATGCAACCGAGCGATGCTTCCCTTTTGCAAAACACCGCCCTCTATCGCACCGAACTGATCCGTGCGCTGACCCAGCGCTTTGCCGAGCCGGGCATCTACGAGACCGCCATCGCGCCGCTGCATGTGATTCGCATGGACCAGCCCACCGAGCTGATCCACACCGTGCACAAACCGGCGCTGTGCCTGATTTTGCAGGGGCGAAAGGAAGTCGGCCTCGGCGAGGACTGCTACCGGTACGACCCGCTGAATTACCTGGTGGTCTCGGTCACATTGCCGGTGTCCGGTCGTGTCTTGCAGGCGAGCCCGGAGGCGCCTTATCTGTGTATCCGTCTGGATTTCGAAGCCACCGATCTTGCGCAGGTAATCGCCGATGCGCCGCCGACGGGCGTGCCGGACGAGCCCGAGCGTGGGATGTTTCTGGAAACCATCGACGTGCCGCTGCTGGAAACCATGCTGCGTCTGGTGCGCCTGCTGGAGACCCCGCGCGACATCGGTATGCTCGCGCCGCTGGCCCTGCGCGAGATGTACTACCGCCTGCTGCGCGGCGTCCACGGGCGTCGCCTGTATGAACTGGCCATGGGCGATTCGCAAGCGCGCCGCGTGTCGCGGGCAATCGACTGGCTGAACAGCCATTACACCCAGCCGCTGCGCATCGAGGAACTGGCGCGCATCGCCAACCTCGGCAGCTCCACCCTGCATCACCGCTTCAAGGCTATGACCGCGATGAGCCCGCTGCAATACCAGAAGCAACTGCGCCTGCAGGAAGCCCGCCGGCTGATGCTCGGCGAGGGGCTGGACGTGGCGAGTGCCTGTTATCGCGTCGGCTATGAAAGCCCCTCGCAATTCAGCCGCGAATACAGCCGCCAGTTCGGCTCGCCGCCCTCGAAAGATATCAGCAGCGCACGACGCCCGGCGTAACACCGTCGAAAAACGTTCAAGCATTTGACGCATCCACAACTGCTGCCTAGGGTTCTTGCAGACATTCAGCCGTCAGGCCAGTGCAACCCATTGCACTCCCTCGTGAAAGGACGCTCGTTATGACTGCATCGCGCAAACGCTTGATCTGTATTTTGCCCCTGTGCGCCGCGCTCGCCGGCGCCCTGCAAGCGCAAGCCGCCACCCCGGATTTGTTGCTCTCCACGCCCGCTACGCCGGACGTTGTTGAAAAAGGCATGCACGCCGATGGCTACAGTCTGGCGATCTCGGCTTACAACTGGGGTTATCCGCTGGTGCGCATGGAACGGGTCGTGCGCGAATACATCACGGTGGCGGCAAACAAACCCGCCACCAGCTATCGCGCGCCGCTGAACCAGATCGGCTGGGCCACTGCCCTGGCCTCACCGTCCGCCAAGGACATGCCCACCGCCAACAATGACACTTACTACATGAGCGCGGTGCTCGACCTCACTGAGCCCTACGTATTGAGCGTGCCGGACACCGACGACCGCTACTACGTCGTCGATGTGTTCAACATGTGGCAGGAACTGGAACACTACGTCGGTCGGCGAACCACCGGCACCCAGGCCGGCAAGTACGTGCTGGTGCCACCCGGCTGGACCGGCGAACTGCCCAAGGACGCCAAACGCCTCGACGTGACAACCCGAAAAATCTGGCTGTGGGGACGTATTCAGGTCAAGCAAGGCGAAGATGTTGCGCCGATCCTCGCGCTGCAAAAGCAGTTCAGCGTCGTGCCCCTGAGCGGCAAAACCGTCAACGCGACCTTGCCGGCATTACCGAAAACCGATGACCCGCTGGGTTTCTTCACTGAACTGGCCGCCGTCCTCAAGGACAACCCGGTAAAACCTGCCGACGCAGCCCTGTTCGCCCAGTTCGCCCGCATCGGCCTGACCGAAAAAGGCTTCGCCCCCGACACCCTCAATCCCGCGACCCGCAAAGGCCTGGAAGCCGGATTGAAGGACGCGCCCTACGTCGCCATCGCTTCGCTGGCCAGCACCTCATCGATCCGCAACGGCTGGAACTGGGTGACCGGGCTCGACAGCTTCGGCTACAACTACCCGTTGCGTGCCATGGTTGCCGGCCCGTATCTCGGCGGCCAGGGCGAACGCGAAGCGATGTACCCGATCCGCTTCACCGACAGTAAAAATCGCCCCCTCACCGGCGCCAGTCAATACCAGGTCAAACTCGCCTCCGCCCCACCCGTCAACGCGTTCTGGTCACTGACCATGTACGACGCCAACGACAAGATGCTGGTTGAAAACGAGATCAATCGTTACAAGGTCGGCACTGATACGCCAGGTTTGAAAGTCGCCGCAGATGGTTCGATCACCATCCCTATCTCGCATAAAAAACCTCAGGGCGAAAACGCAGCCAACTGGTTGCCGGCACCCAAGGGCGGGTTTTATGTGCTGTTGAGGATGTACCAGCCGACCGAAGACGTGTTGTCGGGAAAATGGGCCTTGCCGCAGCTGGACAGGGTTGAATGACGGGTGACTGATCATTGGCGGCCACCGTTATCAGTGTGTGGCCGCTCAGTCCGTCAAGGTGATCCTCGCCGCAGCGCGGTTGCGCGCACGCATGATTCGAAACGTCAGGAAGCCGCCTACCGCAAACGCGGCATTCAGCGCGACCATCGCGAATGCGGAGTCGTCCTGCAGGCGACTGAGCAGCAAACCGGCAACGGTCGCGCCGGCCATCTGCGCGAAGCCGATGAAACCTGCCGCCAGCCCGGCCCGGGTCGGATTGGGAATCACCGCGCCAGCAACCGAACCGGGCAGCACCATGCCCGCTCCCAGCGTCAGCAGGACCTGTGGCAGCATCAAACCGGTTACCGATGGGCCAGCGAACTGGTGAATGATGAACGACAGACTGGCGCCTGCCGCAACCAGACCGGTGCCGAGGGCAACGATCTTTTCCGGACCGGACTTGATGATGGTGCGGTTGGTGTAGATCGCACCGGCAATCAAACCGGAAACAATGCCGCCAAACAGCAGCCCATACTGGGTCGGACTCAAGCCAAGCTGGCCCACGAACACACGCGATGAGCCGGCGATAAAGCTGAACATCGCGCCGTAGGTGCAGGCGATGGCAACCGAAAAACTGCGCACGGACGAGCCTTTGAGCAGCGCCGCGTAATTGCCCATCAGTGTTTTCAGGCGCCCGGCTTGCGGGTCACGCTGCAGATGGGTTTCCTTGAAAAACAGCGAGGCGATCAGTGCCAGTGCGCCGAACAATACCGTCGCCATGACCACCGCGCGCCAGCCGCCGGCGTGGGTCGCGATCAACCCGCCAATAACGGGTGAGAGCATGATGGTACTGAGCATGCCGATCACCGTGATGGCCATGATCGGTCCGGCGCGCTCTTTCCACACATCCCGCACAATGCTGCGCGCCACCACCAGCGCTGCGCAGGCGCCCAACCCCTGCAGCGCACGGCCGACGATGAATTCATCCATGCTCTGCGCATACGCCATCCACAGCGAAGCCAGCACGTAAGTAGCAACGCCAGCGAGCAATAGCGGGCGCCGGCCAAGGCGATCAGAGAGCGGGCCGAAGAACAACTGACCCAAACCAAAAGCGGCGACAAACATCGACAACGCCGCCAGTGACGCACCCGGTGCAGCGCCAAGGCCTGACTCGAGTTCACGCAGGCTGGGAATCAGCAACTGCGTGGAAATTTCCCCCAGGCCGCAAAGCCCGATCAGGAGTGCGAGCAATACGCTGGAGCGAGTGGATGTGTGCATGGCTGTATCCGAAGTGGATGGGGAGAAATGCCCCGATCCATTTGGGGTCCCGGTAGTGTCAAACACCCTCGCGCGCAATCCAGGACAGCAGCCAACGACTGCACCGAGGGCTCAGCATTATGATCATAATAATTTCCAACTGTAAATATGACGTCCGTAATTTCAATAGCCGCGAAGCGTAGACATGCACTCAGCTCACAGGCACAGCGAACACCGCACTGGCGCGCGCCACCGTGCGCTCACCGATATGCAGGCTGACCGCCGCGAACGCCAGTTGCCGACCTTTTTTCGAATGCTCGAGGCGCACCTCCAGCCATTCATTGATCTGGACAGCGCCGAGATAGTCCAGGGTCATGCTCGCCGTGATCAACGGCTGCGGAGGGTCGCAGGAAAATGCCATGGCGTAGCCCATACCGACATCGGCCAGCGTCGCCAACACACCGCCATGCAAAGTGCCGCGGCCGTTGGCGTGCCTGGCGTCGGTCAACAATCCGAGTTCCAGTTGCAGACCACTGCCGCGTGCGTAGATTGGGCCCAGCAAATCAAGCAATGGACTGCTGCGGCTGAACAGGGTGAAACCTTCGGGGATTACAGTGGCGTTCATGCTTGCTCCCGTTGCGGGTGATTCAGCGATGATGTTGACCTGCAGAGTTCGGTTGTATGTGCCGAGAGATAATCGGGCCAGAACTATACGGACATGGAATATGCTGGGATAAGTCGCCCGTGCTACACGGGCCGACACTTTAAAAGGAGCGTTGCGAGTGGATGTGCAGATTCGAAACGCATCGGATAGCGATGCGCCGGCCATCAGCAAGACGATCATCAACGCACTTCGAGAGTCCAACGCGCGGGACTATTCATCCGACATTATCGACCAGGTGGTTCAAGGCTTCTCCGTCCCGGCGGTGCTGCGTATGTTGACTGAGCGCCAGGTGCTCGTCGCGACAATTGACGGCCACATCGTCGCCACAGCGAGTCTTCAGAAGAACATTATTCGAAGCGTATTTGTCGACCCGCAATATCACCGAAGGGGCATCGGCAGGCACTTGATCAGCACCATTGAATCCATCGCTCTGGATGCAGGCTTGAGTTTGCTCAACGTGCCCTCTTCAATCACAGCAGAAGGCTTCTACGCTTCGTTAGGCTTCAGGAAAATCCGCGACGAGTATTATCAATCGGAACGTACGATCATCATGGCCAAGATGCTGATGCCGTAATGTTTGCTATTACCGGAATGCAACGCGGCGCTATGCTGGTAACCAGCCCTGCCCTGGAACCTGATGGAATGCCAGCCCTGAACACCCGCCCTACCCCCGCACCGCTCCTCAAACCCGGCGAAACCGTGGTTCTGTTCGACGGCGTCTGCAAACTCTGCAATGGCTGGGCGCGTTTCCTGATTCGCCACGACCACCAGCGCCGCGTGCGCCTGGCCGCCGTGCAATCCCCCGAAGGCCAGGCGCTGCTGGCATGGGCCGGGTTGCCGGTGGACCAGTTCGACACCATGGCGGTGATTCGCGATCGGCATTATTGGGAACGTTCGGATGCATTCCTGGAAGTGATCCGCCAATTGCCAACCCGCTGGCAGCCGCTGCGCCTGCTGCGCGTCTTGCCTCGACGCCTGCGAGACTGGGCGTATGACCGCATCGCGCTGAATCGCTATCGGCTGTTCGGCCAGTACGACACCTGCCTGCTGCCCAATGCGGACCATGAGTTGCGTTTTCTGAAGACGTCCGCGCTGCCATTCAGCGAAAAATAGCAGTCACAGGCCTTGAAACTCTTCCTTCAAAAGATCGGCAAACCTGTCTTTTGCATGATGCAAGTCAACGTTCTTGTTCGATATAAAATAATTAGTGACGGGCAGCAAATCATCAAAAGTAAAAGCGCTTATGCTGCCGATCCTTTTGAACTGCTCAAAAACACCTCTAGGGACTAACGACACACCGGCACCAGAACTGACGCAACCGAGGATGGTGCCATAACTGGCTATACTGGTTACGGCACTATCTACGCCATGCTTTTTCAGCCAACCAAGCAGTGCACCTCGATAAGGGCAACCTTCAGGCCACATGAATATATCGACCGCAGCCAGATCCTGCGGTTTGTTTATCCGCCCGGCAGCCGGAGAGGCAATCAGCACCAGCTCTTCCTCGTATATTTCAATAACATGTAGATCCGGGTGTTCGGGCCTTACCGCAACGATTGCGCCATCCAGTTCATGCTTGACTACATCGTTTGATAACTGCGACCAGTCTGCTGTGCGAAATTGCATTTGCACGGCTGGATAAAGTTGATGAAATTTCGATAACAGCCTCGGCAATCTGCCCGTGGCAGAAGACTCTATAGCGCCGATTTTCAATATCCCTGAAGGCGCAGCTGATGGGTCCAGGACTCGTTGTGATTCCGCGCACAACGACAGGATCTTGTTAACGTAGCCGAGAAACAAACTCCCGGATGGGCTGATGACTAGCCCCCTGCCTTGCCTGATGAACAACGAAACCCCTAGCTCCCGCTCCAGTGCCTTGATCCGGTTGGTGATGTTGGAAGGGACACAGTGCAACAGCTCAGCAGCGCGCACGATGCTTCCTTGATCAGCCACTGTCTTGAACATCGTCAGCTGAGACAACTCCATGTCACTACTCATCAAAAGTGAATGATGCGCACACTATAAGTCACTTGTTGCAAGCCCTCAAACACGTTATTCATTACCCCAATTACATAGTCAAATACACATCGACTGATTGCAGACCACAAAGAATCGCCTTTAAGGAGTGTCACCATTGGAATTAAAAACAGCTCTTCCTTATGTCCATTGAGCAAGCTCTGATCGCGCTGGGCTTTTTTGCTTTTTGCGGGGGCTTGATTGATGCTGCGGTAGGTGGCGGTGGGCTCGTTCAGTTGCCGGCACTGTTACATGCGCTGCCCCAGCAAAGTCTGGCCACGGTTTTCGGCACTAATAAACTGGCTGTTCTGGCAGGAAACTTATCTTCCATATTCAGCTATGTGAAACGCATAAAAATCCTTTGGCGCTTGATGCTGCCGACCATGTGTTCGGCTTTTGTATTTGCGTTTCTTGGCGCCTTCTCCGTTTCAATCGTGCCGAAAAAACTCATGGAGTTTGTTGTCTTTTTTATCCTCATAGCCATGGCCATTTATACGTTCAGCGAAAAAAAGTTAGGGCTGACGAGTTCAAATATTGAATGTGGTCCGAGGGAAATCGCATTAGGCGTTTTCTTTGGCGGCCTTATTGGTTTTTACGACGGCGTTTTTGGCCCTGGTAGCGGTAGCCTGCTTCTTTTCGTATTCGTTAAAGTGTTTGGATTCGATTTTCTCAACGCCTCGGCCTCGGCAAAACTGGTCAACCTGGGGACATTCGGCGCAGCACTGTTATTTTTTGTTCCGTCCGGCAATGTGTTGTGGACCGTCGGCGCTGTCGTCGCCCTGTGCAACGTGTTGGGTTCCGTGACCGGAGTGGTCCTTGCCCTACGCTACGGAAGCGGGTTCATTCGGGTATTTTTTTTGATTTTGCTGGTTTTTTTGATCGGCAGAATGGGCCTGTCGTTATTTTCTTAGGGACCGACCTGGGCGTTTGCCAGCCCCGTATGACCGACAGCGGTTTTCGGAAACATGGATTCAACCGCTACAGCCAATAACCCAACAACTGACCCGGCGTCATCTTCGTCACCATCATCAGCACGATGACAAACATCCCGGCGAACCCCAGCACGCCCATCCAGAACCACGCGCGGTACACGTTCGCATAGCGCACATCGAGGACGGCGCCCGCCTCGCCCGCTTGCACGGCCATCCGCCAGAGCCGGTTCTGCAACCGCAGAACCGGCAGCCACAACGCGCCCACGCAGGCGAAGATGATCAGCGACGTCAGTATCCAGTCGGTACTGATGGGCAACCCGGAAAGACGCAGCAGCCCATAGCCGGTAAAGATCTGCACAAAGCCTGCCGGCGTGGTGATCCAGGTGTCGAAGCGTACCACCATGCGTGCGACGTGGGCGATGACTTGCGGGTTGGCAGTGCGGCTGGCGGCGATCAGGTAGAGGTAGGAACCCATGCCGAATCCGAAGAGGAAAATCGCCGCAATGACATGCAGGTATTTCAGGCACAGATAGAGCATCAGCGCTGCCCGTCCGAGAACTGCACCGACAGGCTCAGGTTATGCGGATCGTTGATCGCAGTCAGGTATTCGTCAACGCTGATTTCGCCCACGCAAGGGCGTGCGCCCGTGGACGGTACGTAGCCTTGGGCCATTTTGCTCGCCAGTGCGACGGCGGCGCAGCTGGGGATCTCCGGGCCTTTGTCGTTAAGGGCTGTGAGCTGCGCGGTCATCGTCAACGGTCGGCCATCGAGACCCAACCCCTGCACATCGATGTACATCGCACTTTTGCCGTCGCCGAATCGCTCGAAACGCGTGCCCAGACGATGCAGCCGCGCGGCCCATAGCGCATGGTCGCGCACCAGGCCGAGTTTCAATGCCTTCGCCAGTAGACCGTTGGCAATGCCGCCGAGTTTGAGCCCGGCACCGGCCTTGAAACGCAAGGTCTGCGCGCCATAGCGAGCGGCGAAGATGTCCATGTCCGGGACGTCGACATTGGCCAGCAGGCGTGTGCCCAGTTGCGGCATCTTGCGCAAGGTCAGATCGAGCCAGCCGGAGACTTCATGGACCTTGCCGTTTTTCAGTTGCCTGATCGGTTTTCCGGCGTAAGCCAGCACGCCTTCAATGGTCGACAGCCCCGGCATTTTCGCCGACGAGGAAATCCCGTGCTCGATCGAGTCGATCCGCGAAAAGCGCTGGCGTTGCTCGTCGATGATCGCCGACGACAGCGTCGGCACCGAGCTGCAGCCGCTGAGGATCGCCACGCCCGCCTGTTTCGCCCGTGCGTCGAGCACGCCGATGCCATTGACGAAGGTGCGGCAGTCGGCAAGGTCGCAATAATTCACACCGGCCGCGATGCAGCTTTCCGCCACCGCATACGACTGTCCCTGAAACGGCCCGCCAGTGTGCACCACCAACTGGATATTCAGCGCGCGCAAGGCGTCGCTGAACCCCGCGCCCATCGCATCACCGCACCAGCCCTCGCAGACCGCGCCGGACTGCGCCTGCAACTGATCGACCTTGCCCTGCAACTTGCGCGGATCACGTCCCGACAGCACCAGACCGATGGACGGCATCGCGATCAGATGCCGGCAAACGATACTGCCAAAATTTCCGTAACCACCGACCACCATCACCCTGAACGGCATGCAATTCTTCCCTAAGTCGATCCATTACACAGCGCGCAGGATATAGGGCTGATGATGGACGGGCCATGGCGCGGGACGATAAAACCTGTGGAAGATTGTGTCAGGTCAGGCAGATCCTCTGAGACTGCCAGCCCGCTATCGCCAGCAGGCTGGCTCCCACAGGGGTTTAGCGTGTTAGGAGGAAATGGATTCACCGCAAATATCAAAATAAATGAACCCGGCGAACCCCACACCACCTAACGCATAGACCATCAGGAGGTAGCCTATGCAAATCGAAACCGTGTGGATCGTACTGGCGGCAGTGCTGGTACTCATCGAGCTGTGGGCCATCAATCGGGTGCGCAAGAGCGAGGGCAAATCGAGCAACAAAGGCGTGTGGATCGTGTTGATCGTGTTTGTGCCGCTGTTCGGCCTGATCGCTTGGGCGCTGGCCGGGCCTAAACATATTCGTCACGACACGGCGTCTAATCCAGGCCGCTGACATTTGCCACGCTGGCCGCAATTCTCTTGGATTTGCGGCCAGCGTTTTCAGGAATCCTGACGGATCACCGATATCTTGCCGTTGCGCTCGATGATCGCGAACTTGATCTGATCGATCGTTTCAATGCCCTGGCTCGAACGCGCCGCTTCCATCACATCCGCTTCCACCAGCCGTGCATGACGCAGCCGGCGGTGCAGCAGCTTGCCGTTCTCGACGATGATTGTCGGTTCGCCGTCGATCAGGCGTGACACCCAGCCCGACCGCTGTTTGAGCAAAGAAAAACCGACGTCGATCGCGATCAACGAGACGATCACCAGCAACGAATTGGTCAGCGAAAAATCGTCGCCGAGCAGCGCTTGCTGGGTAGCTTCACCAATGATCATCAGCAGGACGAAATCGAACGTGGTCAGCTCAGCCAATGAGCGGCGACCGGCGATTTTGAACAGCACCATCAAGGCCAGATACATCGCTACTGCACGCAACACGGAATCCATGGTGTCACCTACGGAAAGATGAATTGAACCAGCTCAACGCCAGTTGAACCGGGCGATTCGATGCGGCTGCGAAACAGCCCGAGGCCGTCGCCGCGCAGGGTCAGGTACAACGTTGCCTGGCCCTGGCCGTCCGCCTGCAACCACAGGCGCATGCCCTGCGCGGAATTGCGCGAGCGCAGCGGTTGCGGCTGCAGGGTTTCGACGCTGAAGCCTTCCAGCAGCTCGCCACCGATATCCAGTTCCAGCGTGGCATCGGGCTTGCCGTTCAGGCTGATTTTCATCGCGTTGGTCGAGCCATTGCGATGGAACATTTCATACTCTGCGTGCAGGTGGTCGTCGTCACTGCTGACTTCCCGCGAACTGATGACCCCGCGCGAAAACAACCCCAGCAGCCCGAGCACCACCAACAACACCAGCACGTACCAGCCGCACCGTTCGAAGCGCCAGACCTTCGTTTGATAAGCCATGTCTTCGCGCACCGGGTAGTCCCTGCTTTGCAAGTCCGGGTGATCGCGGTCGGTTTTCATCGGTTCAGCCTCGCTCGCCGCGCAGGGCTCGTTGATGGAACTGCGGCAGTTGCTGCAAGGCGAATTCCGAGGCGATCTGCTGCACCTCCACACGTGAGCCGGGGAACCATTGCTGACGAGTGAACACGGCGTGTTGACCGTCCAGCTGGAAGGCCCAGGCGAAACACACGGTGCCGGCGGCAATGCCGTCGACGTCGTCAGGACCAAGAATGCCAGTGGTCGCAACGGCGACGTTGGCGGTGCTGTCGCGCAACGCGCCGATCGCCATTTCAGCGGCGACTTCAACGCTGGTCAGGTTGAAGGTTTCGATGGTGTCCGGGCTGACATGCAACAGCCGTTGCTTGGCCTGCGGTGAATACACCACATAGCCGCTCTCGATCAATTGGCCGCTGCCCGGCACCTCGGACAGCAGCATGACGATGTTGCCGGCGGTGCACGATTCCGCCGTGGTGATGGTCAGCGAATGGTCGCGCAGATAGTCGACCGTTTCCTTGGCGATGGACATGACGTTCACTCTTGGAGTTATTGCCGGTTGACCGCATGCCGCGGTGATCATTCCCACGTTCGGCGAGCCCGGTAAATCCCGGGCTCGCCGGTCCACCTCAAGTGGCGGGCACCAACGGTGGCGTCTCTGCGTTTTCCGTCAGCGGCACGTCGCTGCTGCCGGGCGTGAGGATCACCTTGCGGCAATTTTCCTGTTTCTTGTCGAAGAGCTTGTAGCCCTCGGCCGCCTGCTCCAGCGAGAGCCGGTGGGTGATGATCGCGTCGGGCTGCAGCGCGCCGGTTTCGATATGCCCGAGCAGCTCCGGCAGGTAGCGCTGAACATGGGTCTGGCCCATCTTGAACGTCAGGCCTTTGTCGAACGCATCGCCAAAGAGGAAGCCATGAATAAACCCGGCATACACACCGGGCACGCTGACCACTCCACCCCGGCGCACGGCGGCGATGCACTGGCGCAGCGCCTTGCCGCTGCTTCCCTCAAGCTTGAGCGTGGCCAGCACCGTTTCAGTCGTGCTGCCCTTGGCTTCGAACCCTACCGCATCGATCACCCCGTCGACGCCGCGATGGCCGGCCGTCTGCCGAATGATGGTGTCGGCCGGATCGTCGTCCTCATCGAAATTGATCGGAATCACCCCATAGGTGCGCTGCGCGTATTCCAGCCGATACGGGTGATGGTCAACCATGAAGATCCGCTCGGCACCGAGCATTTTCGCGCAGGCGGCACTGAGCAGGCCGACCGGGCCGGCGCCGTAGATAGCGACAGTCGAGCCTTGGCCGATCTGCGCGTTGTTCACCGCTTGCCAGGCAGTCGGCAAGATATCCGAGAGGAACAACACCTTTTCGTCCGCCAGCGTGCCCGGCACCTTGAACGGTCCGGTGTTGGCCTTGGGCACCCGCACCAGCTCGGCCTGACCGCCGGGAATGCCGCCGTACAAGCGGCTGAAGCCGAACAACGCCGCGGGCGGTGTGATGGACTTTTTGTTGAGGATTGCGCCGCGACCGGGATTGGTGGTTTCACACGCGGCATAGAGCTCCATCTGGCAGAAGAAGCAGCCACCGCAGGCGATCACGAACGGAATCACCACGCGATCACCGCGTTGTACCGCAGTCACCTCCGGCCCGGTTTCCTCGACGATGCCCATGAATTCGTGGCCGAAGATATCGCCGTGTTCGACGGTGGGAATTTTGCCTCGGTACAAGTGCAAGTCGGAGCCGCAAATGGCGGTCGCGGTCACACGCAATATGATGTCATCGGGGGCTTCGAGCTTCGGGTCCGGCACGGTCTCGACTCTCACATCGTGAGCGCCGTGGTAGGTCATTGCGCGCATGGCAAGGTCCTCTTTTTGATCAATGAAAGGGTCTGGGTCTCTTCATTTCGGAAGCGCAGCGTTCTGTATGAGTTCAGTGAAATTTCGCCCCGACGGATCAGTGGCTGCGGTGGCAGCAGGCTCGTCTTTTTTCAGATTGGAATCTGCAAGGCGTGCACGATGTGCTTCATGCAGAGTGCACGAAGCGGTTTGCTCACGGTTCTGGCAAAGCCTTGATCCAGCGCGGTTTGACCGATCACTGCAAGTTGGCACAGCTCATGCGTTGTAGACAGGGAATACACCGCACGGCCCATAGAGGCCTGTGTTCATACCGTGATAGCAGAGGCCAATAAATAATGAACGCCATCGACCTACTCAAAGCCGATCATGAAAAAGTCAAAGACATCCTTAGCCAACTGAGCGAGTCGACTGAACGGGCGTTGAAAAAACGCGCCGAGCTGTTGGCCAAGCTGGAGATGGAAGTCTCGATTCACACCCGTCTGGAAGAAGAAATCCTCTATCCCGCGTTCAAGGAAGCGGGCAGCAAGGAAGAGGACGTGATGTATTACGAGGCCAAGGAAGAACACCGCACCGTGGATTCGCTGGTGCTGCCGGATCTGAAAGAGACCGACCCGGGCACGCCTGAGTTTGCTGGCCGGGTGAAGGTGGTCAAGGAGTTGCTTGAGCACCATATCGAAGAAGAGGAATCGGAGATGTTTCCCAAGGCCAAACAGATCTTGGGCAAGGCGAAGCTCGATGAACTGGGTGCGCAGATGGAGGCCATGAAGGCCAGCTACAAGAAAGAAATGGCCGCTTAAGAATTACGCGTGGTTTGGCCCGGCTTTGGCCCGGCTTTGGCCGGGCTTTTTTTTGGCGCGTGCTCAGGGTGATGGCGAAATGTGTTCGGCTTGGGTACTGCGGTGCGTTCTCCCCTCACCCCAGCCCTCTCCCGGAGGGAGAGGGCGCCGATATCGGTCGGTTTCGAAATCGCGTACGACTCGGTATCTAATATCGGCGTATTCCTCGCATCCACCTCGGTCGGTCCCCTCTCCCTCCGGGAGAGGGCTAGGGTGAGGGGCTTTTGACTTTTGTCTTTTCGCTTGTAGCGCGCCCCGACAACCCCTTATAACGACTGCTTTCATTTCAAGAACAAGAGACGTCAACCATGAGCAACGCCTGGAACGAAGGCTATTTCACCGACGAAGGCTACACCTACAGCTACAGCCGGGAGATCAACCCGGTGTTCCAGCGCTATTGCCTGTTGTTGCGCGGCTTTGCCAGTCTGGACAGTACCGACGGCTATCACTGCGAACTCGGCTTCGGTCAGGGCGTGTCGATCAATATCCACGCCACCGCCAATCCGGGTGCGTTCGTCGGCACAGACTTTCATCCGGGCCAGGCAGCTTATGCCGTTGAACTGGCGGCGGCGGCCAATAATGGCGCCCGCCTCTATGACGACAGTTTCGAGCAACTGTTGGCGCGCACTGACCTGCCACAATTCGACAGCATCAGCCTGCACGGTATCTGGACCTGGGTCAGCCGTGACAACCAGAAGCTGATCGTCGAATTCACTCGTCGTCACCTCAAACCCGGTGGTCATCTGTACGTCAGCTACAACAGTTTCCCGGGCTGGTCGCCGTCGGCGCCGTTGCGCCAGTTGTTCAGTCTGCATGACCGGTTTGCCAATACCACAATGCGCCCGGATCAGCGCATCGACGCCGCGTTGCAGTTTTCCGAGGCGTTGCTGGCGGCCAATCCGAAATACGCTGCGGCCGCGCCGAGCATGGGCGCGCGACTGCAGAGCATCAAGGGCCAGGATCGTCAGTACGTCGCCCATGAATATTTCAATCGCGACTGGAACTGCATGTATTTCGCCGACATGGTCGATGCCCTCGCACCCGCCAAGCTCGACTACGCGACGACGGCGGTGCCACTGGATTCGGTCGACCCGCTGAACCTGAGCGCGGAGGCCATGGATTTCCTCGAAACCATTGAGCACCCGGTCATGCGCGAGCAGGCGCGCGACTATTTCGTCAATCAGCACTTCCGCCGCGATCTGTATGTGCGCGGTGCCAACCGTCTGTCCGCGGCCGAACGCCGCGCGCATATGTTGCATACGCGTTTCGCACTGTTGCAACCGGCATCGAGCGTACCTGCCGCCGTCACCGGTCCGGCCGGCGAAGCCTCGTTGCAAGTGGAGATTTACGGCCCGGTGCTGGACGCACTGGCGGACGAGGCGTATGCGGCGAAATCAATGCGCCAGTTGCTCGCAGCGGCAGCGCCGGTGACCTTCGACGATCTCGAACAAGCACTTGCCGTACTGGTCGGCATGGGGGTCGTGGCGCCTTGCCAGAGCGAAGCGGCCGAATCGCAAGTGCAGGACCGCTGCGCGGCGCTCAATCTGCAATTGTGCAAACGCTCGCTGTTCACCGCCAGGGTTCAAGTGCTGGCCAGCCCGGTCACCGGGGGTGGCGTGACGGTCAGCCGCTTCCAGCAACTGTTCCTGATTTCCATCAAGCAAGGCAGAAAGCACCCGGCTGAATGGGCGCAGCTGGCGTGGAGTGTGATCAGCGAACAAGGCGAAGTGCTGGTCAAGGGCGACCAGCCATTGCTCACCGCAGAAGAAAACCTGGCTGAACTGACCGAGCAGGCGCAGGCATTTGCCGAGCAATCGCTGGTGGTGCTCAGGGCGTTGAAAATCGCTTGAGGTGCAGAATGCGCGGAAGCAGTAGCAAGTTAACCCTGCCGCTGCCAACGCGCGATTTTATTGGCTGCGCTGCTTAATCGAAGGCGCCATTGACGATTTCATAGATCAGACCGGTTGCTAGCGCGACAAGAATCAGATCCGTGCCCACCTGCTGCCATTCGTAGCCGTCGTAACGCGGCAGATGACCCAGCAATCGCCCGTCGAGCTTTTTCGCGATACCGGGCGGCAGCGGTTTGCCCCGCGCCAAGTTTTTCTGAATACCCGGCGGCAGCGCAGGCCCCGGGCTCCAGTAGTCGCGATATCCACCAACAATTCCGAGGACGTTGCCGCGATCAATACTCGGACCGCCCCCGTGGCCTTGATTGCCTTGGCCTCCCTGCTTGCCTTGCCCACCCTGATTGCCCTGGCCTTTCTGTTTACCGTGATCCTGCATGTTCTGCGGATTGCCTTTGCCGTTCCCCTGGCCTTTGCCGTTTCCGGGGTCGGCTGAAGCCACCGCAGAAGCGAAAAACAGTGCAAGAGACGACGCCGTGGCGATCCATTTACGAGAGCTGATCATAGGTACTCCTTCATGGCGGATGCTTCACTGTCACCGATGACATTGAACCTCAGCGTAGTCAATTTCGCCGCGCTGACCATCGGTAAACCAAGCGGCTACGCTGCACACTGTGCGAGGCTTCACTTTTCCCTCAACAAATTGGCATTGCCTTGGCCCGGCGCTTGGGTCAGGATTCGCGCCTTTTCGACCGCCAACCGCGCATCTGTTCAACGCGATGCCCAGTCGACACCCAACTTGACCGCCGAGTAGCCCCATGAATCGCCAAAAGAAACTCAAGCAACTGTTCAAGGAAAAGGCCAGGAAGGCCAGTGCCAAACTGGCGCCGAAAAAACCCAAGTACATCAGCAAGGCTGATCGCTTGAAACTCGCCGCCGAAGCCGCTGAGCCGGTGGAAAGCGGCGAGAGCGTTGCCTGACGCTCAGGACGCTTTACTCGCAAGCCACGCCCCCCAGAACAGGCTGCTGAAAAACCGCGTCGCCGCGCCAAACCCGGCCTCGCTCAGCAACGCCCGGACAGCGGCTTCGGAATGCGGCGGATCAGCGCCTTGGAGAATCTTGCCCAGTTTGGCCTGCACCTCATCAGCACTGGCGCCCTGCTGTCGCCAACGTTGCGCCCAGGCCTGGAGCAATAACGGCTGGCTGGCGTAAGCGTAGTGATTGCCGGCGACGATCAACGGCGCGCTTGGCTTCAGCCGGGTCTGGATCGCGCGCAGAATGTCGCGCTTGGGTTGGTCACCGTTGAGATGATGAAGCACGCCGATCAGGGTTGCCGCGTCGAATGAGGCATCGGCAGGCAGATCCTCGACATGGCCCAGGTGTATTTGCGTTCTGTCCAGCAAATCATGGGCCTGCAACTGTTGCATCGCGGCATCGAGCATCGGCTCGGACGGATCAACCGCGATGAAACGCCACTGCGGCTCCAGCGCCGCCATCGCAATGATCTCCTGCGCCGTCCCGCCAGCGCCGACCACCAGAACAGTCGCCGTACGGTCCGTACCAAGGCTCGCCGCGAGCATGCAGGCCGAGAGGTCATGGCAGGCATCGTACCCGGCGAGGGCGATGCGCGATTGCCGTGCGTATTCGTGGGCGCGAGAGGTGTCGAATTTTCCGGCGGGGCTGGTCGAGGGGTGGCTCATGGCAATGCTCCTTGGTTTGGAGCACGGTACGCCGGCGTTTCGGATAAGAAAAATTCATTGTGTTCATGCCCTGCATTCCTCTGAGGAATGCAGGGGTGTGGCTTTTTCGCTATCCGACCCGCTCGATCAAACGTTCGAGTGCGTGTGGTAGATCTTGCTTACAATCGTCCACTGCCCTTCCACTTTCAGCAGATTGAAAAAATCGGTGAAACGGAAACCCGAGACGTTGTCGGTATCGACGCGCGCGCTGGCGGCAGTACCGACGATATCGATCCGCACGATCGCTGCCTGAGCTTCGGGCGATGGGCGAAAGGACGTGTCGATCACGTCATAGAGATTCTGGATCGCGCCGCCGACCAGGCGCTCGCCGTCGACGCCAAACATCGTTGCCTGCGGATTGAATGCCGGTTTCATCAGCGTGCTGTCAGCCTTCGCGCCGCCCTCGTTGTACTGGTTGAGAACCGCGACGATCGCGTTGTATTCCTGCACGTAAGTTGGGGTAGTCATGGTGGGGTTCCTGTTTTGAGTGAAAGGCTGCCGCAAGCCAACGTTGGCGCGGCAACGGCTGGTGATCAGGCGCTGGCGGTGGGCCAGTCGATGTAACCTTTGGCGCCGCCGCCGTAGTAGCTCTCCCGCGGTGCGATGGTCAGTTGGGTACCGCGACGCAAGCGCTCGACCAGGTCGGGGTTGGCGATGAACAAGCGGCCGAACGCCACCGCATCGATCCGGCCTTGTGCGCGACGCTCGAGGGCCAATGGCAGGTCGTAGTTGTTGTTGCCAATGAACGGGCCGGTGAACTGCGCACTCAGCGCATCCAGATCAACGCCTTCCGGCACGCTGCGCGACGTGGCTGTGGCGCCTTCAACGAAGTGCAGGTAGGCCAGATTCAACGGATTGAGCTGCTGGATGAGGTAGCCGTAAGTCGCCATGACATGGCTGTCGGGCGGCGTGTTACCGGCATCAGGGGTAACCGGCGATAGGCGGATGCCGACACGGTCGCTGCCCCAGACATCAATCACCGCGCGAGTGACTTCCAGGGTCAGTCGTGCACGGTTTTCGATGCTGCCGCCGTACTGATCGCTGCGCTGGTTGGTCGAATCTCGCAGAAACTGGTCGAGCAGATAGCTGTTGGCCGAATGCACTTCCACGCCATCGAAACCGGCCTGTTTGGCGTTCTGCGCGGCACGTTGGTATTGCTCGATGATCCCGGCAATCTCCGCTGTTTCAAGTGCACGCGGCATCGACACCTCGACGAAGCCTTTTTCGGTGTAGGTGCTGCCCTCAGCCTTGATCGCCGAAGGTGCCACAGGTGCCTGGCCGTCCGGCTGCAACTCGACACTGGAAAACCGCCCGACGTGCCACAACTGGCAGACGATTTTGCCGCCGGCGGCGTGCACCGCATCGGTGACGGTCTTCCAGCCGGCGACCTGTTCCTGCGTCCAGATACCCGGCGTCATCGCATAACCGCGGCCCTGCGCAGAGATATTCGTCGCCTCGGCAATGATCAATCCGGCCGTGGCGCGCTGGGCGTAATAGGTTGCATGCAGGTCGTTGGGCACGCCGTCGTCGGCCATTCGGCTGCGCGTCAGTGGGGCCATGACGATGCGATTGGCCAAGTGCAGCGCGCCCAGGGTTACGGGTGAAAAAAGGTCGGTGTCAGCGGCGTGATCAATCATTTAACCTCCAAACATTAGACTGGTCGTCTAGCAACCAGTGTAAAAAAAACGCCCCTGAGCCAGCGGGCGGTTGCTTGTTTCAAGCGTCCGTTGAGTGGACTTTCAATGGCAGGGCAGCGGCGATTCGTGTTTGACACTTGCCTCGACGGCACCCGGTTGCAGCGCGATTTTTTCCCACTTGGCAATCACCAGCGGCGCGATGGCATTGCCGAGTACGTTCAGCGTCGTGGTACCGCTGTCGATGATCCGGAAAATTCCCGCGATCAGCGCCACGCCTTCCAACGGCAGGCCGGCCGACGCCAGGCTCGCGGAAAGAATGATGATGGCGAATCCCGGTACGCCCGCCGCACCCTTGGACGTCAGCACCATCGTCACCACCAGCAATATCTGCTGCGACAGCGACAGGTCGATGGCATACAACTGCGCGACAAAAATCGTCGCGACACCAAGGAAAATCGATGCGCCATCGAGGTTGAACGCATAGCCCACCGGCACCACGAAACTGACGATCCGCCGCGGTACACCGTACTGCTCAAGTCGGCTCATCAACTGCGGCATGACCGCCGCCGAAGCGGCACTGGAAAACGCCAGGATCAGTTCATTGCGGAAGTAACCAATCAACTTGAAAATGTTTTCGCCGATCAAGTAGCAGATCCCGCCGAGTATCACCAGGGCAAAGACAATCAACGCCAGATAGACCACACCGATCAACTTGAGCAACGGCAACAGAGAGGCAAAACCAAACGTTGCGACGGTCGCGCCGATCATGCCGAACACACCAATCGGCGCGTAGGCCATGACGATGGAAACCACTTTGAACATCGCATCGGAAATGCTCTGCACCAAAGCGATGGCGGGTGCACTCTTGTCTTTGGGCAGTGCATTCAACGCCAGGCCGAACAACACCGCGAAGAACAACACCGAGAGCAACTTCGCTTCAGACATGGCCACCAGCACATTGTCCGGGACGATGTTCTGCAGGATCACCAGAGCACCTTTGGACGGCTCCAGTTTGATCGCCGCGGCGTTGTGCGAAATGCCGGAAATATCGGTGCCTGCACCCGGTTCAAACAGATTGGCAAAACACAGTCCGATGACGATCGCCAGCGCGGTGATCGCGAAAAAATAGCCCAGCGACTTGGCGCCCATGCGGCCGAACGATTTGTTATCACCACCGCCGGCAATCCCCAGAATCATGCAACAGAACACGATCGGTACGACCACCATCTTCATCATCTTGATAAAGATGTCGCCGAGCGGTTTGAGGATCTCCGCGCTGACCCACGTCTGATACTGCGGATGGGTATTGAAATACCAACCGACGAGCACGCCAAGCAACAGCCCGGCAACGATTTGCCACACCAGGGGAATACGTTTCATGTCTAGCCTTCTTGTTGGAATGAACGCTCTGCGCGAAGGGCAGTTGCTAGAGTCATGAGCATCCAGCTCACTTTGAGAAATGGCACAACGCTGTTGTGCCATGGCGGTTGTTACTTGGCGAAGAGCTGGCTCATGTCCTTGAACGCCTTGAATTCCAGCGCGTTGCCGCACGGATCGAAGAGAAACATGGTGGCTTGTTCACCGACCTGGCCCTGAAAGCGGATGTACGGTTCGATCACGAACTGCGTGCCGAACGACTTCAGACGTTCTGCCAGTGCCTCCCATTGTTGCCAGCCGAGAATGATGCCGAAGTGCGGCACCGGTACGTCATGGCCGTCAACCGGGTTGCTGTGTACGCTCTCCTGAGAGGCAGTTTTCGGATGTTCGTGAATCACCAGTTGATGGCCGTAAAAGTTGAAGTCGACCCATTGAGTGCTCGAGCGTCCTTCTTCAAGGCCAAAGACTTCACCATAAAAAGTGCGCGCCGCAGCCAGGTCATAAACAGGGATAGCGAGGTGAAAAGGCGAGAGATTCATCAGGACTCCAATATCGTTCTTGTTGGTGGGCGAACAGGTCTTACCGATATCGGCGCTTTCGGTGCAGCCGACGTCGGGATGAAAAACATCCTAGGACGAAAAACCCAACATAAAAATCAATATATATTTCTGAGATTCACAACTAATATTTGTGAATGATCAAAGAACTGAAAACACTCATTGCCGTTGCCCGTGAAGGCACTTTCGCCGCCGCCGGGAATCGCATCGGCCTTACCCAGGCCGCCGTCAGTGCGCAGATGCAGCGTCTTGAAGCCGAGCTCGGTTTCGAGATCTTCGACCGAAAGGGCCGCTCGGCGCACCTGAACAAGATGGGCCAGCAGATCCTGCTGCAAGCGCAGGACTTGCTCAGGCTCTACGACAACCTGGGTTCGACCGCGGTGGGTCTGCCGCCCAGTGTGCTGGTCAACATTGGCGCGATTGCTTCGGTGCAGCGTTCCTATCTGCCGGATGCACTGGCGCGCTTTCACCAACGATGCCCGTACTGCCGAACCCGGGTGATTCCGGGCCTGTCGATGGAACTGGTCAATCTGGTGGACACCGGCGAGATCGACATGGCCGTGGTCATTCGCCCGCCCTTCTCGCTGCAAAGCGATTTGCGCTGGACCACCCTGGCCCTTGAGCCGTATCGGCTGATCGTGCCCCGCGACGTTGCGGGCGATGACTGGACGCAATTGCTGACCAGCCAGCCGTTCATCCGCTATGACCGCTCCTCCTTTGGCGGCAGACAGGTCGACCGGTTTTTGCGCCAGATGCATTTCAACCTGCGCGAGGTCTGTGAGCTGGACGAACTGGAGGCGATCATCAAACTGGTCGAAAACGGCGTCGGCGTAGCGCTGGTGCCGCAGACCTCGCCCGACTTTGAATGGCCTGCCGGCGTCCGTGCTTTCGACCTGGGGCCGCACACTTTTCACCGCGATATCGGCCTCGTCCACCGAGCACGCGAGACCTTCACCGAGCCTGTGCGTGTCCTCGCCGAGTTGATCAGCACTCAGCTCAAACCCGGCGGCGCGCAGGCTTGATCGGCCGCATCATTAACTGCATCAATAACAACCATTAATTCAATGAAGTTCTCTTATCAGTGCTGCGGCGTATGATCGGCTCCAGACCCAACCACTACCCAACGGAGCACACCATCATGAAACGCCAGGCCATTCTCAGCATCGCTTTCTCGCTCTTCGCACTGAACGCTTTCGCCGCTACCCCTGCGCAGCCGCTGATTGCCGAAGGCGGTTCCGACCGCTTGCTGGAACAACGCACCGCTGCTGCCACGCAAACCGATCCGCTGTTCAGCGATGCCGTCGCCGCGACCGAAACCGATCCGCTGTTCAGCGACGCCGTCGCCGCCACTGAAACCGATCCCTTGTTCAGCGACGCCGTCGCCGCGACCGAGACCGACCCGCTGTTCAGCGATGCAGTAGCCGAAGGTGGTTCTGACCGTCTGATCGAACGCCGCGCCGTCTGAATGCCGCGTTTCACTGCGGTCACCGAAGAAAAGCCCGACCTCGCCGTCGGGCTTTTTGCGTTGGGCTTACTGAATACTGCGCGCAACCGCCTGCGCTCAACTAACCTTGAGTGACCTCATGTGCGAGCAAACAAACCATGTCCCTCGCTATCCGATTTCTGCTCGCCACGACGGCTTCGTTACTGCTTGCCATGAGCGCCCATGCGCAAACCGGGGTCGACCCGCAGCAGCCACCCGCCCTGCTCCCGCTGGCTTCCGAAGCCGCGCCGATGCTGATTGCCTACCCGCCGCTCGCCGAGCCGCTGGCCCGTGGCGTGGTGATCATTCAATACCGCACCGAACACACGCGGATCATGCCGGTGTTCGGCAAAGCGGCGGTGCCGGTGTCGCCGCGCCTGGGGCATCTGCACGTCACCGTTGATGACTGGCACGGCACCTGGGCTCACACCAGTGAAGACCCGATCATTCTGGTCGGCCTGACGCCGGGATCGCACAAA
Organism: Pseudomonas retamae; assembly: GCF_043496865.1. Taxonomy (NCBI): domain Bacteria; kingdom Pseudomonadati; phylum Pseudomonadota; class Gammaproteobacteria; order Pseudomonadales; family Pseudomonadaceae; genus Pseudomonas; species Pseudomonas retamae. The sequence continues at coordinate 724,386 of NZ_JBIEIL010000001.1, forward strand.
GTATTGCTGGAAATCGCCGATCCGACGCACACCGTGCTGACCAGCACGACGGTGAATTTCGTCGTGCCCGCCAAGCAGCCCTGAGCGTAATCAGCGGCCGGCGCGCAAACTTTTCCTCCGCCCTCGGGTTGATCACCTACCCTCATAGACTGTCTGGTCGATGCGAGCCGCCACGCCATGCGCGACACCTTGAAATGGATGTTGTTGGTCGCCCTCACCCTGCTCGGTAGCAGCAGCCTTGCGCTGTGGGCGGAAGATTTGCCAGCGCCGGCGCAGAATGCCGCCGCGCCGTTGCCGGTGATTGCGCAAAGCGACCTGCAAGCCCTGCAACAACGCCTCGACGGGCTCAAGCAGCAGATCTCTGCGGCGAACAATTACAACCAGCTCGAAGGTCCGCAGGATCGGGTGCAGGCGTTCATTCTCGATATCGATCGGCTGTCGGCTGCGCTGTTGCCGCAGCAGGCGCAACTGGCTGTACAGCTGAGCGTGCTGGGCGCCGCGCCGGATACCGACGTCGCCGCCGAACAAGCCGACATCATTGCCCAGCGAGCGACGCTGACGACGCAGAAAGCCAGGCTCGACAGCACCCTGAAAAGCCTCGCCGCGCTCAAGCAGAACGCGGCGGACCTGATCACCCAGATTGCCGGCATCCGCCGTTCGCTACTGGAAAGCGAACTGACGCTGGGTACTCACAGCGTGCTGAATCCAGGCTTTTGGTCGCCGCTGCTTAATCCAGGCGCCGACGATCGCCAGCGTTGGCATTTTTTCGTCGATCAGGTACGTGCGTCGTGGGCCAGCGTGTGGGTGCCAGGTGAGCGTTTGCATACCAGCGCGCTGGTGGTGCTGGCCTTGATTATCTGGACATTCGGGCGCCGGCTCGCCGAACGCGGCCTGACCTGGCTGTGCATTCATCGCGTGCCGGAGGGACGGCTACGCCGCAGCGCACTGGCCTTTGCCTCGGCACTGGCGACCATCGCCACCACCGCCATCGCCCTGCAAATTCTGTTTTATGCCTGCACCCGGCATCAGCCGTTATCGCCAGTGCTGCAAACCTTCTCCGAAGAGTTTGAAAAGGTCGTGTATGCCTGTGTGCTGATCACCGGCCTGAGCCGCGCGCTGCTGTCGACCGAGCATCCCTCTTGGCGCTTGCCGGCGATTGCCGATCAAGTGGCGCTGGCGCTCAAGCCGTATCCGCGGGTTTTGTCCTGCACATTGCTGGTGCTGGTGACACTGGTGCAGGTCAGCAACGCCACCGGCATGAGCAGCCAGATCGTGATCACCGGGCGCGGGATCATTGCCATGGTGGTGTTGGCGATCGTGCTGACCTTGCTGGTGCGCGTCGGCAAGGTGCGCAAGGCGCTGGTGGCGGCCAATGACGCGGCGGCGGCCAACAGCACGTTCGCCGGGATCATCTACACGGTTGCCAGCGTTTCAATGGTGGTCTCGGCGCTGGCCTTGCTCACCGGTTATGTTTCGCTGGCGCGCTTCATCAGCTACCAACTGGTCTGGGCCTTCATTGTCTTGTCCGGTTTCTACCTGCTGATTCAATTGGTCAAGGACGTTTGCGAGCATGCGTTTTCCGCCAGGCATGCCAGCGGCAAGGCGCTCAAGCAGTTACTCGGCATCGGCGATCGGCGCCTCGATCAGATATCGACCCTGCTGTCGGGCTTCAGCCGTGCCGCGCTGATGCTGCTGGCGGTGATCAGCCTGTTCGTCGGCGGCATCGGCACCACGCTCGGGCAACTGCTGAGCAACATCATGGTGATCCTCGGCGGCGCCGGGTTGCGCAAGTTGAACATCGTCCCCGCGCACCTGCTCAATGCCGTACTGGCCTTGATCATCGGGATCTGGCTGATTCGCACCCTGAGCCGCTGGCTGGACCACGAGTTCCTGCCCAAGACCGAGATGGACCCCGGCATGTGCGCCTCGCTGAGCACGTTGTTTTCCAATATCGGTTATGCGCTGGTGATTCTGCTGACCCTGTCGTCGCTGGGCGTGCAGTGGACCAATCTGGCGTGGATCGTCAGCGCCTTGTCGGTGGGGATCGGTTTCGGTTTGCAGGAGATCGTGAAGAACTTCGTTTCCGGGCTGATTCTGCTGACGGAGCGGCCGGTGAAGGTCGGCGACCTGATCAGCATCAGCGGCGTTGAAGGCGACATTCGCCGGATCAACGTACGCGCCACGGAAATCCAGCTCAGCGACCGCTCTATCGTGATCGTGCCCAACTCGCAATTGATCTCGCAGAACCTGCGCAACGTCACCCTGGGCGGCAGCGCGCAAGGCGTGGCGTCGCTGGAGTTGATGTTCCCGCTGGACATCGACCCTGAGCAAGTCAAAGAGCTGCTGCTGGACGCCTACCGCGAGAACGAAACCCTGCTGGATAAACCGGCGCCGTTCGTGCGCTTCAGCAAGCTGTCGCCGGACGGGATCACCCTGACAGTGACCGGGTATGTGGCCAGTCCGAGGATTGTCGGGGTGACCAAGAGTGATTTGCTGTTTGAAATCTTGAAGCGACTGGGCGCGGCGGGCATTGCGCTGGCGAAACCGCCAGCGACGAGTTGATACAGCCCCTCCGGCAATCAGCCTTTACGCGTGACCACCCGACGATGGCAGTCGGCGGGTGTCAGCACCTTGCCCGACGTAGAGCGCACAGCGATGGTCTCCACCGGTTGGTCTGAATCGTTGTCAAGCAGTACCGAATGGCTCTCGCCTTCGCTGAACAGAAAGCGCTCGCCCCACTGCCGCAGGCTGACGACGATCGGAAACACCGCGCGGCCCATGTCGGTCAGGACATATTCCTTGTAGGCGCTGCCATCGGCGGCTGGCTGCATTTGCAGCACGCCCAGTTCGACGAGCATTTTCAGTTTCACCGTAAGGATGTTTTTCGCCAGCCCCAGGCGTTTCTGGAATTCGCTGAAGCGGCGCACGTCGTCGAACGCGTCGCGGATGATCATCAGCACCCAGCGATCACCAATGGCCTCCAGTGTTCTGGCGACCGGGCATTCGCTCTGTGCCAGTAAGGTCTGTCTGGCCATGAATCTCCAAGGGGGAAAGCAACAAGGCTGAAAAAGGTTCTGACGGACGAAAACGCTCTGCAGAAGGTGGTTGCATTTAACAACCGACATCGCTAAAAATCAACGCATCGGTTTTCTTTTGAAACCACAACTCCAAGGAAGGACTGATGCCTTACGAAGCCCATGCCCCGGTAAAAACTGGCGTAGAAGCTGAAAAACTGGCCGCTGCGCGTTCGCAGACTTCGCCGTCTGGTGGCGCAACGACCCTCAGCCGCTATCAAACCCTGCTCTTCGCAATCACCTGCGCCATGGCCGTGGCCAACGTCTACTTCGCCCAGCCTTTGCTGGAGTCGATGGCGTCGAGTCTGGCCGTTGCGCCGGGCACGATCGGCATCGTTGTCACCGCGACTCAGGCTGGCTATGCCGTCGGCTTGTTGTTCATCGTGCCGCTGGGTGACCTGCTCAATCGCAAAAAACTCATCCTGACGCAAATGCTGATATCGGCCCTGGCCTTGTGCGCGGTGGGACTTGCCGGCAACTGGGGCACGCTGCTCGGTGCCATGGTGCTGGTGGGCCTGATGGCTGTGGTGGTGCAGGTGGTCGTGGCTTACGCGGCCGCGCTGGCCAGCCCGCAGCAGCGCGGCGAAGCGGTCGGCACGGTGACGAGTGGCGTGGTGCTGGGCATTCTGCTGGCACGCTTCGTCTCGGGGGCAGTCGCCGATCTGGCCGGCTGGCGCGGCGTGTATTTTGTCTCGGCCACGCTGATGATCGGCATGGCGCTGGTGTTGTGGCGCACCCTGCCCGCTTCCGCAGCCCCGCCGGCCAGAGGCAGTTACGGGGAGTTGCTGCGGTCGATGTTCCAGCTGTACCTGACCGAGCGCACGCTGCGGATCAGAGGCACCTTCGCCCTGCTGATCTTCGCCGCCTTCAGCGTGCTGTGGACGTCGATGGTACTGCCACTGAGTGCGCCACCGCTGTCACTGACGCACACGCAGATCGGCCTGTTCGGCCTCGCCGGTGTGGCCGGTGCACTGGCAGCAGCGCGGGCCGGACGCCTGGCGGACCAGGGACGCGGCAATCGCACCACCGGCGTCGCCCTGGCGTTGCTGACCCTGTCCTGGCTGCCCACGGCATTTGTCGAAAGCTCAATGCTGGCCATGGTCGTCGGTGTGGTGCTGCTCGACTTCGCCGTACAAGCGGTGCATGTCACCAACCAAAGCCTGATTTTCGCGGCTCGCCCGGATGCGCAGAGCCGTCTGGTCGGCGCCTACATGTGCTTCTACTCGGTCGGCAGTGGCCTCGGTGCGATAGCCGCCACTTACACGTATGCGCACGTTGGCTGGGTCGGCGTCTGCCTGTTGGGTGCGGCGATCAGCGCCGCGGCGTTGTTGTACTGGCTATTGCTGATGGTCGTCCGCGATTGACACGCGTTGTTCCTGAATCAACAGCGCCCTGAAAGGCTGCGCTGCCCTTTTGTGCACAAATCTTCTAAACGCCTGTGCCCATTGCGCGGTATTTTATCCGGCCGCATGTTGTCCAATCGAACCCTGGAGGCCTCGTGGAAAAACGCAACTGGATCGAGCTGTCCCAGGACGTCGACACCGGCATTGAGTCGATTCGCGCGCACTTTGAAGGGCATGCCTACGACCCGCACTGGCACGACAGTTTTCTGGTCGGCGTCACCGAACAAGGTGTGCAGCAATTCAATTGCCGACGAATGCGCCATCGCAGCACGCCGGGCCAGGTGTTTTTGCTGGAGCCGGGGGAAATTCATGACGGCCATGCGCCGACCGAGGATGGTTTCACCTATTCGATGCTGTACCTCGACCCGCACTGGCTCGAGCGCGAAGTGCATGCCCTTTATGAAGACGCACCGTCGAACAGTCAGCCGGGGTTTGCCGATACGCTGAGCCAGGACCCGCGCTTGGCCACCGCAATCGTTCAGGCTTTTCACGCACTGCACGACGGTGATTTGCGCATCGTCCGCCAGACCGCCATCGATGGGCTGCTGGGCTCGCTGACCCGGCACCTCGACTGGCGCAAGCGTCAGCCGATTGATCCGCGCCTGCCGCTGGTGGCGCAGGTCGCGCGGGATTATCTGCACGCGCATGCCTATGAAGACATCGGTCTGGATGATCTGGCGAAGATTTGCGCGGTCGACCGGTTTCGCCTGAGCCGCGCGTTCAAGGCGGCTTTCGGCCTGGCCCCGCATGCCTATCTGATCCAGTTGCGCCTGGCCAAGGCGCGGCAGTTGCTAGCGCGCGGCGAGACGCCGGCCGAGGTCGCCTGTGTGCTGGGGTTTGCCGATCAGAGTCACCTGGGCCGCTGGTTCCGCCGCGCCTACCAATTGACCCCGGCGGACTACCGCAAGCGCTGCTCAAACCTTCCAGACTGAGGCGCGCCGACTGGCGATCATGCAGGCCTGTTTTGCATTTTCAGGACCCGCACATCATGGCTTCAATTCTGCCCTTTCTGCTGTTCGCTTTCGTGGCTTCGATCACGCCCGGCCCGACCAATATTCTGGTACTCAGCCACAGTTCCCGGCAGGGCCTGCTCGCCACGCTGCCGATCATCTTCGGCGCCTGCAGCGCGGCGGCGCTGATTGTCCTGGTGGTGGGCCTGGGTGCCGGCGAAACGCTGTTGCGTTATCCGCTGGTGCAGCACGCCATGGCCTGGGGCGGCGTGCTCTGGCTGAGCTGGCTGGCCTGGCAGATTTTTCGCAGCCCGCCGCCGTCGCTGGACCCGGCTCAGAACCAAACCGCAGGCATCAGCGTGTTCGGCGCGGCGCTGCTGCAACTGGTCAATCCCAAGGTGTGGATGATGGCCGTGGCGGTGGTCAGCGTGTTCGTCGGCGGGGGTGACAAGACCTTGCGCCTGCTGGTGCTGTCGCTGGCCTTTCTGCTGGTGTCGCTGCCGTGCATGACGTTCTGGGCGCTGCTCGGCGTAGGCAGCGCGCGGTTGTTCGGCTCGGCGCAGGCGTACAAGCGCATGAATGCGCTGCTGGCGCTTTTGCTGCTGATTTCGGCGTGGCTGGCGGTGTTGCTGTGAGGTCGGATGATCGTTCCTACGCTCTGCGTGGGAATGACTCCGGGGACGCTCCGCGTCCAGTGACGCAGAGCGTCACGGGCTGCATTCCCACGCGGGAGCGTGGGAACGATCAGTCAGGACGGGCGCGCAATGCTAATTGCCTGTCGCCTGCCGATACTCGCGCGGGGTGAACCCGGTCGAGGCCTTGAACTGGCGGGTGAAGGCGCTGTGGTCGGTGTAGCCGCATTGCAGCGCCACCTCGGTGATCGGCAGGTCGCTGTGGAGCAAACGGTGTGCATGTTCCAGGCGTACTTTCTGGATCATCTGCCGCGGCGTCAGATGGAATACGCGCTTGCAATAGCGTTCCAGTTGCGCGACGGAAATGCCGGCGATTCGGGTCAGCTCACTGAGAGTGACACGACGATTGAAATGCGCGCGTATGTGTTCATCGACCGCTGCCAGCCGCTCGAACGCCGGGTGGGTTTCGCTGGCCGATTGCAGGTCCACGGAAATCCCGACCAGGCCAATGATCTCTGCGTCACGGTTGTACAGCGGCTGTTTGTGCGTCAGGCACCAGCCCGGTTCGCGGCTGCCGTACAGATGCAGTTCGAGCTGATCCTCCAGCACCCACCCTTGCTCCAGCACTTTGCGATCCTGCTCGGTGTAGCCCGGCCCCAGTTGCGCCGGAAACACCTGCGCGCTGGTCTTGCCGAGCAACGGACGCAAATCCTTCAAGCCGCAGCGCTGCACCAGCGTGCGGTTGGCGAGGACATATCGCGCTTGCAGATCCTTGATGAAAATCGCCGCGTTGGGGATCACATCGAGCATCGGTAACAGCAGCGCGGCGCTCGCCACCAGGTCTTCGAGGGTCTGCGGGCGCTGGCCGTTGCCGCCCTGCGCCAGGATCGAAAGCGCGCTGTGCATCAAAGAGTGTCCTCGGTTCGTGGATCGGCCCGGTGCCCGATCTGCGGCGGTCGCGTGCAGATTGCAACATCATCCGAAGCCTGTCGAGCATCGCGTTCCAGCCGCGCCATTGTGCTGAATTCGTCATCGCTGCCGCGTTAAAACATCAATCACTGCTGGGTCGTCAGGTGCAAAGTCTGGACGTGCGAGTGACACAACTGCCTATCCAATAACTCACAAGAAGGCGATGCCATGTCAGGCCAAGGCAAGTTCAAAAAACAGCTTTCACTGATCGACCTCACGTTCATCGGGCTCGGTGCAATCTTCGGTTCCGGCTGGTTGTTCGCCGCCAGCCACGTTTCGGCGATTGCCGGCCCGGCGGGGATCTTTTCCTGGTTGCTGGGCGGGTTTGCCGTGCTGTTGCTGGGCATCGTGTATTGCGAACTCGGTGCTGCCCTGCCCCGCGCCGGCGGCGTGGTGCGTTACCCGGTGTATTCGCACGGACCGTTGCTCGGCTACCTGATGGGCTTCATCACGCTGATTGCCTTTTCCAGCCTGGTGGCGATCGAAGTAGTCGCCTCGCGCCAATACGCGGCGGCATGGTTTCCCGACCTGACCAAGGCCGGCAGCGGCGACCCGACGATCCTCGGCTGGCTGGTGCAGTTCGGCCTGCTTTGCGTGTTCTTCCTGCTTAACTACCGCAGCGTCAAGACCTTCGCCAAGGCGAATAACCTGGTCAGTATTTTCAAGTTCATCGTGCCGCTGCTGGTGATCGGCGTGCTGTTCACCTTCTTCAAACCGGAGAATTTCCAGGTGCAGGGTTTCGCCCCGTTCGGCTTGTCCGGCGTGGAAATGGCGGTGTCGGCCGGCGGGATCATTTTTGCTTATCTGGGCCTGACGCCGATCATCTCGGTGGCGAGCGAAGTGAAGAATCCGCAGCGCACCATCCCCATCGCACTGATCCTTTCGGTGCTGCTGTCGACGCTGATTTACGTGCTGCTGCAAATGGCTTTTCTCGGCAGCATTCCTACGGAAATTCTCGCTAACGGCTGGGCCGGGGTCAGCAAGGAATTCGCCCTGCCGTACCGCGACATCGCCCTGGCGCTGGGCGTTGGCTGGCTGGCGTATCTGGTGGTCGCCGACGCGGTGATCTCGCCCAGCGGCTGCGGCAACATCTACATGAACGCCACGCCGCGGGTGATCTACGGCTGGGCGCAGACCGGCACATTCTTCAAGGTTTTCACCCACATCGATGAGAAGTCCGGGATTCCGCGCCCGGCGCTATGGCTGACCTTCGCCCTGTCGGTGTTCTGGACCCTGCCGTTCCCGTCGTGGGAGGCGCTGATCAATGTGGTCTCCGCCGCGTTGGTGCTGAGCTACGCCGTGGCCCCGGTTTCGGTGGCCGCGCTGCGTCGCAACGCGCCGGACCTGCCGCGGCCGTTCCGGGTCAAGTACATGGGCGTGCTCGGCCCGGTGTCGTTCATCATCGCCGCACTGATCGTCTACTGGTCGGGCTGGAACACCGTGTCGTGGCTGCTCGGCCTGCAGATTCTGATGTTCGTGGTGTACCTGCTCTGCGCGCGTTTTGTGCCGACCGCGCACCTCAATCTGGCGCGTCAGGTGCGCTCCTCGGCGTGGTTGATCGCCTTCTACGCGGTGACCATCGTGCTGTCGAAACTCGGCACCTTCGGCGGCCTCGGCGTCCTCGCCCATCCGTTCGACACGCTGGTGGTAGCGGCCTGCGCGACCGCGATCTATTACTGGGGCGCGGCGACCGGTGTGCCGGCGCATCTGCTGCGTCTGGACGAGGACGACGAGGAAAGCGAAGTCACCGCCGCCAGCGCCAATGTCAATTCGCGCCCGCTCGGCGCCTACTGAAATCACCTACGGGACATGCCCATGAAACGACTTCACGTGATCGACTCGCATACCGGCGGCGAACCCACCCGGCTGGTGATGGATGGCTTCCCCGCCCTGCCCGGCGCGACCATCGCCGAACAACGCGATGCCCTGCGCAGCCAGCATGATCAGTGGCGCCGCGCCTGTCTGCTGGAACCGCGCGGCAACGACGTACTGGTCGGCGCGCTGTATTGCCCGCCGGTCTCGGCGGATGCCACCTGCGGGGTGATCTTCTTCAACAACGCCGGTTATTTGGGCATGTGCGGCCACGGCACCATCGGCCTGATCAACTCGTTGCAATACCTGGGGAAGATCCAGCCCGGCGAACATAAGATCGACACGCCGGTAGGCCCGGTCAGCGCCACCCTGCACGAGGATGGCAGCGTGACCCTCGGCAACGTGCCCGCCTATCGCTACCGCAAGCAGGTGGCGGTGGACGTGCCGGGTTTCGGCCAGGTACGCGGCGACATCGCTTACGGCGGCAACTGGTTTTTCCTGGTTTCCGAGCACGGCCAGACGTTGACCATGGACAACGTCGAACACCTCACCGCGTATACCTGGGCCATGCTCAAGGCCCTTGAAGATCAGGGCATTTACGGCGAGGACGGCGCGGTCATCGATCACATCGAACTGTTCGCCGATGACGCCAACGCCGACAGCCGCAACTTCGTCATGTGCCCCGGCAAAGCCTACGACCGCTCGCCGTGCGGCACCGGCACCAGCGCCAAACTTGCCTGCCTCGCTGCCGACGACAAATTGCAGCCCGGCGCACTCTGGGTGCAGGCAAGCATCACCGGCAGCCAGTTCGAAGGCCGCTTCGAATGGGCAGGCGAGCGCATTCGCCCGTTCATCACCGGCCGCGCCTACATAACCGCCGACAGCACGCTGCTGATCGACGAACAGGATCCGTTCGCGTGGGGCATCTGAGCCGCCCCGCTGGTTTTTCCTCTCACTTTGAATGCTGTGCCAAGGAGTCAAAATAATGAGCGACAACATCTTCACCGGTTGCATGCCGGCCCTGATGACCCCGTGCACCGCCCAGCGCACCCCGGACTTCGACGCGCTGGTGGCCAAGGGTCGCGAGCTGGTCGATATCGGCATGAGCGCGGTGGTTTATTGCGGTTCGATGGGCGACTGGCCGTTGCTCACCGAAGCCCAGCGTCAGGAAGGCGTGGCGCGGCTGGTCGAGGCCGGCGTGCCGACGATTGTCGGCACTGGCGCGGTGAATTCCCGCGAGGCGATATCCCATGCCGCACATGCCGCCAAAGTCGGCGCTCAAGGCTTGATGGTGATTCCACGGGTTCTCTCACGTGGGGCTTCTGCAGCCGCGCAAAAGGCGCATTTCTCGGCAATTCTGCAAGCCGCGCCGAACCTGCCGGCGGTGATTTACAACAGCCCCTACTACGGCTTCGCCACCCGCGCCGAGCTGTTCTTCGAACTGCGTCGCGAGCACCCGAACCTGATCGGCTTCAAGGAATTCGGCGGCGGCGCCGACCTGCGTTACGCCGCTGAAAACATCACCTCCAAGGACGATGACGTGACCCTGATGGTCGGCGTCGATACGCAAGTAGTGCACGGTTTCGTCAACTGCAACGCCACTGGCGCCATTACCGGCATCGGCAACGCCCTGCCGCGCGAAGTGCTGCAACTGGTGGCGCTGAGCAAGCAAGCGGCCAAGGGTGATGCCAGGGCGCGGCGCCAGGCGCGGGAACTGGAGTCGGCGCTGGCGGTGCTGTCGTCGTTCGATGAGGGCTGTGATCTGGTGCTGTATTACAAGCATTTGATGGTGCTCAACGGCGACAAGGAATACACCCTGCACTTCAACGAAACTGACGCCTTGAGCGACTCGCAACGACGTTACGCCGAACAGCAATATGCGCTGTTCCGTCACTGGTACGAAAACTGGTCGGCGCAGCAGGACTTCGCCTGACCTGCGCCATTGCACCTGCCGCGCAGCCCTGGGGCTGCCGGCAGTCCCTCCTCTTTTTCAGGAACACACCATGGCAAATAACCCCGCGCACGACATCGCCGTGGTCGGCGCCGGCATTATCGGCGTTGCCTGCGCGCTGCGTCTGGCCCGCCAAGGGTTGCGCGTGGTCGTAATCGATCACCGGCCCCCCGGCCATGGCGCTTCGTTCGGCAATGCCGGGCACCTGGCGACCGAGCAGGTATTCCCGATCGCCGACGTGTCGATCCTCAAACGCCTGCCGGGCATGCTGCTCGACCCGATGGGGCCGCTGCGCCTGGACTGGCGCTACCTGCCGCTCGCGCTGCCGTGGTTCACCCGGTTGTTGCTGAATCTGCGTGCGCAGCCGTTCGACAATACGGTCGCCGGTTTGCGTGCGCTGAATGAAAGCAGCCTGGCCTCGTGGCAACGTTTGCTCGGCGATATCCAGCGCAGCGATTTGCTCAAAGTAGACGGTTCGCTGCTGGTGTATGAGCGCGGCGAATCGCGTCAGGCAATCGAGACGTTGCAGCAAAGATTGCATCAGCAGCAAGTGCCAGTGGACTTCTGGCAGGCTGGCGCCATTCGCGACATCGCGCCACAACTCAGCGAACGGATTCAGGGTGGCTTGTTCTTCCCGCGAACCGGGCATTTCATCGATCCCTACCGCGTAGTCACCGCGCTGGTCGAAGCGGCCAAGGCTGCCGGCGCGTGCTTTTTGCAGCAACGGGTCGTGGGTGGCCGAGTGCAGGACGACGGCGTTAGCCTGCACACCGACCACGGGCCAATCAGCACCCGCCGCGTGCTGATCGCCTGCGGCGCTCATTCGGCGCCACTCACCGCCGCCCTCACCGGCAAACGAGTCCCGCTGGACACCGAGCGCGGTTATCACCTGATGCTGCCCCATGAAACAGGGCGACTGCCCTTCCCCGTCACCTCGCTGGAACGCAAATTCATCATGACGCCGATGACCGAAGGCCTGCGCCTGGCCGGCACGGTAGAGTTCGCCGGCTTGCACAAGCCAGCCAATATGCAGCGCGCCTGGCAATTGCATCGCTTGAGTCAGGGCCTGTTTCGCGAAGACCTGAACGCCGAAGCGGCAACGCCGTGGATGGGTTTTCGCCCGTCGCTGCCGGACTCGCTGCCAGTGATCGATCAGGTCTGCGAGGGCAAAGTGTTGCTCGCGTTCGGTCATCAGCACCTGGGCCTGACCCACGCGGCAGTCACGGCCGAAATGCTGGTGCAGCTGGCGTTCCCGGCTTCAAATCCGGTGCCTGATTTACCGAGTCGCGATCGTTATCGACTGACGCGTTTCTGATCGAGCGCGTCAGTTAACGCGCTTGAGCGCCTCGCCATGGTGCATGGCCAGGTGACCGGTCTTGTCGCTCTTGACCTCGTACTGCGGCGAGTCCTTCGAGGCCGGTCGGTGGCGACCCATGAACTCGGTATCGCGGGTGTGCACCTTGACCACCGTGCCGTGAATCTCCCCGGCCTCGGAGTTCCAGCGCACCGCATCGCCGACCTTGAATGAAGCGCTCATGTCGATTTCCTTGTGTCGGGTTGTTGTGCTGTTGATCAGCCTGCGTCGGAAAAAATTCAACAAAGCGTGCTTCAACGGCTCAACCGACCACCGGCACACGGAAAAATCGAACGGCATGATTTCCCTGCACCTCCAACCTGTACGCCGATGAAACAGCGCACAACGAGAGGTGTGAAATGAACAACGACCCGAACCTGCAAGGCGGTAGTGGTGAGCATGATCCGCTGCCGACAACTCCCGATCCGTTGAGCCCGGGCCGCACCGAAGTCGATCCGATGAAGGATCGCGGCATCGACGAACTGCCTGACAACGAAGGCGAAATCCCGCTGGACGATGACAGCACCGGTCTCGACCCGGAACGGGTGCGCAGAGAAACCGACAATGCGGAGATGGATGATCAACCGAACCCGCGTTGAATCGGCGTGGGGGCGCGGGGGGTGGGGGGCGCGGCCCCCAAACAAACCACACGGTCCCCCAAAACGTAAAAACCACCA